>NZ_CP015772.1:4377126-5002430 GCF_001654455.1 Niabella ginsenosidivorans
ATATTGTAGCGCAGGAAAGGCTGGTTCTGGCTGAATGTAAATATATTTACCTGACTCGGATCTGGAGGAGCCGGAACATAAGGATTATTACTGGGATCCGCCGAAATGAATTTATAGTTATGCTGATAGGTGAGGAACCATTTCCGCATATAGTCATTTGCTTCATAATTGCCTACCAGCTTTGTGGAAAGCCCTTTAATGAACTGATCCAGCTTAATATCCAGTGTAAGGATCGGATTGAATTGCCTCCTGCGGGTATTAATATAACGATCTCCCTGCACCATATCCACCACATTCCATAATTGCCAGGAACCGATGGCTGGTTGTACGGGATAGTCCGTTATCTGGTCTGCAACCGTACCATCCGCATTCAGATAGAAAGGGAACAGTTTGGGCCAGTTAAAAGTTACCCTGTAAAAATCGCCCACGTTATAATCATCATCGCCCGTAAACGGCCAGTAAAACCGGTCTGCGTTTTGTTGGGCAGCCGCCAGGTTCATATTCAGGGAGATGGCATTGCTTATTTTGGCAGTTACATTGGTCCGCAGGTTGAATTTCTTATAGTCCAGGTTTATATAAGAGCCCTTTTCCTTGGTATAGCTCAGCATTGAGTAATAGGTAATCCTATCATTGCCTCCGTTCACATTGATCATATATTTTTGACTGGAAGGGTTTCTCCATACCCAATCATTCACATTATAAGACCGGTCTTTAAAATAGTCAAAGATGGTTTGGTCATTAGGAAGCGGGTCATTTTTCCCGTTATATTCATTATTCCATTGCGTTACCCGGTTCTGGTAAATCAATTCATCAGTGGCGGTAGACAGGTTGGCCAGCAAGGTTTGTGTAGGGCGCGATGTTGTATAAGAGGTCTGCGCCCCAAAAACAGGTTTTCCCGGCGATCCCCTCTTCGTGGTAATTACGACCACCCCATTACCCGCCTGTACGCCATACACCGAGGCTGCAGCAGCATCTTTCAGAATGCTCATCTGGTCAATTTCATTTGCATCCAGGGCATCGAATGCTGCTTTATCCTTTATGATACCGTCAATCACATACACCGGCTCTCCAAAACTTCCCCGCACCCTGATGTTTGAAGAAGCCCCGGCAAGCCCTGATGAATTTACAACGGTAACTCCCGCTGCTCTTCCGGCCAATGCATTTGAAAGATTGGTTACGGGAATGTCGCTCACTTTATTCATCGCAATGGAAGAAACAGCTCCTGTAATGCTCGACTTCTTTTGAGCGCCGTAGCCTATCACCACAATTTCATCCATAGAATGGGTTGCCGGCTTTAATACGATAGCATAATCTGCAGCCGGGCCCACAACGGTTTCAACAGGAACGTACCCAACTGCGGAAATTTCCAGGATATCATTTACAGCAGCCTCTATGGTAAAAGCCCCCTGCTCATTGGTAACCGTACCCCGGTCGGATCCTTTTACCTTAACAGATGCCCCCACAATCGGCATCCCTGCAGTATCTTTTACTGTTCCGTTTATGGGAGGTTTATAAACGGCAGACAGGGCCAGGGCCTCATGAAACGGCCCGCAAAAACAAAGAAACGCTGCCAGGCAGAAGAGTATACACCAATGCCTGTAACACTTGGAAGTTGGTTTAGAGTTCATACTTTTTGTTTTAAGAATGTTTAGAGATTTCCCATGCGAATAATGGCAAAGCAGCCATAAACTTAATTCAATTTATAGGATATCTTGTTTACATTCAATAAAATTTTATTGAATTATTTCTTTTTATATAAAAATTTAAGTATATAAAAAACTTTATAAAATTTTTAAAATAAGTTCTTATTTTCGAAAACAAATACACCATCAATATGAGCGCAAAAGCGATTGCAGGCAAAAAGCAAGGTTCCTTGTCTACAGATACAAGAAAAAAGCATTTATTAAAATTGAGACTTCAAAAATATTTATACGATACCGGCAGCGCTTCTGTCAATGATATTTGCAGGGCATTAGCAGTAAGCACTCCAACAGCCCTTAAACTGCTTTATGATCTTATCCAGAGCAGGCTGATAGAAAAAAACGGCTATGGTAAATCCATTGGTGGCCGAAAGCCCGATCTGTTCTGTTTAAAACCAGGCTCCTTTTATGTGCTGTGCATCGACATTGAATTGTTTACCATGAAGATGGTCATTATGGATAACACGCATACGGAAAGTACGCCGGTTACCAGCATTGCCCATAAACTTTCAAAGAACAGGGATGATATCCGGCAAATTCAAAAATTGGCACAGGAGCTGATCAGCCGGTCCGGTATTGATAAAAAGAAACTGGTGGGCGTAAGCATTGGCATGCCCGGGCTGGTTGACGCTGTTGCCGGTGAAAATTACAGCTACCTGACCAATGATGATGCTGCAATGACACTACGCGAAGCTTTTGAAGCTGTATTCCGGTTGCCGGTAACGATCCAGAACGATGTAAAGGGAACGGCGCTGGCCGAACTGCGCCATGGGAAAGCCGTTGGGAAACAAAACGCACTGGTATTGCTGATGGACTGGGGCGTTGGGCTTGGGATTATAATGGACGGAGCCGTTCGTCACGGGGCATCCGGTTTTTCAGGAGAAATGGGCCATATTCCTTTTGTGGATAACGGAGAACTTTGCTATTGCGGAAAGCACGGATGCCTTGAAACGGTTGCTTCCGGACAGGCACTTGCAAAAATGGCGCGGGAAGGAATTCTTTCCGGTAAAAACTCTATACTGGCGGAGCTTTCTGCCAATGAGCTGGATAATATAGAAGCAGAAATGGTTATTAAGGCTGCCAACCGCGGAGATCAGTATGCCATAAAGCTGCTTTCCAATATCGGCAGCAATATGGGGAAAGGAATCTCCACATTGATCCAGTTATTCAACCCTGAGCTGATTATTCTTGGCGGAAAAATTGCTGAAGCCCGGCAATACATTACATTGCCGATGCAGCAGGCTATCAACACCTATTGCATGACGCAGATACGGGAAAAGGCGTCCATTGTATCTTCTGAGCTCGGTGAAAACGGCAGGCTGCTGGGTTATGCCACAGCGGCTTTTGATCATTATTTTGACGCAAAGCTTATGGAGCTGGAAAATTTGTAAGGCCTGTTATCGCCACTATTCCAGTACCGGCCGCAGCCATCTTCTCATAGCTGCCTCCGGCATGCCTTTACGCCGCACATAATCGAGGAACTGATCTTCCTGGATCTTTCCCACGCCAAAATATTTGCTTTCCGGGTGGCTGAAATACCAGCCGCAGACAGAAGATGCCGGGTACATGGCAAGGGCTTCGGTCAGGTGAATACCTGTTTGTTCCTCTCCGCCCAATAATTGAAATAATTTATATTTTTCTGTATGATCCGGACAGGCCGGGTAGCCCGGCGCAGGCCGGATGCCCTGGTATTTTTCCTGGATCAGCTCTTCATTGGTAAGGCCCTCCTCCTTTACATAGCCCCATAACTCCTTTCTCACTTTTTCATGCAGCAGTTCAGCAAAGGCTTCTGCAAAACGGTCGGACAACGCCTGTAGGTTAATTTTGCTGTAATCATCATTCTGGGCTATAAACCGCTCCAGGTGCGGCTCAATACCATGGATGGTCACTGCAAAAGCTCCTATATAATCAGCCCCCGCCGGTCCCCCGGAGGGGGAAATCAGGTCATCGTTTTCTGTAACATCCGGTTGACTCTTTTTAGCAGCACCTGCTGACGGCAGCAATGCATCCGGGGATGGGCTTGGGCAAATAAAATCTGCCAGGCTCAGGTTGGGCTGCCCTGCCGCTTTTTTTATCTGCTGGCGTAAGAACTGAAGTGCTGTTTTTTTATCACCCTCCAGGATCTCAACCGTATCATCAGCTGTTCTGGCAGCCGGCCAAAAACCGACCGTTCCCTGAGCCGTCAGCCATTTTTCCGCAATGATCTGATCCAGCATTTTATTGGCGTCATTGTACAATTTTTTAGCCTCCTTACCTACTACAGGATCTTCCAGTATCTGGGGAAACCTGCCATGCAGCTCCCATGATATAAAGAAGGGCTGCCAGTCAAAGTATTTCCGTATTTCCGAAAGATCATAATTATGAAAGGTTCTGACTCCTGTAAAAGAGGGCACCTGTGGCTTAAATCCGGTCCAGTCAATAGGCATCTTGTTTTCCTGCGCCTTTTCAAAGCTCAGGAATTCCTTTACTTTTTTCTTGCCTGCAAAATCGGCAGCCAGCTTTGTATATTCAGCCTTAATGCTTTCCAGGAACCGGGGTTTCTGCTCCGGGTTCAATAAAGAGCCTGCTACCGTTACACTACGTGATGCATCCAAAACATGGACCACTCCTTTATCAAACTGAGGAGCAATCTTCACAGCAGTATGCATACGTGAAGTTGTGGCACCCCCAATCAGTAACGGCTGCTTCATCTGTCGGCGCTGCATTTCATGGGCCACGTTCACCATTTCATCCAGGGAGGGGGTGATCAATCCACTCAGACCAATAATATCTGCTTTTTCCTTTTCAGCTGTATCCAGTATTTTATCTGTAGGCACCATTACGCCAAGGTCAATGATCTTGTAGCCATTACAGGCCAGCACCACGCCTACAATGTTTTTGCCGATATCGTGCACATCTCCTTTAACAGTTGCCAGTAAGATCTTCGGCGCTGAGTCCTCATCCAGATCAGGGTTATCCAGCTTTTCCTGCTCAATAAAAGGTGTTAACCAGGCTACGCTTTTTTTCATTACCCTGGCACTTTTTACTACCTGTGGCAAAAACATTTTACCGGAGCCAAACAGATCTCCTACCACATCCATACCCGCCATTAAAGGACCTTCAATCACTTCAAGAGGGCGGGGGTATTTTAAACGCGCCTCCTCCGTATCTTCATCAATGTAATCTGTAATACCATTGACCAGCGCATGCTTCAGCCGTTCCTCAACCGGAGCGTTTCTCCATGCCAGGTCTTTCTTTACGGTTTTGCCAGCCGACTTTACCGTTTCTGCAAATGCCAGCAGTTTTTCGGTTGCTTCGTTGTTGGCATTATTGCGGTTCAGGATCACATCTTCACACAACCGGCGCAGTTGGGGTTCAATTTCATCATATACCACCAGCTGGCCTGCATTCACAATACCCATATTCATGCCGGCCTTAATGGCATAGTATAAAAACACGGCGTGCATGGCCTCCCGCACCGGCTCATTTCCCCTGAAGGAAAAGGAAAGGTTGCTGACCCCACCGCTGATACTTACTGCCGGCATCAGTTGCTTGATCTCTTTTACGGCCTCAATAAAATCCACCCCGTAATTATTATGTTCCTCCAGCCCTGTGGCAATCGCAAAAATATTAGGGTCAAAAATGATATCCTGCGGATGGAAACCCACCTCTTCTGTAAGTATCTTATAGGCGCGGTGGCAGATCTGTACTTTGCGCTCCTTTGTATCGGCCTGTCCTTTCTCATCAAAGGCCATTACCACAATGGCGGCTCCAAAACTTTTACAGGTGATGGCATGCTGTATAAATTTTTCTACCCCCTCCTTCATGGAAATAGAGTTCACAATGCATTTGCCCTGCACACATTTTAATCCTGCTTCTATGATCTCAAATTTGGAAGAGTCAATCATCAGCGGCACCCTGGCAATATCCGGCTCACTTTGCACCAGGTTAATAAACGTGGTCATTGCCTGCACTCCATCCAGCAGGGCATCGTCCATATTAATATCAATGACCTGTGCACCGTTCTCCACCTGCTGCCGCGCCACACTCAGTGCTTCTTCATATTTATTCTCGCGTATTAACCGGGCAAACTTCTTTGAGCCCGTTACATTGGTACGTTCCCCAACATTAATAAAATTTGTTTCCGGCCGCACTACCAGCGGCTCCAGACCGGAAAGACTTAAATACGAATGAATTTTTATATCTGCTGACATTAAAAGTAATCTTGTTGCTTTTTTGTTTTAATGTTATAAGCGTTCCTACCTGTTTTCAGGCAATGGCTTTCACTACCGGCAATGGCCTTGGCGCAACCCCGGCCACCGCTTTTGCAATAGCCGCAATATGTGCAGGCGTGGTGCCGCAACAACCGCCTACAATATTTACAAATCCTTCTTTTGCCCAGTCCTCCAGGAATGCGGAGGTCTGTTCCGGCTGCTCATCATACTCACCCATCGCATTGGGGAGGCCCGCATTGGGGTAGGCAGACACAAAGCAAGCTGCCAGGTGCGCCAGCTCTGCCACATGCGGGCGCATTTCTTTTGCTCCCAGCGCGCAGTTCAGGCCCACACTTAAAGGATTGGCATGCGCCACGGAAATATAAAATGCTTCCAGGGTTTGCCCGCTCAGGGTTCTGCCGGAGGCGTCTGTAATGGTTCCGCTGATCATGATCGGCGCGCCTTCAGCCCCGTTCTCAAAACGCACTGCTTTTTCAGGA
This sequence comes from Niabella ginsenosidivorans, assembly GCF_001654455.1. Classification (NCBI taxonomy): domain Bacteria; kingdom Pseudomonadati; phylum Bacteroidota; class Chitinophagia; order Chitinophagales; family Chitinophagaceae; genus Niabella; species Niabella ginsenosidivorans. Next base: position 4,383,520 of record NZ_CP015772.1, read on the forward strand.
TGCTCCCTGAAGAACTGCCTGGCTGCAAAGATGGCAGCCTTTGCATTCAGAGTATCAAAGATGGTTTCTATCAGCAGCAGATCGGCGCCGCCATCTACCAGGCCTCGGATCTGCTCTGTATAAGCTGCTGCTACTCCATCAAAGGTAACGGCCCGGTATCCGGGGTTATTTACATCCGGCGATAAGGACAGGGTTTTATTTAAGGGACCGATTGCTCCTGCAATAAATTTGGGACCAGTGCCCGGGTTTTCTGCCACAAATTCCTCAATGGCTTCCCTTGCACATTTTACGCTGGCCACATTCAGCTCATAGGCCAGCGATTGCATTTCATAATCGGCCTGGGCTATAGAAGTGGAGCTGAACGTATTGGTTTCAATAATGTCAGCACCCGCCTTCAGGTATTCCTTATGAATGCCTTTGATCACTTCCGGCCGGGTAATGCTCAGGAGGTCATTATTCCCTTTTACATCACAATGCCACTGGGCAAAGCGCCCGCCCCTGTAATCAGCTTCTGTAAGCCGGTGCCGCTGGATCATGGTGCCCATGGCCCCATCCAGCACCAGTATACGTTCTTCCAGCAGTTCTTTTATTTTGCTCATAATACAAAATTTTAAGCCCGGCAATTTATATTGCCTTAATGAAAAACCCGAAAAAATAAACGTGGAAAATCTTTGAAGGAATTTTACGTTTATTAGTTCAGATTTTTAACAGGCTGAACAATAAACAAATCCGCCTGCGGCTGCAAAGGTAAGAAGAATTAAGTTATTCAGTTCTCAGTTTTTAGTTTTCAGACTGATCACTGACAACTGATTACTGAGAACTTATTGCTGACAACTAACTACCTGCTCATGTATTTTTCTACCGGCAGGCGGTTTTGCAGGCTCCGCCCCAGGGTAAGCTCATCAGCATATTCCAGTTCACCCCCAAAGGCAATGCCCCGGGCAATTGTGGTAATCTGTACCGGCTGTCCCTGTAATTTTTTCTGGATATAGTAAATGGTCGTATCGCCCTGTATGGTAGGATTCAATGCAAAGATGAGCTCTTCTGTTTTTTCATGCTCTACGCGGTACAGCAGGGCCCCTATGTTCAGCTGATCAGGCCCTATGCCGTCCAAAGGAGAGATAACACCGCCCAGTACATGATAAGTGCCATTGTATTGCTGTGTGCTTTCAACAGCAATAACATCGCGGATGGTTTCCACCACACAAATAGTATGTTGCTGGCGGTGCGAATTGGAGCAGACAGAGCAAAAATCTCCATCGGCCACATTAAAGCAGCGCTTGCAGAAACGGATCTCCCGGCGCATCCGCTCAATAGTTTCGCTGAACTGGCCTACCGCTTCCGGTTCCTGGCGCAGCAGGTGCAATACCAGCCGGAGGGCTGTTTTTTTACCAATGCCCGGCAGCTTTGCAAATTCATTAACGGCTGATTCCAATAAGCTGGAGGAAAACTGCATCCTGCAAAGATACACCTGAAAAAGAATAATCTTTTCGTTTAGTTATGCAAATTGAAACAGTGTTATCATTGATCCGCGCAAGATTTACAAGAATTTCTCATATATGTTCAATAAAGAACAGAACACTGAAGTGTGCGGCGCAAGGAAGTACCTAGTAGCGCTGCAGCCGGGGCCCTAAAAAAGCATCCGTTCCAATGAATGCGCCCTGCAATTGGCGGCTCCTATAATTTAATGGTAGTGCCTAAAACATCCAAAAAGGCTTTTATCCATTTTGGGTGGCCCGGCCATGCGGGCGATGTAACCAGGTTACCATCCACCACGGCCTCTGTGGGGGCAATGGCAACATATTCACCACCGGCAAGTGTTACCTCCGGCCCTACAGCCGGGTAGGCGGTCAGCCTGCGGCCCCTTACCACATCCGCTGCTGTTAATATTTGTATGCCATGACAAATGGAAGCCACCGGTTTACCCGCTTCCATAAAATGTTTTGCCAGTTCAATTACTTTTTTATCCAGGCGCAAATATTCCGGTGCCCGGCCACCTGCCATACAAAAGGCGTCATAATCTTCCCCCTTTACATCGTCAAAGCTATAATTGAGCTCAAACAGGTGCCCCGGCTTCTCACTATAGGTCTGGTATCCATCAAAATCATGAATCGCCATCATTACTTTATCGCCCTTCTTTTTACCCGGGCAAACCGCATGTACCTCGTGCCCTACCATGACAAGCATTTGAAAAGGCACCATGGTTTCGTAATCCTCTGCAAAATCGCCGGTTAAAAACAAAATTTTTTTCTTAGCCATAATCAGTGCTTTTAAACTTCAATTTACTAAAAAAAGGGTTCAGTGCCAAACAGTTGCCGGATACCTGGCATCCGGCAAGCCCATCATTCTGTATGAATAATGTAAGTACTTTCTTAATATCGTAACAATAAATGTTCTGCAGCATAAAGCAGACTTCCGCCTCTGGCGAAAGCACAAATAAAATGTATGCATCTGCAAGTTTTGCGCTATTTAGCCATGCTGGATCCGGTTTACCTGTTTGCAATGACTAAATTGCGCTTTATTAACAATCACTAAGTATTTGTTTATCCTTCATTTTCCTTAAAAGCAGTTATGTTTGCAAATCATATGCGGCTAAAAAGTATTTTAAGTTTATTTTTTATCCTTTTTGTTTCTATGCTGCTTATTTATTACGGCAGCGGTTGTGCAAGTGTTGTGCCTCCTTCCGGCGGGCCAAGGGATTCATTACCTCCCAAGATTGTAGAAGTGGATCCGCCCAATGAAACCAAACATTTTAATCAACAAAAAATCACTTTTCAGTTTGATGAATATGTAGACCTGAATGATGTTTACCAGAACCTGGTGGTTTCCCCTTTGCCCAAGACCATACCCCAGGTGGACCGGAAACTGCGTACCGTTACGGTGAAGCTAAAGGACTCCTTAAGGGCCAATACCACCTATGTGCTGAATTTTACCAACGTTATTAAAGATATTAATGAAGGGAATAAGGCAAAGGACATGCTTTACGTGGTTTCTACCGGCGACTATTTTGATTCCTGCCAACTGAGTGGTAATGTAAAAATAGCCAAAACCTTTAAGCCCGATTCTACCCTTACCATAATGCTGCATTCCAATCTTGACGACAGCGCGGTTGTAAAACAGCGCCCGGAGTATATTGCCAAAGTGGACAGCAGCGGCAATTTTTTGTTCCGGTTCTTAAAACCAGGTACCTACAGGGTGTATGCACTAAAAGATGAAGGAGGCGCCTATTTATATACAAGCCCGCAGCAGATCTTTGCTTTTGCAGACTCCGCCGTGGTCATTGGCCCCGTTCCCCCTGCTCCTGTACGCTTATATGCCTACGCAGAAGAGGAAGAGGAAAAAAAGACAGCAGACGAAGAGCAGCAGGAACCGGATAAAAAGGAGAAACGCCTGAAATTCCAGATCAACCTGCAGGGTGATAAACAGGATCTGCTGGAACCATTTACGATGACCTTCCCAACGGCGCTGAAAAATTATTACCCTGAAAAAATGGAGTTGTCCACGGATAGTACTTTCACCCCTGAGACCACGCATAAGTTTACACTGGATAGCACGCGCAGGATCATTACGATGAATATTCAGTGGAAAGAAGGTACCCGTTATAATTTAGTATTGCCAAAAGATTTTGCATCAGACAGCCTGGACAGGGGCCTTTTAAAGCCGGATACCATTAGGTTTACCGCTAAAGAGCAAAAGGATTATGGACAGGCCCGCATTACTTTTAACAACCTGGATACTGCAGTACATCCTGTATTGCTCATTTCACAGGGAGGAACCCTTAAAAACTCCTTCCCGTTAAAATCCAATATACTGCAGATTGACCTGTATAACCCCGGGGATTATGACCTGCAGATCCTGTATGACCGTAACCACAATGGCAAATGGGACCCGGGCGATTTTAAAAAGCATCTGCAGCCGGAGCTCATTGTTCCGCTTGACCGGAAACTGAATTTTAAAGCCAACTGGACCCTGGAACCGGAAATTAACCTGAAACCGGAGCCAAGGTGATCAGGTAATTGTAAGTTATCAGTAGTGACTAAAACTGATCACTAATAACTGGGCAACGCCTTACCCCGGCATACGGGAGATGTATTTTTCAATTTCTTTGATCTGGCTTACGATCTGCGGAGTGGTGGGTTTGCAGGCCTTTGCTTTCCGGAAGAAATCTTTGGCTGCGCGGAACTCTCTTTTATTCATCATGATGCTGCACATCTGCAGGTAAGCGGCAGCTTCATTTTCCTTATCTGGCAATCCTTTGCGGATGGCCTGGCGGATATAGCTTTCTCCCTGTTTGGTATTGCCCTTTTGCATGGCCAGCATGCCCATTTGCAGCATACTTGCGCCTTCTGCCTCTTTCATAGGCATTCCCAGGTCAAGCCCTTTCTTCATCATGGTTTCCGCACTGTCAAAATCCTGCTTGCTCATAGCAATATTGCCCTTTAATGTATAGTATACAGAGCGGATAGGCTTATACAAAAGATTGGGGAATTTAATAGAATTCAATACTTTTTCAGCGCCTTCCAGGTCGCCGTTTTCCATATATTCCTGTATTAAACGTAACGGACCAAAGAAAAAATGGCTGAAAACCAAAATGGCCCCGATAAGATATAAAGGAAAAGCCGGCCAGAAACTACCTGCATAGTTTACATAAATGCCCCCTAAAATGAGAATCACGCTGATGATGAGCCGGTATTTTATTATAAAATTATATGCTTTCATTAAAAATCCTGTTTTAAAGGTTTACCTTATACTTAAGGGCTGCAAAGATAAGGGTTGCCAATGAGCGTAAAAAGGCTTATTACTATTTGAGAAGGATGTATTTTTGCGCCATGATAACAGGCGATGATTTACAGATACGTTGGTGGAACCTGGAGGCAAAACTGGTGGAGCGGTTTGGAAAGAAGCCGGACCTGGAAACTATATTGTTTTTAATTGGTATACAGGAGTTTGGAGAAATAAAGCCCAAATTTTCAAAGGAACAGAAACAGGAACTGATGCATGTAGCGGTTTGCAGCCTGCTGGCTCCCAGCGGGTATTACGCTTACGAAGGGAAGGATAAGGATGGCTGGCCACACTTTAAACAGCTGAAGCAAATGCCGGTGATGGACCCCATTGAGCAGGAGCATTTCCTGAAAGACCATGTATTGCTGTATTTTGACCAGAATGGCATCTGAGCCGGCAGCTTCATTTGCCGGTTTCTGGTCTGAAGTTTACCTATTTAAGCAATTTCCACCACCATTGGTGTTAAGTACGATTTATGCGCGAGGGAAAGGCGCCAACGGCATAACAATGCTTGTTAGAGTTTCTGCAATCGCCGCAAAGCTGGTGCGCAACACCCAACAAAGGGGCAAACAATAAGACGCCATTTTAGATGCTGAAATAAATTCAGCATGACAAAAGGGACTCTTTGGTTGGCCCCAATAGACTTACCGCCATCTTCCTGCTCAATCACCTTTAGTCTTGCATACACTCCCCCCATATACAGCATAGCTTCTTTGCTACCGGTGTTCGGCAGGGCTGCAATACAATCCCACCTCTGCAATAGCCGGGTTCAACCTGGATGATTCAATTTCAATCCTGATTGCATCAGCTGTTACCGGATCAAAGCGCAACAGGCGTTTATAACCAATAGTCGATTCCTGTATAAGGGGTTTCCATTGATCGCCGTTTTTGTAATAAACGCTGAACCTTTCCACGCGCTGCCCTACCCTTATATTCTCCTGTACAGAAAATACATTAAACGTTTTTGCCTGTTTTAAACTGAAAAGAATGACAGTGGCGGTATCTGTACCTTTTGTTGTAAAATGGGTAGCATTATTACCATCCAGCATTGCCGGCATATTCAGCCCGTTTTTACAGGTAATAGCTGCACCTTTAAGCAGATTGATTTTAAACAATTCCCTGCGTATACGGCTCCATTCCTGCAGGGTTTTTACATCATGTTCATTAATGAGGCCTCTTTTATCCGGCGGTACATTTAACAGCAATACACTATTCATTCCTACGGAGGTGAAATAGATGCTCATCAGCTCTTCAGGAGTCTTAACCTTTTGATCCTGATCTGCATGATAAAACCATCCCGGGCGGATGGATACATCTGTTTCCGCAGGGTACCAGACAAGTCCTTTGGCATTTACAATTTTCTTACGGCTGCCCAGGTCATCGCCGGTCATATCTCCCTGTGGCTTAAAAATAACCCCTTGCTGGGAGCCGGCTGCAATCCGGTCCTGGTCTAAATTATTGGTAGGTACCACGCTCCATTCCATGCTGCGTCCATGACCGCTTTCCGTTCCCACCCATCGTACATCCGGCCCCATAATGGCAATCACGGCCTGTGGTTGCAGTTTGCGTATCAGCCGGTACCAGCGGTTAAAGTCATATACCTGTTTTTTCCCGTTTGGCCCTTCCCCGTTGGCGCCGTCAAACCAAACCTCATCCACTTTTCCATAACCTGTTAGCAATTCGGTCAATTGCTGCACAAAAAAATCGTTATAGGCATCCGTTCCGTACACCGGGCTGTTCCTGTCCCACGGTGAAAGATAGATCCCAAAGCCCATTCCCAGTTTTTTACAGGCAGTTGCTACTTCTTTTACCACATCGCCTTTCCCGTTTTTCCAGGGGCTGTTTTTTACGGAGTGCTGGGTGGTTTTTGTTGGCCACAGGCAAAACCCGTCGTGGTGCTTTGCTGTAACAATAACCTGTTTAAAACCCGCGTCTTTCATGGTTTGTACCCATTGTACTGCATCCAGCGCTGTGGGGTTAAAGATGGCAGGGTCTTCTTTTCCATCGCCCCATTCCCTGCCGGTAAACGTATTCATACCAAAATGGAAGAAGGCGGTCAGCTCTAATTGCTGCCATCGTAACTGCCGTGTGGAAGGAACAATATTTGCCGCTTTTTGAATGATCTTCCGTTCTGATTCGCCGGGGGTGAGCTGCACATAATTCGTTTTTTGGGCAGTAACACTAATGCAAAGTACCGTGAACCCGATCGCTAAAAATAGTTGTTTCACCATAAACTTAAAATGCTTTTAAAGAAGAGGCTGACATTATTTTTTGGTCAACCTTCATACAATTCAATTTATCTGCATATCCGTCTCCGGCAGCCGCAGCAGAAACGATGCATACAGTACATTATTCATTATTACCAGCCCGGGTTCTGGGTAAGAGCACCTTTACCAAGGTTGATCTGATCCTGTGGTATCGGGTTCAGGTAAAGCTTATCATTCCATACACGCATAGGAATTGTATAAGGGGCTATTACCTGCTTGTTTTTCCCATCCCAATCAGTGATCGTTTTAAGATTCACTCCTGTGAAAACATTGGAGTTATAATAACTATTATATTCATTTCTTACATTTTGGCTGGCTACTATTCCATAAACCGTTTTGGGGTTTTCAATTAATTTACCCGCATTCCATCTTACAATATCATCCCACCGGAACCCTTCAAACGCCAGTTCAATCCTGCGTTCCCGCCTGATCTCATAAATCAGCGGGGTAACCGCATAACCGTATCTGGGCTTTCCGTTAATTGTAGTTGCATTCGGGTCTGCGGGGGGATTCAATGTTAGCCGGGCCATTTTCCCATCAGGCAATGAAGGCTCGTCCAGCCGGGCGCGCAATAAATTGATCGAATTATCCAAATCGGCCTGCGTAATAGTGCCCAGTTCTGCCAGCGCTTCCGCATAAATTAATAAAACCTCGGCATAGCGAAACACAAACATATCGTAAGTGGTTTGGTTGGCTTCATTCTGTTTGGTAATAGGGCTTCTGAATTTATAAGCCAGATATCCGGTAGGCGTACTGCTGGAAATCGGAGATAAATAATTGGAAACGAGGTTGCCATTATTCATATTACTTGGCAAAAACCGGTTATCGATCATATTGCGCAGGCGCGGGTCTCTGTTCAGGAACTCTATAGCTGCAGAATCATCCCCTTTGTATCTTGAACTGAGCGCAATCGGCAAACCATCATCGCACAGGAAATCTTCAATAAGGTCCTTACTTACCCCCACATTGGGCTCTCCTACCGTTCTTGATAAACCGCTGGTCAATACATCAAGAACATATATTTTGGGCATTACACATTCCTTATTGGTGGTAAGATCTTCTGTAATAAATTGCTCCCGGTAATATAACGGGTAATCCCTTGCAGCGTGTGTTCCTGTTTTCGCATCTACCAGGTCCCCATTCTTGTAATAAGATAATGCTGTTGGCTTTGGAATAGCGTAAAGATTGCTTTGCATCATTTGTTTTGCGGCATCCACTGCATTATTAAGATACACTTGCCAACCGCTGATGTTGCGGTACTTCATCCAGGTGCCCTGGTACAGGTTTACCCGGGCCAGCATTTGCAGGGCTGCATATTTATGCAATCTTCCCAGCTCTGCCTTATCCGGTGTTGGTAAATTCGTTACGGCAAAATTCAGGTCGGCTATAACACTGTCTATTACAATTTGGCGCGCAGTTCTGGATTGGTACAGGAAAGAACTGTCATTTGTGTTCAGATCTTTGTTGATCCAAGGTACATCTCCAAAGCTTTTTACTTTATTAAAATATTCATAAGCTCTGAAAAACTTTATTTCGCCTACGTACTGGTTAATTACAGCCGGATCGTCAACCACCTCCTGGTAATGTGTTAAAAAATAGTTGGCGTTCCGGATATATTGCCAGTCACCAGATGCCCAGCCACCATTATTTGCAGGCACCACTGTTTGATTATAGAGAAAAGAATTGGGTGTATTGGGCACACTATTGTCACTTTGATTCTCAGATGTGCTGGTAGGTACTGATAATCTTTCATAAAAGTTGTTGCAGTATAATTTCAGGTTGTCTACGCTTTTCCAGAAATTCAGGTCGGTAATAGCATCCTGTGGCGACCTGTCCAATACCTTTTTACAGGAAGTGCCCAGCGAGAGCAAGGTGATTATATATAATAAATGTTTTGTTTTCATCTGTATATTTTTATTTACCACTTTGGGTGAATGATGGATATTAAAAAAATGAAGCAATACCTTTATAACTGCTTATTTCAATGTAATACTTAAACCAGCAGCCCAGGATTTAGTAACCGGGTAACCCAATAAGTTGAGGTTTTCAGGGTCATACAAACTGGAAAGCTTTGTAATCGTCAATACATTCTGGCCTGTTACGTAAAACTTCACTGAACTGATCCGGGCCCGCTCAAGCCAGGGCCGGGTGATCGTATATCCTAATGTTACCTGTTTTAAGCGCAGGTAAGCTGCGTTTTGCATATACCGGTCAGTACCATAGCCGAAACCGCCACGGTTCCCGTGAGCGCCGTCTATATAAGGACGTGGCAGGAAGCCGTCAGGATTTTCATACGACCAGTAATTTAGCGCCGCTTCCATAGGCACATCCCACTCGCTGGCAATACCGTAATAGCGCCCATCAGGCATCCAGTCCCTTTTGGCTACGCCCTGGACGAAAATATCCAGGTCCAAACCCTTCCAGGATAAACCTGCTGTAACACCATACTGATACCGGGGAGTTGAATTACCTATTATACTTAAATCACCACTTGAATCGGCAGTAGCTTTGCCGCTTGTAATCTTTTTATCACCATCCAGGTCAAGATACTTTACATCGCCCGCATGCCATGTTCCGCTATACAATAATGACTGATCAATAGGATAAGCTGCGGCTTCAGCATCAGACTGGAACAAACCATCGGTTTTTAATCCCCAGATTTCACCGATATGCTGGCCAACATAATAGAAACTATTATCCGTGCTCAAAAGCTTTGTAGGATTATTGTATTGGGTAATATAAGCATCGGAATTGGATAACACAATGCCCACCCTGTAGGTGGTGTTTTTACCAATATTGTCATGCCAGTTGGCGGAAAATTCCCAGCCTTTTGTTTTTAAATCAGCTGAGTTAGTTCTAGGCACATCTGTTCCTAATACACCTGGTAATGGTGAACTTGGCCCAAACATGCCTGTTGTATACCGGGTATAATAATCGTAGGATATGCTAAGGCGATGCTGCAGGAACTCCATTTCTGTTCCAATATTCCATTGGCTTACCTGTTCCCATGTAAAGGTAGGGCTTACCAGATTACCCGGGGCAATACCTACAGGAAGTGTTGTGCTGCTTCCCAATATATACGGATATGCTGTGTTAACAGCGTAATTAGATATATAAGGAAAATAGCCAAATTGATCAGGATTCAGTACCTGGTTGCCCAGGCGCCCATAAGAGCCTTTTAATTTAAATTCATTGAACACATCAGAAAGCGCCGTATTATTTTTCCAGAAATTTTCGTTGCTGATCCTCCACGCACCTGAAACAGAGGGATTGAATACATACCTGTGCCCGGGGGCGAAAATGCTGGTGCCGTCATATCTTCCGATCAGGCTCAGGTAATAGCGGTTGTCATAATCATAATTGAGCCTGCCAAAATAACCCTGAACGCCCCAACTGGGCAGTGCCTCATCCACGGCCATATCACCGGTTGCACCGTTTAGCACAGGGAGGCTGTTATCAATGAGATTCTTTCTTTGAGCGGAATAGAATTTCAGGTTCTTTACTTCCTGGTTGTATCCTGCCATTAGGCTAAAACTGTTCCGGCCAACCCTTTTTGCATAATTCCCATAAATATTCAGGGCATGATAATAATCATTATTGTTACTCAGGTTTACTAAATTAGGGTTTGTCCAGGGGTAAATATTATAGGTACCGTCTGCATGATTCCCTGAACAATTGTGAAGTAAATTCAGTATTATCCGAATAAGGATTAAAAGTATAATCAATATCTAACTTTAAATCCTTTATTGGCGTGATCGTAGCCGCGGCCGTTGCCCACAAATCATTTTTCTTTGTCTGGCTGTGTCCGCCCAATGCACCTACGGCAAAAGGGTTTGTAAAATTTCCCTGGCCTGCAAAATTCCCGTCAGGGTGCCTTACCGGCATCAAGGGTCTTAAATCGCCTTTTAGTGAACCGCCTGTTGCTGTCAGCCCTGAGTTACCACCTGTACCACCTGATGGATGATCTTCAAATGAGTACGTATACCGTATTTTACCAGACAGCCGCAGCCATTTGGTCACATCGGAGGTAATATTCAGATTAATATTATGCCGCTGATAGTAATCGTTGTAGGATGCCAGGAAACCATTCTGCCGCATATTTCCATAAGACATGTAGTAAGAAGTGTTTTTTGAGCCGCCGCTTAATGAAACATTATTTTGTAAAATACTGCCGCTTTTATAAAGCGCATCTGTCCAGTCAGTATTCCCCACATAGGTATAATAGCCGGTCTTATCAATCGAGGGATCATATAATACATAAGGATTATGTGCCGGATCATTAAAATAAGCTGTTACCCCATCCCGTATACGCTGGGAAAAATACAGCCCGTTGCCGGCATTGATGCTGGCAGAGTCCATATAATTGATATAGGTAAGGGAGTTTACATATTTGGGCCTTACGGTAAGATCATTGATCCCATAAGAGCTGGAAACATTAATTGAAGGAGACTGGTCTTTTTTACCGCTTTTGGTTGTAATTAATATAACGCCATATGCTGCCCTTGCCCCGTATATTGCTGCTGACGCCCCGTCTTTTAAAACAGTAACACTGGCTACATCAGCAGGGTTTACCAGGTTAGGGTCCTGTACCACACCGTCTACAAGGATCAATGGCCCGCCACCATTAATGGAAGTAATACCCCTGATATTAAAATTAGAGCCCTGGCCCGGCGCACCGCCCTGCGGGGTGATCTGCAGGTTGGGCACCACGCCCTGAAGCCCCGCGCCGATGTTCGTAATGGGGCGGTTTTCCAGCACTTCCCCGGATACCTGGGTTATAGCTGCTGAAACATCGCTTTTTTTCTGTGTGCCATAACCTACAACAATCACTTCGTTAAGGCTGTTTTCTGCCGGCAAAAGTATTATTTCCATATTTTCCTGGCCGGCAACTGCTATTTCCTGCGTCTGATATCCGATCAGTGAAAATACAAGGGTATCCCCGGTATTAGCGTTCAGCGAAAACCGTCCGTTTGCGGTTGTAATAACTCCGGTACTGGATCCTTTTATAATAACGGATACATTTTCCAGCAGCTCTCCTTTATTATTTTTGACAACTCCTGTAACAATACGCTCCGGAAAACCTGAACTGCTGCTATCTGCAACATTCCCTGTTACCACTACCTTATTGCCCGGCAACTGTTGCCAGTGCAGATGGGAGCCTTCCAGTATTTTCCGCATTACTTCATCCAGGGAAGCATTCTGCACGTTGATGGAAACAAAACGCGTTGCCGGCAGGATATCATTACTGTAGTAAAACCGATACTGAGAATGTTTTTCAATCTTTTGAAATACTTCAGGAAGAGAAATATTTTCTGCTTTTAAATTCAGTACCTGCTGCCCGTAATTAGCAGCGGACACCTGTAACGCAAAAAAAAGAAATACCGCAGATAACTTCATGATTAATACAAATTCCCTATAAAGGGCCCTGTTGCCTTTTTTATGGCAAGTACATTTTTGCATATATTTGTTTTGAGTTAATTAATACAGCACATTAGAGCGCTTACATACCTTTAATGTGCAATTACTTAGGGGAATGTTGGCGCATTCCCTTTTTAACAGATCCTGTTTTCTTTTTATCCTACCATAGTTCCTGATTTATAGTTTTGTAATCTTATTCAATAGTGATCCGGTTTTTATCCCTCTGGAATTTAATGGGTTTGGAAAGCTTCAGTATTTCCAGTATCTGATCCAGATCTGTATCATCAAAGGTTCCTGTATACCGGTACTGCCTGGCCTTTTCTGATTTAAAAACAATCGTTACACCAAATACCCGCTCCAGTTCTGCCGTAATTTCAGCTAAAGGCCGGTCAACAAAAACCAGCCGGCCTTTTGTCCAGGATGTTTCGGCAATCAGGCTGTCTTTAACCGTTACCGGCAGGATCATTACAGAGTCTGTTTTATTGTTGTTATGGCTGGCCACCAGCTTCTGGCCGGGTTTCAGTACAAAATCTTCGTCTGCATGATCCTTTAACCGGATGGCTACTTTTCCCCGGATCAATGCAGTTTCAAAAACGCCGTTATCAAAGGCCTTCACATTAAACGCTGTACCCAACACTTTTATAGTTCCGGCACCTGTATGAATGATAAACGGCCTGGCAGCATCATGCGTTACATCAAAATAAGCCTCTCCCCACAATGATACTTCCCGTACATCTCCTTTAAACTTTTCGTCATAGTTCAGCCTGCTGTTGGCATTGAGCAGGACAACAGTACCATCCGGCAGGCGAATCCGCGACCTGGATCCTTTTGTAGTAGCCATTTCATTACCTGCACCGGGTATTGCGCCGGGTTTCCTGTTAAGAAACACTACCAGCAGCAACACCGCTAACAACACTGCAGCCGCAACAGGCACTACCCATCTTTTTGTAAAACGAACGGGGTGCTGCCGGGCAGGCAATCCCTGTTTTTCGGTCAGCATTTCCTGCACATACATATTGGCCGCATGTGCCGCGTAGGAAATCTCCGCCCGCTCTGTATCCCTGGCGTCCCGCTGCGCGGGTTTGATCAATTCATCATAAAAAAACTGCAGTTCAGGATGTTGTACCAATATGGCTTCCAGTTCCTGCAACTCCTCTGCATTGGCTTCTCCAGATAATTTCAGTGCAAACAACCTGTAAAACCTATTTTCCAGTTTTTTGTCCATTGCTTTTTAATAAGACTGTTAAAAATGGGGTTACCGTGAACCCTTCAGGATTTTTTTTTCATAAGATAGTCATCCAGGGCATTCCGTAGCTTTTTTAATGCCGAACGCATATGCGTTTCCAGTGTATTCTGTGATAATTCCAGAACGGCTCCTGCTTCTTTATAAGAGAGCTCCTCTTCTTTTATTAACCGGTATACCATCTGGCATTGGGGCGGTAATGCCTGCACTGTTTGTTCAATCAGCACTGAAAGTTCCGTGGCCATTAACTGCTGATCAGGGGTATCGGCAGACATCGGTTCTCCATTACCCGCAGCTTCCGGCAAGCGGGTCTCCATACGGTGTTTTTTTAAATAAGTAATGGCGGTATTGCGGGCAGCAGTTAACAGGTACGTGTTTAAATGACCTACATAGGCCAGCTTATTTTCCATGGTCCATATCCTGATCATTACATCTGCAACGACCTCTTCAGCCAAAACATCCTGCTGAAGAATAGTATAGGCCATTTTGTAAAGAGCAGGATGAAAATACAGGTACAATTCTTTATAAGCCGCCTGATCCCTGGCATAAGCCACCCTGTTTTGCAGGTATAACAAATGTGCCCTATCCTTCATATAACGCTAAAATCAGGGGGAAGATAAAAAAACTGTAATAAACGCGACAGGAAAGTTTCCAAGAACCGACATTGTAAGGGATCACTTCTTTTTTCTAATACTAATAAACAAGAAGCATAGCAACTGTTCCCTACTTTAAAGCACTAATTAACTGCCGCCGTGTTAATGGGTTAACAATATGGAGCTCTCCATTTTGTATGCGGGGACCCACCGCTTAAACTCCATTTAATTAATTGTAAATAAATTAATTACATCAATCAACTTATGCCAAAAGAGCGACTACTCCACCGGAAAAGGAAGCGGCTTTCCTGTTGTTTTTTCAACAGGCATCGGCGCTTTCCATTCTTTTAACTGATGAAATAATTCCGTAGTAAGGAGTCTGCAGCGGTCCGCGTTTCCGGAAGCAAGGTCTTTTTCTTCCCCAATATCTGTCTTTAAGTTATACAGCTCCGTTTTACCTGTTCTTAAACTATAGATCAGCTTCCAGTCGCCTTTTCGTATTGCACTGTAATAATTGATGCCAGGGCCTGCGTCGTCTTTTATCCATTTATTTGGAATATGCCATATAAGGCTCCGGGTATTCTGAGTCTGGTTGGGGTTTTTCAGCAGGGGCACAAAACTCTGTCCGTCTATTTGCTGAACCAATTTGTAATTCTTTATACCGGCCATTTCCAATATTGTTGGGAAAAAATCTTCAATAATTACATATTGGTTGGTTACTGTACCGCCCCTGACCACTCCCGGCCATTTTACAATCATAGGCTCACGGATGCCTCCTTCGTTTACAGAACCCTTGCCTGCTTTTAATGGCTGGTTTTGCGTATTGGGCTTACCACCCCTGTTTGTAATGCTCAGGCCGCCATTGTCACTCATAAAAATAATAATGGTATTTTCTGCCACCCCCTTCTTTTTTAGAAAGTCCATAATATCTCCCAGGCTTTTATCCATTCCTTCAATTAAGGTGGCATATGCGGCTTCCTCCGGGTCAAGGTCTTTATAGTGCTCAATGAACCGGGGATCTGGCTGAACAGGAACATGGAGTGCAAAATGCGCCATATTCAAATAAAAAGGCTCGTTACGGCTAATGGGCGTTTCTATTGCTTTTAAAGCTTCCCGGGTAAGTGCTTCGGTGAGGAAGGTATTGGTTCCGTAATAATCCTGAAGGCCGGGGGTTGCCCGCACAGAATAGATGCCCGGTTTATTTCCATAATTCTCCTCACCATAATAGGATTGTTCCTGACCAGCCGCGCCACCGCCAATATTTACGATAAAGCCCATATTGTTAGGGTTTGCGCCGGGAGTTCCCTGTGAGCCCCAGTGTGCCTTACCTACATGCACTGTAAAATAGCCTGCATCCTTTAATAATTGAGGAAAAGTGGTGGCATAAATGGTGTAAGGAACTCCCGGAACAGGGCTGAGGCCATTATAATTCCAGTCTGCCGTCTCAAACTGATCATCCTTTTGATCAGTAGGCGTATTGAGCAGGGGAGACGTCCAGTTGGTAACCCCATGGTGCCCCGTATTCATACCCGTCATTAAACTTACCCGCGAAGGAGTACATACTGGTGCTGCGTAGGCATTCGTAAACTTCATGCCCTCTTTTGCCAGCCGTTCCATAGAAGGAGTGCGATAAATTTTATTTAATGGTGTTTTCTCTTTCCAGAAAGGTTCCGAGGTATCCTGCCAGCCCATATCATCTACCAAAAACAAAATAATATTAGGGCGTTTTGCCTTCTGTGCATGAAGCGTTCCTCCAACAATAACGGAGCTTATAAAAACAATCAACCAATTTTTCATGAGCATCTTTTTAATAATCATAAAGGCAAATACTGATAGCCGGTTTTGAAAGGCATCTGCTGTATCCAGCCTGACCGCACCCTCAATCAGGGACCGGTAATCTGTAAAGATATTTATTACCAATAAAGCTCCGTGGTTATTTATTGTTCAGTGACCGATATGTTTTACCTGTACTTAGAAACCTTTACAACCTGCCCTGAGAGAAGATAAAAAAACTGTAATAAAAAGTAACAGGAAATTTCAGAGAACAAGCATTGTGAAGATCACATACCTCTGTACAATAAACAAATAAGCGGATCAACCGTTCCAAACTACAAAGGCATTAATCGCATTCCACGTTAATAGTTCATTGTGCGAATTTCCTCTTTTTAAACGGCAGCTACCGGCAAAAAAAGCGGATCAAATGATCCGCTTTCATGCATTTATTAATCAATATTGTATTTACTACGTGCCATTGAAGGCTGTTAATAGCAGCACTGCAGCTGAAGTGTGCGACGCAACGAAGTTTCATAGCAGTACCCTGCCGGGCTCAATATAAAAAATACGAACTTAATAGTGCTCTTTTAAAAATATTATAAGCCGCCAAAGCTCAGGCCAACAGTAACCGGGCGCAGGTTAGGCCCAACGCCATCTTTGAGCAACTTGGTAAACTGGTAAGAACCAAACAGGGTAAAATGTCCCACACCGATGCGGGCAGTTCCTGCAATACGTGTTGTATTGAAATAATATTTACTGGACTCCTTTAATATGTATTCCTGGGTACCAGGTTCCTGCAATTTGGAACGTGTGCCTGATTTGATCAAAAACCCTCCTTTTATACCAATGGCAAACTTAAAGCTGCCGTCACTGTGCTCCGGGTTGGCTACATAGCGCAGCTCTATCGGGGCTTCCAAATAGCTGGTTACCACTTTTGTTTTTTTGATGGTTGTGGTAAGCGTATCATACAGGAATGGCATTGTGCCTGAAGTTGCCTTTACATTAGCAAAATTCTGTTTTTTATCCAGTGATATGTGGTCTGATCCAATGCCCAATCCAATAGCCGCGCTTAGCTGAGGAGTGGTTTTAAAGGGGAAGTCCAGCATAAAATATACGTTCACGCTCCTGGGCAGCCCCCCAGTTTGAATGCTGTCTGGTTTGCTCAGCCAGTTAGTGTAGCCAAATTGGACAAGAAAATGGTCATTAGCCCTTTTGGTAAGATCGTATTTCTTTTTAGGCCTGGCAGGAGTTTCTTTTGTTTCTTTTGTTGGCGGAGGTATGTTACCTGTGGAATCAACCTGTGCGTACAATATCCCGCTAAGCAAAAAGCTGGCAATAAGAAATAAAGCTATTTTCTTCATAAATATTTTAAAGTTGGCGCAAATATATTCGTCTTTGGGTTAAAATTAGGTTAATACGCCCCTGTTATTTTAATGAAGCCGTATTTTTTCCTGATTAAATTGATATTTTTTGCTTGCAGCATCATATTTTTTTTTAATTTCGCCCTCCCCTTTACCGGAAGGAGAAAACGATTTGCCTAAAAAATTTGCTGTTAACAGCATTGGTCCTATAGCTCAGCCGGTTAGAGCATCTGACTCATAATCAGAGGGTCCCTGGTTCGAGCCCAGGTGGGACCACAAGAAAATCAGGCAGTTACGAAAAAGTAGCTGCTTTTTTTGTGATTGCTGATAAACAATTGACAAACATTTTTAGATAACATTGTCATTCGCAAAAAATTCTTATTCTTTTTAGACGCTAAATATTGAATAGACACAGGATCTTCCATCAGGTACGCTGCTTTATCAAATAACTGTGGAAAAAGAAACTACTACTTACTATTTATATTTAAAGGCGCCGTTCCCTGAAACCAAAGCTTTGGAAACCTTCACTATTCTTATTGCAATATGTTCTTCCCGGCAATCATTCGTGATGAGTTATTTCTCCTGTAATTCCACCAGCTCTCCTCTATTCGCTCCTAAATTCCTGCCCCATTTTGATATGGCGTTAAGCGTTTCAATGAGGGTTTTTCCAAATTCAGTAAGTGAATATTCCACACGAACGGGTGGTTTAGAGCCGTACACTTTCCTTTCTATTAAGCCGTCCGCTTCCAGTGTGTGCAACTGAATGCTTAACATTTTCTCAGTAATAGCAGGTATCCGTTTCTTTAATTCCGCAAAACGCAATGTACCGCCCTTCAGATACCAAAGCACTACTGCTTTCCACTTACCGCCAATATACTTCATTGTAATGTCCATTGGGCAATGATATAATTTGCCATCCAGCCTGTAAACGACATTTTTCCCTTTGACAATCATACCAAGAAATTTAACCTGTTAAAATTGACAGTTATTGCTGACCGAAGATACCCTATTTATTTTTGCTACTGAAAAAAGTATAGCTCTGTTTAAAATCAGAGTATGTAAACTACATCGTTTTGCTGTTCCGGGAACTATCCCGTAAGCTGACCCGCTCTTAATGAAAGGGTCGTCAGGTCATTACAGGAATCAGAAAATTCATCACATTAAAAAGCATAAAAATGAAAAAAATAGGAATATTGGGAACAGGAATAGTAGGAAGCACCATCGGTTCAAAGCTTACAGCATTAGGCTACGAGGTAAAAATGGGCTCAAGAACTGCCAACAATACCAAAGCCGCAGAGTGGGTAAAAGCCAATGGCAAAAGCGCCACACAGGGCACATTTGCCGATGCGGCAGCTTATGGTGAAATTATTTTTAACTGCACAAAAGGCGCATATTCGCCTGAAGCGATAAAAATTGCCGGCGCGGCAACACTTGCAGGAAAAATATTAATTGACATCAGTAATCCGCTGGATTTTTCAAAGGGGATGCCGCCAACGCTTATACCTGCGCTTTCCAATACCCATTCCTTGGGCGAAGCCATTCAACAACTACTTCCCCAAACCAGCGTGGTAAAAACATTGAATATTGTAAACTGTGAAGTAATGGTAGATGCGGCTAAATGTGGTGGCGACGCTACAATGTTCCTGGCGGGAAATGACAGCAGCTCAAAAAAGGAAGCGGAGTTAATATTGAAACAATTTGGCTGGAAGGATATTATTGACCTGGGTAATATTACACATTCCCGCAGTACGGAAATGATGCTGCTGATATGGCTAAGTACCACTATGGTTACTAAAAACAGATACATCGGGTTTAAAATACTCCGGTAACAAGTATACTAAAAATAACTTTAATGACAGGAGCAAATGCCGGAATCACAAGACCATCTGTTCAAAAGAACCAGCAAGACAATGGATAAACATTCACAAAACCGACCGGATCGGAAGCGGCGTATTATTATCGGAATCAGCGGGGCAACCGGTATTATTTATGGCATCCGGTTGTTACAGGTATTAAAAGAAATAGCCATTGAAACACATCTGGTGATTACCAAACCCGGAGAAATGACCCGATCCTTTGAAACAGAAATTTCATCCGAAGCGTTAAAGAATCTTGCAGATTTCAGTTATAACGTTCAGGATATTGGAGCTGCGATCTCCAGTGGCTCCTTTAAAACAATGGGAATGATCGTGGCTCCGTGCTCAGTAAGAACACTATCTGAAATAGCAACCGGAGCTACCGGCAACCTTCTTACGCGCGCAGCAGATGTTGTTTTAAAAGAAAGGAGGAAACTGGTGCTCCTGGTTCGTGAAACGCCCCTGCATGCCGGGCATCTGAAAAGCATGCTTGCGGTAACAGAAAACGGAGGCATCATTGCTCCCCCGGTTCCGGCATTTTATAATAAGCCCGGATCAGTAAACGACATCGTTGATTACACAGTTGGCCGGACGCTTGACTTATTTGATCTGGAAGTTCCGGGTATGTTCCGGTGGAAAGAAAAAACTGAATAAACTTAAAAATGAAACATTTAAAAAGCCTTAGAGCATTTATTGAAGCCCTGAAACAAATAGGTGAAGTACAGGAAATCGACGAGGAAGTTGACTGGGATCTGGAGATGAGCGCCATTACAAGGCGAAGCATGGACCTGAGAGCTCCTATGCCTGTTTTTAACAAAATAAAAAATATCGCTGGTTTTCGTGCATTGGGAGCGCCCGGAGGTTTGTCAGCAAAAAAAAGCTATAAATACAGCAGGGTAAATATTGCTTTGGGAGTGGAAGCAGATGCATCCCCCTTAGAAGTGATCGAAAAACTGGTGGCAGCAAGAAAAAGGGACCTGATCCCACCGGTCATCAGTCAAAACAAAAAGGTTCCCTGTAAAGAAAATGTATGGATCGGGGATGATGTAGATCTGTTAAAACTGCCTACCCCTAAAATTCATATGAAAGACGGCGGCAGGTATCTGCAGACTTTTGGGTTGAACATTGTAACAACGCCTGATGGAAGCTGGACGAACTGGTCCATAAACCGGATGATGCTGATTGATAAAACAAGACTGGCCTGTTTGATCCCACCGAATCAGCACCTCGGAATGATCCATGCGAAATGGAAAGAAAAAGGAGCGCCCACACCTGTTGCTATTGCGTTGGGGGTAGAACCTGGTCTCCCCTACGTGGGCGGCATGCCTGTTCCGGAAAATGTGGATGAGGCCGCCTATCTGGGTGCCTATTTCAATGAACCGCTTGAATTGGTCAGGGCAGAAACAGTGAATATCCTTGTGCCTGCCACGGCAGAAATAATCATAGAAGGGCACATTTCTCACATAGATGTATACGAAGAAGGCCCGATGGACGAATATCCGGGTTATGTAGGCGATGAAGGTTCACCAAAACCCGTCCTGCATGTCAGTGCAATCACTTACAGAGACAATGCCATTTTACCATTTGCGGTTGCGGGCACACCTGTTGATGAAAATCATACGGGCTGGGGATTACCCCATGCTGCAGAAACGCTTTACCTGCTCCGTTCATCAGGATTGCCTGTTTCAATGTGCTGGATAGTATTGGAAAGTGCCAACCATTGGATGGTAGTAGCGGTCCGTAAAGACTGGCACGAAATAACAAACCTGTCTTCAAAAGAAGTTGCTGAAGCAATCGGGAATGTTGTATTTCATTCCAAAGCGGGATTTGGCATCGCAAAAATTATTCTGTTAGAGGATGATATCGATGTCACCAATCCGGAAGAAGTAATATGGGCGTTCGCAAGCCGCGCACATCCGTATCACAGTGAAATATATTTTTCTGAACAGGCGCAAAATATTTTACCTGTTTTTCTTGAACCGACAGAAAAGCAAAGATTTAAAGTAACTAAAGTTATTTATAATTGTCTTTTAGCGGATCGGTTTGACAGGGACAAACGCCCTGTGCGTTCGGACTTTAATAATGCATGGCCTGCATCCCTTCAGGAAAAAGTATTACAGAATTGGAAAAATTATGGGTACAGCGATGAAGGGTAATTCAGGGTTATATTCCGGCAATCTATAAGGTAACAATTAATGCAATCAGGGTGACAATAGTATATCAGTAAGTTTGTGTTTTCTGTTCCAATTCACATGCGGGAATAACGCCGAATTATTCAATAAGCCCTATCATTTTATCTCCGGAATCTTCTATCCGTCACAATTTCAAACTTTAAATTGTCTTTTACACATTTTTGATGCATTTGTCATGGCATCCTGCCAACCGGAGGATTACACATACAAATGCAGAAAATACCGGGACTGGCCTCTACGGAAGAATATCAAATGTTTGCCCGCTTGTATAAATACCCAGCCGGATATTTTTAGAGGCCAGCCGGCCCCCGGAAGACACTTTTACCGGCTCTTCCGCTATCAACCGCAGCACCTGGCTTTCTCCCACTACGGTTGCCTTATTGCCTTTTACAATGATAGCTGTTGACTCGTCTATCCCTACTCCATAATACCCGGGATAAGCCGCCAATGCAGACAGTAGGCGGTTATAGCGGCTGCGTTTTATAAAATGCTGATCGATGATCGTATGCTGCAACAATCCCAGCCCTTCGGAAAACTCAATATTAGCCGGAAGCAGCTTATCAAAAGTTTCCTTATAAACCGTATCCTTTAACTGGCGGCCCGTGATCATATATCTGCTCATCACTGCTGCACCGGCGCTGGTGCCTGCAATGGTGCTTCCGTTCTTAAATGCAGCATGTATGGACTCATAGACCGGGGTATTTTTAACAACGGCCATAAACCGGTTCTGGTCGCCTCCTAAAATATAAATAAGCCGCGCATTGCGCAAAGAATCAACACCGCTTTTATCCGCAACATTGCGCTTCCTGAAATCAAATAACAGTACAGGAGCGTTTGTAAATTTTTCCAGTTCCTCTTTGATATACTTATACCCGGTATCCGGCAGTTCGCTGGCCATGGGCAGAACCACTATATAATCCTTCTTATGAAGCCCGGCTGTAGTTACAAGGCTTTTAATTAAGGCATCGCCGCGGGAGCCACCTCCTATAATAAATAAGCAGCCTTTACCGGCAGGCTGCTGGCTATACGCCTGAACAGCCAGCAGGAGCACCAGGATCAAACTATTCAGCAACCTCATTCTCAATTTTTATAGATCTGTACTTCAATTTTACCATCGGCCGTTACAGCACCCCTGTACATACCTTCAGTATTGAAAGGCATGGCCATATTTCCATTCTTATCCAGGATGATCAGGCCCCCATCACCGCCCATTGCGCCCACATTGTCCAGTACTTCTTTTGAAGCCTGTTCAATGGAATAGCCCTTATACGCGATCAGGTCACAAATCGTTTTGGCTACCACATTCCTGATGAAAAACTCTCCCCAGCCGGTACAGGAAATACCTGCCGTGCGGTTATCGCAATACGTACCGGCTCCTATGATTGGAGAATCGCCCACCCGTCCGTATTTTTTGTTGGTCATACCACCGGTAGAAGTACCTGCCGCCAGGTTGCCAGCATTGTCCAAAGCCACACAACCAACTGTACCAAACTTATAATCCCTGTTGATGGTGCCCAGTTTGGAAGTGGTTTTGCTGTTGTGGTCCAATACGGCTTTTACTGAATCTTCTTTAATAGCTTCCTGCAATCCCTTCCACCGTTCCTTTGTCCAGAAATATTTAGGGTCTACGATGGTAAGCCCCGCTTCTTTTGCAAAAATTTCCGCGCCTTTACCCACCATCATTACATGCTCCGATCTGTCCATTACCGCCCTTGCGGCAGTGATCGGGTTCCTGATAGTGGTAACACCTGCCACGGCACCTGCTTTCAGGGTTTTACCATCCATGATGGAAGCATCCAACTCATTTCTTCCATCGTGTGTGAACACAGCGCCCTTTCCGGCATTGAACAAAGGATTGTCTTCCAGTACATGAATGGCTGCTTCCACCGCATCCAGGCTGGCACCCCCGTTTTTAATGACGTTATACCCCGCCTGTAATGCCTGTGTAAGCGCTTCTGTATATGCTTTTTCTTTTTCAGCGGTCATGTTCTTTTTTAAAATGGTGCCGGCGCCGCCATGCACTACGAGAACATATTTTTTATTTTGCGCATGAACTGCAGCACAGAAAAAAATCGTAAGGATCAGCAGAATGCTTTTAAAATTATAAATCATATACAAGAGAATTAAACCGGACTATAATTGTTTTTTAAATAAGACTCCATTTGCTATATACCAATAATACCAGGTGCCTCCGGAAAAAGAATCCACATCAAAGCTAACTGTATTTACCGAGCCTGCGCCACTGTTGCTCCCGGTTATTTCGTAAACACGTACCGCTTTTTCGTTATCAGACCAGGTAACTTTCTGACCAACCTGAAACTGCTCAGGTTTTTTCGAACTATCAGTCAGTAAAAAGTACGCTTTTGATGAACCGAAAATCTTAGCTGTTCCTTCTTTATCAATGCAAACGGCAGTACGCTCATCAACGGCAATCCCTTTGGCCGCAACCGACCAGTCTTTCATGATCCTGCCCAGGAACGTCATCGTTCTGCCCTCCCTGCTCCTTGTAAGGAAGTGTTGGTCCGTAATCACATTTTTCAACTGGCCCGATTGAATAAAATCAGAATTGTATAACGTAATATTTACATTATACGGATTATTTAATGCTTCCTCTGAAGTTACCCCGCCTGTTTCCCCGCTGTAATACAGGTTGCCCAGTATGGCACAGCCTGCGGAGGTTCCTCCCACAGGCGTTTTTTTTTCATTTAACAGATAGTTGATCGCTGCTTCGGTTTTGGTACCCTTCCAGTATTCCCGGTATTTTGACTGATCTCCACCGGCAATAAAAAGCATTTCCGCATTCCTGATGATGCGCGCTATGGCATCATTGTCAGCCAGTTCCCGGCTGTTGATCAATAAGGTTTCAACAGAGTTAACAGCGCCCAGCTTGTACACATAAGGATTATAGGCATCTGTTCCGGACGCGCGGATGATCACTACATCGCCGCCGCCGCTTCTGTCAATCATCCATTTAAAAGCTGCGTCTACATCTGTACCACCGCCCATCAGCACCATGCCGCCCCCCGTACTTTTTATTACATCCGCTGTATCCCCTACCAGCCCCAAGGACCCGGGTCTTTGGGGCGTTTGTGCGCCACCTCCGGCTGGCGGAGGATTTGGGCTGCCGGTACTACTGTCTTTACCGCAGGCCAGCGTATGCCAGCAGGTAAGTATTATTATAAAAGGAAATAAATGCTTCATCATCCTCAATAACCGGGATTTTGTTTCGTTGCTTTATTGATCAATACCTCAGTTGCAGGAACAGGAAATGCATATTGTGCCGCTGTTGGCGCCAGTGTTACCGCACCAGAGGCATTTACTGCGTCTTCAGGCAACCGCTGAACGCTCAATCCTCTGCGCCTTAAGTCGTAAAACCGGTGACCTTCAAAAGCAAGCTCTTTAAACCGTTCCTCCATAATAGCCGTAATCAACGCTTCTTTACCTGCAAAAGCAGCATTTGTATAATTACGGATGCGTTGTGCTCTTAATGCATTTAAAGTGGCTGCACCATCCGCCCAGTTACTTCCTTCTGCCTGCGCTTCTGCTTTTATAAGATACACCTCGCCGGTGCGGAATAGTTTAATATCTGTTAACCCCGGAGCTGAAGCCGTTCCCCCGATGTATTTACTGACGCGGTATTTTGATTTGAGACCGGTCCTGGACGGATCGTATGTGATATAGGCCTTTGCCCTGACATCATTGGTGGTATCAAATAAATGGATCAATTTAAAGGCAGGTGCGTACAATACAATTCCGCCCTGTTCCCTGTAATAAAAACCTCCGACCCGTGAACCGGTTGTTCCCACTCTTTTTGCTTTCCAGATGACTTCATTGTCATTGGCATCCGTCCAGATGCCGGGAAACTGGCTTTTAGAGGCCAACGGCTGTGCATCAATGACCTCATTGGCATAGGTAACGGCTTCGCTCCATTTCTTTTCGTATAAAGCGATCCTTGCCTGGAGAGCAGCAACCGCAGCCCTAGTGATCCGCGTTTTATCATTGAAAGATGCAGGGATCAGGTCTTTTGCTGCCGACAGGTCTGCCTTAGCATCCGCAATCACTACTTCAAAATTATCCCTGGCAGGATAGCCGATCGCTGAGGCTTTCATATAAGGCACACCCATTGCGCCGCTTTCGTAGGCGGAAGCATATGCTCTCAGCAGCTCAAAATGAAAATAGGCCCTTAATGCTAAAAGTTCTCCTTTGTACTGGTTTGCAAGCGGGGCATCCGCATTGCTGATCGTTAGTTTTTCTAACCCTTCCAGGGTCCTGTTCACCCGGTCAATAGCCGTATAGCCCGTATAGTAAAAAGACGTGACAGAGCCGCTGCTGGGCGTATACAACCACCGGAACGCATCGCTGTTGCCTACTGTATTTTCCGTTGGGTACATGGCTTCATCAGAAACCGTACTATTCAGGCTGATCTGATCATAATCCACCAGGGCATATACGCCTATCAAACCCATATTTACATCAGACACATTTCTGAATGCCTTGGAAGGATCTATGACATCGGTCGGCTTCAGGTCTAATTTAGTACAGGAAGCGGCTGCAAAAATTGTAAACAGTACTATATAGATATTAACAGTTGTTTTATTGATCATCACTTGTTCTTTAAAGGTTCATGTTTAATCCAAAAGTGTAAGTACGTGCATTAGGATACTGGAAGCGTCCGTAAACACTGTTGTTTTCAGGGTCCAGCCCTCTCCAGGAGGTCCAGGTATATAAATTTTCAGCCTGTACAAACACTTTCACATCCGTAAAGAATTTTGTGGGTGCCAGCAGCTGTTTGGGCAGCGTGTAGGACAGCACTATATTTCTTAATCTTAAAAAGGAAGCATCCTGAATATCTTTGGATGTAAAATTTCTTGGAATATCAAACCGTTGCAGGATGGCATTATCGCCAGGCTTTTTCCAGCGGTCGTACAGCATGCGTACGGATTGGTTGCTGGTTGCATAGCGCTGGTTCTCGTTATAAAAATCTTCATTGTTCCATCGCATCACATCATCAACAAACGAAAACAGGCTGCTCAGGCTAATGCCTTTCCAGGAAACCGAAGTGCCAAACCCACCTGTAAACTTTGGATATAAACTGCCGGATCTGGTAGTGCTTTGCTCTGCTGCATTATAGGTGGTGGTAATGGTCCCGTCAAGATTATAATACCGGGCTTCACCGGTTTGAGGGTTAACGCCTGCCCATTGCGGGGCATAATAGGTTCCATAAGGATATCCCACTTTAAAGATCCTTGTATCCCCATCTAACAGCTCATCTGCAAGCGGGGTAAGGTGCAGTATTTTATTTTTATTATAGGCGGCGTTTACAAAAAGGCTCCATACCAGGTCTTTGTTCTTTATCACATCCCCGCTTAACGCAAATTCAATACCCCTGTTCTGCATTTTCCCGGTGCTTAACGGCAATGTTGAAAAACCGGAGGTGGCCGACAGGGGCTGATCAAAAAACATATTGAATGTTTTGCGGTTATAAAAATCGGCTGTTAACCTTATCCGGTTTGATCTTAACAGGGCTATATCAAAACCCGCATTGAACTCATTTACATACTCCCAGTCATAATCAGGATTTCCGGGGTTTAAAGGCCTGATCCCCGCAACGCCGCCATAAGAAGTAGCAGTAGAGTAAGTTGGGAGGTATTCAAAATCATTGCCGATGGGGCTGGCGGTAATACCGTAGCTGGTACGGATCCTTAAATCCTGTATAAGATCCGATTCTTTGAGGAAGGCTTCGTTCTTTACTGCCCAGTTGGCACCAAACGAATAAAAGCCATGCCATTTGTTTTTGGGCGCTACTCTTGTAGACCCGTCATACCGGTAGCTGCCTGTAAACGTATACCTGTCATTAAACGTATAACGTAAGATGCTCATAAAAGAGGCTAATGCGCTTTTCGTTTTACCACCGCTTACCACTGGCATAAAATCAGGGTTTCCGTTTGTTACACCTGCCGGCGTTTCAGGCAGACGGCCATCCAGGCCAAAACCGGTAAATCCAAAGCTGTTATAGTTATTATAGATGTATTCGTAAATACCGGAGGCCTCAATTTCATGCACCTGATTAAAGGTATTTTTATAGGTGATACCGGAAGTGGACACTAAACTAAAATTCCTCCTGGTGCCTTCATCCAGTCTCCCCTTGCCTCCTACTGTGTTTGAATTGTTTCTTGAACCATAGTAAGAGTCCGGATTAATGTAACGTTGATCAGTTGAGTTCCGGTAATCAATACCGGCCCGCGTAAATAATTTTAAGACCGGCAGGAGGTCATAGTTAAGATTGGCGCCTATAATCGTTTTCAACTGGTCTGTTTTGTCGGAAGAGTTGAGCAGCCGCTCCAATGCCTGGCTTCCCTCCCGCTGATCGAGTATAAAATAAGAAGACTCATTGCCGGGGTGCACCAAGGTACCATCCGGCGCGTAAGGGTATTCATAAGGAAGCGCATAATAAACAGCAGACATTGCTGTGCCGGCGCTTGTAGAGCCTTCTCCTTCCGTAAAGGACGATTTGGAGTAGCCGATGGCCACATTTAAGCCGCCTGATAATTTTTTGTCTTTAAAATCAACATTGCTCCGCAGCGTAAACCGGTCCAAGCCTGTTCGTTTTGCTATACCCTGCTGACTGTAGTAATTTAAAGAATTATAGAACCGCACCTTTTCATTGCCCCCGCTGAGCCCTACCTGCTGTTCAATAAATTTTCCTTTTTGAAAAAAGAAATCCCGCCAGTCTATATTTACTTTTTTCAAACTATCCAGGATATGATCTGCCCTGTCCCTGAAGGCCTGCGTACCGGAAATATAGTCGGGGTTTTGGGGGGAATAGGTCCAGCCGGGCCCCAGGTTTCTGCCATAGTCTGCTCCTATCTCCTCTTCAAACTGAAGCCGCTGCGCTGTATTCATCATGGTAAAGCGGGGGCTGGTAAAGTTGGAAAAACCGTATTGGGAATTGTACTGCACGTTTATTTTTCCTGCCTTACCCTTTTTAGTGGTAATAACAATTACACCGTTTGAGCCCCTTGATCCATAAAGCGCTTTTGCAGAAGCATCTTTTAATACCGTAACCTTTTCTATATCCTCCGCATTGAGGGTCTGGAGATAATTACCTTCAATAGGAACACCATCCAGCACATATAAAGGCATTGAAGAACCATTAATACTGCCGATGCCGCGTATCACCACTGCAGCTGACTGACCCGGCTGGCCGGAGGAAGATATAACGCTCATGCCCGGTACCCGCCCCTGCAATATCTGATCCAGCGTGAGCGCCGGAACATTATTGATCTTATCAGCTGTAACAACCGTGGCTGCATTCGTGGAGTTTTGCCTGGAATAACTGGTATAACCTGTAATGACCACATCCTGTAAAGAGGTTGAATCTTTCGTAAGCTTTACCATTATTGAGGTATTACCCTGCCGGGCCAGCGTATAACCTGTAATGGTACGCTCCTCATAACCGATATGGGTGAACGTAAACCTGTATT
Organism: Niabella ginsenosidivorans; assembly: GCF_001654455.1. Lineage (NCBI taxonomy): Bacteria > Pseudomonadati > Bacteroidota > Chitinophagia > Chitinophagales > Chitinophagaceae > Niabella > Niabella ginsenosidivorans. The sequence continues at coordinate 4,412,489 of NZ_CP015772.1, forward strand.
TGCCTTCGGGGTTAATACCGGAAAATGAAAAGGCTCCGGAACTATCCGTTACTGTGCTGTAAGCATATTTTGTATTGACCGTATTATGGGCTTTTACTGTTACCCCATCCAGGGGCTCCCCTTCAGCATTGGTAACCATACCGTTAACAGAAACAAGCGCCTGACTTGTTCCGGCAATGGAAAATAAGCAGCAGCCCAGCATACACAGTAAGCAGGTTTTAATCAATTTTCTTTTCATTAAACAAACATAATTTTAGAAGAATGACATCTTTTCTCATATTATTTATACGCAATCAGCAGGGGCTACCCCCTATTCTTCTTTATATTTTTTCAAAAAAATAGATATGCCCTGTTATAAATGAAAGGACTTAACCGGGAAAGGCACTACCGCGGTCATTTTTATTTCCGGGATACCTGGTAATCTTTGTCAGAAATTTTTACCAGCTTCAGGTTATTGATCTGGGCAATATTCTGCAGCAATTTCTCTACAGACTCCTGCCGGGAGTAATCTGCTATTATATGAATCGCTTCCAGATCCTTTGCTGTATAGGTGATGCGTACATCAAAAACGTCTGCAATTTTATCAAAAGCCTCTTTGAGAGGCACGTTTTTAAAGGAGATGGTTCCTTTTAGTGCTGCCTGTTGCTTCTCCGGCTGCCGCGGCCTGGAAGATTCCTGTTTTGCCGGCTGCAACAGGGATACTGTAAACCTGTTTTGATTGGTCTTAAATACGATCTGGCGGTTGGGCGTCAAAAAATACTGCGGCGGATTGACCTGATCTTTATTCCATACCACCACTTTTCCTTCATACAACCGTACCGTAACCTTTTCTTTTTCTGCTTTTATTTTAAACCGGGTGCCCAGCGCTTTTGTGGCTATATTGCCGGCCCAAACAACAAATGGCCTTGCGGTATCTCCGGCCACTTTAAAGTCTGCCTCTCCTTCAATAAAGACCTGCCGTTCTTTTAAGCCGGAATTGTTTATGTATGTAATGCAGCTGTTATTGTAAAGGATTATGGCTGTATGATCCGGCAATTGAAGCTGTTCCGGCTTACCGGAACTGTTGGCCTGCTGCATTGTTTGCGGTTCAATGTTAACAACAGCGGCGGAGTCGATTCCGGTGTTTTGTTTTTTTAAAGAAAACACCAGCCAGCCTGCTATGCCTGCAAGAATTAAGAAAGAAAGGATGCCACCTTTTAGTGCCCGTTTCCTGGCTGCGCTCTTTTGAAGCCGACTATGTATCCGGGCAAGCAGTTTCCCGGAAGTAGCGCTGTCTATTAACGAACCGCCGGACTGCCCGGCGGGCAGATCATCGGGCTGCAGGTAGTTATTTAATGCCTCCCTGTTATTTTCAAAGTAGGATAAAACTTCTTCCTCCTGCTCTTTTGAACACTTTCCGGCAAAGAAATCTGCAATTATATCGTCAGGGATCTTCATTATTGATATTTGCTTATAAGCAAACGGATAAAGCCAGTAGTAATACCATATACCAGTACAGTTTAATATGCTTTAATGCATGGGTAATATGGCTTTCTACTGTTTTTATACTGATATTGAGCAGGTTTGAGATCTCTTTGTGCGATAATTCGTCAAAGCGGCTGAGCTCAAAAACCTTTTTCCGTACGGGTGGTAACGTGTTAAGCAGTTTTTCAATCCTTGCCCTCGTATCGTTAAAATTTACTTTATTGGCAACATCATGATTTACGGGCTCGTAAGCCCTGTCTGCCTGAGGCGCCCGGTAAACGGAATTCTTTTTGCTGTATTTTTTCCGCAACTGGTCGATCAGCACTGTTTTGGCAATCTGAAAAACCTGTGTACGCAGCTCAATATGTTCCGGTATTTTTTTCCGGTTGTTCCAGAATTTTATAAAGGTCAGCTGTACAACTTCCTCAGCAAGGTAACTACAGCCTACCTTCTTCTGCACGAAATCATATACTTCAGCATGATATTCATAATAAACAGTATTAAAAATTGCTTCGGGGTTATGCATCCTTATATTCTGGAATAAAAATTAATCACGAATTTATGTATTTATATCATATAGTACCCCGGAAAACCTTGTTTTCGGGGGCAAACACATCTGATAATAACCGGTTATCAAAAATATTATTTTATACAAAAAGCAATTGAAGCACAACAGACCACCGTACGGGCTGTTGCCTTTTATTCATCCATTCTACTATCTCCTGTGGGACTGCCCTGCGGGCAACCTGCTGAGGATTCAGAGTATTCAAAAATGAACTTTCATTCATAGTACTGATGCTCACGCTGGCGGATCCACCCTTATAAGAACAGCACCTGCTTTTGTTAAAGCAGGTACTGTTTTTATAAAGAGAAGGTATTACCGGATCAATTTGTTGTTTGTATCTTCAGATGGAACAAGGTAGCAAAGTCTGTAGCGCCAAAGGGAGCATTGACATCGTTGCTGGCTTTGGAAAAGGCATCATCATACCAGGGATAATTTTTAGTAAATTTATCCTGTATGCCATGCCGTAAATCTACAACCATATCAAAATTTTGTCCTGCTTTTACAATATGAAAATAACCGTTTAAGCCTATCTTCTGGTTCGTAAACCTGGTACCTTTATCTCCGTAGAAATAGCTCAGCCCGCCATGATCGGCAAGTCCGTTAATGTTTGTAAACCCGATGATCTTATCCCCATCGTCATTTGTCTGGTCTACCGGCTTGATGCTGCCGGATGCAACCGGTACAAAGAAGAACTGGTGAATATAGGCACCGGCTTCCTCATTATCTTCTTCGGTATATTCGTCATTACTGATCTTGCCGTCTTCATCGCGGAAGTTGATCTGGAACTGGTAGTCGTGCCCGGCCGACCAGGTAAGCGTAGGCGTCTCTGCCTTCACCGTATCCTTACCGTTAATGGAATAATACTGCCCCAGCGCGTCCACATAATAGGTTTGGGAAGCGCCGTCAGCCGTAAACACAGGAAGCGCACCGGTTGTGTCGGTCAAATGACCCGGTGTTACCACCAGTTCCGTAGAGGAGTAAAATTCCTGCGGAGCCACCTTTTGCCCTACATCGGAGGGGGTTTTTGAACAGGAATTAAACAGCAGGGCGCCTGCCAGGATTGCCGCGCCGGGTAATAAAATGTTTCTCTTTTTCATTTTCATTTGTTTTAGATTACCGTATTATTTATTTTATTTGTTTTCCATTGATCAGAATCTGAAAATGGCATGCAACTGTATGTTCCTGCCGATCTCATCCGTGTAATATCTCCAGCTGTCCAGGTAGTCGCGGTAAGCTTTGTTGAACAGGTTCTCTACCGCCAGGTCAATGGTCAGTGATCTGCTTCCGTTGCCCAGCAGGAATTTAGTTCCGGCGTCCAGCCCCCATAAGCCGTAAGGCCCGGGCGGAAGTGAATAATCGCTGTTGGGCTCGTAGCGCGTTTGCCGCGTTACATACATATAATTCACCTGTAAGAAATTATCTGTCGTTTTTTTGGATGAAGGAATGTTCCATTGCAGGCTGTTGGTATACCTGTCTGCCGGGATAGCGGGCAGGTAAGCCTCTTTGGTATGGTCGTAAGCCCGTATCAAAGCTGCTTTTAATTCGTACTGGAACTGTTTGCCATCATTGCCAAAATTGTATTTGCCGTCAAAATCCAATCCTTTAAAAAAAGCATTCGTTTGCCCGAACCGGAAAATAGGGTAGTAGCCCGTGACCGTTTTTGTAAAGGAGCCGGCCGGGTTCAGGAAGATATAATTCTGTATATACTGAAAATAGAGATTGGTGTAAAATGAAAACCGGGCGCCTGATTTTGTAAGCGTTGTGATCCATTTATAACCATGCTCGCTGCTCAGCGTGCTGTCGCCGTATTCATATTTATTGGCGCCCTGGTTCAGCCCATAGGCATACAATTCTTCCGGATTGGGCGTACGCCATGCCAGGCCCAGGTTAGAGCGCAGGTCCCACAGGTTATTTATCTTCCATAAGCCGCCTGCAATAAAGGAAAAGCTGCCAAAATGCCTGTCTCCTCCATATTCGTGATAAGCACCCCTGAGCGTAGTATACCCATTATAATTCCCCAACTGTTCAGGCGGTATTATATTCCCCAGACTGTCATAATACTGATACAGGAAACGCCGTGAAGAAGCGTTAAATTGCTGGTAGTCGTACCTTGCGCCCGCTTCCAGGTCTATCTTATCATTTAAAGTAAGCCGTTCTATACCAAAGACGCCTGCAGAGTTAGCACTGTAATTGGGTATAAACGGGTTGGAGAGCGTAATGGTATCGTTATAATTGCTTTGCCCCCTCAGGTTAATGCCTGCCGTGGTATGCCATTTTTCCGCAAAGGTTTTTTGCCAGGTACCTTCCAGTGTATTGGTATGCAATATCCAGTCATTAATGGGCAGGGTGCTTCTGTCGCCGCGCCGCCGGTCATACTCCTGCCGGTGGTCAATCTGTAAATTGTAATTGACCTCAAACCGGCTGCCGTCATAGGTATTATAATAAATACCGGCTTTTAATAACCGGTGCAGCACGGTTTGGTAGGGCGCACTGTATTTATAGGAAAAGCTGCCTTCTTCAAAAGGGCCTGTTGATTGCATGCGGGCCTTCAGATCATCAATGCTCCCAATATCAGACGCGAGCGAGATACCGAGGCTTGTCTGGAACTGGCTGTAAAACACCTGCCCGCCGAAATGGGTTCCCTGGTACCCCAGCGCACCGGAGAAGTTCTTTTGTTCCGTTCCGGTATTTTCCAGGAAATAATTTTTTGTACGATAATCACCCAGCTTTACATAAGAGCCCTGAACGCGCCAGGCAAGCCGGGGCGTTTTTTTAAAACTGCTGTTCAGCATTGCCGAGCCTGAACCACCCCGGCCGTTAGAAACGCCATTTATATTTACTTCCCCGTGCAATGCGGGGTCATTGAAAGGCAATGCTGCGGGATCCAACAGTATGACGCCTCCCAATGCTTCTGCCCCGTAGCGCACTGCATCTGCTCCTTTAATTACTGTAATATGCTGCGCAATATTGGGGTCTACTTCCGGCGCATGTTCTATGCCCCATTGCTGCCCTTCCTGCCGGACGCCATTATTGATGACCAGTACCCGGTTGCCGTACAAGCCACCTACTACGGGCTTTGCAATGGTGTTACCTGTTTGCAGCATGTTCACCCCCGGAATCGTTTGCAGCAGGTTGGCAAGGTTGGCGCCGCGCATTTTATCCAGGTCCTGTTCTGTTAATACAGTGGCGGGGGCAATGGCATTTACACCATTGGTTACTTTATATCCCGTTACGGTTACCTGCTCTAAGGTGCCTTCGCCTGGTGTAAGATAAACCGTATCAGCCTCAATCGTATTTTTTGGGAAAAAATGAACATCCAGCCTATTGTATCCTATCAATGAAAACCTTGCATGAAAACTTTTTAACGAAGGCAGATGCAGCACAATCCTCCCACTGTCATCCGCAGCATATTGCCTGGCATTAACTGTTAGCCCGGTAGACGGCAATGGCAAACCGGATGTCCTGTCTCTTATAATAAGAGAAAGGGTGTACCCTGTTTGCTGTGCTTTTGCGGGGAAAAGAACGGATAAAAACAGACTGAATAAAAAGAATTTCACCAATACCCTTGCCATTACAATAATTCAAATAATAAAATGCAACTACGATGCATTTGACAAATGTATACAATAATTGCAACTATGTGTCAAAATTTTTTCTGGTTTTTTAAAGCGGGGAATTGCAGTAAAAATTTAAAAGAATTGTCTACGGATTGATCAATTTTGACTGCCTGCTTTTTTTACATTCATTACAGATGCCGTAAATGAAAGTTTCGGATCTGGTTACGTTTAAATGCGGCGGTAAGCTGATCGGGGGGATGTTTACCCCGTTCAGGTAAAAAGTTTTATTACATTTCTCACATATAAAATGGGAATGCCCGTTCAGTGTTGATGCAGACTGGTCTGCATAGAAAGCATATGCAATACTCAGGTCTGTTGTAGGAACCACGTACAATAGCTTTTTCTTCACAAAAAGCCGGAGCGTTCTGTAGATAGTAGCTTTGTCCAGCTGGCCGTTAAAGATCTTACATAACTTTAGCTGACTGACAGCAACGTTAGTAGCCAGAAAGGTCTCCAGGAGCAGTTTGCGGGAATAGGTAACGGATAATCCCTTATTTTTTAATAAAAGTATCACATTATCATTTGATCGTTCTCCCATTTTGATTCACATGTATGCAACAATGTTGCAAATGTAAACAGATGGTTTGATTCTTCAAAATTCTGTTTGCCGGGGAAAATTCAGGCAGTAACTTATAAAGCTTAAAAAAGGGTGAACGAATTAAACCGCCACCCTTTGTGCTGGTTAACAGCAACTATTTTTTTTAGCTTTTATAGTTTTTTACGGGCTATATTCTTCAGGCTGTATAAAAGGAGCTGATAAATTCTTGCGGTAATATGAATTGATACGGCGAGTCCGGTGCTATTGATCACAATAAGGCACAAAGAGCCGCCTGGGAAATTCATTTTTCATATAGCTCCTCTAACTCCTCAAGTGTTTTACCTTTTGTTTCCCTTAGCATGGTAACGGAGAACAGCGCAGATAATATACACATAGCGGCATAGATAAAGAATGCATAGCCCTGCATTTCTTTTAATAAGATGGGGAAAGTGACTGTAACCAAAAAGTTAGCGACCCACATAACAAAAACAGAAAGGGCCACCCCTTCACTCCTGTATTGATTAGGAAATATTTCCGGAATGAGTACCCAAACAACAGGACCCAGCGAAAAGCCAAAGGAAGCAATAAAGCCCATAATGCAGAACATTACCCAGGATCCTCCGGTATGCTTTGTAACAAAAGTCAGCGCCAAAAAAATAAGGGATATTCCCATGCCAATGGAACCAGCAATCATTAATGGTTTCCGGCCGATCCGGTCAATAAATAAAAAAGCCAGCAGCGAAGCAATCAGATAGACCACGCCAATTATTGCAGTTTGGAATAAAGCGGCGCTTTGACCAAAATCAGCTGCCTTGAAAATAGACGGTGCAAAATACATAATGATGTTTATACCCGTGACCTGCTGAAAAACAGCTAAAAGGCAGCCTACTACAAGGATCTTTAAAATGGTTCCTTTGAACAGCGCGCCCGGTTTAATAGTGGGCGAAGATTTCAAAGAATCCTTTATTTCTGTAATTACGGATTGCGCTACAGCTTTTGTATTCAGCCGTTCAAGTACCAACAGCGCTTCTTTATCCCTTTTCTTTTCCACCAGCCAGCGGGGGCTTTCCGGAACAAAGAACAGGAACACCAGAAAGAGCACTGAAGGGGCAGCCATTATTCCGATCATCCATCTCCAGTTATCGGTTCCGCCCACCTGCTGCAAGGCATAATTGGAAAAGAAGGCAGCGGTTTGACCCAGGATGATCGCAATCAGGTTAAGGGTCAATAGTTTTCCCCTGTGCCTGGCCGGCGATATCTCCGCAATATATACCGGGGCCAGGGTGGAAGCGGCTCCTACAGAAATACCGGCAATCAGCCGGTTTACGATAAACACCATATACGTATTTGAAAAAGCGCAGCCCAAAGAAGAGATAAAAAAAATAACAGCGGCAAACATCAGGGCCTTTTTCCGGCCATATTTTGTACTGATCCTCCCGGAAAGACCACTGCCGATCATACAACCAACCAATATACAGGCAACCGTCCACCCCTTTTGAATTTCATTTAATTCAAATTTCGGCACCAGATACTCAATGACGCCGGAAATGACAGAGGTATCAAATCCAAAAAGAAACCCGCCTGCTGCTGCAACCAGGCATACCAGAACCAAATAAGTTTTCATTTATTATTATTTTTTTTAAGAAAGAATAAAGCAATCGTTTTTACCAGTTCCCCGCCTGGCACTCCTGCTTTAAACCTGGCCGTAACAGGCCCCGCACCATGTTTCCTGAAAAAGTGTTTTTTCAGCAGATCAGGGGAAATGGCTTTTACCCTGTTACCCTCTAAAGCCAGCGTATGAAACGCCATTCGGGCTACTGTTTTCAATACAACGGCATTAAGCACTGCTTCAACAGTATTCCGGCCCCAGGTAAACGGCCCATGGGAGTGAACCAATGCCCCCGGAATCATATCAGAGTTCTTATTCTCAAACTGCTCCACAATTACTTTATCCGTTTCTGATTCATAGCCGGCATGGATCTCACCCGGGATCATAAGACGTGTTACGGGCACTTCATCTGCAAAATAGTCTGCATGTGTTGTTCCTAAAACCGGTATAGGTATTCCGGCCTGCGCAAAAACAGCAGCCCAATGAGAGTGGGTGTGCAGAAGGCTTCGTACGTTCCTGAAACTGCGATACAGGTACAGGTAGGCAGGCGTACAGGACGACGGTTTACGGGTTCCTTCTACCATTTTCCCTGCCTCATCCGGCACTACCATATCCGCTGTCTTCATCGTATCATAAGGCACTCCGGAAGGTTTAATCACCATCAGCCCGGTAGCGCTATCATATGCTGAAACGTTACCCCAGGTAAATGTTACCAATCCGTACTCCGGAAGTAGCCTGTTTGCTTCAAAGACCTCCTGTTGCAATTTTTCCAGCATGTATTTGCCATTTATTATTTAAATGCATGTATAGATTCCCAAACACCATCCGGGGCTGCAATCACTTTTTTGAATAAGGCATATTTTTGATCATCAGTAGTCTTATACGCAGAACGGGGCATTATCCTGTAACCGGGCCTGACCATATTTCCGGCGGCAGCCGTCTGCCAATGGGTGGCAATAGCCACTATTATCTAATCCAACTTTGATACTATCTTAATCGCTTAAAATGCCCCGGGGACGCGCTCCTGGTTATTTGATCACCTCCCATCCGGTAACCTTATACAGGGATCCTTTAAAATTTCCTGAACGCTTGAGCTGAACCCGGCTCCTGTTCCAGGCCAGGCTAACCCAATTGAATGCGCCCCTTTCAAAATTGAAGGTGTGTCCATCATCTTCAAACAACCGGACGGGGGCACCCGGAGTACCGTATATACGACATTTCAAAGCAAAAGTAGTTCGGGGTGTAATGTATTCAACCGGCTTGGCAAGGGGCAGAATCGTTCCGTCTTTAACGAACATAGGTATCTGATCGAGCGACATGCTTATGGCATATTCTTTCCCTCCCTGGTATTTTTTTCCTGTGTTAAAATCATACCAGGTGCCGGCCGGAAGATATACCTTGCGGGATGAAGCACCGTCTATAAACGGGGCGCAAAGAATGGCATCTCCCATCATATACTCATCATCTGTTTTCCATACACCCGGATCGTCCGGATAGTCAAGCACCAAAGCGCGAAACGGAGGCGTGCCATTAAAATGATACCTGGCAAATGCAGCATACAGGTAGGGGATCAGGCGCATCCTCAGCTCAATCAAATTCTTTGCTTTTTGTTCCAGCTCCCTGTAATTAGGTAAAAATTCGCCCCGGTTGTTTTTTTCCCTGTCATACTGGTACCAGGGAAGGTTTTTCAGGAACCAGCAATCCACCACCATTTGCGAAGCCATAACCGTTGTTTGTAACCTACGTATCAGGTCAGCATCGGAGCCGGTTTGCCGTACCTCGGGCGACCAGTTTAAACCTGAGAACCCGGAATTTACGATCATCCGGACAAAATCAGAATGATCATACATATCAGAATAGAGAACAGAACAATAAGGAGCAGCAAAAAGGCCGGAAGCCCTTACATCCAGAAGCGTTCGCCGATTAACTTTCCTGAATTCGTCAGATAATGTTTTCTGGTAAAGCAGTCCAAACAACTGCCGCATCTGTTCCCCGTCAATGCCCGAAGGGAACCGTGCAATGTCCGGAAAGCTCCATTCCCCCTGAGCCTTGTCGTAATAAGCAGCATCACATTCATCCAGTTTGAATGACGCAATACCTTTATCAATAAATGCATTCTTATGATATCCCCCGAAAATATGCCTGGCTTCGGAGGTTACAAAATCCGGAACAGCGCCCTTCCATACAGCATAATCGCCTGAATAAGGAAGGATGCTGTCAAAAATCGGCGAAGTCGGATGCACATAGGCATGCTCCCACAGGTTTAATTTATAATTCATGCCCTGCATTATTTCTAACAAGCTGTCGGGATTTGAAAAATTCTTTTCATTCCATTTGTATGAGCAGGAATAAGCTGCTGACTGCCATCCGGGCTCCAGCCCTAACATGTCACACGGAATATGGTTATTTCGGAAATATCCGGAGAAGTTGATTACCTCAGCAGCAGTAAAATTGCTTTTTGCCCGGTATTTGAGTCCCAGCCCCCAAAGCGGAGGTATGGCTCCGCCACCGGAATACAGATTGTACCGTTCAACAACCTCACGCATTCCCGGGCCTTCAAATACATACAATTCCATTCCTTTGGTCCCATCTGCCAAAATCTCAACATCATCGGAGGGCTCATAGTGCCGGTCATAAAGCGCTGCAGGTGATGATGCGTCTTCACCGGGCCCTTCCTTCAGCGTTTGTTTCAGCGCTACCGATTGTTCCAGCTTATGTTGCGCCCCCATATAGAAAGTAACATAGCGGGAAGTATTTATCAGCAATCCATATCCTTTTGAAGAAATATAGAATGGCATGGGTGCATGACTGAACCCGATGTTGCCGATTGTCCAGCTGTTGGTACGGATATCACGGCGAAGGCCGCGCTGCTCAAAAGTATTTACCTGCAGGCCAAAACCATAGATCCGCTCTGAAGATTCCAGTTTCAGGCGGGCCAACGCCCCTTTTTCGGTCTGGTTAAAAAGAACAGCATCCAAAGCTATTGGTGGTTTATTGGAATCAGGGAGCTTTTTTAAACCTTCCCAACAGGCTTCTTTTTTGAAATCGGCAGGCCGGATCTTTTCCGGAGACCCAAAAGTAACTTTCCATATTCCCGGTCCGACTTTCTCAATACGTCCTGCTTGCGGCACTCCCAAAGCAGCTGTTGTTTTGCTTATTGTTTCCTGCTTCAAAGAGCCGGAAACAGCCCGGGTGCACATGGCGGATAAAAGAATACTAAAAAATAATTTTTTCATAATTAAGGTATAATCAGTATAATGGCAACCGAACAATTACAGCAGAGCTTACCGCCAGGTTTACGTTATACCGGCCATTACGCTCCGTTCCGAGGCTGGTCCATTGTCCCTTCCAGGGCCGGTTGTTTGTGATGGAATCACCACCAAGTGTGATCCCGCTTGTTGCGCCGGCATCGTTACCTGGCGCAGTAAGGAACATAGCAGAAGCTTTTCCGCCTGTAAAACCTTTCGCTGAGATTGTGGCATATACATTACGCGCCCCGGCGCCATGTTCTTTATTAATAATGGTAATGTAAAGATAGCGATTGCCCTTAATCGCATAAGCGGTCAGATTCACTCCGGTGGGATTGGAGATGGTTACAGGTTCTGTGCGCCCGCCGCTCACCAGGTCAAACGCTCTGATGGCATGGGCTTTGGGGTTAGCCAGGAGCTCTCCGGAAGGCCCCTGGTAAATGGTACAGGTTTTTAACCACTGGTTGTTGTGAAAGTTAATGCCGATCAGTCCGCGGGCGGCCTGCCAGTGCATATAGTCCAATGCCCAGAGGGCCGATGACATGGCATTGCTTGCGCCTGCAATGCCGCCCAGGTAATCATTGGCTTCGGTCATCCGGCAGGAAAAACCATATGGTGCCACTTTCTCCCCCGTATGGGCATAGATGTAAGGGTACTCCCCTGTCAGCCATTTGGGAGACAGCATACTGTCGATGGCCTGCTGTGCTGTCAGCGGTACATTATGAACCACCGGCCTGCCCCCGGGATACTGGTGGTGCGTGATCATAGTGATCCGCCCGGAGCCTTTCTCATCCCTGGCAAATTCTTCCGTCCAGTCCCACCCGCCCGAGTCAGGCCCGGCAAACCTGGCGCCGGGAACTGCTTTTAAAATAGTGGCAGCAAAGGTCTTCCAGGCCGCGATGTATTGCCGGTATGTCTTTATTGCACCTACCGGGGCCTCTTTATAAGGCGGACAGTTCGGCTCATTTCCAATAGAAAAGCAGACCAGATAATCCCTGTAATGCGTCCAGATATATTTGGCAGTAAGGGCATCAGCCGTATCGTTGGCATTGAGCAATGGCAGCGAATAGATTACTTTTATTCCGGCAGCCCTGGCAAAACTAAAGACACTGTCAATGGCTGCACGATCATGAGCCGCCTCAGGATAGATATCAACCGTGCCGCCGCCAACGCGAAGGATCCGTATACCGCTGTTGACAAAAAGACGGATCAATTGCCTGTTTGCTGAAGAAAACAGGTATCCTTTCACACCCCGGTGGTTAGGTAAGGCGGCATCTGCCTCAAAACTGATACCTGTAAAATCAGCCGGCACCCTGAACCCGGGTGCATCGCTGACATTTACCTCTACCACTGATGGTGCTGAATGTGCGCCCTGCCCGCTGGCAACAGCCCCTGAAGCTATTAAGATCAATACCGGTAAAGCAAGCCGGGCAAAAAAATCAGGACTCAGTTTTTTCATACCTTTTACGATTAATGATTGCAGGCCTGATAGCAGCACAACACAACAAGCCTGTTCTTCTGCGATTGTATACGATCTGTTTTAAGTGCTGTAATTATTATTATATATCTTTTCCGGATCCCCTGTTTACTTCTACCTGCTGCACCGGATCTTTTGTCCAGTTGCCATCCACCAGGCGAAGTATATTTAACGGATTTGCATTTTGCAGGGCTTCAGGCAGCAAATGATCCGGAAAATCCTGGTACGCTACCGGCCTTACAAAACGATAAATGGCTGCTGTTCCCACCGACGTGGACCGGGCATCTGTTGTGGACGGGAAAGGGCCGCCATGCTGCATGGCATGGCAAACTTCGACACCGGTAGGATACCCCCCATAAATGATGCGGCCGGCCTTCTGAATAATTATATCGGTTACCGGTTTCAGGTCTTCTTCATCTTCCGCTGTAGCATGTATAGTGGCAGTAAGCTGGCCTTCCAGGGATTGCAGCACATTTTTCAGCTCTTCTTCATTTTTACAATGAATAATAAGCGTGGCAGGGCCAAAGACCTCATCAGAGAATTTTTTGTCTGCAAGAAAAATGCGCCCGCTTACAGTACATGCCACCGGCGGTGCCTGATACGGTTCATAACTGCTTTCTTCCGGCGTTGTCAATGAAGTGATCCCAGCAGTATTTTGCCAGGAGGTTACCCCTGCAGAATAGGCGCTGTAAATTGCCTTGCTGAGCATAGTGGCCGGTAATACAGTATTGATACACTTTGCAAACTCTTCCAGAAAACTTTTTGAGGCATTACTTTCCTTCATTATTACCAAACCAGGCTTGGTACAAAATTGACCGGCGCCCATTGTAACGGAACCTGAAAGCCCTTTTGCGATCTTTTCCTTTTGTGTGCGCAGTGCGCCTTCAAATAAAATAACAGGATTCACGGCACTCATTTCAGCATATACAGGTACCGGCTCGGCACGTGTTACCGCTGCATGAAACAACGCCATACCTACCCTTCGCGAACCGGTAAATCCAACCGCTTTTATGCCCGGATGCTGTACCAGTTGTATTGCCTGCTCATGAGAAAGGGACAGCGATGAGAAAATGCCTTCAGGCATTGCTGTTTGCTGTGCAGCCCTGATGATGGCCGACGCCACCAATGCATTGGTACCGGGATGCGAGGGATGGGATTTGACCACCACCGGACAGCCTGCGGCCAATGCAGATGCCGTATCACCGCCGGCTGTGGAAAACGCCAAAGGAAAATTGCCGGCACCGAATACAGCAACCGGTCCAAGAGGAACGAGCATTCTTCTGATGTCTGGCGCCGGTAAAGGCTGGCGCTCCGGCTGCGCCTTATCAATGCGCGCATCCACCCACCAGCCATCCCGTAATAATTTTGCGAAAAGCTGCAACTGGTCACAGGTCCTCTTCCGCTCTCCAGTAAGCCTGCCAACAGGAAGGCCGGTCTCTGCCGAGCATCTTTCTATGAGCACATTCCCCAGATCCATAATTTCCCGGGCAATGGCATCAAGAAATGCTGCCCGCCGGTCATAAGACAGTGCACGGTATGCCTGAAAGGCACGGGCTGCCTCATTTACGGCCCATTGCAGCTCTTTTTCTGTGGCGATCGTAAAGGCTTCCGGCAAATATTCATCCTTAGCGGGGGCAAATGCCCGGAAGGTGCTGCTCCCCGCTGCGCTACTTTTAAATCCTATAAAATTTGCTCCTGTTATATTCATATTATTACCTGTATTGAATCCTATCTTTTAAACAATAAACCCTGTTCCATAAGCAATGTTGGGGTGAGGCACGGATGATCGCAGATCAAGTCCTCTGAAATGTCAAAAACGATTGTCATGCTGAGCCCGGCCGCGCAGGCCTGCTGAACAATGATTCGATTATAAAAATCACCCTTCGTCAGGCTCCGGGAAGATACTCCAGAGCTTTTCACCGGCTACCGGTTCAATAAATTTAATTTGTAAAACCGGGCGGCATTGCTGCCAAAAACGGCATTCCACTCTCTATCCTCTAACTTTTCTGGCAGATCTTCCAAAACAGCTGCCAGTAAGTTATGCACCTGCATATACGTTGCAGCCTGTAAACACACCGGCCAGTCACTTCCATACATCAGGCGCCTGCAGCCAAAGTGTTTTATCATGCACTGCACATAAGGCACAAAATCCTGTTGCTGCCAGTTGCTGTGATCGGCTTCCGTTACCATGCCCGATAGCTTACACCATACATTCGGGAATCTGCTGATCTTCCGCATCCAGAAGCGCCACGATGCTATTTCGTGCGTACGGATCTCCGGCTTTGCCATATGATCGATCACCGCTCTGAGCAGCGGTACCTTTTGCAGCATCTCATAAATGTGCGGCAGGTGCCGGGGATAGACCAGGATGTCGAACGGAAAATCCAGAGCTGCCACTGTCCGAAGATTTTCCAGTACCCGGGGCCTTAAAATAAACCGGTCATCCGGCAGATCCTGCAACATAGGCCGTACACCTATAAATTTGGGATTTGCCCGGAAAGCATTCAACCTTTGTATAAACGTACCCGGATCGGTGTCAAAGTCAATCCACCCCACAACCCCTGCTATGTAGTCTGCTCCCCTGGCGAGATCCAGCAGCCACCGGGTTTCCGCTTCCGTTTCAGCTGCCTGTACCAATACGGTATAATCAACGCCCGCTTCTTCCAGGCGGGGCTTCAGATCGTCCGGCAGGTATTCCTTATACAGCACGCCCGCCGCCGGGGTTAAGAACCCATAATCATTTGGCCGCTTTGTAGACCAGAAATGCTGATGTGCGTCTATTTTCATATAAAGGCCCTCCTTTTTGCCCGGGCATCTTCTTCTGCCCGGATAACCATTTCCAATACCTTAAGGGCGTCCCATAAAGTGGACAGAGGCGGCGTGCCCCCCAGTATACATTCATTAATGAAATACCGGATCTCGTGCTCATAGGTTTCCTCATACCGGCCATATGAACAGGATAATGTACCCAGCGCGCGATTAAGAACAACATCCTGCCAGGAAAGCTGCGTGCTTCCCCGGGTGCCCAGCACTTTTACTACAAAAGACCAGGGGTTTGTGGACTGATCTGTTACGGCAAAACTGGCAAACAGATTGCTCATAGAACCGTCCGGCATCATCAGCGTAAGCATCATCTGGTCATCGCGATCAAGGTGCGGATATAAGAACCGGGTGGTATGGGCCGTCATGGATGCAGGCTCGCCAAATAAATACCGGTGCGTGTAGAGCAAATGGGTACCGATCTGGCGGACGATTCCCGGATAACGGGCACAGAGCTCTTCATTATGATGAATATGATACATGAACCAGGAAACCGGGATCCGGCCAAAACAGCCTTCTTTAATGTTCTTCCTCAGCCGGTACATATCCGGAGAATAAATGTAATTATGCGCCGGCATGCACTGCAATCCTTTTGCCTCGGCTAAGGCAGCCATTTCTTTAATTTCATGCAATGCACCGGCTACCGGCTTTTCTACAAGTACATGTTTGCCGGCATTCAGCGCAGCCATTGCATTTGTGTAATGGCTGTCAACAGGGGTCAGAACAAATACCGCCTTTATTGCTTCATCATTCAGTAATGCTCCAAGGCTTTCAAAGGCAGCAACGTTCCATTCACCGGATCTTCGTTTCATCAGACCGGGATCACTGTCGTATATACCGGCCAGCGCTGCATCAGGGCAAGCCATCAATCCCTGGTAATGCAATTCGGCAACTGCACCGCACCCGATGAAGCCGATCTTTATTTTTGATGCAGCTGATGCATTAGTTCTGTTTGTTTTCATTTTACCTGATAACGTTTTAACAGTTTCCAATCAAATTCAATCCCATGCCCCGGCAGCTCCTTGGGCCGCAAAATACCATCTGTGGTACGAACGGGATTGAGCTGAACCGGATGAAACCAGGGCAGGTATTCTGCTATATAGGCATTGGGTATGGCGCAAAGCAGGCTTACATGCAGATCCACCATAAAGTGAGGGGCCATCTGCAAATTGTATACATCTGCAAGATGTGCCACTTTTAACCATTCTGTAATTCCACCGCAACGCACCACATCTGCCTGAACCACCTGCATCGCCTGCTTTTTGAAATAATCATTAAACTGGTATCCGGAATACAGATTTTCACCGGCTGCAATGGGGATACCGGTTATTCTTCCCAAAAGGGCGTGGGCATCAATATCTTCCGGTATAAACGGTTCCTCTATCCAGGCAAGGCCTATTTCCCGCAGGGCGTTGGCCCGCATAATGGCTTCATTGATCTGCCAGCCCATATTGGCGTCCACCATAATTTTAGCTCTGTTACCTACCAGCTTCCTTACTCCCCGCAAACGCGCCACATCTTCTTCAATATCCAGCATGCCTACTTTTACCTTTACGCCCACAAACCCGCTTTCCATATGCTCTTTTGTTTCTTCCAGCAGTTCATCAAGGGAATAAGAAAGATTCACCCCGCTGCCGTAAGCCGGTATACCATTACGATGCTCCCCGATAAATTTATAAAGCGGCTGGCCTGCTGCTTTGGCCCTGGCGTCCCAAACACCAATATCAACCGCCGCCATAGCCAGTGTTGCAACACCACCGCGGCCGGCCCAATGCGTCCGCCACCATGCTTTTTTCCATAAATAATCATACTGTCGTAAAGGCTGGTCCTTATAAACAGGAATGATCTCTTCTTCAATCATCTGTTTTACTGTTAATGCATTGTGGCCTGTGGTATAGGTATACCCTATTCCTTCTATGCCTGTATCCGTTAGCATACGGGTCACAATAATCTCCAGTGACGGGATACGATGCGTCGTATCCGTTACATCATTCTTTGCAAATAACGGGGAGGGTACCGAATAATGTTCAGTTGTAAGCTGTTCAATGATCATTTTAATAGTATTTGAATAGTTGTTAGGAAAGGGTTGTGTGCACCGGAATTCCCAGGCCTGCAGCCCCGGGTCCGGAGGTGACGGCCTCCGGGTAATATTTTTCGATCATCTGCATGCCCAATAAAGCGCGGTGCACTCTTTCTTTACATAGCGCGATATTGACGGCTTCCAGGTGTTTGCCGGAGGGATATACATCCGGATGGTTCCTCAGACCGAACTTAATATAGACCGGCGACAAAACGCGGATAAACTCAGCAATTTCATACAGCCGGATAAATCCGCCAAAGTTATCAGGCACTTCCACATATAGATCAATAGGAATATCTATCGCCGCCCGAATGGCCGCCAGCTTAGGTAACGTAAGCGCAGTGGGAACGTTATAGGTATCAGCACCAAGCTCCTGCATCAGCTTTACTGAAACGGGGTTGGATGCCATCATCTGCACCGAGCATTTTATGACAAAATCCACGGGCAGCAATCCTGCCTGTTTCATTTCCCTGGTCAGTAGCAGCAACCCCTCATCACCCACCAGGGCACTCCTCAGCCCGAGCCGGGCGCCCCGCTTCAGGTCTTCCATGGCATAAACCAGCTGGTCGGCCCCTTCATGACGGATTCCTGATGCCTTACCTGCCGGTGTGAATGGCTGCGCGCTGATATCCCAGGTTCCACGTGGTCCCACAAACAGGCTCAGCTCCATGCCACGGCCGGCGCACATGGCAATCATCGACCTGATCTCATTGTCGGAAAGGAGCATGATCCCGCTTCCCTGTGAAACCCGGTGCACCAGCAAACCATTATGCTCCGTTTCTTCCAGTGTTGCTTCAAGTGCCTTTGGCCCTTCTATGCTTGGCAGCTCAATACGGTATTGCGCCCCGTCGGGGAACCGCTTTGCTGAATCGGGAAGGTTATACAGATCTCCTCCCGGGTAACCTAATTTTCTTAAAAATTCCCTGCTCTCTTTCATTCGAAACTATTTATTTTTTCAATGGTTAAATCATCTCTTCATCATACCCGGTTTTATAAGCCATAGCTGAACACTTTCATGAAGTAACTATTCAGTTCCTGATTGGCAGCACGGACATATTCGATCCTGACCCGGATATTCTTTTTATTCTTTGTGTATCTCTCCGGTATTTCATACTCACTTTCGAACCAGCCGTCAAATGAGCGGCTGCCTTTTGCTGTCTGATCGGAATAGGTGAGTATATACCAGGGTTGCGGTATTTTAACACCATCCACATATACATTCGCCAGTTGAATCCCATTTCCCTTCCTGTTGATCTTATTACGTAACCGCACCCCCTGGTTCCGGGGATTGATGGCTGCATTGAAAGCAATGGCTTTATTAAAGGCCCTGCCATCGTCTTTGTTCTCAGAATAATTATCCGCACTTTCATAACTGTCAAAACAATCTGTAAGGGTTTCCCGGCGCGTTTGCCCTGTGATTGAAAACCGGTGCTGTTTTTCACTTACTGTGTTTCCGATATCTATACTATCCGTCTGGTGCATCGCAAATGAAGTGTTTGCCTTGTAATACCACACCATAAATTCTGTTTCAATAAGGGTATCTAATGTGCCCATTCTTGCACGCGGGCTGTTTTCTTTGTACTTAGAGAATGTATTTTCAAACCGCATTTCGATGCTGTCGTAAAAAATATAAGGCTCATTCAGATGAATCCTGTATGCTCCTTTTACGCCGTTCTCCAATGCGCCCCATAACGGTTTCTGGTATTTGCCCCCGGCCCATCCCTGGTTAAAATCATCTTCCGTGCCATCGCCATGGATCTGCGGTGTATTACTGCCATCGATATATGTAAATTCATCGCCATCTTCCCAATAGTTACCGGAAAACATTTCCAGGGCCACTACGTGCCCGTGTCCTGTTTCTTTAAAGGCAGTTTCAAAAGGTTTTGAATACACTTTTGGCGCTCCTACAACCTTTGCTCCGCCGGAACAGGAATCGGTGGTAAGCTTTGCCATAAAGTACCCCGTCTTATTTTCAGGGTAATTCATAACGGATGCCGGCTTTACGCTAATGGCATAAGCTAATTCATCGATCGGAGCAGCAGATTTATTAACAATTTCAATTTTCGCCTTTTCAAAATACGGCATGGGGAAATAGCAGTAAAACGAATGCGCCTGTGCATCAAATCCGAAAAGCAGCGATCTCAGTGCTTTACTGCTGAATTGATCTTTCCATCCCCCGCCTCCAAAAAAGTAGCTGACCGGCACATCTACTGCCGGCTGCGCCAGGTTGTCCCAGCTCATCCGTATACAGGTATGATAAAATGTTTCTTCAGTGAATGGTTCCAGTTTCAGATGAATAGCCGCAATGGATGCCTTTCCTTTTTTGTCAAAAATAACAGCACTGCTTCCCGGCGCTATCTGCACCTTTCCTTCCGATACCTGATCACCTGCTGAAGGCTGTGGATTGTTCCCCTGGTGCAGCCATTGCTCCCTGACCCTGCTTTTATAAACATCCGGCCGGGAAGCCGACCAGGTCACCGCAGGGGTGCCGGCAGGATAGGTAAGGTAGTCATACTGGTACCAATTGCAGCTCTGGTCAATATTCTCTTTTACCAGCCTTTTCAAAGCAGTATCTGAAAGGGCCACCTTCAGCCGCTTCTGAAAAGTAAAGGGATAATACAGAATGGCAAACTGCTTTGCGCTTTTAAAGGCAAAAGGCGTGTCTACCGGGGCATCATCGCCATTAAAGAAATCATTGACCGAAGCATTGATCCTGGGCTCCTGCTCTTCATCAAAGTAATACTTTATCCGTATGCTATTGCTTAAAGTTCCGACCCCTTTACTTCCCCAGATATTCATCTGCTGACGATACAAACATCCCGGTCCGTATGCATCAAAGATCACTACGTCCCCGTTTTCATCCACATATTTTTTGAATGTATTCATCAATAGCCCAAAACCATTTCCGCCGGTAGCATCGTAGGAGATCAGCCGGTTCTTTTTAGTGCCGTTGGGGTACAGGAGCGGTAATCTTTCTATCTTATACATTTGCTCAAACCCGGTTAAGATACCCGTTCCCCGTTCCTGAGCCAATAGCGGTGCGCTTGCAACAAAAAGGGCCGGGATAAGTACACCTATTCTTTTTGCTGCCTGATTGAATAACTTATAGATCATCTCTTTTTTTTAATATACTGATTTAGGCCTGTTTTCTTTTAAAGAACCAAAGTTTTTATTGGGTTTGCTGCCCATTACAAATTCAAGGTTGCCGCCCCTGACAATATCCTGGTGCAGGATATACGTTTTGTGATAGGGTTTGCCATTCAGTTTTACTTTTTGAATGTATTTATTTGCCGGCTGGTTATTCACCGCCGTTATGATGAACTTTTTTCCTTTTGACAGGTGAACCACCACTTTGTCAAATAAGGGGCTTCCTATAACATACGCTCCGTTGGCAGGGAATACCGGGTAAAAACCGAGCGATGAAAAAATATACCAGGCAGACATCTGACCGCAATCTTCATTTCCGCTGATACCATCTGTAGCATCCTTGTATAATGCTGTAAGGATGTACCTAGCCTTTTCTGCTGTTTTCCATTGCTGCCCCACATAAGGATATAAATAGATATTATGATGCCCCGGCTCATTGCCGTGCGCATACATACCTACCAACCCGGCAATATCCGGTGGCGCGTCAGGATCAGGAGGTAACGGCGTATTGAAAAAAGAATCCAGGCGTGCCGAAAATTGCTGATCGCCACCCAGCAGGCCGATGACGCCTTCCACATCCTGCGGGGCCAGCCACGTGTATTCCCATACATTGCCTTCGCAATAATCATTGATCCAGGGCCTGGAAGATTTCCAGGGATCCAGCCGTGGATTCCATGCACCTGTTGAATCTTTCCCCCTGAAGAAATTGGTTTTGGGATCAAAAAGAATGCGATAATACTTCGAGCGTTGTGTGAACAGATCATCATCAGCATTCTGCCCCAGTTGCTTTGCCATCAATGCAATACTTCCATCACTGATCCCATATTCCATTGTTCTTGCTACCGATTCCCTTGTTACTTCATAGGGAACATAGTGCAGGCTTTTCAGATACCCCAGGCCCCTGTATTGATCCTGGCTGAGTATAGAATGCTTTACTGCTTCATATGCCAGCCGGGTATCAAAACCGCGGAACCCTTTCAGCCAGGCTTCTGCCACCACCTGGGTAGCGCTGACGCCCGGCATAAGGTTTGTTTCACAACCTGCCAGATGCCAGATCGGCAGCTTACCCTGCTGCTGATAAACGGCGAGCATGGAATTGATAATATCATCCACTTTTTCCTGCTGAATGATCGTGTACAAAGGGTGCAACGCGCGGTAAGTGTCCCATAAGGAAAAGATGGTGTAATTTTTAAACGGAGCCTTGCGGTATACCTTCTTATCCGTTCCCCGGTAATCGTTATTGGCATCGTTAAACAATGCCGGATCTATCATTGTATGGTATAATGCCGTATAAAAGATCTTTTTGTATGCCGTATCCGGCGTTTCGATCCCGATCTTTGATAATTCCTTATTCCATTTATCATCGGCCTGCCGTACAATAGCATTAAAATTCCAGTGTGGTATCTCAGTCCTGATATTTGCCAGCGCATTTTCTTCATTGACCGGCGAAATACCCACTTTTAGTTTTACCACGCCCGGGTTATGCTGAAACGTCAGCACGCCCTTAAGGTTTTTGTCCCTTGCCGATGATCCGTTCAGCAAGGTATCATTCCTATAAAGATTAAAGGAGCTAACGGGCCGGGACAGTATAACGGCAAAGAATAACTGCTGATTCTTTGCCCACCCACTGGAGAACCGATAGCCTACAATGGTTGTATCATTCAGCAACTGCAGCCGGGCATCCGTTGACCGGTCGCCGGTACCTTCCTTCAGATCAATAATGATATGCGCCTCTTTATGATCATCGGGATAATGATATTGATGAAAGCCCACCCGCTCTGTTGCCGTTAATTCTACCCGGATCTTATAATCATCCAGCACCACGTTATAATAGCCGGGGCGTACCTGTTCTGTGGAATGGGAAAACAGGGAACTGTAGCCTGTACGGTGGTGTTCCTGCGTGCCTTTATCAGTTTTTATTTCGCCTGTGAAGGGCATTATCAGCACATCCCCCAAATCACAACCACCCGTTCCGCTCAGGTGTGTTTGCGGAAAGCCGATTATGATACTGTCTGAATAATGATACCCCGAGCACCAGTCCCAGCCTTTGAATATATTGGAGGGGCCTACCTGAACGGCGCCAAAAGGAACGCTTGCGCCTACAAAAACGTGCCCATGCCCGCCGGCCCCGATCAAGGGATTGACATACCGGGTAAGCTGCTGTGCAGCAGCATCAGCCATTTGAATAAGTAATGCAGGAATTATCAATAACAGGAAAAGATAGCGCTTCATTTTATTATCTGGTTTGATCATTATCTACATAACTGTACACTTTCAGGAAATAGGAATTCAGCTCATTCTTTATGGAACGTACATGCTCTATCTTAATGGTTACGCTGCCTTTCCCTTTAGTGTACCTGGCAGGAATTTCGTATTCGCTTTCAAACCATCCGTCAAAGGAGCGCCTGCCCCTGGCATGCTGCTCTGAATAAGTTAAAATATACCAGGGCTGAGGCAGTTTTTCCCCGTCTACATAAACATTGGCTACCTGAATGCCGTTTTCTGTACGGTAGATCCTGTTACGAAGCCGGATGCCCTTATTTTGCCTGCTGACAGCCGTCCTGAACGTAATCGACTGATTGTATGCCCTGCCATCATCTTCCATCTGCATATAGTTATCTGCCGTTTCATAACTGTCGAAACAGGTTTCCTTTTTACCGTAAAATGTTTGCCCGCGGATGGTAAACCGGTGCTTTTTTTCACTTTGTGCATTCCCTACATCAACACTATCTGATAACTGCAGCACAGGGCCTTTTCCGCTTTTATAATACCATACCATAAACTCTGTCTGTATCATTGAGTCAGGAGTACCGTATCTTCTGCGCGGGGCATCTCCCGGGTATTTGCCGGCATTGTCCTCAAAACGGATGTTGATATCGTTATAAAAGATGTACGGCTCATTCATATGAATCCTGTAGGAGCCTTTTACACCGCTTTTTAAAGCCCCCCACAGTGGTTCCTGGAACAGGCCTCCTGACCATCCCTGGTTAAATTCATCCTCTGTACCGGCACCATGGATCTGAGGCGTATTGCTGCCATCCACATAGGTAAATTCATCACCATCTTCATTAAAGTTCCCCGAGAACATATTAATTGCTTCCACATGGCCGTATCCGCTTTCTGAAAAGGCGTTCTGGTAGGGTTTGATAAAATGCTTCCTGGTTTGGCCGCCCGGGGTTGAGTCTTTTGTAACCTTTGCCATGAAATAGGCGGTCTGGCCCCGGGGATAATCCAGCACAGCGGAGGTCTTCCTGCTTATCCTGTATCTGAGATCAGCGATATCAACAGGCGAGTTATTGATGATCTCAATCTTTGCATTTTTAAAATAGGGCATGGGAAAATAGCAATAGGCTGTTCCTTCACCGGCATCAAACCCATATAGCAGGGTCTTTAGTGTTTGCTTATAGAACTGGTCTTTCCACCCGCCTCCGCCAAAAAAGTAGCTGATGGGCATATCAACGGCCGGCGCTGCTAAATCATCAAAGGAAATACGAATGTTGGTATTATAAAATGTTGCTTCATTGAAAGGGATCATTTTTAATTCAATGGCGGCGATAGAGGCTTTTCCGGTATCCTCAAAGATGACCGCCGCAGCGCCTGCCGGGAGTGGGGCCGACTTTTCACTTACCACATTTCCGGTGGCTGCTTTCGGGTCCCGTCCCAGATTCAGCCACTGCTGCCTGGTAATGGCTTCATAAGGATCGGTTCCTTTTGTCCAGGATTTTACGGTCACATCCTGGGGAAACGTCAGGTAGTCAAACTGGTACCAGTTACAGGAGCGGTCATTATTTTCCTTCAGCAATCTTGTAATAACCGTATCAGATAAAGCGATCTTCAGTCTTTTATTAAAGGAAAAGGGATAGTAAACATCTCCGAACTGATGAATCTTCATAAAACCAAATGGCTCCCTGACCGGGTCGTACTGCCCTTTAAAGAAGTCAAGCACCGGTGCGTCTATCCGTGGTGTTGTTTCGTCATCAAAATAGTATTTAATGCGGATCGTTTTGCTTATTTTACCAATTCCATTATCCGTCCATATATTCATTTGCTCGCGGTACAAACAACCGGGCCCATAAACATCAAAAATTACTACATCCCCGTTTTCATCAATATATTTCTTAAAGGTATTTATCAACAGCCCAAAGCCGTTACCACCGGATGCGTCGTAAGAGATCATCCGGTTTTTTTTTGTTCCGTAAGGATAGAGGAGCGGCAGGCGCTCTGTTTTAGCCATTTGCTCAAAACCCGTTACAGGGTTATTATTCAGCGTCGTTGTAACCTGTGCAAAATTGAAAAAAGGAATCAGTAAAGCGAAGTGTAACAGAGCTGTCTTATGCTTCATGCGTTAAAATGATTTGTCGTTTATAATAGAGGTTGTTTTAAAAATCTGTATTCAGGCACATCCGCCTGTAGGAAGCAACCGCTCAGGATCACGGATCAGCATGCTGTCAGCAGCAGGGAGCAGGCAGGCACATTTATTTTTCCATTAATACGACCACAGAGCGGGCCGGTATATCTACCTCTCCTTCGCTGCCGGTTGCAGTAAGCGTTTCGGGCGTTACAACATTGAACTGTGTCCTTTCTTTTCCCTCCAGCCGCACATGGGCGTGAATGCCCCTGTCCTTTTCAAAGTTGGCCACCACTACTGCCTTTTTGCCGCTGGCTGTTACAAAAACCGAGTACCGGTGCGCTCCGTCAGCCCCTACAGTTGCGCCCAGAACATCTCTGAATTCTGCATTCCAAACCCATTCTTTGTATTTTTTTCTTAATGCATCAATCTTTTTGCCGTAAGCCAGGGTAAGCGGAAAGTCCGTTACATGCCCTTTGAAATTATAAGGCTCATAACTGATAATATACCGGTCCATCAAAATAAGATTCAGCTTTTCACGGTCATCAATACCTGTAACGGCCACCACCAGCGGGGTTTCGGAATCTATATACCGGTCAACCGCTGTTGAGGCCAATCCCATACGGAAATAGGAGCACTGGTAATTCTGCAACAGCCAGTCCATCTGGCCTTCACCGGCAAATAAAAAATCCGGGTTCCTTTTAAAAGCCATTGCATTCAGCTTCGACGCCAATGGCATATCCCCGCCATAAATGTACCCCGGTCCTTTGTAGCCATTGGGGAAAAAATTATACAAGGCGGGTCCGTGATGGCAGTTCTCATCAAACAACCACCCGGAAGGATTCAGGTCAAGTACTTTTTTAAATTCCCTGGTGATGGCTTCCTGATAGCCTGGCGCATTAAAATCCATAATGGCTCGGCGGTGGTTGTTGATTCCGGCCAGCTGGGTGGGCGTGTAATAGCTGTAGCCGCCTTGTTCATAAGGAATTCCGTAGGGGTCTTTTACTTCATATTTGTACCATTCTTTTTTATAGGCCGGAGTGGTTTTATCGGCCCAGTTTATTTTTCCGAACAACACCATGTGAACGCCCAGGTCTTCAATTTTTTTGATCGCGTCACGCAGATCATTCCAGGTTCCCAAATGATCTTCAAAATCCTGTGAAGGGTCATTGCCATCCTGCCCCAGCTTGTTCCAGCCAACCAGTTGAATACCCGTAACGCCATTGTCTGCACACTCCTTACCATATTTGTACAGGTCTTTAAACTGAACGCGCCAGTCATCTTCAGGTGAGTTGATCTGCAGCTGAAGCCAGGAATGCACATCCTTTACCCATGCCGGCAGGTTCGGTTTTTTAAACCAGGTCTTTCTCCATTCTTTATAAATATCCACACCGGCCTGCCAGTCGCCATTATAGGGTGTAAACAGTATGGGAATGAGGTCGGTTGCTGAATGGGGCGCTGCAAATACAAAATGACACAAACGGAACTCCGTGTTAACGGTTAAGCCGCTTACCTCATCCGGCCGGGGCACCAGGCCACTTACTGAATTAAGGTTGGCCGGATGCTGCTCCCAGGTATATTCCACATAATACCGCTGCCGTGGTTCCTGCACGCCTACATATAAGCCCTGATTAGCCGATGTTTGTAGTAAACAATACAGGCTGTGATGAGACCCTTTTGTTTTTGTGGGATTAAAAACGCCCCAGTAGCCTTTCCGGTTGTCAAAATTCGGATAGATCTCCTCTGTTTCCAGGTTGCCATACCACATGGTACGCGCATTTATGGAAGCATTCTTCGCCGGAGCGTTCAGATCTCCTAAATAGGGATAATCTATTGTTTCAATAGTAAGAGCCGAATTATTGATGAGCTTACCGGTAAAAGTCAGCTTCCCATCTGCCAGGGTTACCGTAGCACTAAAGACCAGGGGTAAAACGCCGCCATTTTCACTTTTTAAATTACTCCATTCAAAATGGATCTGGCTGTCGGATACTTGATGGACAACCGCGTGCTGTTTTTGCCCATAAATGTAGTTAAACCGGCGGTCAGGCATGGGTGCGTGCATCCGGAATGAAATACCCAATGCCGCTCTCCGGTTAATGATCCATCCTGTTTGAACATTCTCCAGCCTGGTGATAGCGCCGGTTTCGGAATCAAAAACCACCTTCAGTTTTTTATCCTGCAGTTCTATGTCTGAAGCCATTGCCCAACCCGGCATTATTAAAGACAGAACTGTAAAGAACAATAACAGTCTCTCGCCTATTATCTTTGATACCTTTTTCATTTTTCCTATTTTTTAAGTACGATGTAATGGATCGTTTTATTTTTTTTATTGCCGCTGTCAGTAAAGCCATCAATCGCCGGCCTGCTTATCTTTATTTTTTACCATAAATTTCAACATCGCCGATCCTGGCCCTCCCGTCTTTACCAGGGTCCGTAATCTGCAGCCGCACATACCTGGCCCGTACGGGCGTTATATCAAAATCCGACACATCGCCGGTGTTATTGACGCAAACATTACCCGTTGTCCAGCTTTTGTTATCCATACTGGTTTCCAGTTTAAAGGATCTTGTATTCAGGGAAGGCCTTAACCCTCCGGCACCGGCATGCCGGACAACATACCGGTTTATGAGGAATGGCTCTTTAAAATCAAAACAGATCTGTTGCGGGCCTGTGCCGGAAGCCACCCATTGGTGCGCAACAGAAGGGCTGCCGTCTGCCACCTTGCTGATAGCTGCCTTCTTATCTTTTGATGCGATGCTGATATCCGGTAAAAGACAAAGATTAAAATAGTGGTTATTTGCCTGGTTGAAAAGATTGAAGAAATGATCTCCCCTGCAAACAACGACGTTTCCCGGGGATAGTGCTTCCAGCCGTTCTTTTAAGACGGTGATGTTTTCCGGGGTCATCCGCCAGGCTACTCCCTGCGCCGTCAGAAAAACAGGATGTTTACCATCAAAATGCTGAATAGTATCTTTCCATTTCCTGAAGATCTCCTCTATATCGCCCGTATAACCCGGCCTGTTGGGAATAAAAGGCATGCGGTCGTTTATTACATAGGTTTTAAGCGGTGCGCCTTTTCCCCAGTCGTGTGTTGTATTACCGTATAAATAACGGCAGTTTTTTTCGTACATCCGCATTCGCTGTTCATCAATATCATCCCAGATGGTAACCACCCGCAGGCCGGAGCGTTCCAGGTAGGGTTGGGAAAAACGGGTGTAGGCATCCAGCAAGGCATTATCTATATTAAACCGCTTTCTGAACACATCATAGATCAGCGCATAACCCACACCGGAAGGCCCGGATACCAGGCAATCATTTGCTGTAGCCGTTTTATTATAGTAGTTCAATAGCTGCGGCGCGGCATCCAGCAAGGCCGGGCTCACTGTCCAGTTAATGGGTATGGCGCCTCTTTTTTCATTTCCCCAGAGCTTTGCCAGCGCATGCTGGCAGTATTGTATATTATCACCATCACTCAGGAAAATGGTCAGGTAAATCTTATTTTCCAGTTCCGGCATTTTGGGAACCGCAGCCATTTCAATCTGTTGTGACTGGCCGGCATAAATGGTGGCATTTTCAAAAAAGTCAGCTGCCACCGTAGCAATTCCATGCCGGGTTCCGATACCGACACCTGTACGCTCTTCCGGCCACCAGCCCATTATAAAACTGCTTCCCTGACGCATATCGCTAAGAAATTTATCGGCAAGAAGGGAATCTTTCTTCTTCCGGATGTCCAGCCATATTACAGCAGACCGTGTGGCTACGGCCAGATCCCGTATAAAATTTGGATTACGGGGAGATAAGCTTATGTACAATCGTTTATTGCATTCTTTCCAGTAATGCCGGTAAAGATATTCATAGATTGCTATCGGTGTTTCCAGATCCAGGCTCCTCAGATCTGCCAAAACAGGAGGCAGGCTCACTTTTTTTCTTTGCAGTTCCCCGTATAAAGAGTCATTGACCGGCAAAGCATTCTTAATACCGCTTATGGTGGTTGCCAGATTAACGAAATGCTCATTTTGCCGGTTGCCATATAGTACCAGTCCGGACACTTCATTTTTATATTTATCAAATAGCGCCCAGGCCGATGCGCTCTTTTTTACCTTCAGATCACAGTGCCGTATCCAGAACTCTTTCCCTTCTCCGCCCTTATCTACTAAAATGATGCGTGGTCTGGTTTTATTTATCAGGCCCTGCAACACTGTAAAAAATAATTTTTCTGAAGGCTGCAGTTTTAATTCCTGTAAATCCAAAAGGTCTATCAAAGGCGCCGGCGCAGCAAATTGAGGAAGTATTTTATTTTCAGGCCATAACAGGTCCCGATCAAAAGAGCGCCGCTGTTTATTAAAATTACTCTGGCTGAATCCCGGTATTAAAAAAAGACAGAATAAAAAACAGCTTTGTAAAGTTTTTAAACCCATGTAAAAAAATTATTAATAACCAACAAAAATAATTCCTGCAAGCGCTGAGCCTCCTATATTCACGAAGCAGCAATTACATGAAATTTTTAAAAAACCACCTCGTTTAGATTGTTGAAGCAAAAGAACATCTTTTTTAAACGTTTTAATGGCTGTGTTTTTTTATAATTATTTTTATTCAACTATTTTATTTACTAACAGTAACCGTTTGAATAGTGGAATAATTTAATGGCGTGCCTACAACAGGTATATTCGTTGTGGTACAGGCCCCTACCCTAACCCACCAGGTCCTGGGCGTAGATGTCGGTGCAATTTTACCTATTGACTTTACAATATAATTATTGCCATAGGCAAACACATTTGATGTAACCACTCCATTCAGCACAACAGTTTCATTGTTGGGAAAACTGGTTTTCACATTTGTATAACGATTATCATAATTGGAGTTTGCAGGATAAGGGGCGTTACCATTTATATAAAAATTAATATTCTTGATTGCATCATGGTTGTATGCGGGATGGTTGGTACCGCGGATTACTTTAATAGTTGCTGTAATGGAGCTATCGGATGCATTAAACACAGGAGGCGTAACCCACTGGATCACCAGCATGGAAGATACGGTAAAATCTTTAGTGGTTACACCCTGGATATTAATATTCCGGGAAGAATCTATTACAGAAGGCCATGTGGGCGCCAAAGGAACAAATGGCCCATTGATATTGATGTTATAATACCCCTTAAATATCCTGGAATTGTTATAATAACCTTCGGTGTTAGCACCAAAGTTCGGATTAGGTGTTGGAGCTGTGGCCGTCCAGCTTAACTCCAATAGCTGGATACTTGCTTCTCCCATATCCAGCTGAAGCGGCTGACCCGTCAACGAGTCATAAATAGTTCCCCTGATGGTGGCATCAGGTTCTGCATAGCTATCCGCTTTAATACAGGCAGTAAGGCAGCTGACAATCAGCATAGCGATCAGAACTACGGGCATTGGATATTTATTTCCTCTTTGCATTGTAACGATTTTTAAAATTCCACAATTAATAACCTATATTTTGAATCATTTTTTTGTTATTCGATATTTCAGAACCCGGGAAGTTTTGATAATACCATACAGATTTCCATGTGTACCCATTACTATATCTTGTCATTTCCTCAAAGGGTTTAATATCAAAAATATATTTGCCGGTCTCTGCTACATAGAATGGAGTTAACTGACGATAAATGGTCGCATTCATTTCTGAGTCAAACAATCTCCAGCGATTCAGATTGAACCACGTTTTGTTTTCAAAGGCAAATTCCTTTCTCCATTCCTTCCTCACTGTATTCAGCGAGAAGGAAGCCAGCGGGGTCTGGGTAGCGCCGGCCCTGGCCTGGATCTGATTCACATATCCCAGGGCTTCACTTGTATTTCCGCCTAACTCCATAATGGCTTCAGCAGCGGTCAGTAACACTTCCGCATACCGAATCTCGATCCAGGTTTGATTACTATGCCCATAGCTGCTGCTGGAACCCATGTCGGCAGGCGCCTTACTCGGATTCAGGTATTTACGTATTGAAAAACCCATAAAAGCAGAGGAGCTATACCATGCACCCCCACCGGTGGAATATATACCGGCATTGCCGGCAGCTAATATTGTTTGCCCGGCATTAGGATACCCCGCGGGTATCGTATAGAGGCGGTTGGTATTACCACTGCCTGTGTTTGTTGGTCCCAGGCCAACAAATATCTGGCTGCCGGTATTCGTAATATCATACCTGCTGTTCAAAGGCGTGCCTTCACCCGAGTTCTTGATATCATCAGGACTGATTGCTCCCCCGGCATGCCCCTGAGGTTTTACAATACCCGCCCTTATTTCTATAACAGAACCTTTTAGCACATCATAGGGGGTAATGACAAAAGCCTTCAGGCGTGGTTCTGCGTTGGCAAACAGGTCAGTTGGGTTGGCATACTGTACATAGGTCCCGTCCGGATTCAGGTTTTTCAACCTGGGGCAACCAAAAGCGTTTGGCAGATTCTGGATGGCCTTAGGCCCGTCCCCGTTCCAGGTTGGAATGCCATCATACATTTCTACAAAATCCAATGTAGGGCTTACTTCAGAGCCCCACCCCCATCCTCTGATGCAGTCAGGGATCATATACAGGTCCCAGTTATGGCCGGAAGACAGGTATGTATCATATTGCCTTACAAAAATATTTTCCGGACTGGCGGCATCAAAGAACATATCGATCATATTTTGGGTTTGAGCAGCCAAATTACCTGCCACCCAACTTTTCATATACAAACTGTAGGTTTTACCGGCAGTACCGTTTATGACCAATTTAGCAGCATCATACGCAGCCTGGAAATAAGCAGCTGCTTTGGCCGGGCCATCCGCAAAGCCGCATAATTGCCCTGTACCATATTGGTTCGCAGGAGAAATGTTGGTGTTGTATTTAGCAATACATCCCGCATACAGCATTGCCCTGGCTTTGTAGGCGGCTGCGGTACTTTTATCAGCCCGGCCTGTTTGATTGGTTACAGGCAGCAGATTATAAGCAGAATCCAGATCAGAACCGATAAAGTTCCATGTGTCCTCTTCTGAAGACCTTTCCAGACCATTGATGGCTGCCGAATCTGTACTGGTTGAGGGGTAGTTAATGGGCGTTTTCACCAAGGGAACGCCGCCAAAACGTCTTACCAGGGCATAATAGCAGGTAGCACGTACAAAATGCGCTTCGCCCAGCCAACCCTGTACCTGTGCAGCAGAGAAGCTCCCCGCATAAGCAGGAAGGTTTTGTATAAAATAATTACAATCCCTGATGGTACCGTACACCGCATTATAGTTAACAACATTACTGTTCTCATTAGGCTGACGCCAGTCTCTCCCTAAAGATTCTCCGGTTGATTTACTGCCCCAATTAAAGGCATTATACGCGTTATTGTAACCATTGGAGGGAGAATATTTAAAGTCTTCTATGGGCATTTCACTATATAAACGCGCCATATAAGAGGTTACACCATCCGGAGTACCTAATATGGCAGCATCTGATAAAATGTTAGGAGGCGGAACATCCAATTTTTTACAGGAATCCATCATTATTGTAAGGCTCATCAATAACAATGAGAAAATTAAAAATCTTTTTGACATAATATAATAATTTTAATTTCTTGAATTAGAATTTCAGGTCAAGACCAAAACTCACTGCCTTGTTCAACGGATAAGCATAACCACTTGCCTCACCATTATTTCCCGGATGTTCCGGATCCATGGATGCAGGCGCTTTTTGCAACGTCCAGATATTATATGCATTAACAAAGAAACGTACGTTGCTGATCCCGCTTTTCTTCAGTATAGCTGGCGGAACCGAATACCCCAGCTCTATTGATTTTAATCTTAAATAAGAGCCATTGATGTAATACGAAGTTGTTGTTGTAGGAATAGCATTTCCGTTCATAGGATAGTAACCGGGCACCCATTCCTGTGTAGGATCATAAGGATCTGCAGCCGGGTCGGCAGGATGCCATGCATTCATAAAGTCTGCAATGCCGTTCCCTTTAGACTGTCCAACAGAGAACCTTGTAAACTCGCCCGGAAGTTGTAAGTACCGCATCGTTGCGCCCTGCCACACCATTGCCAGATCCAAATCCCGATATCTTAAACCAACGGAAGAACCAAAGTTCATCAACGGATAAGCGCCATTAGCATTGATCAGGAAAGTACCATAGTTATAGGTAGAACTGGCGGAACTTTGTTGCCCGATCCCGGCATAATCTGTATAGTAGAAATCGCCGGGAAGGGTTCCGTTAGGTACATACCAGGGAGAATTTAAGATCTGATCCCAGCTTTGGTATTGCCCTGCAGTTTGTTCCATAAAGGTCACATCAGCAGGTCTGTTTACCAAATTATTCCGCCAGTTGTTATAAGAATTGGTCTGTTTAGCATCTCCGGGACGGCTGGTCCAATAGGTTCTTGTATAAGACGCATTTACGGTTGCATCCAATACAAACTTACCAAAAGTGCTATGGTGCGTCAACGTCAATTCAAAACCATGCGCCTGATCATTATTGAGGTTTTCCTGGGGCAGACTGGCACCCACTATACCGGGCAGTGCAGCCGACCGGGTACCTAACAGCCCAGACCTGTTCCTGACAAAATACTCAGCTGTAATTCCTAACATCCCCTTCCACATGCTGTAATCGAGACCTACATTAAATGTTTTAGAGGTAAGCCATGTTAAATTTGGATTTGCAATCCCTTTATTTTGAGAAGCAGATACAAACTGACCGTCAAATACAGCTCCCGCCGGCAGATACTGAGGATTCAGCGTATACCCAAGACCACCGGTGGCAGGATAATAATACCCTGTCAGAAATTGGTAGGCGGCAGAACCGTCATCGCCCAATACACCATAAGAAGCTCTGAATTTCAGGTTATCTACAAATGATAAAAAGTCAGCATTCCTAAAGAACTTTTCATCACTGATCTTCCAGCCGGCAGAAGCGACGGGGAAAAATCCCCATTGATCCGTGCTGATAAATTTAGAGGATCCGTCATAGCGGAAGGAAACTTCTGCCATATACTTTGACCTGTAGTCATAAGCTAAACGGCCTACATACGCTCTGTTTACATAATCATACGGATATCCGCCGTTCATGCCCGCGTTATTGTTTGCATTCATTATTCCTGCAAACAAATAGGGTACAGACAGGGCTAAATCCCTTTGTCCATTAAAGTTATCCCCTTTACTTTCTGTTTGTTCCGCCAAAATCATGGCGTCCACGTTATGTCCGCTGAATGATGCCCGGTATTCTGCCTTTATCCTCGTCATCCATTGTTTCGTAACAAAGTATTGCCTTGTAATGGTGCTTGGTGATTGTTGTACATTGCCCTTGGGATTATTCTGTAAATAGGTGGCAGATGTGTCAGCATACAAACTATATGTCTTAGCGTAAAAATCATTATCGCTGTTACTATAATTATAGCTTCCTGTAAAAGAGAGCTGCAGCCCCTTTAAGAAGGGCGCATCATAGGTAATATCCACCAACCCGTTTGCATAAAGGTTATTGTACTTTTTATAGCCCACTGTATTAGGGTCCATTAATATCAGCGGGTTCCAGCCATAGTCAAGCCATGATTGCTGGGGATATTGTTGTGCTTCATCCCAATAAGGCTTCTGTATGGGATTCATATTCCAGGCAGTATAAAAAAAGTTATTTACATCTACATAAGGCTGATGCCTGTCATCGGCGATGGCATCCAGATTAAATTTAATTTTCAGATCTCTTGTCAGTTTTGCGGATATGTTATTTGTCAAAG
This sequence comes from Niabella ginsenosidivorans, assembly GCF_001654455.1. Lineage (NCBI taxonomy): Bacteria > Pseudomonadati > Bacteroidota > Chitinophagia > Chitinophagales > Chitinophagaceae > Niabella > Niabella ginsenosidivorans. Next base: position 4,447,117 of record NZ_CP015772.1, read on the forward strand.
AATACTTATTGTATTTAAGCGCATTGTTTTTAAATAATCCATCCTGGTATAAATAACTTAAGCTGGAGTAAAAAGTGATCCTGTCGCTACCACCTGTAGCGCTCAATGTATGCTGTGTTTGCGGCGCATTTTTTAACATGGTCATATTGATCCAGTCCGTTCCCGTTAAGGTTCCGTTCCGATACAGGTTGATCGCAGAATCTGAAAAAGACCGCACCAATCCTGACGCCGGGCCGCCGGCGCGCTCTGCCATTTGGTTGGCGATCGTCATATACTGTACAGGATCAGCCATTGTAGGTACGCCGGATCTGTTTTGCAATCCATATGTGCCCGTATATTCCAAAGAAAATCTTCCGGACTGTCCTTTTTTAGTAGTTACTACTACCACACCATTGGCAGAGCGGAAACCATATACTGCAGCAGAGGCATCTTTCAATATGCTGATGCTTTCTATATCGTTAGGGTTTAAGCGGTAAAATACGCTGGCATCCTTTTGAATCACCCCATCAATAACAATCAGCGGTGTCCCCCCAGCCCCCGGATGTTAAAGGTATTATCATAGGTACCGGGTTGGGCAGAGTTCTGAACAATGATCGCACCAGGCATTTTACCTGCCAGCGCGTTTAGAACGGCTTCATTTTTAGTGGTAATGATCTGATCCGTGTTAATAGACGTAACAGCCCCTGTTAAAGTAGCTTTCTTCTGGGTGCCATATCCTATCACAACAACATCGTTCAGGTCCAGTTCCGACTGTTTCAGAACTATTGACAGGCTGGTATTATTTCCGGCCCGGACTTCCTGTGTTGTATATCCTAAATGGGAAATTACCAAAACAGCATTGCTATCCTTTACCGTAATTGTAAACCTGCCATCTTCCCTGGTAACCGTTCCATTGGATGTTCCTTTTTCAACAATGCTCACTCCAGACAGCGGATTGCCATCTTCATCAGTTATTTTGCCGGACAAAATAAATTCAGGATTAAAGCTGCCTGCCCGGGCATCAGTGATAGAAGGCAATGTCAGGAATATAAGCAGTTTCAGAACTACCAGACAGGTCTTAACCCGATAATTTCTTACCGGCCTTTTAATATCCGATCTTTTCATATACAAACACGTTGGATTTAAATTATATTAATAAAATTTATAATATACTATCAGATAATAATCACCCTAAAGTTTCTTTTATTGCTTAACTACCTGATTTTTTTGAAAAATATTGCGTATTGATGATCTGCTTTGAGTGTGGCAACACAAAACCGTCTCTTAATAAATTTTTGTTTCCTAATTTTTCTTCATACTGGCAACCCTGCTAATTAGCCCAGGTATCGTAAAACGAATGTACAGCCCATCCTTTTTAAAATTTTTGCGTATTTTTATCAGTTTATACCTTATTTTGTAATTTTTTCAGCATATTCCCACAATTCTATTCAAAATAGATCATGAGAGCTCAGTACAATCCGATTTCTCCACTTGAATCCAATTCATTTAAGGCAGAATACCAGGTAAGAGAAAAGTTTGATACCCCCTGGCACTATCATTCAGAATTTGAGCTCACGCTGATCTTATCAAGTAATGGAGTGCGGTATGTAGGCAATCATTTTGAAGATTTTTGTGAACACGATCTGGTGCTGCTGGGGCCCAATCTTCCGCATTGCTGGACAACTATAGGACCGCAGAGTGTTCCTGCCAGGGCAATAGTTATACAATGGAAAGAGGATTTCCTCGGAAAGGATTGGATCAATTGCAAAGAATTCCAAATATTTAAGCACCTTTTCAAGCTATCCCAGGAGGGAGTCAGATTTGATGAACCTGTTGCTCTGAAGCTAAAAGAAAAATTTATAAAGCTGGTTGATTTACAGCCGCTGAATAAACTTACCAGCCTTTTGGAAATTTTGCAGGAGCTCAGTTTTTCAACTCATTTTCAAACGCTGTGTGATCCGGATTTTAAATACAAGCTGAACCATATGGACAACGAACGACTGAGAACAGTTTTCCAGTTTGTAGACCGTCATTTTTCAAAGAAAGTGACACTGAAAGAACTATCGGAGATGGTTTATATGACGGAAGAATCCTTTTCCAGGTTCTTCAGCAAAGTAATGAATAAACCCTTCTTTTTCTTTTTGAACGAGTACAGGATCAATATGGCATGCAACCTGCTGCTTGAAACCGACCGGCCTGTAAGTGATATTTGTTATGAAGTCGGATATGAAAGTTTTCCGTTCTTTTACCGGCAGTTTAAAAAATTTAAGAATTGCACGCCTCAAAAATTCCGCAAACAGTACCTTACGTTTAAAAGTAGCTAACAGTTTTTTACCTGCTCCCTTTCCGGAAATCAAAATTTTTATCTGATCCGATACCGCACCGACAGGATATCCCTTACAGCAATCAATGACAACCATTTTATTGAATGTTTTGAAAACGAACCGGCCATTCAATTCCTGCGATCTGACACCACAGGGCTGATCCTGACCCTTGACAAGGGCATCCGGGACATTACCAGAAAGCTGGAAGTATTAAACCTGCCCCTCCTGTATTAATACACTATAGCGAGAATCTGAAAAGTCAGTACCTGATCCGGGGCTCCGCTGATCCTGATTCATCTGCAAAAGCTGCTGAAACGCCTCTTTCCAACAATATTCTCCTGAAAAATAGTATATTTATTAAGGGGGAGCAGTTGAAGCTCTGAAAAACTATTTAACTTAAAATCAAATAAAATGGAGCAGGAACTGGAAGAAGAACAAATAGAGCATATTTTGCATCAGAATGTCCTGGGGCACCTGGGCTGTCATGCCGAAGGTATTACCTATGTGATCCCGATCTGTTATGCTTATGACGGAACCTTTATTTATGGCCGTACCTATGAAGGCCTGAAAATAAAAATGATCAGGAAAAACCCCGATGTTTGCTTCCAGGTGGAATCCATAAAAAACATGATCCAGTGGGAAAGTGTTATCGGCTGGGGTAAGTTTGAGGAGCTGACCGATGACGGCCAGCGTGAGGCAGCCATCCGCACCCTTAAAGAACGCATTACAGCTATTGTAAAAAGCGACGAGCTGCGCGGCTCTCCCTACTGGCCCTTTTCTGCGCCCGGTTCCAAAGGGATCCTTTTCCGCATCCGGCTTAATAAAAAGACCGGCAGGTCTTCATTATGAAATACGTTTGTCATTCCTGTATTTCCCGGAATATTTCCGGTTCGCGAGACGAGAACCGGGGCGTCTGAACTTCAACATCCGCCCTATAATACCATACTGTCTGTAAACTCATGTACAGGTGTTTGAATCAGGCGGTGATAATCCAGCGAATTTTCCAGCACCGTTTTTTGTTGCTTTTCGGGGAATATCCTTGCCAGGTTGATCCTGTATTTTTTGATCAGTTCAGGAATGCCTTCCTCCCTCCTGCGTTTATGCCCGATGGGGTATTCCACCACCACTTCCTCCCAAATCGTTCCGTCGTTGAGCTCAACCGTCAGCGCATTGGCAATGGAGCGTTTTTCCGGGTCGTGATAATCTTTGGTAAACTGCGGATCTTCCACACATTCCATCTTATCGCGCAGCGCATCAATTCCCGGATCTGCGGCAACAGCGTCTTCATAATCCGCCGCTGTCAGTCGGCCGTAGATCAGCGGAACGGCAATCATATACTGGATACAATGATCCCGGTCAGCCGGATTATTCAACGGGCCTTTTTTATCGATGATACGGATCGCCGCTTCATGCGTGCGGATGGTAATCTTTTTAATGTCTTCCGCTGTTTTGTCTGCTTCTTTCAGTTTTCTATGTAAGGTCATTGCGGCTTCAACTGCGGTCTGGGAATGGAATTCGGCCGGGAAAGAGATCTTGAACAGGATGTTTTCCATTACATAGGAACCATAATCCCTCTGGAACCGGAAGGCATTGCCCCTGAAAGAAACATCATAGAAGCCCCAGGTCTTTGCCGTTAATACGGATGGATAGCCCATTTCGCCCGTTTTCGCGATCAGCGCCAAACGAACAGCCCTGGAAGTAGCATCGCCCGCTGCCCAGGATTTACGGCTTCCCGTGTTGGGCGCATGGCGATAAGTCCTCAACGACTGCCCGTCTACAAATGCCAGTGAAACCGCATTGATGAGCTCCTCCCGCGTCAGCCCTAAAAGCTTTCCCACAACCGCAACGGAAGCCACTTTTACCAGCAGCACATGGTCTAAACCTACTTTATTGAAAGAGTTCTCCAGTGCCAGCACTCCCTGTATCTCGTGCGCTCTTATCATAGCATCCAACACCTCTCTCATCAGCAACGGCGGCTTACCTGCCGTTACAGCCGTTCTTGAGATCCAGTCGGCCGTTGCCAGGATGCCCCCTAAATTATCAGAAGGATGCCCCCATTCAGCGGCCAGCCAGGTGTCGTTAAAATCTAACCAGCGGATCATGGCGCCAATGTTAAATGCAGCCTGAACGGGGTCTAACTGGAACTGCGTTCCCGGCACTTTAGCACCGTTCGGCACTATTGTTCCTTTTACGACCGGCCCCAGCAATTTGGTGCAGGCCGGATAGGTTAATGCTTCAAACCCGCAGCCCAATGTGTCTAAAAGACAATAGTGCGCTGTTTGCCAGGCTAGTTCGCTTTTAATCTCATAGTTGAATACATAATCCGCAATGTCTGCCAGTACTTTGTCCGGCTGCGGCCGTTCATTGGAAATGTGTGATGCCATTATCAATTGAAAGTTGAGAAATGAGAATGTTTTTTTAGTTTCTTTTTTCTATTGGAACAAATGCTTTGTTTTCCGGACCTGTATAATTGGCGCTGGGGCGGATGATCTTACCGTCCTGCCGTTGTTCTATAATATGCGCGCTCCAGCCCGTAACCCTTGAAATTACAAACAGGGGGGTAAACATTTGGGTAGGCACTCCCATCAAATGATAGGATACCGCAGAGAACCAGTCCAGGTTCGGAAACATTTTCTTCTCGTTCCACATTACCGTTTCCAGGCGCTCTGCAATATTGAACAGGAGCAGATCTCCGGCTTCTTCAGAAAGCTCCTTTGCCACTTTTTTGATCACTGCGTTCCTGGGGTCGGAAATAGTGTAAACCGGGTGCCCAAAACCGATGATCACTTCTTTATTGACCAGCCGTTTACGGATATCTTCCTCCGCTTCCTCCGGAGAATGATAGCGGCTTTGTATATCAAAAGCCACTTCATTGGCGCCCCCGTGCCTGGGGCCTCTTAATGCCCCGATCGCACCGGTAACCGCCGAATAAATATCCGAACCTGTGCCCGCAATAACCCGGCTGGTAAAGGTGGAGGCATTGAACTCATGCTCTGCATACAGGTTCAATGAAACCTGCATGGCTTTTACCCAGGATGCGGGAGGCTCGGTTCCGTGTAGCAGGTGTAAAAAATGCCCGCCGATGGTATCATCATCTGTTTCCACATCGATCTCTTTCCCGTTATGCGTATAATGATACCAGAACAATAACGCAGAGCTGAAGGAAGCCAGCAACTTGTCTGCTATAGCTCTAGCACCAGCCTCATTATGATCTTCCTTTTCAGGAAGAAGCGTACCCAATACAGAAGCTGTAGTGCGCAGCACATCCATGGGATGCGCCGCAGGAGGAATATTTTTTAAACAGTCTTTTACCCCTCCGGGAAGCCCTCTCAAAGAACGCAGCCTGCTTTTATAGGCATTCAGCTGCGGTTGTGTGGGCAACTGGCCATAAATAAGAAGGTAGGCTACTTCTTCAAACTGCACCTTTTCTGCCAGGTCAAGAATATCATAGCCACGGTAATGCAGGTCGTTCCCGCTTTTTCCAACACTGCACAGGGCTGTATTACCGGCAGCAACGCCCGAGAGCGCTACACTTTTCTTTGGCTTAAAAGCGCTTTCATTATTATTGGACATTTTTATTCTTTTTAAAGAGGTGATCTAATTTCTGTTCATAGTCGTAATAGCCGATGCTTTGATACAGTTCTTCCCGCGTTTGCATGGTATCCAGCACATTTTTCTGTGTGCCATCTTTGCGGATATGCGCATACACATTTTGGGCGGCTTTATTGGCTGCGCGAAAGGCAGAGAGCGGGTATAAAGCCAACTCCACACCAGCCTCCCTTAATTCATCAACAGTATACATTTTTATCATCCCGAACTCGGTAATATTCGCCAGCACGGGAATACCCGTAGCATCTACAAACTTCTGATAAAGATCCAGGCCCGGAACAGCTTCGGCAAAAATAAAATCAGCACCGGCTTCCTTATAGGCAACCGCCCTTTCCAGGGTCTTTTCCAGCCCTTCACTGGCAAAGGCATCTGTACGGGCACCTATTACAAAATACTCATCGGTACGTGCATCTGCAGCGGCTTTTAGCCGGTCTGACATTTCCTCTTTGCTTACAATTTCCTTTCCCGGGCGGTGCCCGCAACGTTTGGCGCCTACCTGGTCTTCTATATGCAGCGCTGCGGCGCCCGCTTTGATCAGCGATCTTACCGTACGGGCAATATTAAAGGCCGATGGGCCGAAGCCGGTATCCACATCCACCATCAGCGGCAGGTCGCATACATTGGTGATCCGCTGTACGTCTGTTAAAACATCTTCCAGCGTGGTAATGCCCAGGTCCGGAATACCTAACGAACCGGCAGCAACCCCACCCCCTGAAAGATAAATGGCATTAAAGCCTGCCTGCTGTGCCAGCAAAGCATGATTGGCATTGATGGCGCCAACAATCTGTAACGGTTTTTCTTTTTGCATCGCCTCTCTGAAGCGGAGCCCCGGAGTGCTTATTCTGTTCTGATTCTTCATGCTGACTGTTAAAATATGCTTTCAAATATAATACACTGCCCCGTAATTGATAAATTAACAAAAAAATTGCTTCTTTTCTGCATTTGAGAGGTACCAGGCAACGGAGATGTTGCATGAATTTGTGGCTAGAACAGTGAAACCGGCCATCTATACCCTCCAGTACCATTATTACAAAACATCCAGGCCGTTCTGATTTTATTTCCAAAGCTCTTTTTGGCTACAACAATCTGTCATTTGGTTATAGCGGTATTTTGGACCTGGCCGAACTTTGCAGCAACAGAAAGTATTATTAACTATAAACATTGTATTAACAGGTTCCTTGAGGAACATGGGAAACCACTCACGCAGGAGCTGGTGCAAAAAGGGCATCCGGTAACAGTAGCCAGCAGCGGGGCTATAGAAAAGACAGAACTGAAATGGCAGGTCATTCCGGATGAAGCATTACTGAACGAATGACCGGCAACGGGATTTAACCCGCAAATTGCCAAAGGTTTTGTGGAAATGCAGACGGCACAGGGTTCAGGGGTTCTGTACGAAGATTATTACCGCAACAGGCCGGTATTGGGCAGGTAAAGCTGAACGATTTTGCAAAGGAATTCGCCGGTTTGTATAATGCTTCAGATGAATAAAGCAGTATTGTAACAATCCTAAAACACAGGATGCCTTTCCGGCAGGCGGCGCTGCCTAACACAGCATTATTCAATAAATAAAACAGCATCCAATGAAAACAGCGTTTATAACAGGGGCAAACAAAGGGATTGGCTTTGAAACTGCCCGGCAGTTAGCCCAGCTCGGTTATTTTGTTTATATCGGTAGCCGTGATCCATCCAAAGGGTCTGAGGCCGCAGAAAAACTAAAGGCAGCAGGATGCACCAATGTGGATTGTATTAAAATAGATGTTACGGATAGCCATTCCATACAATCAGCAGTAAAAAAACTGGAACGTAAAATACCCTGTTTAGACGTTTTAATTAATAATGCAGGCATTGCGGGAACACAGCCGCAAAACATATCGGCCTGTAAAACGAAGCTTTTACGGGAGGTGTTTGAAACCAATTTTTTTGGTGCCGTGCAAACAACGCAGCAATTCATTGGCTTATTAAAAAAAGCGGCGGCACCACGGATCGTAAATGTTTCCAGCCAGTTAGGATCCTTAACCGTTCAAAGCAGCTCTCAAAACCCCAACTACAGGGTCTATGATGCATACAGTTGCTCTAAAACAGCGCTCAATGCTTTTACTGTGCTGCTGGCAAAGGAATTCCAGGGCACTCATTTCAAAATAAACAGCGTAGCACCAGGCTATACGGCAACTGACCTGAATCAGTTCCGGGGAACACAAACACCCGCGCAGGCAGCACAGGTCATTGTAAAATATGCCACTTCAGACAATGACAGGCCAACAGGCGGCTATTTCAAAAAAGAGGGCGAACTTGCATGGTAGCAAATCCCTGGATCTATTGTTGTTTTACAGTTTACAAAATAACTCATACAGATGGCGAGCACAAAAACACAAAGGATAAAAACGATAACTGAGTTTCACCAGCTCAGGGGTCTGCCAAAACCGGAGCATCCTTTGATCAGTGTAGTGGACTATACCAAGATCAGACGTCCGCCTGATATCAGTGCAGTGAACTGGGTCTTTGATTTCTACCAGATCTCCGTAAAAAAAGGGATAAATGCCAAAATGAAATACGGGCAGCAGGAATATGATTTTGATGAAGGGATCATGTTCTTCATTGCTCCTAACCAGGTTTTCAGAATTGAAGCAGAACCCGGCCCAATGGCCGAACGTTCGGGCTGGATAATGCTGATCCATCCGGATTTTCTCTGGAACACACCTTTGGCAAAGACCATTAAGCAATACGAATATTTTGATTATTCGGTGAACGAAGCCCTGTTCCTTTCAGAAAAAGAGGAAACAACCGTTAACGGCATCATACAAAATATCCGCCAGGAGTATCATTCCAACATTGATCTGTTCAGCCAGCGCATCATTATTTCGCATATAGAGGCATTGCTCAACTATTCAGAACGCTTTTATCAACGGCAATTCATTACACGAAAGATCACCAACCATAAAATCCTGGACCGACTGGAAGCATTACTGTCCGACTATTTCAATAACGATGACATTACAGAAAAAGGGCTGCCCACTGTACAATACATTGCCCATGCATTAAATGTTTCGCCCAAGTATTTAAGCAGCCTCTTAAAGACATTGACGGGGCAAAGCACCCAGCAGCACATTCATGACAAGCTGATAGAAAAAGCAAAAGAAAAATTATCCACTACCGGACTATCAGTAAGCGAAATTGCCTATGAACTGGGCTTTGAGCATCCCCAATCCTTCAGCAAGTTGTTCAAAACAAAAACCCGTCAATCACCATTGGAGTTCAGGGCTTCATTCAACTGAATGATCTTTACAAGCTTCTTATATCCAAATTGCAATAATTTTTGAAAACAGACACAAAATCTGCCCGCCTCAAGGAACAGAGCCTGGTTACAGATTATCGTTTATAATTTACGATCTTTCCGGATGCAGGTCTTAACCACCAGGATAACAGGGTAAATAATGTAAATATCAGCGGAAACAGTACTGAAGCATAATCTTTTACAACGATATGGGATATAACCGCCCCCGTGAAAAGAAAGCACAGGCCTGCATAAGCCCATTCTTTCAGTACTGACAGGCGGGGCAGCAGGATCACAATTGCGGCAGGGATCTTTGCGCTTCCCAAAATAAAAGCCAGGTATTCCGGATAGCCTAAACGGGAAAGCACGCCCTGCACGCTTCCCTTATTAAGGATATTAAAATCCCATAAGGCACCGTTGATCAGTTCAAAGGCAAGCAAGGCCGTAATGATCCAAAAAATCACCGGTCTTATTTTTGAGGGTTTGCCCATAAAGCACAATTGTTTTATAACCAATCATTTTACCAGGACCACCAGCCAGACTGCCGCTTTTTATGTTCTTTTATTTATTGATGAAAAACGCCAGGAAAAGACAAAAATTGTCTGTATGGGTTTCAATTTTTTAAGCACGTTTTTTTTAGTTAAACCCGGCTTCCTGCCCCTGTAACAAAACTCCTTTGATTTCCTGAAAAATGTTCCGCTACCGATAAAGGATCAACCGCCCCGACCCTTTTCAGAAAATAATGCGCCCGTTTTATTGATAATATCGGGGCTATTTGTATAGCAAAGGAGCACCTACAGCATAACCCGCTAAAAGGCCGGCAGAAAATGTACCGGCATCTATCATTGAAAGATACGTGCCTACAGTTCTTTTTCAAATGCTTTTACCAGCACCATTGTACAGTTCTTTACAGACCGGTGCCGGATCTCTTTTATAGCAGCATATTCAGGGTCATTATAGCATTGCAGGGCTGCCTCCAGGGAGGGGAATTTTATAATGGCATTCATTTTACGGGCAGTACCTTCTACCGGCAGGGCATTAGTATCCGAAGCCAGCACTTCCGCTCCGTATTTTTCAAGCAGCGGGCGCACTTTTGGCGGATACTTTTCAAATTCAGCTTCATCTTCAATATCATAGCTGTTGATATAATATACAATCATAATCAGGGTATTATAGAAAGGTTTTAATATACATATTCAGGGGGTTCAATACCGCTGCACCTCAGGTAAACAACTGCCTGTCCGCGATGGTGGGTAATATGGTCCAGAGTTGCATAAAGGCCCTGCAAAACCCGGTCATTCCATTTTACCGACCCGAGCGTGCTTTTCAGATCCGTATACGCGTCGCTGAGGCAGGCAATAACGGACTGTTTACCGTTTTTTGGCGCAGGCGGGTCCCATGCGGTTTCCTGGTTTTTAACATAATTTTCCTGCCACCAGTAAATACCATATGTTATATGGTTCATCAGTTCCGAAAAATCCCAGCCGCCGTTCTCCGGTCTGAAATGATATGCCTTTTCCGGCATGGCAGCCGCTACATCAAGTGTATACTTCATCGAGGTTTCCAGTGTGGACAATGCATGCTCTTTCATATAATAATTTTTAGAGCGCCAAAATTACCTGCAGCAAAAAGCAATCTCTTAAGGAATCTTGCTGTTTTGGAAAACGGGAGCCATTTATTCCGGGTAATGATCTTTTATGAGAAGATGCCCCTGATGCAATTCCCTGAATTTTGCGGGAGAACAGGTATACCTGCTTTTAAAGGCAGCGCTGAAGTGCTCTATACTGTTAAACCCCGAAGAAAACCCGATATCCCCTACCGGCAGACGGGTATGCTGTAAAAGCATTTCCGCGTGCTTAAGCCTTAATCCCAGCAAAAAACGGTGCGGGGAGGTACGGGTAAATGTACTGAATATCCGGCTGAAATGAAAAGGACTGATGTGGCAATGCTTTGAAAGATCCGTTAACGAAATATCGCTGGTAAATTGCTGCATCATATATTCCTTAGCCCTTTCAATGGTTGTTAGATGATTTTTTTTCAGTTGGGCATGAACGCGTTCATCAGGTTTATACACTGTAAGATGCTCCAGCACCCTGCGAATGATCTGCATCACTATAGTATCCATATACAGCCTGCTTTCTGTTTGATGCTGTATATGCTGCAGGAGGGAAAAATGCAGCCATTCCGTTTCTGCCGTTGTTTTGATCAATGTGGAATGCAGGTCTTCATCAGTAAAAAATTTCACACCCGCATACTGCTGCTTCAATGCTGCATAAAAATCATTTTTAAAATCGAGGATGGTGCATTCATCAGGAATCGAATGCGCATGGGTAACCGTGCGTTCATACCCCGGTTTGGTAACGAGCACACAACCGGTATAGGAGTCCAGTGCATGTCGGAAAACATTAAAAATAAAATTGCCCTTGCGTACAAAGCTTATAGAAAAGCTTTTGCTGTACTCCGGCCCGGAAGTACAGCAATCCCTGCACCGGCACTTAAAGTTGAGGATACGATAAAAGCCGGAACCGTATAATAAATGAATATCGGCATCCATGCCTATAAAGATAGAAGCTTTTACAAAACCGGCCAATGCATATTCTACCGGCACACAGCGCTTTTTTTTAATTTTGGGACACCCGGCTAAATCTTTTAAAAATTTACCGGATTTATTGTCCAATTTCACGCCCTTTGGTTGTTATTTATTTTTAATCTTTAAAATTTAAAACAATGAAAGAATTCTTATTCATCTACCGCAGGGATGTTAATAACATTCCTAAAGGCTCCCCGGAAGAAATGCAAAACGAAACCAAACGCTGGATGGACTGGATCGGCGGCATTGCAGCCCAGAATAAGCTGGTAAACAGGGGTAACCGTTTGGAGCTTGATGGGAGAGTTTTGAAAAGCGACAGTCTTATTACAGACGGGCCTTATGCAGAAACAAAAGAATCTGTCGGAGGATATACCCTTGTAAAGGCGGATACCATTGAAGAAGCCTGCGAAATGGCAAAAGGATGCCCTATATTTTCCATAGGCGGCACCGTGGAAGTAAGAGAGATCAGCGTAATGTAACCGTTATTAAAAATTTCATCCGGAATCTGTCTTGTGTTGGCTGCCCCGGTTGTCATTTGTTTTTAACTTATAAAAATTAAACAATGAAAGAATTCTTATTCATCTTCCGGGTTGACTATTCAAAGATGCAGCAACTACCGCCACAGGAGTTGCAAAATGTGGCAGAAAGCGCTAAAAACTGGATCGAAAGCGTAGCTGCACAAAATAAGCTGGCAGATAAAGGCAACCGTTTAGTACCCAATTCAGGAAAAGTTTTAAAAAGTAAAACCCTTGTCACAGACGGTCCTTACGTAGAAACAAAAGAAGCCATCAATGGCTACCTGATCATTAAAACAGATACGCCTGAGGCAGCTGTGGAACTTGCAAAAGGCAACCCTATATTCACTTTCAACATCGGGGGTAGTATAGAAGTGAGGGCAATCAGCACAATATAAGCTTTCCAATAAAAGCCTTCGTATTTTTACAGGGCTTTTATTTTTATGAATGAAGAAAAATTAATTCCGCATCTGTTCCGTACAGAATACAGGAAAATAGTGGCAGTGCTCTGTAAAACCTTCGGTATAGAGCATATCGAAACAGCAGAGGACATCGCCAGCGATACTTTTTTACAGGCTTCCGAAACCTGGGGCATTAAAGGCTTACCCGAAAACCCTGCGGCCTGGCTATATACGGTTGCAAAAAACAAGACCAAAAATTATTTAAAGCGGGATAAGATACTGACGGATAAAATTATTCCGCAGATAAAATACCAGGCAACAGGAACTGAAAAAACGGAGATCGATTTGAGCGAAGCGAATATTAAAGACAGCCAGTTACAGATGATGTTTGCCGTCTGCCATCCTTCCATTGCGGCCGAAGCACAGATAGCATTGGCGTTGCGTGTACTTTGCGGTTTCGGCATTGATGAAATTGCTTCGGCGTTCCTGACCAATAAGGAAGCGATCAATAAAAGATTGTTCCGCGCGAAGGAAAAATTGCGCGCAGAAAATATTGCCGTTGCATTGCCATCTCCTGATGAAATCAGTAACCGGCTGGATATTGTATTGCGGACTTTGTATCTGTTGTACAACGAAGGTTATTATACCTCGCAAAGCGAAAAAGTATTGCGGAAAGAATTATGCTATGAGGCGATGCGATTGACTTTTCTATTGACGGAAAACGAACAGACCAACCTGCCACAGGTAAACGCCTTAATGGCTTTAATGAGTTTCCACGCCTCGCGCTTTGATGCGCGTACGGATGAGAACGGCAACCTGGTTTTATATGATGAGCAGGACGAGTTGCTTTGGAACCTGCAACTGATACAACAGGGGGCTTATTTTTTGCAGCAGGCATCACGGGGCAATCAATTGACTAAATATCATTTGGAAGCAGGTATTGCTTACTGGCATACGCGCAAGGAAGATACCAAAGCAAAATGGGAACATATTCTGCAATTGTACAATCAATTATTGACGCTGGAATATTCGCCCATCATAGCGCTGAACAGGACCTATGCCTTGTCCAAGGCCAACAGCATTGATGAAGCGATTATTGAAGCGGAGAAATTACAGCTTATCCAAAGCCATTTTTACCATACTTTACTGGGCGAGCTGTATAAACACAGGAATAAGGAGAAAGCAGCTTTCCATTTTTCGGCTGCACTGCAGTTGGCCAAAACACCGGAAGACAGGCAGCTCATTCAACGGAAGATAGAAACGTTGCATCTTTAAACCATTAAAAAGCTAAGAAGAGTTAAGTCTTAATGTTCCTTAATCTAAATGGGGCCAGGCTGCTTAGCTGCTGCGAATTCACAAATGTGCCTCCGGCATTGCCGGAACACCTTTGATACGGTGATCACTCCGCCACCGTTAGTGTTGAGTACAGCTTATGCGCGAGGGAAAAGCGCCAATGGCATAACAGCCTTTGTTGGTGTTTCTGCTATCATCCGGAACACTTTTGATGGCGTGATCACTAATAGCCTGCTGACAATGCAGACTTCCCGCGCTTTGGCGGAAGCGCAGATCAACCGTATGCATCAGCGAAAATCTGCGAAATCTGCAGAGTGCTGTTTTAACTCCTTTTCTTTTAGCCGGTTTTCTGTAAAATGGTTTATTGGGTTGGCTGCAAAGCACCCTATTTCCCGGTTATTCAGCAGGCCCTAAATGATTCTCTTATCCGCATTTTGCCAATATTTTTTCAAGCGTATTTACATTCCGGTTGGTAATAAAATGTTTAACAGCCATTTTGTTCATGTATTTCCCAAAAGCGCTGTCAAGCGTGTACCCTTTCTGTACGCACCAGTAAACAACACCTGCACCTGCTTTTACGGCTTCCATATTTTTGTCCAAAACACCGCAGTCTTTCACTAATTGCTTTTCAAAACCGTTTTCAGTAAAAACGATATAGCGATGAAAGCCGGCATCAATATTTGTAAAAGCATATTGCCGGACAATATTTTCCAATTGCTCCGGGGTAAGTGCTAGCACCTTTGCAGGGTAATTAAAAGCAGCCGTTAGTTCAGCCTCTGCTTTCTTCTGTAGCTTTGCAATATTCTTTTCATTTGCCTGCACAATCACATTGCCTGTTTGCAGGATGGTTTGCACATTTTGATAGCCGTTCTCTTCAAAGCAGGATTTCAATGCTGCCATCTTAATAGTTCTGCCGCCAACATTTACACCACGCAAAAGAATAATGTATTGCATAGGAAGAGTTTTAGTGTCTCAAAAATAAGCCAATTCTTTTTGACGGCGAGGGCTTTAACAGGCAAATATTTCCTGCATTTTCTGTATTACGCTTCTGCGCCTGCCATATATCTCAGTTAATCTTTATTATCGGTAGCAGATTCGTAAATTACGGAAGTGACCAGTTCTGCCATTTAAAACCGGCTTATTCTTCTTTTATTATTCTTTTCACTGACTTTTTCTTCTAATTTCCGGGTGCCCTGCAAAACCGGTATAAATACCGACCGGTGCAATTGTTTTTACCAGCAGCCCAAATGGTGCCAGCTTATGCGCAAGGCTTTCTGAAAGCCGTCCTAAACAAATTGAGCTGCAGCATAAAGAGAACATGCAGGCCCAACCAACCAAAAACAGAAATAATATTAATGAACATTCTGTTTTTTCTTCTACGGAAATAAGGTAAAATGCCTTTGTTACCCTTATAGCGCCCAACAGATCCGTATGGATCTGCTTCTTCAGGTTACCTTTGTTTTTTCAGCGCCAGGTTTACCACTATCCTGTACCAATAAATGGCATCGCCCAATAACCCCGATAAGCTCATATAACAACCAGTAAATAGCAGCACCTGCCTCATAAAATAAAGCCAGAACAGGGACCAGCTCGCTCATACAAATTTTAAGATCATCCATTAAGCGATTAAAGGGCGCTTCGGGCAGACCCTCTTTATATATTTGTGCAGGATCATATAAAAAAACGTCCGGTTGTTCATTCTCTTTTACGATTTCTGCTAGACTATGAAACAACTGTTGCGCATCATCTGTATCACCTGAATAACCTTTTATTGGCTGGTTTGTAAATCTATGCTGTGCCCTTGTCAGTTTATTCCCATTACCGCTCGCAGATAGCAGATTAGGCATTCCGGCGGAAAACCTTTTTGCCAGCCCAAAACCACCTTTTCCTATTCTACTAAAAATTGCTATAGTTTTATTCATGATTAATTAGCTGTTGTGCTTTAAACTCAGGCTACCGAGCATCGCCGGTGATAAAATCATGATGCTTCTTCAATTTCCCGGCTGATTATCAAAACGCTATACCCCGGAATAACCTCACGTTTCCTGAAGCAGAAGGGCACAGCAATAACAGGTAAAATCACAGGGGTATAACATATCATTTCCCCTGTGATTTTTATAAAAAAACAACTTCTCTGCATTAAGACAGAACTTTAATTTTGTTCAAACTGTCCCACTTGGTAGCTGCCTACATCTGCCCCAAATGCAATATTGAGGCGGTTATAGCTATTAATGGCAATTACGCCTAACGTGAGGGCTAACAGTTCTTTCTCAGAAAATTGCCTGCGGGCCGCTTCATAAATCTCATCAGGCACCAGGGGCCCTTTAAGGATTGTCAGCGCTTCTGCCCAGGCCAGTGCGGCCCTTTCCCGTTCGCTGTAAAAAGGTGCTTCCTGCCATGCATCCAGCACATAAAGCCGCTGTTCCGATTCGCCCATTACCCGCAGGTCTTTAGCATGCATATCCAGGCAAAAAGCACATCCATTGATCTGCGACACCCTGAAGTGGACCAAAGCCAGCAATTGTTTCTCTATAGAAGAGTTTGCCAGGTATTTATTTATGGGATATAATGTCCTCAATACTTCCTGACCCGCTTCGTTTAACTTAATTCTTTGTGTCATTATATATCATTTTAACGGTTAAAAACAAATGACAACCGAAGGATGTGAAATTGGACAGCATTTTTGTTTTTTTTATTGTCGCAGGAGAAAAACCCACAACAGATTGCTTTTCAAAAAACAGCTGTCGTCCAATCTGCCGGGAGAGGAGTCTGAAACAGGCGGCCATAAAGGGTTCTGAAAAATACTGTTCCCTTCTTCTGAATCATAAAAAGCTACAATTCCTCATATCCCATATCGTTGCTATTGATTCATAAATACTCTGCCACAGGCTATTAAAATACAAATGATAAAAAGAATAACATTTGTAAGCACATTTTTGGGTTCATTTCTTTTATAGTGTATCCTTGCTGCAAACGGCATAATGAAAGCAAGGCAGATAGCAGCAACAGGCGTAAGCCAGACCGCAATATGAAGGTATACAGGTACAATCAACCCTATAACACCTGCTACTTCAGATATACCAATAAACTTTATAAAATACGGATGTAGCCCCTCAACCCCTGTTTGCCCCATAGCTACTAATTTTTGTTCGGGCAATAACAGCTTGCAAACGCCTGAATAAAGAAAAGCGCCGGCCGCAATTATTTGCAAGACCCATAGAATACTATTGCTCATAACCTTTTATTTTTAAAATGCAAAGGTCAGAACAACAATGAACAGCCCTTTTGATATATATCAAAAAATCAGCCAGGGTCGTGCCAAGCCTCAATTTTCTCCCGCAGAATGCGCTGACTTACGCAGATAATCAAATCATTCTGCGCTTTTCTGCTAAATCTGCGGGAAACATCGACTTACACTTTATTGTGCCAATGACAAGATATGTAATGCACTATATTTCAACTAATTTCAAGTTGTGTTTTGTAGCCAGTTTCAATAAATACTGTTGCTCGCGTTGCTTTAATTGCTGTTCATATTTAGCAGCTCCTTGTTCTAAATAAGCTGTCCCTTTAGTCAGTAAGTTATAAAATGCAATAGCAATTTTTCTGGCTCCTGCTTTTATTGCAATTGCGGGACCTTTCCTGGTGCGTATTCTGCGTATAAATGTTCCAATGGCTATAGGTTTGCTATTGAGCAGCGATTGTGCGATCTCCCTGAATATCTGGCCCACTCTGGAACTGTTTTTCATTTTTGCTTTCCTGCTGCGGCTGCCGCTTTGGTTATGACCAGGGGAAAGCCCGCACCAGCTTACATAATGCTTTTCCGTAGGAAATCTACTCAGATCGGTACCTGTTTCTCCCAGCAGCTTCAACATAGAATAGTTGGTTACTCCCGGCAGACAGCCCGCATCTACACCGTATATATTGAGCAATTTTTGATTTAAATCCTTAATCATTGGCTTATGATGGCGTACGGGCTTCTCCTTATGTACCGGCGCTACAAATGAACTACCTTGCTCCAGAAAAGAAAGCAACACTTCCATACGCTGATCTACTATGAGTATTTGCTGCTCATGAATTTTCCAAAGCTTGAGGTTCTGTTCCAACAAGAACAGCCAGCTTTCATTGTAGTTGCCTTCTAAGGCCATCAATACCTCGTCTGCCTTTTTATCTTTTATACTTTTGTGACACAGGCTTAATAATACCTTTCCGTCCCTTTCCCCTCTAAGGATCGCCTCTATCATACGGATACCACTGACACCAGTAATCTGAGAAATAACCTCCGTCAATTTGATGTTCATCAACTCTAATGCCTTCTGCATTTTATTTACATAACTGCTGCCCATACTGATAATATCTTCCCGCTCCCGCATTAGCATCCGGAGTTCTTTCAATCTACCGGCCGGTATATAGCTTTGCCGTACCAATCCTGCACTAAACATTTTCTGCATCCAACAGGCATCCGCAACATCTGTCTTCCGACCTTTTACCTGCTTTACCTCTTTGGGATTTACCAGGCATACACAGAAACCGGCTTGCTCCAGCAGCTCATGCAGCGCAATCCAGTAGACGCCTGTAGCCTCCATACATACATTTTTTCACCTGCTGGCTCCTAAGATCTTCAATACACTTACGATAGCTAAACGTAAAAGTATCGTAACTTTTAACCGTAATCCCATCACAGGAAACGAAGATTTTCTTTGAGCCGATATCTATAGCGGCTGCACACGCATTGTGTTGTTCAAAACTGACTAAATTTGACATAACTACTTTTTTAAGTATTAATTAAAAAAAGCAGGTTACAGCTCAAAGAGGTTCAATAAAAAAGCAATGTGCCAAACGGGAATGCTGCTGCAAACAGTATCACCAAACATTAATGCACCATTCTTTGAAGCAAGTGTCGACAGGAGGTACAAAACACTAATCGATACGACGGCTACGCTGCTGTAACCTGCTTCTTTCAAAGATACCACTTGTCATTACTCATTAATTTTGATCCCTAATTAACAAGTTGACATGACACTATAGGATAAAATTGACCTATGCAAGCTCTGGTTTTACAGGTTCAGACCTGCGAACGTATCCGACTCAATGTTTCCTGCGTAATGCCCAGATAGGAAGCAATCATGCCCAGCGGCACTCTTTGTATAAAGGAAGGATTGGTTTGCATTAATACCCGGTAGCGTTCCAGAGCCGTTGCAAAGTGCAGGTCATCAAATTTCTGCTGCAATTGTATCAGTCCAGCCGATACGAGCTTTCTGAAAAGTGTTTCAATGTCGTGATAGCTGTTGCAAAGCTTATCCAGGTCATTATAGTGGAGCGCGTACAATACAGCATCCTCTAAAAGCTCAATGCCGCGCCTGTCCGGCTTTCGCGTAATAAAACTGATAATAGAGCAGGCAAATGTATATTCATCACTGATCCAGTCTGTAATCGCTTTACCGTCTTTCAGATAATAGGTGCGCGTTAACCCGCTGTCAATAAAATAAGTAAAATTGCAAACGGTATCCGGCTTAACAAGTGTATACCCTTTGGGCAATACCTGTTTTCTCAGGTGCGCAGCCAGCTCCTGCCTGCTTTGTGCAGACAGGTGGGTATACTGAGAAACCGTTGAAAAGAAATTTTCCATATTGCCTCTATTCTTAAATGATTCAGTTTTTTTATTGTTATTTAAATTTTGCTTTCATCGGCCGGATCTCCATGCTTCAACAAACCCGGCATCAAAGCCCTCGTATTGTTTGGAAATGGGATTGCCCTTACCTGTTGTTATAAGCTGGTACAGGCTTTCGCCGATCAGCTCATCCCAGGCGGTTTTACATACTGTATAACATTCGCATTCCTGAACCAGCCCATGATGCGTAAAAAGTATCTGCGTTTGATCGCCTTTTCTTATAATATCAAAAACAATTTTTGTGCCTTCCAGTTCTGCCTTATCCTGTGTAAAATTAAAAAAGAAGTCTTTTACAAACCATACGATCTTATCGTAAGGTCGCAGCTCAACAATTTTTAATTTCATTAAGTGAACGTCATTGTAATGATAAAATAATTCCGCCCCGGTTTTATTAGTGTTGCCTTCAATATTTTCAGACCACCAGTTTTTTATATCATTAATAGCTTTAAATACTTCCCCGGGCGATTTATTTACAAGTATAGAGGTAGTGTATGAATGTTCATCCCCTGAAATGTCGTTGCCCTTTCCTGTCTCTATCAGTTTTTTTAAACTGTCTTTTATAAAAAAGTCCCAGGAGCTGGAGCAAACAGTGAAACATTCAAATTCCGGCACGAGCCCTACATGCGTAAATTTAACTTCGGTACTGCCTGCTTTGTCAGCTATTTCAAAAACTATTTTCGTTCCGTCCCACTCGGTTTTATGTTTGAAAAATTCGTTGTGTGTTTCAATCACGTCCCAAACAATTTTTTGTGGCGTACAATGAGTGATACGCATTTTTGCAGTAAGGTATTTATCGCGGTAAACAAACACACTGTTCAACTGATCCGTACTTCCTTCAATATTTTCAGACCACCAGCCGCGTACATTATTAATACCGTCAAAAACTTCCTGTGGTGTTGCATCTGTTACGAACCTTGTTGTAAAATCCCGGGGTTTCATGATCATTTTTTTTATTATAATTAATGTATCACGTTCCGGGTTCAAAGTTACAGACAGCCATGTAACGGGCAGAGGGTAAAACGGACATTATCAAGGGCTGATCCAGACAATCCGGAGTAATATGCTCTGCATGGACGGCATAAGGGCGATTTATAAAACAGCCAGCTATCCACCAACAAAAGAGGATGTATCAAAAGTCGTTATTGCGAGTTTTTTATTTGCGTGGCCCGTCCGATTTCCGGGCAGGCAAAAGCATCTGAACGTTCGGATGAGGTGATGACATTATAATCTTCCGTCACCTTGCGAATCCCGCGACAGTGGGAGAAGTCGAAAGGTCTCCAAGTTGAAGAGATGCTTCGGCTACGCTCAGCATGACGAAAGTATAATTGATCCCCAATGCATAATACAACATGTCAGTGGCAGCGCAACGCCCGCCTGTACCATTCGGGCAAGCTTTAGTCTATATGACGATTTTCCGCCACCGTTAGTGTTGAGCACGGTTTATGAGCAAAGGAAAGACACCAACGGCATAACAGCGTTTGCTGGTGTTGCTGCTATTGCTACGAAGCCTCCGCGCAAAACTAACAAAAGCGCAAAACTTAAAAAGGCAGCCCGTTCAGGCTGCCTCTTCTGTTATTCTTGTAGGGGTGACTTATTTCAGATCAAACCGGTCCAGGTTCATCACTTTATTCCATGCTGCTACAAAATCCTTTACAAATTTTTCCTTACCGTCATTGCTTCCATATACTTCCGCAACGGCCCTCAGCTCTGCGTTAGCACCAAACACCAGGTCGGCACGGGTGGCGGTCCATTTCAGAATGCCGGTACTGCGGTCGCGGCCTTCAAACAGTTCCCTGTCTTCAGAAGCAGCTTTCCATTCTGTGCGCATGTCCAGCAGGTTCACAAAAAAATCATTGGTCAGCTGCCCGGGGCGCTGTGTAAGAACACCATGTTTAGAGCCGTCAAAGTTGGTATCCAGCACCCGCATGCCGCCTATTAAAACGGTCAGCTCCGGAACGGTAAGCGTTAGTAACTGCGCTTTGTCTACCAGCAATGCTTCTGTGGATACAGCAGCTCTTTCTTTGCGATAGTTGCGGAAGCCATCAGCAGCCGGCTCCAGGTAAGCGATGGATTCCACATCGGTCTGCTCCTGCGAAGCATCCGTACGGCCGGGCGTAAAGGGAACCGTAATAGTATATCCTGCATCTTTTGCTGCTTTTTCAACAGCTGCACAGCCCGCCAGCACAATCAGATCTGCCAGCGATACTTTTTTACCATCGGCCTGTGCCCCGTTAAATGCGTTCCGGATGTCTTCCAGCACCGCCAGTACTTTCCGCAGCTGCGCCGGATTGTTTACCGGCCAGTTTTTCTGGGGTTCCAGCCGGATGCGGGCGCCATTGGCACCACCGCGTTTGTCTGATCCGCGGAAAGTAGAGGCAGATGCCCAGGCAGTGCCTGCCAGCGCAGCGATGCCCAGGCCAGATTCCAGCACCTTTACCTTCAAAGCTGCAATATCCGCTTCATCGATCAGCACATGGTCAACCGCAGGAACAGGATCCTGCCAGATCAGCACTTCTTCAGGCACATCCGGCCCCAGGTAGCGTGCACGGGGGCCCATATCACGGTGCGTCAGCTTGAACCAGGCGCGGGCAAAGGCATCCGCAAAGGCATCAGGATCTTCCAGGAAACGTCTTGATATTTTTTCATAAACCGGGTCAAAACGCAGGGAAAGATCGGTGGTCAGCATAGTAGGCAGGCGGCGTTTGGAAGCGTCAAACGCATCCGGGATAATGCTGTCTGCATCTTTAGCGACCCATTGATGGGCTCCTGCAGGGCTTTTTGACAATTCCCATTCAAAGCCAAACAGGTTCTCAAAAAAATTATTGCTCCATTGGGTGGGCGTTTTTGTCCAGGTAACTTCCAGCCCGCTTGTGATCGTATCGGCCCCTCTTCCTGTTCCAAAACTATTCTTCCAGCCAAGCCCCTGTTCTTCTATACCCGCGGCTTCGGGCTCCTTGCCCACATGTGTGGCCGGTGCAGCGCCATGGGTTTTGCCAAAGCTATGCCCACCGGCTATTAAGGCAACTGTTTCTTCATCGCTCATGGCCATGCGGCCAAACGTATCGCGGATATCTTTTGCTGCCGCAACAGGATCGGGGTTGCCATCCGGGCCTTCCGGGTTTACATAGATCAGGCCCATCTGCACGGCGGCCAGCGGTTTTTCCAGGTCGCGGGAGTGGATCTGCCCGTCTGCATCATCGTCTGACACCAACACGCCATGATGCTCTTTTACACCCTCTGAACCGCGCGCATAACGAATATCGCCGCCCAGCCAGGTGGTTTCAGAACCCCAATATACATCTTCACTCGGTTCCCAGGCATCTTCGCGGCCGCCGGCAAAACCAAAGGTCTTAAAACCCATCGATTCCAGCGCCACATTGCCTGTAAGAATCAGCAGATCGGCCCAGGATATTTTATTGCCATATTTTTGTTTAATGGGCCAGAGCAGCCGGCGCGCTTTATCAAGACTTACATTATCCGGCCAGCTGTTTAGCGGCGCAAAGCGCTGCTGTCCGGATCCGGCGCCGCCACGGCCATCACCCACACGATAAGTGCCGGCACTGTGCCAGGCCATACGGATGAACAAGGGCCCGTAATGGCCAAAATCTGCCGGCCACCAATCCTGGGAATCAGTCATCAATGCGTGCAGGTCTTTTTTTACCGCTTCCAGATCTAGACTTTTGAAAGCTTCGGCATAGTTAAAATTCTTGTCCATAGGGTCAGACAATGAAGAATGCTGGCGAAGAATGTTCAGGTTTAGCCGGTGGGGCCACCAGTCATGAATTTGGGTGCCGCCGCCAGCCACATTTGGTTTTATGCTGCCATTATGAAACGGGCATTTGCTGATGTCTTTTGAATCTTTTTCCATTTTTTTATTATTTTATTTTTTAGGAACTGCTGGTTGCTGTTCAAAACGCAATCATTTCAATAAAACAAACTTATGCTAATTAATACATAAACACAATCGATTAATTTTATAATTTCATAGATTAAAACTATACAAACAAGAACCTTCTCAAAGCCGTTACCGGCTGCTGAGCAACTCATACCCGGGTTCAGAATAAGACACCTATACTATACTGATCAGGGGCTGACCAAAAAGTAATGTCAGCCTGAGCGTCAGGCTGTTAATGAAGAGTGTTGCATTATGCTGAAAACCAACAACATACAAAATAATCGTTTCGACCATAGCGAAGTATAGCGGAGAACATTTGCACCGAAGGTAAATCTCTACAAAAGTTCGAGCCCCGTCCGTCCGGCGTTCAGCCGGGCAGGCTTCGGGTCCGCTTTGCGCCTGCCAATGACATATGTGTTATTGTTTTGAAAAGCAATCTTTCTTTTTTGTCATGCCGGGTTTTTTATTTGTGCTGCAAAAACAATATGGCAATGACAAATCTTCCTATCGTCATCCTGCGGAAGAAGTCGAAGGATCTCTCAATCATCGAGCACTTCAATATTTCAGAGACTCCCCGGCTTCGCTCGGATCCGAACATTCGGATGACGAAAGTATTATTGATCCTCAATGCATAATTCCATCTGTCATTGGCAACTTGTTCCGGCATCTATTTATTGCTCACCTGGGCCCTGAAATAAAACAGATCCCGGAACAGGTCCGGGACATCTTCAGGGTGACGGTAAAAAGGTTCGTCATTTCAAAGAACTTGATCTGCGGTTATTTGTGCCTCAATATGGCAATCAGGGAGGCTTTGGAGCTGCCCCGCTTTCTAATACAGGAAACGCCGCAAGAATGCCTTTTAGTGTTTAACACTTTCCCTGAGAATGAAAATTCAGAATTTCTCCTAAATCGCTTTCTACTTTAGCGGGTTATGAATGTTGGTGCGTTGTTGTTTCCGCTAAAAAAATTTGCTCCGGTAAGAATATTGTTGCTCATTGCCATCGGAATAGCTTTTATTACCAGGCTGGTACTATTGCTCAGCTTCTGGCACCCAATAGCCCCCGGCTTCAGCAATATACTCACAAGCTTTATCATTGGCTTTGTATACGATGCAGTGGTATCCATACTGCTCACCACACCTTTCCTGCTCCAGATAGCTTTTACAACTAATTATATCTATACCAATAAGGGAAAATGGATCACCATTTTCTTTTTCGTGGTAGTATTATCGGTGGTTGGTTTCACGTCCCTGGTTCCCAAAGAATTTAACAGTGACCTGTACCATTCGCTTATTGGCTATCTTATTGCCCGCTTTGCCATATTTCTGTTTCTGCTGCAGCGCTCCTTTTCCTTTCGGCTGAAATGGAGAAGCGGGGTGTTAAAACTATTTTTCTTTATTACGGTTTTTCTGTTGGTCTCTAATGCGGTAAGCGAATGGTTCTTCTGGAATGAGTTTGCCTCCCGCTATAATTTTATTGCAGTAGATTATCTGATCTATACCAATGAGGTGATCGGAAATATACGGGAGTCTTACCCGCTGTTTCCCATTATAACAGGTGTGCTGCTGCTCAGCGCAGCGATCTTTTATTTTACATCCGGGCCAATAGCCTGCTCCGTAAGAACGCCGCTGGCCTTTTTAAAAAGGCTGCTGTTTGCAGCAATAATGATAGCAGCAGGACTGCTGCTGGCCCGGGTCATACCGCCACAATGGAAATATTTTAGCCGCAACACGTATGTGAACGAGCTTGCGGGCAATGGCATTTATGATTTTGTACAGGCTTTTAAAAAGAATGAGCTGGATTTTTATACCTATTACAGAACCTTACCAGACACAACGGCCTTTAAGCTGGTAAGAGAACAACTGGGTATGCCCAACAGCCGGTATATGCCCCCTGACCTTACCAATCTGCGGCGCAGCATAAGGGATAGCTTACCGGAAAGGAAAATGAACGTGGCGCTCATTAGCATTGAAAGTTTAAGCGCTTCATTTATGCAGGCATTTGGAGACAGCAGCCATATAACTCCGCAACTGGATGCGCTGGCCAGCCGTGGTATGTTCTTTACCCGGCTCTATGCTTCCGGCACACGTACCGTTCGCGGGCTGGAGGCCCTGTCGCTTTCCATACCCCCGCTGCCGGGCCAGAGCATTATAAAAAGGCCGGATAATGAAGGACTGTACAATATAGGCGCTGTTCTCAAAAGCAAAGGCTATATTACACAATATCTTTATGGTGGCTTCGGGTATTTTGATAATATGAACTATTTCTTCGGGCATAATGGTTATGAAGTGCTGGACAGAAAAGCGCTGAAGCCTTCAGAAATACATTATGCCAATATCTGGGGAGTAGCAGATGAAGACCTGTTTACACTGGCTTTAAGAACGATGGATTCAGACAACTTAAAACAGCAGCCTTTCTTCATCCATATAATGACCGTATCCAATCACAGGCCTTATACTTATCCCGCAGGGCGCATCAACATTCCTCCATCGGCACATAGCAGGCAGGGCGCAGTAAAATATACGGATTATGCCATCGGCAATTTTATAAAGCAGGCAGCACAAAAGCCCTGGTTTAAAAATACGCTGTTTGTGATCGTAGCGGATCATTGTGCTTCCAGCGCCGGCAGACAGGAACTGCCGCTGCCCGGTTACCACATTCCCCTGATCATTTACGCGCCCGGGATTGTTCAACCCCGGCAGGTGAATGCATTGATGGGGCAGATCGATATTGCGCCTACCATTCTGGGGCTGCTTCACTTAAATTACACTTCCTTGTTCTACGGAAACGATATACTGAAAACGCCCCCGCAAAAGCAAAGAGCCTTCATCAGTACCTACCAGGGACTGGGCTACCTGAAATCAGACACGCTTATTGTACAATCGCCGGTTAAAAAAATCAGCGCATACAAAATAGATCCGGTTACAAAAGAACAGCAGGAAATTGCACCTCCCGGCCAGCTGGTCAATGAAGCAATCGCTTATTACCAAACCGCTGCCTGGCTGATCCGGCACAGGAAATACCGGTTTTAACTATACCCGTTTTAACCCAATATGCAGATTCCGGCTTCTATTTCATTTTGGCGGGATTTAAAGAACCAATAATACGCAAGTGAAATTTATTACAGATCTAAACAAAGCATTGCGGCTAAGTAGCCAGAGCATTAAAAGGTTCCCAAAAGCAGATGGATCTATTTTAGGATAGGGCATTCCCGACATCCCGGAAGAATCAAAAGAAAGGGCGGGTGCCATTCAATGCTCCCGCAGAACGCGCTGAATAACGCTGACAGCCAGACCATCTGCGCTTCCGCCAATGGTGGAAGCCTGCGTTCCGAAGGTTCGGAACAGCGGGACATAACATGCAAGTGAAATTCATTACAGACCAACAAAAAAAGCGTTGCGTTTTCTGAAAACCTTTCGGTCTGATTAAAAATGTCACTTCCGTATAACCCGTTTATTCCAAAAAATACCATAAATAGGTGATTGCCCCGGCCGGTGCAGACCGCTACCTTTAGATAAAAATGACGGTTGTACTATGAAGGGAATGCATTTGCCTGTTGCTCAGAAGCGGCATGCGCTTCCATAAAACGGGAACAGGATGCTTATGCCGTATTTTGTATACAACTGCTTAAAACCATCAATATAAAAGACCATGCTCTCATACACACCCGAATTAAAAAACAGCTACCGGCATCTGTTCAATATCTGTACAATAAAGAACGAGAAGGTGGCCGTAGTAAACAGGATCGTACAGAAAATATTTAATAACAAGGTACGGTATACCAATGTAGCCCATGTTCTTTCAATGCCCTGGTATGTTATTGCCGTTATCCACAGTATGGAGGCTGATCTGAATTTTAACTGCCATTTGCACAACGGGGATCCTCTTACGGCCCGTACCGTGCATGCACCGGCCGGCCGGCCTTTAACAGGCACCCCGCCTTTTCCCTGGGAATTCAGTGCTGTAGATGCTTTGAAATTTGATGGCTTTGACCAGTGGGCAGACTGGAGCCTTGCCGGTATTTGCTATAAGCTGGAAAAATACAATGGCACCGGCTACCGGGCTTTTCTGATCAACTCCCCCTATTTATGGAGCGGCAGCAACCTGTATGCATGCGGAAAGTATATAGCGGATGGAACATTTTCTCGTACAGCTGTATCGGGGCAGATAGGCGCAATGGTCTTATTAAAAGACATGAGCACAAAAGGCCTGATCACCTTTCAGAATGCTATAATCACCGCCCCGGAAGTGCCTCATTCATCATAGGGCATTCGACAGGTGCATCATTCGCTATTAAAATTCACTATTCAACAACGTTCTTTTATGAAAAAAATCAGCATTCTTTCTCTCGATGGCGGCGGCATACGCGGCATCATTCCCGGCGTAATCCTTACATATATAGAAAAGCAACTGCAAAAACAGGATAACAGCAAACAAAAGATCGGGGATTATTTTGATTTTATCGCAGGCACCAGCACCGGGGGCATTCTTGCCTGTGCCTACCTCATGCCTAATCCTGATGAGCAGGCAAAAGCCCACTATTCCGCAGAACAGGCTGTACAGCTGTATCTACAGGAAGGCCATGATATTTTTAAAGAAAACATTCTTGATAAAATCATCAACCCATGGAGTCTGGTCACTGAAAAATATTCCGCCGGGACGCTGGAAAAGAATTTTAAAGAATTATTCGGGCACACCCTGCTCAGTGAATTTATAAAGCCCTGTTTGATTACCAGCTACGATATCACATCCCGCAACGCGCACTTCTTTACCAGTGCGGATGCTAAAACCAACGACATTGAAAATTTTAAAGTCATTGATGTGGCGCGCAGTACATCTGCCGCTCCCACCTATTTTGAGCCTGCCCGCGTTCAGTCAGTAACGGGGCAAATATTTAATCTGATCGATGGCGGTGTCTTTGCAAATAACCCTGCCCTTTGTGCTTATGCTGAGGTACGCAAGCTTCCTTTTTCCCGGCTGCTGAATGATCCCAAAAAACCGGATGCACCTTCCGCCAAAGACATGCTGATCTTATCCATTGGTACCGGTACCGTAAAAAAGCCCTATCATTTCAACGATCTTAAAAACGCTGGCGAAATAAAATGGATAGAACCGATCATCGACATCCTTATGTCCGGCAACAGTGAAACGGTCGATTATCAGCTGAAACAGATCTATGGCACCCTTTCCCGTAAAGATGAAAAAGATTATTACCGCCTGGAGCCACCATTGCATGAGGCGCTCTCAGATATGGACAATGCGACCGGGGTAAACGTGGAGCACCTGCGCCAGGCAGGATTGCTGTTTGTAGAAAAAAATCAACCGCTGCTTGATGAAATTGTAAAAAAGATCCTGGCCAATCAATAAGGTATCCCTGTTTTATTAGCTTTGTGCTTTCAGCAGGCAATGAACCATTACAACATCTATTCTAAAAAGCATCCGGCGGTCAATGCCCTTTAAGGACCGATATAACCCAATACTATTAACTGATCCCCAACAGGTATATCCAAATTAACTTAAAGGCAGTCCATTTTTTTTTAGATATAAGGAATTGTACAAAGATCACCAATCCGGGCTTTCCTATTTACACTGCCAAATCATCGAGCGAGGCATCATACCTGGGCTGCCTTACAGCAAATGCACAGTAAGATAACATTATTCCTGCCGTTACGGCTTAACCTACTTTAACTTTATCCGGTAATAAAGACAGTACTTTTGTCTTTTAATTTTTAAAATCAACAGCATGGAAAATAAAGTACTGGGTTTACACCATATAACCGCAATTGCAGACAACGCAAAGCGCAATCATGAATTTTATACAACAGTTCTGGGATTGCGCCTGGTTAAAAAGACCGTCAATTTTGATGACCCTTCTACCTACCACTTCTACTATGGCAATGAAAACGGCACCCCCGGAACCATCCTTACCTTTTTCCCCTGGGAAGGGATCGGCCAGGGTAAGAACGGGGCGGGCATGGCTACTGATATCGGCTTTGCAGTTCCGGAAAACAGCCTTGACTCCTGGAAAGAGCGTTTTAACGGCAATAAGATACCCTACAAAGAGGAGATGGTATTTGGGGAACAACAGCTGTCATTTGCAGATCCGGACGGCTTAAAGCTGTCGCTGATCATTCCCCGAACCAAAGATGAGCGTACACCCTGGCAAACAGCAGCTATTGCACCGTCCATGGGCATTAAAGGGTTTCATAATGCTACTTTAACATTGCGTAAAGCAGCCCCTACAGCAAAAGTGCTGACTGAATTATTAGGGTACCGCCAGACAGTGCAGGAAGGAAACCGTTACCGTTTTACAAATGAAAATATTGACACAGCCAATCATATTGACATTATAGAGGATGCAAATGCCGGCTATGGCCGTAATGCTGCCGGCACCAATCATCATATTGCCTTTCGTGTTAAAGATGATACCATTCAAATGGAATTAAGAGAAAAGATCGCTTCGGCAGGGCTGAATATTACTCCGCAGATAGACCGCGATTACTTTTACTCCCTCTATTTCCGTGAACCGGGTGGCGTACTGTTTGAAATAGCAACAGATAACCCGGGATTTACAAGAGATGAGCCTTTAAATGAACTGGGCACAGCACTAAAACTGCCCAAACAGTATGAAGGGGCAAGAGCGAAAATTGAATCCATACTGCCAAAACTTTAATGGCCGGTATGTATACAGGTTACTTATTAAAACAGGCATCATGGGCAGGCTTATAGATGGATTGCATCACGTAACAGCGATCAGCAGCAGCATACAAAACAATATTGATTTTTATGCCGGGGTGCTGGGCCTGCGGCTGGTAAAGCAAACGGTGAACTTTGATGCGCCGGAGGTGTATCATTTTTATTATGGTACTGAAACCGGCGCCCCCTCCACCCTGCTTACGTTTTTCCCCTACCAGGGCCTCATCAACGGCCGGCAGGGCAAAGGAACGGCAAGCACTACGGGGTTTTCTGCAGATCTGGCTGCAATGGATTACTGGCTGCAGCGGCTAAAAAAATTCAACATCCCTTACAAAAAGCCGCAGCAGCGGTTCCCGGATGAAATAGTGGTGTATTTTGAAGATGAGGACGGGCTGGGCCTCGAGCTGGTCTTTAATGAAAAAGACAACCGGCCGGGATGGAATAATACTATTATTCCAAAAGCGTACAGCATTAAAGGGCTGTACCACGTTGAGCTGTGGCTGGATCGTGCAGAGCTTACAATGAATTTATTCACAGATCAGCTTGATCACACTGTTATCCGGCAGTCCGGCAACAGGACCCGTCTGGCTACCGCAGACGCTCCGGGCCATTACATAGATCTTATAAGTACGCCGGAAAGCCTGAAGGGCCTGGCAGGAAGCGGCACTGTTCATCATATAGCACTTAAAGCAACCGGCCCGGCAGCACAGGAAACAATAAGGCAACGGGTCATTGGTCGGGGACTGGCTCCCACGCCTGTAAAGGATCGCAACTATTTTACATCCGTTTATTTCCGGGAGCCGGGCGGCGTTTTGCTGGAGGTGGCCACAGCCACTCCCGGGTTTACTACAGATGAGCCCCCGGAGGCATTAGGCATGCATCTTATGTTACCACCGCAATTTGAACATCAGCGGAAACATCTTACAGCAATATTACCTCCTTTTAAAAATAATTGGTCACAGTTCAAATAATTACAATGCATACATTACAGATCATCAAAGGTGGAAAGGAACTGAGCGAAGCTGAAAAAGCATTAATTCTGCTTCATGGCCGCGGTGCCAGCGCAGAAGATATACTATCCCTGGCAGCTCATTTGCAGCTCACCGGTTTTGCGTTGCTGGCACCGCAGGCCACCAACCATACCTGGTATCCTTATTCTTTTATGGCTCCGGTTCACGAAAATGAGCCCTGGCTGTCTTCCGCAATTGACATAGTGCAGCAAACAACTGCTGCAGCAGAGAAAGCAGGCATTACAAAAGACAATATCTACTACCTGGGCTTTTCCCAGGGCGCCTGCCTTACGCTGGAATTCATTGCACGGAATGCTACACAGTATGGCGGTGCCGTGGCTTTTACAGGCGGGCTGATCGGCGACAGGATCAACCCGCATCGTTATAAGGGCGATTTTAAGCAGACTCCTGTTTTTATCGGAACAAGCGATCCGGATTTTCATGTGCCGGTTGAGCGGGTATATGCCACCGCAAATATTCTGAAACAAATGAATGCGGATGTTACGGAAAAAGTATATGCCAATATGGGGCATACGATCAACAGTGATGAGATCAGCCTTGCCAATAAGCTCGTCTTTAACCGGCAGCGCTAATGGCAGCAGCGCCTGGCAGCAAAGGCAGCCGCTTACAGGACCCGCGATCGTATCTTTGTTTTTTTGTAATTGATCAAACACTCCCCGGATCTGTGATGCCTGTAAACTTATGCCGGGGGTGGAATGGTATCTCTGCCGGAATAGTTATTTTTGGAATAAAATACTCTTCCATAATGAAAAAGATGCTGCCTTTCCTCATCCCTCTGCTGCTTTCTTTCAATTATTGCAGGGCACAACAGTCGCTTTCATTACAGGATTGCATTCATAAAGCGCTTGAAAATAACACGGTGGCCCGGCTGGCCAGACAGTCTGTTGAAACCCGTCAGCAGCAGTATAACGCTTCAAAATTAAACCTGCTGCCCAAAGCCGATCTGCTTGCAGGCTATAACCACCTTAGCAAGCCGCTCACGCTGGATATGGGTGAACTAAAAGATGGCATTGTGGAAGGCGCCGCTAACCAAAGTGTAAATACCGCCAATACCCTTTATAACCAGATCACAGGCAATGAGCTGCCAAAAGCGGTGCAGGATAGGATCTATTCTACAACAGAGAGCATCATTAATGCTTTTTATCCAACCGGTAACCCCGAAATCAGCAGGCAGGATTTTGTAACGGCAGGCATTCTTTTTCGCCAGCCCATTTACCTGGGCGGCAAATTAAAAGCCCTGCAGGAGCTTGCAAAGCAGCAGCTGGAATCCGGCAAGGTAAACCTGGATGCGGTGAATGATCAGTTAAAATTCAGCATCGCTTCCCAGTACATCCAGATCCTGTACCTCAACTCTATGCTTAATAAACAGGCCCAGCTGGTAACAGCTTTTAACAAAACCCAGCAGTCTGCTGAAGATTTGCTAAAAGCAGAGATCATTCCCCCCTATCAGAAAAAATGGGCAGATGTCATACAGGCACAGGGCCGCACCAGCTATGAAAACTTAAAACTGGAAAAGGAAAACGCATTGTTGCAAATGAAGCAGCTGATGGGCATGGCGCTGACAGATTCGGTTATCATCAATGACACTTTAGCTGACAATGCACAATTGCCACCGGAATTCTTAGACCCGGATATTGAACAAAACCCGGATCTGCGTTTATTAAACAGCAAGCACGATGAAGCGAATATTGTTGTAAAAACAACAAAAACAGCCAATATTCCCAATGTTTTCGGGATCGCCAACTATCAGTTCCTGCAAAAGAACTTACCAGCCATTATGCCACCATGGATGGTTGGCATTGAAATGCAGTGGAGCCTTTTAGACTGGGTACAGAACTCCAAAAAGGTAAAAGCAGCAAGATCCCTATCCACCGAAAGCGAATTGCTCATCCGGCAAAAAAAGGAAACGCTGAACCTGGGCACCCGTATAGCGCAAAATAAAATCCTGTCGCTGCGCAACCAGATGCTTACGTTAAAAATGGCAAGCAGTGAAGCCGCTAATACAGCAGCTATTGTACAAACAAGACTGGAGAACAGCCTGGCTTCCGTTAAAGATGTTAATGATGCGCAACAGCTGCAATTTGAAGCAGAAAAAATCTATTACACCTCCCTGTTGGCCTACAAGATTGCAATAGCAACCTATTTCTATATTTTAGGGAAGCCGGAAACCATAGCACAGTTCATCAATTAAAACAGGTAAAACAAATTTTTAAAATGGAACAGCAAACAAATGCACCATCACGGCGTAAAACAGCGGGTTTTAAAAATTACCGGGCAATTTTAATTCCTGTTGTGATACTGCTTATTGCCTTTTTCTTCCTGTTCAGGAAAGATAAAAACAAGCCGGAAGCAACGGTTACCGGTATGGTAGACGCCTCCAGCATAGACGTAAGCGCCGGTATGCCGGGACGGCTGGAAGTAATAAAGGTAACGGTGGGCGACACGGTTGCCGAAGGACAATTGCTGGCCGCTCTGAAAAGTGAAAGTTTTGACGTTGTAAGCTCACAGGCGGCTGATGCGGTAAACATTGCACAGCAAAACCTGGATCTTTTAAAAAGAGGGGTGGCACCGGAAGTAGTGCAGTCTGCGGTGAACATTCAGCAGATCGCGGAGCAGCAGCTGGACCTGGTTACAAAAACCTATGACCGTATGATCAAATTATACGATCAGGGCGTTATTTCAGGACAGGAAAAGGACCTGATCAGCTTTAAATATGAGGCTGCAAAAAAGGAGCTGGAAACCGCCAAACTCAATGTGCAGTTGCTGCGCAAAGGAAGCAACCCGCAAATGCTGGGGTCAGCAGCATCAATGCTCAGCCAGGCAAAAGGCGCCGAGCAACTGGCCCATAATATAAAAGAAGGCACTGAAATAAAAGCACCTGCCTCAGGCATTATTACCTCGCTGATCTCCAAACAGGGAGAAATGGTAAACGCGGGTTACCCCATAATGACGCTCCAGAAAACCAATTCTTTTTTTGTCAACTTTAATATCCGGCAGGACCAGATGTCAAAAATAGCAAAGGGCACTGTAGTGGATCTGAAGATACCGGGCTGTGTGCCCGAGAAAATGAAAGGAACGGTAACGGAACTGGCGCCCGCTCTGGGCTATGCCAACTGGGTACCGGCCGACCAGTCGGGTCAGATGGAGCTGCGCACCTTCAGCATCAAAGTAACGCCACAAAACAGCAATGCAATACAGGGGCTACGTTCCGGAATGACCGCACAACTGATAGTACCCTGATGAATACTTTTGCCCACATAATTATAAGAGAGTGGAAGCGGATCGTATCCCTGCCGGCGCACTATGTAGTGCTGCTGGTGATTCCGCCGGTTGTGTTCCTGTTCTTTGGCCTTATTTACAATAAAAAATTCGCAGAGGATATGCCCGTCATGGTCTGGGATGAAGACCATTCGGCGCTCAGCACCCGGCTTACTGATATACTCAATGCCACTCAAAGCATCCGCATCAGCAGCATTGCAACCGATGAAAACCAGGTGCGGTCGGCAATTAGAAGCGGCAGGGTTTCCGGAGCCATACACTTTCCGCCGCGCATGGAAGCCAATCTCAAAAGCAATCACCCCTCCGTAGTAACCGTTTATACCAATGCAGCGGCCATTGTGCCCGCTAAACTGATCTATAAAGATGCGGCCGGCGTTATTGTAAAAGGCGGGCTGGCAGTAGTACTGCAAAAGTTTACCAGGCAGGGAATGCCGGAAGGGAAGGCTATGGCGTTATTACAGCCCATCCAGCTCAATACCGTTACCCTTTATAACCCTGATTATAATTACCAGCAGTACCTCACACCCGGACTGATCACGGTTGGCTTCCAGATGGCGCTGATCCTGGCGGGCGTTTTGCTGATCAACTATGAAAAAAAACAAAAACGTTTGAAGAGCTGATCCAAACCGCAAAGGGATCTGCCGCTTCTATCATTATTGGAAAAAACATTGCCCATTTAACCGTGGCCTGGATCAATTACCTTTTAATTGCCGGAATTATCTTTCCGCTTTACGGGCTTTCCAAACCCGGTGCCTTCTGGCCTTTCTTTGTACTTTTTTCCCTGTTATCCCTGGCCTGTATTGGTATTGGGATCCTGGTTTCCACCATTGTCAGTGATGTTATTACGGCAACGGATGTGGCGCTGTTCTATACGTCCCCTGCTTTTGTGTTCAGTGGTTTTACTTTCCCCCGGTGGGCCATGCCCTGGTACGACCAGTTTTATGCCGGCCTGATGCCATACACTCCTTTTCTTGACGGATTTATAAAAGTATATTTCATGCAGCTGCCTTTATACTATGCCCGTAAGGAATGTGGCGTGCTGCTTCTTTTTATTGGTGTAACACTACTGGTATCCATCATATTGCTTCAACAAAAAATAAATAACAACAAAACGGTTCTGGCTTGAAGTCGGTCATCAACATATTAAAACGGGAGATCCGGTTTGTTTCCGCCCAAAAGGCGCTGGTGCTTATTTTCCTGATCGCACCAATCGCCTACGCGTTTATGTACGGAAGCATTTATGCCAATAAGCTGGAGGAAAAGGTAAAGATCGCAGTAGTGGATATGGACGGCAGTGAATTGTCGCGTATGATCGCTACCCAGCTTAACGCCACACAAATGGCAGATGCCGTTTATGCCAGCGATCTGAACGATGCAGAACAGCAATTATATCACGGAGCCGTGCAGGGCTATTTATTTTTAGAAAAAGGGCTACAGGAAAAAGTACTGGGTTTGCAAAAAGCCACTGTTACGCTTGCAGTAAATGCTTCCCGCTTTCTGCCTTCCAGCGATCTTACAGCCACCCTGTCAAAGATTAGTTTAACGCTTGGCGCGGGAATACGTATGAAATACATCAGCAAACAGGGTACCGGTAACGAAGCGGCATTACAGCAGGCCAATCCTTTAAGTTTAGATTACCGGCCGCTGTATAATGAGACCTCCAGCTACGGGGCATTTTTATTGCCGGGGCTTTTGGCCATCATTTTACAGCAAACATTATTGATAGGCCTGGTGGCAGGTATGGGCATTGAACGGGAACAACGGTTTTCCGGGCTTTTCCGGATGGGTAACAGTTCTGCTGTGCTGCTGGGTAAAGGGATTTTCTACCTGGTCATCTTCCTGATCATCGGGCTGTTTTTTGTAACCATCAATTTTACCGTGCTACGGGTGCCTATGCGGGGCAGCGGGTTCAGCCTGTTGCTGCTGAGCGCCGTTTTTATTGCCGCGCTGATCCCTATGGGCTTATTCATCGGCTCTTTTTTCAGGTCGCCCTTAATGGGTATGCAGGTGATGGCCTTCTCCTCCTATCCCATCTTCCTGATCACCGGTTATTCAATGCCCTACCATTCTTTACCCCGCACCGTTCAGTGGCTGTCAGCACTGTTGCCTACCACACCCTTTTTAAAAAGTTATCAATCTGTTGTTCAGGCAGGCGGCAACCTGCTGGATAATAAAGAACCGCTGCTGCACCTGCTCCTGCTTTGGGCAATATATTGTTTCCTGTTCCTGTGGCGCTTCAGCTATGTGAGGAAAAGAATTGAGCGTTGAGATTCGGGAATTGAGTTTTCAGTCTTCAGTCTTCAGAATTGAGAAGGAAGAGCCTATGAACTATGAACCATGGACTGTCTACCATTGACTCTCCACTCGCCCATCACCTACTTACTACCATCTGCTTCCTATTTCTTATTCCTTATTTATCCCTCTCCCTATTCACTACTTAACCTACATTAAGAATAAGAGCGCAGCATTGTTGTAACTTTATAGAAAAGGAGCAATAATTATGAAAGCAGCTATTCTTGGAATTAATATCAGCAACCATATAACCGATCATTTAAAAAAACATTCGGACTGGAGCATTGTTCCAGCAGCAACAGTTGAAGAGGCCATCGAAAAAATGCAGCAAATCGATTTTGAGGTAGTAACCGCCCCGGACGCCTGGCTGGAAGAAAAGGAAGAGGCAAAACTGAAAAAATTGCTTTCCATACAGCAGCACGATAGTATGTGGATCACTTATACGGATGAAACGGCCAACAGCCTGGAAAAAGAAATTGAAACATTTATAACCGATAAAGCGGCCGCGCCCCGGTCTTCTTTTTCCGTGATCGATGACGGGTTTAAAAGCCCTGAAATTACAATTGAAATCCTGTAGAACAGGAAGAAGGAATAATATGCAAAAAACAATCGCAAAAATAACGCCCCGCCCTGCACAACCACATATGGTAGGTGACGGGTTCAGGGTATTCGGATTCATACCCACAGCAGTGGAAAGGCGGGCAATAAGCCCTTTCCTGGTACTGGACTTTAACCCGGAATACGATTTTGGTCCGTCTGAAATTCCCAAAGGCTTTGGAACGCACCCGCATAAAGGATTTGAAACCGTTACTATTGCTTACAAGGGAAGTGTACAGCATGCAGACAGCAGTGGTGGCGGCGGTATCATCAACGAAGGAGACGTACAGTGGATGACGGCCGGCGCCGGCATCCTGCATAAGGAGTTTCATGAGGAGCAATTTTCAAAAACCGGCGGCCCGTTTGAGATGGTGCAGCTTTGGGTAAATCTTCCTGCAAAGAACAAAAATGCCCAACCGCGCTATCAGTCTGTTGGTAAACAACGCATGGGCAAATACGAAATTCCCGATAACGGCGGTACCGTCAATGTGATAGCCGGAACATTTAACGGCGTAAAAGGCCCGGCGCAAACCTATACGCCAATAGTCCTTTCAGACATCCGCTTAAAAGCAGGCGGTACGGTAACTACACAGCTCCCGGAAAACTATAATGCTGCCCTGTTAATCATTAAAGGCAATGTGGAGGTAAACGGATCACAAGCTGCTGAGCACAGTTTTGTACAGTTTAATAATGAAGGGGAAACCGTCACCATTAAAGCCGCAGAAAATGCAATCATGTTATTGCTGGGCGGCGAACCGATAGAGGAGCCCATTGCCGCATACGGCCCTTTTGTAATGAACACGCAGGAGGAAATTTATGAAGCCATAGAGGATTTCCGGAACGGCAAGTTTGGTACCCTGTAACAACAAAACCTGCAGGATCAGGATGGTTCCGCAGGTTTTATTTATTTTCAGATAAATAACACGTTATGTCAAATATTGGAATGATCATAGAAGAACGCGCCGCAGACATCGGTAATTTTTTTGTAGGGCGCCTGTTGCCCTTCCGTCAAAAGCGGATGGTAGGCCCCTTTATATTTATTGACCACATGGGGCCGGCAGATCTGAAGAACTATCAGAACCTGGATGTGCCTCCGCATCCGCATATCGGGCTTTCTACGCTTACCTATTTGTTTGAAGGCGCCATTATGCACAGGGACAGCCTGGGCACTGCAGTGGAAATACAGCCGGGCGCGGTGAACTGGATGACTGCCGGAAAAGGGGTGACCCATTCTGAAAGAACCCCGGAGCATTTAAGGACCTCGGACAAAAAACTGCATGGACTGCAAATATGGGTGGCCTTACCAAAAGAGCTGGAGCAAACGGAGCCTTCCTTTACGCACGTAGCCGCTGAAGACATTCCTGCCTGGGAACAGGATGGCATGCAGCTAAAATTAATAGCAGGAACCGCGTTTGGCAAAACTTCCCCGGTACCGGTGCACAGTCCGCAATACTTCATCAAAATAATAACGCCCAAGGGGCAAAAAGTAGCAATAGGAAAAGACCTCTATGGGGAAAGCGGCCTGTATATTCTTGAAGGCAACATGCTTAGTGACGGAAACACGTATGGCCCTAAACAACTACTGGTAGCCAGGGATAGCACGCTGTGCGAATTTGAAACAACGGATCACACAACAGTGTTTATCTTTGGTGGAGCCCCATTCCCGGAAGAACGGTTCATTTACTGGAACTTTGTCAGCTCCGACAGGGCAACGATCGAAAAAGCCAAACAGGACTGGCTGGAACAACACTTTCCTCCGGTGCCTGGCGACACCGGTTTTGTTCCTTTACCGCAACAATCCCCTAATATAAAAATCAAATAGTATGAAGGCAGCTGTTTTAAAAAAACTGGGCGAAGCGCCTGTTTATGAAGAATTCCCCGACCCTGTTATTGCTAATGATCAGCAGGAGATCATAACCATAAAGTCAGCCTCTGTAAAAAATTTAGATAAGGCAAGGGCTGCAGGCACACACTATTCCGGATATAAACAATTACCCGCAGTAGCCGGTATTGATGGTGTGGGATTACTGGCAGACGGCACTCCTGTTTATGCACAGGGCGTTTCAGGTACCCTTGCAGAAAAAGCGGTCATTAACAAAGGACAGTATATAAAATTACCGGAGGGAATTGATGCTGATACAGCCGCCGCGCTGCCCAATGCGGTTATTGGCTCAGCAATGGCATTACAATTCCGTGCAAAAATAAAGCAGGGCAGCACCGTTCTTGTAAATGGCGCCACAGGCGTTACCGGCATCATAGCTGTGCAACTGGCAAAATATTACGGGGCAGGAACTGTCATTGCAACAGGGCGCAATGCAAGGCAACTGGAAAAAGCAAAAGAGCTGGGCGCAGATCATATCATCTCTCTTTTACAGGAGGATGCTGAGGTCATCACCCAGATAAAATCGATCCATCAGCAGACCCATATTGATTATGTAATCGATTATTTATGGGGCAGGCCCGCTGCCATGCTCCTTGAAGCGCTGCAAGGAGCAGGCGTCAATTATGTGTCGGATAAGGTGACCATTGTAACCGTAGGCGCTATGGCCGGAGACCTGCTGCCCCTAAGCTCCGGTACTTTACGCAGCAGCGATATTGAGATCCTCGGATCAGGATTTGGCAGCCTTTCTTCCCGGCAGTTCCAGCAATTTAATACCTCGCTGCTTCCGGAAGCATTTCAACTGGTGGCTGAAAAAAAGCTGCACCTGGAAGTAGATGTAGTGCCCTTAGAGGATATTCAGAATGCATGGAATAAGCCCGTTTCTCCAGGGAAAAGGCTGGTAGTAAAAGTCAGCTGAACCGGGAAAAAACGGCGCCTTAAAAAAAATAAACAAACCCATCAATTATGAAACCGGAGTATACTGAGATCCCATTGATAAAAAATGATGCCTTGCAGCAATTTGAAATAACCATTGATGGCTATAAGGCTTTCATAAAGTTCCATGAAACGCCTGGTCATTTTACATTAATTCATACGGAAGCAGCACCGGAGCTGGAAGGCAAAGGGGCCGGCACAGCCGTGGTGGAAAAAACACTGGAATACATTGCACAAAGCAATAAAACGCTTATTCCTTTGTGCCCCTTTATTTTTGCCTATATAAAACGGCACCCGGAATGGAAAAAGCAGGTTGCTCCGGAGTTTAAAGGCTTTAACGATTAATTGAAGTTCTTCTGTTCCCGGGCGGGTCTATGGATGCGGTCCTGCGTCCTGGCATGTGCACTATTGCTGTTATCTTATGGTCCGAGCTTATGGCTCTCTGCTTTCGTTACCGTTATTTCAGCAACGAACTAAAGTTCCTTGTTAACACATCCAATCGAGGCTATGCTTCTTATTCTGCGTATTTCGCGGAAGTATCTGTGCCTGTGCTTTCAGGATGGCATTTTAAATTTGCCCATGCCCGGCATCATGCGGCCGAATGCGCCCATTTTGTTCATGTTCTTCATCATGTCGCGCATCTGTTCAAATTGCTTCATAAAGGCGTTCACGTCAGCAATATCCTTTCCGCTGCCCAAAGCAATACGTTTGCGGCGGCTGCCATTGATCAGGTCGGGGTTGCTGCGCTCTTCGGGGGTCATAGAGTCGATCATTGCCTCTATGCCTTTAAAGCTTTCATCGCTGATGTCGAGGTCTTTTATTTTAGCGCCTACTCCGGGGATCATGCCCAGCAGGTCTTTCATATTGCCCATTTTCTTGATCTGCTCCAACTGCATTTTAAAATCGGCAAAGTCAAATTTATTTTTCCGGATCTTGCTTTCCAGCTTCTTTGCCTGCTCTTCATCAAACTGCTGCTGTGCACGTTCCACAAGCGTGGTAATATCTCCCATGCCCAGGATCCGCTGTGCCATCCGCTCCGGGTAGAACACATCCAGCGCATCCATTTTTTCTCCGTTGCTTACAAACTTAATAGGTTTCTGAACCGTGTATTTGATAGATAAGGCAGCCCCGCCACGGGTATCACCATCCAGCTTGGTTAAAACCACACCGCTGAAATCCAGCCGCTCGTTAAAGGCCCTGGCCGTGTTTACAGCGTCCTGTCCGGTCATGCTATCCACCACAAACAGGATCTCCTGCGGGTTTACCGCATTTTTAATATTGGCTACTTCGGTCATCATCTGCTCATCAATTGCCAGACGACCGGCTGTATCTATAATAACAACATTCTTGTTTTTAGATCTTGATTCCGCAATTGCATTTTTGGCAATGCTGACAGCATCTTTATTTTCAGCTTCAATATGTACTTCCACGCCGATCTGCTCCCCCAAAACGCGCAACTGTTCCATCGCCGCAGGGCGGTAAATGTCTGCCGCCACCAGCATGGGCGACAATCCTTTCTTGGTTTTCAGGTAGTTGGCCAGCTTGCCGCTGAAAGTGGTCTTACCGCTACCCTGCAATCCCGCAATCAGGATCACTGCCGGGTTGCCTTTTGCATTAAAGCCGGCTTCCTCGCCACCCATCAGCTCCGTTAGCTCATCCTTCACAATTTTTACCATCAGCTGGCCCGGGCTGACAGCGTTCAGCACCTTTTCGCCCATTGCCTTTTCTTTGATCTTGTCGGTAAAATCCTTGGCAATCTTATAATTCACATCCGCATCCACCAGTGCGCGGCGGATCTCCTTTATCGTGGAAGCCACGTTTAACTCTGTAATACGGGCCTGGCCTTTCAGGTTCTTAAAGGCCGATTCTAACTTATCCTGTAAATTATTGAACATTCTTTACTGATTATTTGTTGATTTAGAACAAATTATTCAAATATAATTATCGCTCCTGTCACTCGTTGCAAACAGGCTCACCATTAATTTTAACAACAGCCTTGCCCATCAGCCCTGCCACACCGTTTTAAAAATGACAGCAAATATACTATTTTACAAGGCAGCAGCCATCATCGCCGGCCAAACACCCTACAGGAAATTCCTGGCTCAAAAACGGAATCGCTGTGCATAAACCCTTGATTTTAAAA
Source organism: Niabella ginsenosidivorans (assembly GCF_001654455.1). Lineage (NCBI taxonomy): Bacteria > Pseudomonadati > Bacteroidota > Chitinophagia > Chitinophagales > Chitinophagaceae > Niabella > Niabella ginsenosidivorans. Next base: position 4,489,514 of record NZ_CP015772.1, read on the forward strand.
AAAATTTTGAAAGTATGATAATTTTTATATTATTGCGACTTATTGCATCTATAAATATATTGAAAAAGAAATGAGTAAACAGCTGTACACACTGGAATATCCTGTTCGTTGCTCACCAACAATCCTGTATGAGTTTCTGGCAACCTCCAACGGATTGGGCGAGTGGTTTGCAGAAAGCGTGGACGAACGGGGAGGCCGCTTCTATTTCGGGTGGAACGGCTCAAACGAGGAAGCGGAAGTTGTGGACCAGGAAGAAGAAAAATTCATTCGCTTTCATTGGGTAAACTCCCCCAAAAACGAATATTTTGAATTTCGTATTGATAAATCTGAAATAACGAACCAAACGATCCTTGTCATTACCGATTTTGCTGAAAAAAGAGATATTAAGGATCAGAGCCAGCTTTGGGATTACCAGGTAAAGGAATTATTTCACAGGCTTGGCAATTAGACCCGCCGGAAAATTTTAATGCTGACGGCTGAGTATTTCAATGAATGTGCTGAACGCATCTCTCCAAAGTTCCGGCGCCTCTTTAAGTTTACTGACAGGAGCAAAGGATGCTATTTTAATGAAGGCATGCCCTGCAATTGCCTGCTTTAGCTGATGGGCTGTTAATCCTGCCAAAGAAATATAGTTGCTCCCCAGCAGATCATGATCCCATTCATCCCCGCTGTAGCTCAGGTAAAAACCCTTTTTTTGCAGCAGCGCAAAATGCCTGCTGATGGCGGGTGCAAAAAGTTGTTTCCACTCTCCTGAGAGATGTAACGTGGTGCTTATTTGCCTGCCCCACCAGAACATGCTTCTGATTGCAAAAATATGTTCCTGTTTAAAATTGCGCGGGTAATCCAGCACTACATACGGAAGCCCGTTATAGTTTTCACCTTTGGAAACCTTGCCATTGATTGCAAAAGAAGCAGGCGGCAGGCCCTGCCGGTTTTGAACAAGATCAATTGCCCAGGCATGCAATGCATCCAGCGCAGCTTTTACCTTTTGTAAAACTGCATTCTTTGTTAAAATAATGCCGGCATTGGCGGCTATTGCAAACTCCTCTGCAGAAAGGCTTAATTTTGTTTGTTCCATTATTGTATACGTTATTTGCAAAATAATGAATTAGGGTTAGAAAGTTCATAGATCATAGTTCATGCTCCATGTTCTATGAACAATATGCCATGAACTATGAACCAGAAACAGGAAGCAGTTGAAAAAGTTAGATAAACTTATTATTAAATCATTTATCGGCCCGTTTGTGGCTACTTTTTTCATTACCCTTTTTGTACTGGTAATGCAGTTCTTCTGGCTCTGGATTGATGATTTTGTAGGCAAAGGGCTGGACGCTGTTACCATTTTAAAATTTATCTGGTACCAGAGCGCTGTGCTGATCCCGCTGGCATTACCACTTGCTGTGCTCCTTTCGTCCTTAATGACTTTTGGGAACCTGGGCGAATCCTTTGAACTGGTAGCCATTAAGTCTGCCGGCATTTCTCTGCTGCGCTTTATGCGGCCGCTGGTATTTGTATCGCTGCTGATCAGTCTTGGTGCCTTTCTTTTTGCCAATTATATTATTCCGGTAGCAACATTAAAATCGCGTACCATGCTGGCCGATATTGTGCTGGCAAAACCCGCTTTTGATATAAAGGAAGGCGTGTTTTATGACAAGCTGGACCGCTTCGCCATAAAGATCGGTAAAAAAGAAAAAGACGACAGCACCATCCGCGACGTAATTGTATTTGAGAATAATTACAGCGGGGGCGGGCTGCAGGATAATTTTGTGGTGGCTAAAGACGGGGTAATGAAGCCTTCCCCGGATAAGCGCTTCCTGGATATTGTTTTCAAAGACGGATGGCGCTACCAGGAACGGGGAAGCCGTTCCGATTCTTCCACGGAATACATCCGCCTTGGATTTAAGGAATATAAAATGCAACTGGACATCAGTTCCTTTAATTTTAAAGCCTCAGACGACAGCAGCAACCGCAACAATGAGCGGGTGCTGAGCATGCGGCAACTGGACATTGCCATCGATTCCATGACCCGGTTTGCCAATCTGGAAATAGACCGCTACCGGAGCAGTATGCGCAATAATTTCAGCCTGCTGATGTATAAGGACAGCGTGGTAAAAGGCGTTGTTATCCCGGATTCTGTTTTAAATTTCAAGAAAAACAATGATGCTTTCCGTGGTCTTGACAGCATCACGGGAAGGGCGGTATCCACATTAACGGATAAAGCAAAAACGCCTTCAGACAGTACGGTGCGGAAAAAAGATTCCGCCGGAAGCACTGCACTGGCAGGAAGCAGTAAACGCATCAGAAACAGCAAAAGCCGGCAGGCTGCTGCTCTAAAGAAACCGGATACAGTGGCTGCAGCAACCACACCTGCCGCTGCCCGGGCGCTTAAAAAGGATTCTGCCGCCCGGCGGGATTCTGCTGCACTTGCAAAACGCAAACTGGAAGCCAATACCATAACGGCCTTTTTGCCGGACAGTGCCCAGTTGAACCTTACAGAACGGGCCATTGGTAATATAAATATAGCAAAGGATAATGCCAGCATTAACCTGGGAAGCATACAGGAGCAGGAAAAGAGCATCCGCCGTTATAAAATTGAGTGGCATAAAAAAATTGTGCTGGCCCTGGCTTGTTTTTTAATGTTCATGATCGGCGCCCCGCTGGGCTCCATTATCCGGAAAGGAGGGCTGGGAACACCAATGATCTTTGCCATCATTTTCTTCCTGGTCTTTTATTTTTCATCGAACACCGGCGAAAAAATGGCAAAAGAAGGCAGCCTGACCCCATTCTCCGGCATGTGGCTCTCAACCTTTATTTTAACGCCTATCGGTGCGTTCCTTACTTATAAAGCCATGCGCGACTCGAATCTCTTTAATAAAGAGTTTTATAACCGGCTTAAAAGAAAGATGCAGGACGCGCTCAGAAAAAAACAGCAACGTTTAAAAACAAAACAAAAAACCGCATAACTCATCATGCGTGGAACCGGCTCGCAGCAAAACCTGAAGATCCAGAAATGGGTAGCCCTTATATCCCTGGTATTGCTGATCATAAAATTCATTGCCTACTTTTTTACCTTTTCTGTAGCCATATTAACAGATGCATTAGAGAGCATTGCCAATGTTGCTGCCGGGTTTATCGGTTTATACAGTCTGTATCTTGCCGCAAGGCCCAGGGATGAAAACCACCCCTATGGCCATGGAAAGGCAGAATTCTTATCGGCGGCTGTAGAAGGCACGCTCATCGGCATTGCCGGGCTGGTAATCCTTTATAAAGCTGTTGAGCAACTGGTGCATCCTGTTCCTTTACAAAAATTAGACCTGGGCATGCTCCTGATTACTGTTACAGCTCTGGTTAATTATATCCTAGGCTATATTTGTATTGCAACAGGAAAAAAGAACCATTCCCTGGCACTGGAGGTAAGCGGCCGGCATTTACAAACAGATACCTATTCTACCGTTGCCATCATTACAGGCCTGGCGTTGCTTTATTTTACCAACTGGCATTGGGTCGATTCTGTTGTGGCGCTTATGCTGGCCGGCTATATTCTTTATACCTCCTACTCCATTTTGCGCCGCTCTGTAGCCGGCATTATGGATGAGGCAGACCAGCAACTGCTGTCAGCAATGATCGATTACCTTAATACAAACCGTAGGGCCAACTGGATAGACCTGCACAATTTCCGCGTTATAAAATACGGAAGCGTGCTGCATATAGACTGCCATCTTACCGTGCCCTGGTACCTGACCGTGGCGCAGGCACACCAGGAGGTGGATGCACTGGCTGCCCTTATCCGTAACAAATACGGGGAAGCCGTTGAATTTTTTGTGCATTCAGATGGATGTAAACCTTTTCAATGTGCGCTTTGTTTTAAAGAACAGTGCCCCGAAAGAAAGCATCCCTTTGAAAAGCGTATTCCCTGGAGCCTGGAAAATGTGCTTCAAAACCAGCGCCACCGACTAAAAGCAGAAGGTTAAGCGCACAGGCCGGATTATTAATAAAAAGAATGCAGTATCAACTTTCCTGCAGATTAAGTTTTCACCCAATAGTTCCTTAACTTTATAATTGAACAGTTGTTATATAGGTTATGCTTACAAAAAAATCACAATATGCCTTTAAGGCGCTGACCTACCTGGCTAACAAGCAGGAGAGCGGCCCTGTGCTGATTTCTGAAATAGCCAAAAAGAAAAAGATCCCGCTGAAATTCCTGGAAAATATCCTGCTGGAATTAAGAAAAGCAGGGATACTGGAAAGCAAAAAGGGAAAAGGAGGCGGTTATTTTTTTAAGAAAGACCCCGCCCAGGTACAAATGGCCACTATTATCCGTTTAATAGATGGCCCCATCTCCATGCTGCCCTGCGTAAGCCTGTACTTTTATGAACGCTGCAAAAACTGCGATGAAAAGCGCTGCGGCCTGCATGATATAATGAAAGAAGTAAGAGATGCTACCCTTAAGATACTGGAAAACCGGACTTTAAAAGACCTGCAGGATTAAAAAGCGGCGTTGCTAATGGCAGTGCCACTGAAAGATCATTGTTCCCTGCAGGCCGGTATCGCCTTTTACACCCGGTCATTAAAAACCAGCAATCCGGATTGATGCAGTTTCATAAAATATTTTACCAGAGCCAGTAATAATCGCTTATCAGCACTAACACCGCCTGATAGCAGATAAAATACCTGAATGTGACGATACAGCCGCTCATAACATGCCTGTAGCAAACTCCGCGCAACAAACATTCATTAGCAATGCTATTCCATTTTGGAATAGTCAATAAAATTTTAATTATAGGGTTTGTACATCTCAATTGAAAAAAAAGCTGTACCTTGCCAACCACTCTATTAGTCTACCTGATTGGTAGGTTTATTAAGAGTGGCTATTTTGTCACTAAAAACTGTTTTAAAATTATGTCATTAAGATTAGGAGATACTGCGCCGGACTTTACCGCACAGTCTACAGAAGGAGAAATTCATTTTCATGAGTACTTGGGTAATTCCTGGGGCCTTTTATTCTCTCACCCCGCGGATTATACACCCGTTTGTACTACTGAATTGGGCAAAACAGCCTTATTAAAGAGCGAATTTGAAAAACGTGGTGTAAAAGCATTAGCAGTAAGTGTTGACCCACTGGATTCACATATCGGCTGGAAAAATGATATTAATGAAACTCAGAGCTGTTCGGTTGACTTTCCGATCCTGGCGGATCCGGACAGGAACATCGCTACTCTTTATGATATGATCCATCCGAATGCATCAGAAAAAGCTACAGTGCGTTCTGTATTTGTAATCGGGCCCGATAAGAAAATCAAATTAACACTGACTTATCCTGCTTCTACCGGCAGAAACTTTAATGAGATCCTGCGGGTGATTGATTCTTTACAGTTGACGGCCAACCACAGCGTGGCTACTCCGGCAGACTGGAAACAGGGCGAAGATGTGATTGTAGTGCCTTCCATCAGCACAGAAGATGCAATCAAAAAATTCCCTAAAGGGGTAAAAGAGGTAAAGCCTTACCTGCGTTATACTCCTCAACCCAATATTTAATTATAGTTCATAGCTAATGGTTCATAGTTCATGGTAGCTTTTGCTTTTAATTCCATGAACTATGATCTGTAAGCCATCAACAACAGAACGTGTTTACAGACGAACAAATACAAGAGATAGAAAATGCTTCACTGCCGGATGCGTTGAAATTAGTGGCAGAACAGTACCCGGATGAAACCGTGTTCTCCACCTCCCTGGGTCAGGAAGACCAGGTATTAACAGAGGTCATTGCCACTCATAAGCTCCCGGTAAAGATCTTTACCTTAGATACCGGCCGCTTGTTCTATGAGCATTATGAACTGCTGGAAAGAACAAATGCCCGCTACAAAACCAATATACAGGTTTATTTTCCCGAAGCGGCGGATGTGGAAGCCTACGTAGCAGCAAAAGGCATTAACGGATTTTACGAATCAGTAGAGAACCGGAAGGAATGCTGCTTCATCAGGAAGGTGAAACCCCTCAACCGCGCACTGGAAGGTGCAAAGGTCTGGATCACCGGCTTACGCAGTGAGCAGTCGGAGAACCGGAAAGACATGAAAATGATCGAGTGGGATGACGACCGCAAGCTCTATAAGTTCAACCCGTTGATCCACTGGAGTTATGATGAAATGACAGGTTATATACAACAAAAAAACATACCCTATAACCCGCTGCACGACAAAGGGTTCATCAGCATTGGCTGTGCGCCCTGTACCAGGGCCATTGAGCCCGGTGAGAATCCCAGGGCCGGAAGATGGTGGTGGGAAATCTCTCACAAAGAATGTGGACTTCATGTTCACCAATAGATTGAACTGTATAGCAAACCTGAAAAATCACTTTTTAATTTTAAAAAAATCCGCCCGGGCGGATCTGTATAAAGAAGACAAGTATGGGTGAGTACACACTGGATTATTTAGAACAGCTGGAAGCTGAAAGTATTTATATTTTCAGGGAGGTAGCTGCGCAATTTGAGAAACCGGCACTGCTTTTCAGCGGCGGTAAAGATTCTATTACCCTGGTGCAGCTGGCAAAAAAAGCATTTGCGCCCGGAAAAATTCCCTTTCCTCTAGTGCATATTGACACAGGGCATAATTTCCCTGAAGCACTGGAATTCCGCGATGCGCTGGCAAAGGAAGTAGGCGCAGAGCTTATTGTAAGAAAAGTAGAAGATACCATCAGACAAAAACACCTCACAGAACCCAAAGGTAAGTTTGCCAGTCGCAACTGGCTGCAGATCCATACACTGCTGGATACGATTGAGGAGTTCCGTTTTGATGCCTGTATCGGCGGTGCAAGGCGCGATGAAGAGAAGGCAAGGGCCAAAGAGCGCATCTTTTCCGTAAGAGATGAATTCGGGCAGTGGGAGCCTAAATTACAACGCCCCGAATTATGGAACATCTACAACGGCCGTATCCATAAAGGCGAAAATGTACGCGTATTCCCCATTAGTAACTGGACAGAGCTGGATGTATGGAACTACATAAAAAAAGAAGGCATTGCCCTGCCCTCTATTTATTTTGCCCATGAGCGGGAGGTGATTGAGCATGAAGGCCAGCTCATTGCTGTTTCCGATTATATTACCATAGACGAGGACGATGTGATCTCTACAAGAAAGGTACGTTACCGCACCGTTGGGGACATGACCTGTACTGCCGCGGTAGAGTCCAGTGCCACAACACTGGATGAAGTAGTGAATGAGATCATGGCTACCCGCATTTCCGAAAGAGGCGAAACCAGGATTGATGACAAGGTAACAGAAGCCGCCATGGAAGACCGGAAAAAGGGAGGCTACTTTTAAAGTCAGGAAGTTGTTAGTCCGGGAGTCCGAAAAAAAATCGTTCCCTCCAACTCCCGGACTCTTGGACTTTCCGACTTTAGATCTTTACTGAATTTTAAAAATTATAAGTATTTTAGAAATGGACATATTAAGATTCATAACAGCAGGTAGTGTGGATGATGGTAAAAGCACTTTGATCGGAAGGCTTTTGTATGACAGCAAAAGCATACTGGTGGATCAGCTGGAAGCACTGGAAAAACAATCCAGGAATAAAAACGCAGATGGCATCGACCTAGCCTTGCTGACTGATGGGCTGAGGGCAGAAAGAGAACAGGGCATCACCATTGATGTCGCTTACCGTTACTTTTCCACGCCAAAGAGGAAATTTATTATTGCAGATGCGCCCGGCCATGTACAGTACACCCGCAACATGATCACCGGCGCCTCCAACTCAAGCCTCATTGTTATCCTCATCGATGCAAGGGTTGGCGTAATTGAGCAGACCCGCCGCCACTCCATCATTGCTTCCTTATTAAAAATACCGCATGTGGTAGTGGCCATTAATAAGATGGACCTGGTTGATTTTTCTGAAGAACGGTATGAGGCAATAAAAGCAGATTACGAAAAAGTAGCTGCACAGCTTAACATAAAAAATACAACTTACATACCTATTTCAGCTTTATTGGGCGATAATATTGTGGAACCGTCAAAAAATATGACCTGGTATACCGGCAAACCTCTGCTGGAGTTCCTGGAAGAAGTAAAGCTGGACGCGGATATTAACCATAATGATCCCCGCTTTCAGGTGCAGTACGTGATCCGCCCCCAAACTACCGAGCTGCATGATTACCGTGGCTACGCCGGGCAGATCATCAGCGGTGTTTACAGGGCAGGTGACCGCATACAGGTACTGCCGGCAGGAATCACCACCACCATTACAAAAATTGAAACAGGTGGCCAGGAAGTGAGCGAAGCATTTGCTCCCCAGGCCGTTGTATTACATATTGCAGATGATATTGATGTGAGCCGCGGTGATACTTTTGCGCGGGTTGACAATTTGCCAAAAGTAGCAAATGAAATAGAAGTAGTGCTTTGCTGGCTGGATAATAAGCCACTTATACAGGGCAACAGGTACTTCCTCCAGCATAAAAGCCGTCTGGTAAAAACCATTGTGCGCGAAGTGTCCTATAAACTGGATGTAAATACATTGGAGCGCATACCCGCAGAAGACGGTGTAAAACTGAATGAAGTAGTGCGTGCCAGAATTAAAACAGCGGCACCGCTGGTATACGACGACTTTGTTGCATTACGTGATTATGGCAATGCCATTCTGGTAGATGAGACCAGCAACAGCACGGTGGCAGCAGTATTATTAAACTGATATAAAAAAACTTCAGGAACTGCCTGAAATACAGGACTCCTTTTTAAGCAGCTCCGTGGAATAAGATCATTTTTTATTAATAAGTCTACTTTTAAGTAGAATAGAAAATACAGAGGATGCTTCTTCAACATTCGCCGTCCACAAAAAAACAGCCAGGCAGAAATACCGGTAAAGTGATCCTTGCCGGTGCAGGGCCCGGAGACCCGGATCTGATCACGGTAAAAGCAGCAGACGCTTTACGAAAAGCGGACGTAGTGCTCACAGACCGCCTGGTGAGCGAAGTGATCCTGCACCGCTACGTTCCTGCCACTGCTGAAATCGTGTATGTAGGTAAGGAATGCAGCAAAAAAAGATCGGTACCGCAAAAAACCATCAATGAGCTGCTGGTGCATTATGCGTTGCAGGGAAAGGGAGTGGTTCGGTTAAAAGGAGGAGACGCGTCTATATTCTCCAATATCCTGGATGAGCTGCAAACACTTACAGAACATGCCATTTCCTATGAGATCATTCCGGGTGTGACAGCTGCACTGGGCGCTGCAGCCTGTGCCGGAATGCCTCTGACCGCAAGGGGGTACGCAACAGCCGTACGGTTCCTTACGTATTATAAATCGGATATGGTTACCGATGCTTACTGGAAAGAACTGGCCGGCACAGAAGATACGCTTGTATTTTATATGTCATCCGGAACACTGGATCAGGCCGTGCAGAAATTAATACAGTTCCGTATTTCAAAGGAAAAGCACCTGGCAGTTATTGAGCAGGCTACCACCTGCTTTCAGCAGGTGCATACCTGCAGCCTGTATGATTATGCCACTACATTAAAGGGCATAACCTTTGCATCGCCAAGCCTGGTGGTCATTGGAAAAGTAGTAGCGCTCCACCAGCAATTCAAATGGCTGGCAAACAGCCATAACCGGCAGTTGTATTTTAAACCGGTAACAGAAGAAATGATCAATGTTCATCAACAAAATAATTTAAAACATGCTATCTGATGTTAAATTAGGGGCCCTCAAAAGTCTTACGCCTACGCTTACACGGGATGAGCTGCTTTGGGCAAGCGGATATTTTGCCGGCCTGGCGCAGGGAATTGCAGGTGGGCAGGAGCCAATCGCAGCTGCACCGGCAGCCGTAAAAAAAATAGCACTGGTGTATGGCACAGAAACGGGGAACGCCAAAAAACTGGCTACACAATTAGCCGGCATTGCAAAGAAGAAAGGAATTACAGTAAAGCTTACCGGCCTGGATCAGTACCGGTTTGCCGATCTTCCGAAAGAAGAATATTTTTTTGTAGTGATCAGCACCCAGGGTGAAGGCGAACCGCCGGTTCAGGCAAAAAAATTTTATGAACATATTCATGAGAACCAGATCGACCTGAGCAAATTAAAATTTGGTGTACTGGGGCTGGGAGACAGTTCTTATCCGGAGTTTTGCAAAACCGGTGAAGACGTGGATGCACGGCTGGAAGCATTGGGTGGCCACCGGCTGCTGCCTTTAAAAAAATGTGATGTAGATTACGAGGAAGATGCGCTGCACTGGCTTGAAAATGTGATTGCAGTATTGCAGACGAGCGCTGCACATGCAGCTCCCATACCATCCCTGCCTACTGAAAAGAAGCCTTCCGGTAAAAAATATTACAACGGAAAGGTGATCACCAATATCAATTTAAACGACCGCGGCTCCAGGAAACAGACCTTTCATATTGAAATTGTAACGGAAGAGCCCATAGATTATGAGCCGGGAGATGCGCTGGGAATTGTACCTTCCAATAAACAGGATATGATCAATAAGATCATTGGCATTACAGGCATCGATCCTGATAAAGAAATTAAAACAGAAAAAATAACCGCCACTGTCCGCGATCTCTTAAGCCAGCATTTAAATATCTGCTACCTGCTAAAAGCTACCGTAAAGAAATTTGCAGAGCTTACGGGGCAGCAGATCCCGGATACCCGCATGAGCCTTTACGACCTTTTGCGCATTTATCCCGTAAAAGACGCAGCGCAATTTGAAGAGGTCATCAAAATATTAACAGCACAGTCGCCACGGCTGTATTCCATTTCTTCCTCCCCCAATGCGCACGGAGAAAATGAGATTCATATAACTGTTTCCAAAAACCAGTTCACCGTTGAAGATGAAGAACGGTATGGGGTATGCAGTGAATTCCTGTCAGACCTTGATGAAGGGCATGAGATCGAGTTTTTTATCCAGAAGGCCAGGCATTTTAAACTGCCGGAAGAAAGTAAGGATGTGATCATGATCGGACCCGGTACCGGCATAGCACCGTTCCGATCCTTCCTGGCCGAGCGCGATGCCACCGGCGCAAGCGGTAAGAACTGGCTTTTCTTCGGAGAACAGCATTTTGTGACCGACTTCCTGTACCAGACAGAGATACAGAGTTACCTGGCAACAGGCGTATTAAACAACATCGACCTGGCTTTTTCCCGGGACACTGATCAGAAAATATATGTACAACATCGCATAAAAGAAAAAGGGGACGAACTGATCCGCTGGCTGAATGACGGCGCCTATCTTTACATCTGTGGTGCAAAAGACCCTATGTGCAGTGATGTGGAGGCCACCTTTATTGAGCTGCTTCAGTCAAAAGGAAAATCAAAAGAAGAAGCACGCAGCTTTTTAACACAGCTGGAGGAAGAAGGAAGATATTCAAAGGATGTATATTAGTTAATAGCATATGGTTCATGGCTCATAGGGATACTATGAACTATGAACTATCAACCATGAACCCAATTAGATCATGAGCGGTAAAAATAATTTATCAGGAACAGAAAAAATTAAATTGGCCAGCCAGGGCCTGCGGGGCACTTTAAAGGAAAGCCTTAAAGATGACTATACAGGAGCCATCAGGGAAGACGATCAGGCACTGGTCAAATTCCATGGCATGTACATGCAGGACGACAGGGATCGCCGTGAGGAACGGAGCCGCAAAAAGCTGGAACCTCTTTATTCCTTTATGATCCGTTTACGTTTACCCGGTGGTCTTATGACGCCGGAGCAGTGGATAGGGCTATACCACATTGCAGGAAAGTATTCCACCGGCACTATAAAAATCACCACAAGGCAAACCATTCAGCTGCATGGCATTCTGAAATCGCATACCAAACCCACCATCAGTGCATTTAACACCCTGCACCTGGATTCCATTGCCGCCTGCGGCGATGTGAACAGGAATGTCACCTGCGCATCGCATCCAAAAGAATCTCCGTTACATGAAGAGATCTATCAGTTTGCCCGGGAAATCAGTGCTTATCATCTTCCCAAAACCCGCGGCTATTATGAAATATGGATGGATGCAGAGAAATTAGCAGAAACTACGGAAGAAGATCCGTTATACCAGGATCGCTACCTGCCCAGGAAATTCAAGATCGGTATTGCCATTCCTCCCAATAATGATATAGATGTATTTATCAACGATCTGGGACTGATTGCTATTATAGAGGACGGTATCCTGAAAGGGTACAACTTTGCTGCCGGAGGCGGGCTTGGTTCAACACACGGCAATCCGGCCACTTACGCACGCCTGGGGAGTATGCTGGGTTATGTGCCCAGGGAAAAGGCTTTAAAAGCCATTTATGAAGTGATAACAGTGCAACGCGACTTTGGAAACAGAAGCGACCGCAAACAGGCCCGTTTAAAATATACGATCGACAAAATGGGCGTTGATCAATACCGGGAAGAAGTGGAAAAACGCTGCGGCTTTCAGTTTGAGCCGGCCCGCCCCTATACATTTACCAGTCGCAAGGACGCCTATGGCTGGTCGCAAAACCATGAAGGAAAATGGTACTATACTCTGTTCGTTGAAAACGGGCGCGTGCTGGATGAAAAAGGATATCCTTTAAAAACCGGTTTATTAAAAGTAGCCGAAACCGGCAAGGCAAATTTCAGGTTCACCTGTAACCAGAATCTGATCCTCAGCGATATTGCGGATGAAGATAAAGCAGCAATAACGGATATTTTAACAGCGCACGGCATTATACAAAGCACCAGCGGGGCCAGCGCCATCCGCAAAAATGCAATGGCCTGTGTAGCTTTGAATACCTGCGGTCTTGCCCTGGCTGAAGCGCAGCGTTATTTGCCTACTCTTATCACAAAGCTGGAACCCGTTTTACAGAAGCACCAGCTGCAGGATGAAGATATTATTGTACGAATGACAGGCTGCCCTAACGGCTGCGGACGTTCGCCCAATGCTGAGATCGGGTTTGTAGGTACCGCTTTGGGCAAATACAATCTGCACCTGGGCGGCGACCGTTTAGGCAGCAGGCTGAACACAAAATATAAGGAAAGCCTCGATGAAAGGCAGATCATTGATACGCTGGATGAGCTCTTTGGCATTTATGTAAAAGAAAGGATGCCGGAAGAAACCTTTGGCGACTTTTCACAACGAAAATGGATCGACCCAACCCCAAACCTATAAGATTTATAAAACCTTATAGGTTTGTTCAAAAACAGAAAACAATGACCGAAAAAGATTTTTTGAGCCTGCTCCAGAAACACAATAAAAAGCACACAGGAAATATTCCTGATAAAGCTTTAAGCCACCAGTTCATCGACGACATTTTCGGGTTCCTTTTTGTGCCCAAAACAGGCGTTAACCAAAAGGAAAGTGATCTCGAAAAAGGATGGTATTCCTTAAAAAGTCATTTAACCACTCTTATTTACGATGTGGTGAACGACGGTGCAAAAGCGCAAAACCTGTCTGATAAATTCTTCAAGGAATTGCCCGGCATCTATGATACATTGCAAAAGGATGCTTCTTTTTTTATAGCCAATGATCCGGCTGCCTTAAATAAAGAAGAAGTGCTGCATGCATACCCCGGCTTTTATACAATTGCTGTTTACCGAATTTCCAATGAGCTGTGGAAGCTGGGCATACGCGTGCTGCCCCGCATCTTTACAGAATATGCGCATAGCAAAACCGGGATTGATATTCATCCCGGTGCCACCATTGGCGCTTCCTTTTTTATTGATCATGGTACAGGAGTTGTGATCGGCGAAACAGCAGTGATCGGCGAAAAAGTAAAGATCTATCAGGGGGTGACCATTGGCGCATTAAATTCCGCCAAATCAAGAAAAGACCAGCAAAGACATCCGACCATTGAAGACAATGTGGTTATCTATTCCGGGGCCACCATTTTAGGAGGCGATACCATTATTGGAAAAGACAGTATTATTGGCGGCAATGCCTGGATCACCTTCAGCGTACCGCCGGCTTCGCTGGTTTATCACAAAAGCGAAGTGATTGCCAAACAGCATTTTTCTTATAAGGATTCAGTAGAGCAAATACTGGAAAAGAAAAAATAAATACCCAGAATTCCCCCTGCATGAAAGAGCAACAAGCTATAGCCGGCACCAATGCTTCAAAAGATGTGAACCCGTTGTTTCCCGTTTTTCTGAAGCTGGAACAATTACGGCTATTGATCATCGGTGGCGGAAAAGTAGCCCTGGAAAAGCTGGAAGCTGTTTTGGGCAATGCACCGGGAACCTCCGTTACGCTTGTGGCAAAAGAAGTGGCACAGGACATTAAAACACTGGCATCAGCATACGCCGGCCTCCATATTGAAGAAAGAGGCTATGTTGCTGATGATATCCGTAACGCTGATCTGGTCATTGCAGCCGTGAACAATATAGCAACGGCCCAGGAAATAAGAGCCGTTGCTCTAAAAGAAAAAAAGCTGATCAATGTAGCGGATAAACCGGAATTATGCGATTTTTATCTGGGATCGATCGTAAAAAAAGGGCATCTGAAAATTGCCATTTCTACCAACGGTAAATCACCCACCATAGCAAAGCGCCTGCGCGAAACACTCAGCGCATCCATACCGGAAGAAATGGATGACCTGCTGAATAATATGCAGCACATCCGCAACCAGCTAACGGGAAGCTTTGACCAAAAAGTAAAAGTGCTGAACCAGATCACCAAAGAACTCGCGGTAAAAAGTGCTGACAGCAATGCTGCATTGCATCTGCAAACCCGGCCGGAAAATGAAATGATGGAAAGCTCCGTTTTAGTAGCCAGTGCAACAAGACGTAGCAAGCCTTACTTAATAGGCATTGGATTGTTCCTTATCATTGCCTTTGCCATATATATTATTTATGCTTTCGGGCTATCAGGAGATATTCTTCATTTCCTGAACAAAGATCATCACCTGTTCTACTGGATGCTGCTGATAGGCTTTCTGGCAGAGATCGTAGCAGGATCTATGGGAATGGGCTATGGTGTTATCTGCACCTCAATACTGCTGATGCTGAACGTGGCGCCTGCCGTGGTAAGTGCCAGTATCCATTCAGCAGAGTCCTTTACTACTGCTGCAGGAAGCATCAGTCATTTCAAATTAGGGAACGTTAATAAAAAGCTCACAAAAGCACTGGCCATCCCGGCCATTATTGGTGCCATTATCGGTGCTATCTCTCTTTCTTATCTTGGAGAAAAGGATGCCAAACTGCTGAAACCTTTTATTGGTGCTTACACCTTATACCTGGGAGTACGCATATTAATGAACGTCTTTAAGAAAAAGAACGTAAAGATCAAACCAAAATCCACCCGGTTAACCCCGTTAGGGCTTATTGGCGGCTTTATTGATTCCTTTGGCGGCGGGGGCTGGGGACCGTTGGTTACCGGTACACTGATTAAGAACGGGCGCACTCCCCGTTATGTGATCGGAAGCTCTACTGTTGCCAAATTCATTCTTACCCTTACAAGCGCTATTACTTTTGTATTTACCCTGGGCGTTCAGCACTGGAATATTGTATTGGGACTGCTGATAGGCGGGATTGTTACAGCGCCTTTTTCGGCCATGCTTACCTCTAAATTACCGGCAAAAAAGATGTTTGTAGTAGTAGGAGCGCTGGTCATTATTATGAGCCTTGTTACCATTTACAAAGCACTGTTTTTATAACATACTCCGGCAAATTTCCTGACATACCTGTTATAGGACGCCTGTTTTAAGCGCTTTAATGAGAATGGGAAAGTTGCAACGAATCAGACACAGAATAATTGGTAAAAGAATCAATAGTACCTCAAAATGGGCACTTTGATGAAAAAAAAGTAATCTGCAACCAGCAAATCTTCCTGAAACGAATATCTGCCTGTATTTTATATTATCGGGAAAATCCCGGATAAACAGGAATCCTTTAACTAAAAAAAAACACCCTCTTCCGCATTTTACGCGTTCCAAAGTTTCGCGGAACTGCGGGAAACCCAGAGCAATAACGGCAGCTGTTGCCGGGTTGAATCAACGTATACCTTCCCCCTTTATTGAAACACGGTCTGACGGCTATTACACAGGCAACTCACTCCTTCTGCTCCTCTTCATTCTCTTTATGCCCTTTTTCAGCGCCCTTTTCTTCAATAATTTCCTTTCCTCTCTGAAGCAGGGAGGAAACAGGCCCTTCCATTGTATCCTGGGGATCAGTAGTCTTTGGATCCGGCTCCGGTTGCGTTGGCTCCTTATCTTGTTTTTGTTGTTCTTTATCCGTTATCATAATCTGTTATTTATTAATTAATGGGGTCTGTTTTTAACTTAACAAGAATTATGCCCTTACTTAACCGAAAAACTAAAGGTTTCGTAATATGCAGAATCCCTGCATTGCTGAATACAGGTAATTGCTTTTAAATTTATTATTCTACTTTTTTGGTAGACTAATAAATTATACTATTTTTGCCGACTGAAAATATTCTTATGCGTATTGATCGATCTCTGCATGTACCCGTTAAAGCAAACGGTATTAATCCCGAAATTGAATTCCGATGTTGCTGCTTTTCTTACCTGTAAAAACAGTGTATTTTTTTAAACATATTCTCTATAAAATTAGTAGACTAAAAACCAGATAGATATAATGAGACTTCAAATCGCCTCTTATAGGCTTATTCTTACAGGTACTGTATGGCTGCTTTCCCACTCCTTAAGAGCGCAGCTGGCAGGACGTGTTATTAACGAGCAAAATGAAGGGATCCCCAATGCCAGTATTCAGGTAAAAGGAAAGGATATCGGAACTACTGCTGACGATGCCGGCATCTTTACACTGGATAATATACCTAAAATACCCTTTACCATAACAGTAACCTCTGTTAATTATGACCCCAGGAATATTGTTGTACGAACTACCCATGATTCACTGATCGTAAAGCTTTCAGTAACCTATCACCTGGATACGATTGTGGTTACCTCCCGCCGGCGGAACGAGCTGCTCCAGGAAGTGCCCATTGCTGTTTCCGTGATCGGCGGTGCTAAAATTGCTGAAGCAGGCGCCTTTAATGTAAACCGCATTAAGGAACTGGTGCCCTCTCTCCAATTATATACTTCCAACCCCAGGAACACCGGTGTGAATATACGAGGCCTCGGTTCTCCCTTTGGGCTTACGAACGACGGGCTGGACCCCGGTGTGGGTTATTATATTGATGGCGTTTATTATGCCCGGCCCGCTGCGGCTGTTCTGGACTTTATTGATGTAGACCATATAGAAGTGCTCCGGGGGCCGCAGGGAACATTGTTCGGGAAGAACACAACTGCAGGTGCCATTAATATCATCTCCAGGAAACCCAGCTTTCATCCAGGAGGAACCATAGAAGCCAGCTTTGGTAATTACGGCTATATACAGGCCAAGGCCTCCATTACAGGACCGCTTTCCAAACGGATTGCAGGAAGATTGTCCTTCTCCGGTACCCAGCGGGACGGGTTAATTTATAATACCCGTACCCAGCAGCATGTAAATGATATCAATAACCTGGGGTTCCGGGCTCAGCTGCTGTACAATGTTTCAGACAACACCGCTATCACCCTGAGCGGGGATGTGTCTTCCCAGAAACCCGTTGGATATGCCCAGGTCATTGCCGGCATTGTTAAAACAGAAAGGCCCGATTACCGGCAATTTGATGCCATCATTGCCGATCTGAATTATAAACTGCCTTCCTTAAACGCATTTGACCGGGTTATAGACCATGATACTCCGTGGAAATCGGACAATGAATTGGGCGGCGCATCGCTGAATATTGACAGCAAGATAGGTCCGGGCACATTCACTTCAACCACTGCCTGGCGGTATTGGAACTGGAATCCTTCCAATGACCGCGACTTTACAGGGCTGGAAGCGCTTTCCAAATCACAGAATCCATCTGAACATAAAAGCTTTTCACAGGAATTCCGGTACGCAGGTGATATTAACGACCGCCTCAGTGGTGTAGTAGGCCTGTTCTTTATTGACCAGGATGTGAAAACGCATGGAACAGAAGAATCCGGCAAAGATCAGTGGCGCTTTGCACAAAGTTCTACAAGCGAGCTGTGGAAAACTCCGGGCCTGCTTGACGGGTATGGGATCAAAACCGAATCCTCTATAAAATCGTTAAGCGCAGCAGCATTCGCTAATGTAGACTGGGAGTTTGTGGACCATTTCCATTTTTTACCCGGTATTCGTCTGAACTATGATGAAAAAAGCGCTGTTTACGACCGGAAAGCCTATGGTGGCCTGCAAACAGATGATCCGGATCTGCTTGCATTAAAAAATGCTGTCTATTCAAGCCAGTTCTATGAATCCAGCGCAGCAGAGCGTAATTTTACTTATCAGCTTACCCTGGCATACAAACCTTCCAGGCGTATTAATTCTTTTGCCACTTATTCCACCAGCTTTAAGCCCGTAGGGGTAAATGTGGCCGGTATTCCAACCGTTTCCGGGAAACCAGCTATTGACCTGGCTGTAATACGCCCGGAATATACCAAACATGAGGAAGTAGGAATTAAGACCAACCCGACCAACGACCTTACATTAAATTTAACCTTCCATAATTCTGACATCAGGGATTACCAGACCAACGTTCAAAGCCCGGAACTGGGAGTAAACCGCGGGTACATTGCCAATGCTGATAAAGTGAATGTTAAAGGCGTTGAATTTGACGGAAGCTTTCGTGCCAACACCCATTTTAATTTTAACGGGTCTTTTGCATATACAGATGGTAAATATGTGAAGTTTACCAATGCGCCCCTGCCTTTAGAAGAAACCGGCCATACCGAAAATGGCGTTCAGGTCGCATTTAAAGACATCTCCGGCAGTCAATTGCCGGGCATTTCCAAATGGGCCGGTTCATTAGGAGGTGAATACAGCACAGCAGCAGCGCTTTTTGGCAGACCCGGTCAGTTCTTTATTGCGCTTGACGGTTTCTATCGCTCTTCTTTTTCCTCAAGCCCCACTCCTTCCAGATATTTAAATATAGATGGTTACACCCTGGTTAATGGCCGGTTGGGCTTCCGGGCGCAGAAAGGACTGACCGCTTATATATGGAGCCGCAATATCCTGAACAAAGATTATTACGAGCAACTGCTGGTAGCCGGAGGCAATTCCGGTCAGTATGCCGCTGTGCTGGGTGATCAGCGAACATATGGCATAACACTCAGCTATACCTTCAACAGCCATAATTAGATTGGCAACATAGACGCAGAGAGACTCATCCATACAGAGCAATCAAACAAGCCCCGCCGTTTTTACGGTGGGGCATTTTTTAACAGCCGTTTATCATTAATATTAAACCTTATGCAGTTTTCCCCATCTAATATTTGTATTTTTGACAATACTGTTTGGATCGGCAATGAGGAAATTATTAGTTGTTTGCGGGGTAATGATCGGATGGCTTACTGCTTACGGCCAGTCCAAAACCCTGTACATTGATCCTGATAAAACAACAGGCGCCCCTGCTTCCCGCGTATTTGAAGAGATGCAGTTCATTCCTTTACAAACAACAAAAAAAAGCATTTTTGGCGCTATTAGGCAATTGGTGGTCACTAAGGATTATTTTGTTGTACTGGACGGAGATACGGATGCGTTGTATTTCTTCAGCAAAAAAGGAGCCTTCATCTACAAATACAAAATAAAAAGGTTTCGTATACAGAATATTCAGTTGGATCATTCAAAAAATGCGCTTCTCATTTTCAGTCAGAATAAAAATTACACAATTCCTTCTGTTAAAATACAGCAATACCTGGAACCGGATTCAAAAAAAGACGTATCCCGGTATGTGAAAGCAACCTATTTCTTCCTGGACAATGTACCCGCTGCAAAGACACAGGACATTAAAAACTTCCGGTATGCCTTTACCAACCCTGTTTTATTTGATACAGACAGGTTTGCCACCAGCTTTATAAAGGCAAAAAAAAACAGCAGGGACACACTGGACTATCAGCTGAAGATCATTAACCAAACAACACAGCTGCATAGCTATTTTCCTTATAACAAGCAATCCGAATCTGCTTTTTATTTTGCCGGAGCGGCCCAGTGCACCATTATGCCAACACACAATGACTCCGTATTATTTGTTACACGCCCCTTCCGTTACCAGATCTATACGCTTACACCTTCTGTGTTAAAAGAGAGTTATAAGCTTATATTGCCAATAGAGAACGCTATACCGGCTTCCTTTTTTTCAGCCAACTTCCAAAGCCGTGGAGAAATGGATACTTATAAAATGGAACATGCCTCTTATGCCAGCCAGATTGATAATGTGATCCGTTTCAACAACCTGATCTTCTTTAATCTCCGCCTGTTCAATGGGTACAAGCGGTACATTTTCAACAGCAAGCTGGATCTTATTTATGATTATAACAAAATATCCACGGACAGCGCTACCTGTTACCTGCCCCTGTATGGCACTACCATAAAAGGATTTGATGAAAACTATATTTACCTGAGCCTTTCTGCAAAAAGCGTATTGAACGCTAAAAAGAATATTCAGAACAGAACACCCCAATGCACCAACGGGGCATTGAATCAATTTCTGCAAACCGGTAAAGGAACGGACAATCCGGTATTGATCCGTTTAAAACCCAAAAAAGACCAGCAAGGCGAATGAACAAACGGTTACTGATCATACTATTCCTGATACCTGTTTTTGCATTTGCTCAAAAAGGGAACATAAAAGGATGGGTAGAAGACTCCCTGCATAAATACGCTCTGCAATCGGCTACCGTTACAGTTTATCAAAAAGCAGATTCAACGCTGCTCAATTATCAGATCACTAATGCCCAGGGAGAATTCAACATCGGAGACCTGCCCGTAAATACAGGAATGTTCGTTTCCATCAGTTTTTCGGGCTATATCAGTTTTTCAAAGGAAATACGGTTGGATTCTGCCAGCAAATTATACGACTTTAAAAAAATATACCTTCAAAGAGATACTGCTAAAAATTTAGAAGAAATTGTTGTAAAAGCAGTGGTGCCCGTTAAAATGAATGAGGATACATTGGAGATCAACCCGCGTGCGTTTAAGCTGGATTCTTCAGCAGTTGTGGAAGACATGCTGCTAAGAGTGCCCGGTGTTACCATGTGGAGCGATGGAACCATTACCGTCAACGGTAAGAAAGTAGATAACGTTTTTGTTGACGGCAAGCCTTTTTTTGGCGGAAGCCCGGAAATGGCAACGCAAAACCTGCCCAAAACAGCCATTGACAAGATCCAGGTTTACCAGGAAAAGGATTACAGCAAACAGGAAATAACCAATACGGACCTGGATTCTACGCTTACAATGAACATCAAACTACAGCCCGATAAAAAGAAAGGCTATTTTGGCAAGGCAACGGCAGGCATCGGATCCGATCACCGTTATGAAGGCGATCTTTCGTTGCAGGGTTATAATAAGACCTCAAAGCTGGGCGTTGTAGGCAACATCAATAATATCAACAAATCGATCGACAATGTACAATCGGCGCTTCAGAACAATACCTTCCGGTCCTATAACAGAAGGAACTACGGAGCACCGGACCTGAGCAGCTCCGGCGTAAACACTGTCCATTATTTCGGAGCAACCTTCCAGCATAACTTTAATGCATCAACCAGTACGCGCTTTGATAATTCCATTAACGGCACCTACGACTGGCGACAAACCAATAATGACCTGGTTACGGACCGCGTCAATGTGCAGAACCTTGAAGACACCTTAGGAGTTGCCTACAAGTTAACAACCTCTTCCAATAATACCAGCAATTCCAATGGTATTTATCAGTCCGCCAACGCAACCTATCAGAACCGGAAAAGAGCAAGATCCTTCAGCCTGAATACTGCCTATAACTGGAATGATGTCAACAGCGTTTCTCAGGGAAACTCAACTACCTATAAAAATGATACGCTGCTGGCCAGTAAAGGCGCCAATAGCTCGGAATCCCATTCAAAGTCAAATAACCTTAACCTGAGCGGGTATTTTAATAACAATGACTACGACGAAGGCATCAATAAGAAAAGCTTCTCCACTAACTACTCCTTATTGTATAACAGTGCCGAAAGCGATAGTAAACGCACCAGTGATTATGAATCATTTGTTGACAGTCTTTATACCCAAAAATACGACCGCAGGTATCATAATGAAAGCTCCAACCTCACCGCCAATGTAGGCCTGAATTATAACGGGCTGCGGTCATTGCTGTTTGGCAATTATAATTTCTGGAACATCAATATCGGGCTCAGAAACAACATTACCGTTAACAAATCGGATCTGCAGGCCAACGTTCAGGAACTGGATACCCTTACAAATACTTATAAAATCAATGAGCAGCTCACAAACACCAACTCTGTTATCAATATTCAGAATCGCCCCGGGATCAGCTTTTTTAAAACGTTTACCAAAATGCTTACAGACCGGTACTATCAATCACTTGTTGTAAGAACCGATCTGCAGGAGCAGATGCTTTATCAGAAAAATACGTCCACCTTAAGCTACAGGAATGTAGAGCGCTCGTATAATTTCTTTACGCCCGCCTCTTCTGTCAATTATAACTACAACCGGTTCAACAAGTATAATCTGAACCTGGGCCTGGCGCACAGCAGTTCAGCTACTGCACCTACCATTGACCAGTTATATCCCATAAAAGACAGCATTAATATATATAACGTTGTGGTAGGAAACCCCAATCTGAAGTCAGCTTTTGGAAACAGTTTTACTTTCAATGCAAATTACAACAGCCAGAAGTTCAGCGCCAACAACAGCTACAATGCAGGGTTAACCCTTACTTATAATACAATGAAGAACGGAATTTCGGATAGCAGCATTTACAGTGGAGGTGGCGGCCGTACCGCATACCTCATCAATATTGACCATACAAAATCCTTTAGCGGCAACTTCAATGCCAATGCTTCATTTAAACTTAAGAAAAACATGCTGCAGGTAGGATACAGGGGCGGTTATACCTCCGCTAATGCACCGCAGTATATAAACAGCCGTCTTTCTTCTTACAAAAATCACAGCCTCAACAACGCTGTAACCGCTTTTTACAGTATGCTGGATATTTTTAATATCACCCTTACCCAATCGGTTTCCAATACCGTTACCGAACAATCGGGGCAGGAGGACCAGCAACCGACGAAATCAAAAACCTACAGCACCCGCGCCAATTTTAATTTGACCGTGCCCAAAGATTTTATAGTAAGCAGTAATATTAATTTACTCAATAATACTTCCGCAAACGATCAATCCGTAAGCGCCGCCATCTGGAACGCTTCTGTCACCTATCGCTTTACAAAACAAAAACAGGCTGAAATAAAATTTTCTGCTTTTGATATTCTCCATCAGAACAAAAACATACAGAACACGGTTACGGCCAACTCCAACACCACCACCATTACCAATGGACTGCAGCAGTTTTATATGCTGACCCTGTCTTACTATCCAAGAAAATTTGGTGGTAAAGGGCGTGGCTCCGGCGGACATAACAGAACAGGCTCAGGACAAGGCAGAGGCAACAGGTCTTAGTTTTTGTTATTCCGGCAATTCCTGTTTTTGCCGCCGCCATTTCTTATTCCTGCCTGGCCAGCTTTTCTGAGTTTTCTGCAAATTGCAACTGATCAATAAACTCCTGTATATCCCCGTTCATAAAGGCGTCCAGGTTATAAGATGTCAAATTGATGCGGTGGTCCGTAACCCTTCCCTGGGGATAATTGTAGGTTCGGATCTTTGCACTCCGGTCGCCTGAGCTTACCAGGCTTTTGCGGTGACGGGAAATTTCTTCCTCCTGTTTGCGCACCTGCTCTTCATACAGCTTTGTACGCAACATCTGCATCGCTTTTTCCCGGTTGCCCAGCTGGGTGCGTTCTGTCTGGCAAATGACCACGGTGCCCGTTGGAATATGTGTCAGCATTACCTTGGTTTCCACTTTGTTTACGTTCTGCCCTCCGGCACCACCGCTTCGCGCGGTTTCCATTTTCACATCACTTTCCCGCAGCTCAAAATCAATTTCATCGGCTTCCGGCATTACCGCAACAGTTGCGGCAGAGGTATGCACACGGCCCTGCGTTTCCGTATCCGGCACCCGCTGTACCCGGTGCACACCACTTTCAAATTTCAGGGTACCATATACATCATCGCCGGTTACCTCTAACTGCACCTCCTTATAACCGCCTACAGTTCCCTCACTTTCGCTAAGCACGGCTGTTTTAAAACCATGCCGTTCACAGTATTTTATATACATGCGCAGCAGGTCGCCGGCAAACAGGCTTGCCTCATCACCACCGGTGCCTGCACGGATTTCCATAATCACATTCTTTTCATCCTGCGGGTCTTTGGGAATCAGCAACTGGCGGATATGTGCTTCTATTTTTTCTTTCTGTTCTTCCAGGCCGTCCAGCTCTTCCTTGGCCAGCTCACGCAATTCCTCATCATCCCCGTTCAGCGCTTCTTTATTAAATTCCAAATCATCCAGCAATCTTTTGTAATCGTTATAGGCATTAACAATCTTTTCAAGACTACGGTATTCTTTACTGGTTGCAGCAAATTTTTTATTATCACCCACGATCTCCGGGTTGGTCAATGCCACTGCCAGCTGGTCATATTTGGCTTTTATAGCCTCCAATTTATCTAACATCAGAAAAGTTTATTTTTTGATAAACAGGGCGCAAAGTTAACTAAATTGGCGGTATGGCACCCCCTGTAATTTTAACGCGGATATATCTCCTTTTACAACCGGATGCCCGTTTTTCTAAGTTAGAGCCTCAAACTGCTATTGTATGCCGGCGATGGACCCGCTATTCTTTTCTTCAACTAATAAACGGAGTTCTGTGTCACCACTCATAGCCACGGGGCATAAATGCGCATGAAAAAAATAACGTACTTTAGCGCGCGGCCATGGGGTCCGTTATTGTTATTATGACCACCATATCTCCCAAAAACCAAATAAAGATAAAACCCACACAGTTATTTGACGGGTATCGTATAACTGAAGAGGACGTTTTGATCCTGACGCAGGAAGGCACGGTTGAAGCTGTTGTGCACCAATCCGAAGCGGGCGACGATATTAAAAAGGTGGACGGCCTTCTTTCACCGGGCTTTATCAATTGTCATTGTCACCTGGAGCTCAGTCATATGCAGGGGATGATTCCGGAGCACACCGGGTTATTGCAATTTGTAAACCAGGTGGTGCGGCAAAGGGATGCCCCTGCTGATGAGATCGCTGCTGCCATTGAAAAAGCCGAAGCAGCAATGATCAAAAACGGAATCGTAGCCGTGGGGGACATCTGCAATACCGCTGACACGCTTTTTCAAAAGGAAAAAAACAACCTTTATTATCACAATTTTATAGAGGTCATCGGGTTTGAGCCGGGGCTTGCGGATGAAGCTTTTAAAACCTATAAAATGGTTTATGACGGGTATCAAAAGGTATTCCCGCCCCAACAGCTTTCCCTGACCCCGCATGCCCCCTATTCTGTTTCCACACCCCTGTGGAAATTACTGGCACAGTTTCCCGGAAATCATTTACTGAGCATTCACAACCAGGAAACACCTGATGAAAATGAATGGTTTATAAATGGCGGTGGTGGCTTTAAAGCATTATATGAACGGTTGCAGCTAAAGCAGAGCCCCATTGCCCCAACCGGTAAAACCAGTATTCAGACCTATGCTGACTATTTACAAAAAGAACAGCAGTTGCTGCTGATTCATAATACCTGTACGGATGCGGAGGATGTCCGGTATATCCAGGACCGTTTCCCTTTGGTCTTCTGGTGCCTTTGTCCTAACGCCAATTATTATATCAGCAACCGGTTACCGGATATTCCCATGATGCTGGAGCAGAACGCACAGCTTGTTTTGGGTACGGACAGCCTGGCTTCTAACTACGGGCTAAGCATCCGGGGTGAAATGCAGCGTATTCAGCAACATTTTCCGCAGATCACCGTTGAGCAAATGCTACCCTGGGCAACGCTTAATGGCGCCAGGGCATTGCAGATCGATGACCTGTACGGGAGTTTTGAAAAAGGCAAGAGGCCGGGTGCCGTGCTGATCAGTGGCGATACCGTTATGCTTCTTAGTAAAAGCAATGTATAGCCCTCGGAAGCACTGTGCATTAATGACCCTTTGTTTTATCGTAAGATTTCCTTTAAGACCGGCAGCGATTTCAGCCTGCCAAAATCCTGGATATGAAGGGAATAATACTGCTCCATGGCCTCCAGTATCTTTGAGCGCGCATGGGCGTTCGACTGTATTTCAGCCAGTTCACCGGGGTGCCGTACGCGTAATAACTCATCTACAACCCGGGCGTACCGGGCTTCCAGATAAAACGGATGAGCCGGCAGGTCTGCTGTAAAAATGCCTTCCTGCAGATCCAGCAGCAGCGCTCCTTCTTCATGATGACCGGCTACCGGGTATTTGGGCACAAACCCAAAAAAAACAGGCAAATGCACCGCAAAGAAAACAGGAAAATTTGCCATCACAGAATCCGTGCAATCATTTAAATGCTGCCAGCTGTCCTCAATAAATGCAAACAAGTCCGGGTTATTTTCGGGCTCTTTCAAACACCGGGTCAGCAATTCTGTCATATACAGCGTTACCCCGTTTTTCAGCACATCAGTAAGCAAATTAGAATGGATCACAGCCCATTTATATTCCTTAATACGGTTCAGCTGTTTAAACTCATTATGATAAACTACCAGCTCCAGCAGGGCCCCGGGCTGAAAGAAGCCGGCTTTGGAGCCTCCTTTTTTAGAAACCGAACGCACTCCGTTTACCAGGTAAGATTGCAGCCCCAATAATTCTGTATATATGGATACAATAACGCTCGTTTCCCGGTATTTTACCGTTTTCAGCACCAACCCTTTTGTTTTATGTAATAAATCTGCCAATTGTACAACCTGCCTGGTTGCAAGGTATGTTTTTTACAAATAATGGTTATTAACTTTTCAATAGTTAGTTTTGCACTGCATGAGAATGATCAAACAGCGTAATACAGGCCTGCATATTAACAGGCTCCTGCTGCCGGTAATTTACTGATTGATAAACGGCAATCCGGAACACCCTGTTTTTCGTTTCTTTGCAATCATTTAAACCTATCCAAAGATGATGTGGAAGCAAACCGGCCGTTTTATTCTTAAATACAGGGTCTTCTTATTAGTTATAACAGCCTTATTAACCACTGTTGCCGCTTATTGGGCAAGTAAGGTGGGTCTAAGCTATGAATTCTCCAGGGCCATACCTACCAATCATCCCGTAAATATTGCTTACCAGCAATTTAAAAAGAAATATGGAGAAGACGGGAATATGCTGGTCATTGGTATACGAACAGATCAGCTTTTTTCAGAAAAAATGTTCAACAGCTACCGTCAGCTCCAGGATGGCTTAAAAAAAATACCGGGAGTGGAAGATGTGATCAGCGTGCCAACAGCCATTAATCTTGTAAAGGATGCTACTTCAGAAAAACTTACGGTAAAAAGAATATTTCCTGATGAAGCAATGAACCAAACCCGGATCGATTCAGGCGCGGCTGTTTTTCAGCAGCTTCCCTTTTACCAGGGCTTACTGTACAACCCCCGAACCCATGCGTATCTGATGGGATTGCGCATGAACAAGGAAGTCATTAACTCCGCCAAAAGGGATGCCGCCATTGCTGCAGTAAAAAGAGAAGTAGCCGCTTTCCAGTCGGCCACAGGAATAGACGTAAAGCTGAGCGGACTGCCTTATATCCGTACGGTACTGGCTGCCCGCATTGCCCATGAAATGAGGTATTTCCTGGCAGCATCCATACTGCTCTCCGCGTTCATCCTCATCCTGTTCTTCCGTTCATTCAGTTCCATGCTGTTATCGCTATCCGTGGTGATCATTGGCGTGCTATTCAGCATGGGCACCATGCACCTGTTTGGATATAGCATTACCCTGCTCACAGCCTTAATTCCCCCTTTGATCGTAGTGATCGGTATCCCCAACTGCATTTATTTTCTGAACAAATTCCATACAAGCTGGAATGAGCTTACAGAGGGGCTTACAGAAGACATCGTCAAAGTGCGAAGCGCTGAGCTGAAACGACAGGCTTTGGAGCATATGGTAAGTAAAATGGGGGTTGTAACACTGTTTTGCAATCTTGCCGCCGCCGTTGGTTTTGCGGTATTTGCTTTTACCAGGAGCGAGATATTACAGGAGTTTGGTGCCGTTGCAGGCATTAATATTATGCTGCTGTTCTTTATTTCCCTGGTCCTCATCCCCTCCGTATTAAGTTTTTTACCACCGCCCAAACCCAAGCACACCAGATACCTGGATAACGCCCGGCTAAACCGCTGGTTAGACCGGTTGGAAAAGTGGTCTATGAACCACCGCAATGCTATTTATAGTGCCACCCTGGTCATCGTAGCCATAGCTGTTGCCGGTATTTTCCGGTTACAGGGCAATGCGCATATGGTAGATGATGTGCCGCACAATGATAAAATCTACACAGACCTTAAATTCTTTGAGAAGAATTTCAAAGGAGTAATGCCGCTGGAAATCTTAGTAAATACGAAAAAAAAATATGGCGTTACCCGTAACTTCGGCAACCTGGTTAAGATCGATTCCTTATCGCAATACCTTGCTGCAAAAAAAGAGATCGCCCGCCCACTGAGCATTACAGAAGGTTTAAAATTTGCAAAGCAGGCCTTTTACGAAGGCGATAGCAGCAACTACTCCATGCCTTCTGAATTTGACCTGCCCGGGCTGTCGCAATATCTTAATATGGGCAGCAGCCAGGACACAGCCGGGAAAGGCGCATCCACCTTTACCAGATTACTGTCCAGCTTTATGGACAGTGCAAAGCAGGAAGCGCGCATCAGCGTAAATATGGCCGATGTAGGATCGCACCAACTGCCGGCACTGATGAACGGCATTCAAAAAAGGATTCATGAACTGTTCCCGGCAAAAGATTATGACGTAACGCTTACGGGTACAACCATTACCTTCCTGGAAGGCGGGCAGTTTATTATTAACGGGCTTAAAGAAAGTATTTTCTGGGCCTTTTTATTGATCGCGTTGTGCATGCTCTACCTGTTCCGGTCGCTTCGCATCTTATTATGCTCACTGATCCCGAACATTATTCCGCTGGTGATTACCGCCGGGGTCATGGGTTGGGCAGGTATACCGCTGAAACCCAGTACGGTCCTCATTTTCAGCGTTGCTCTTGGTATTGCCATAGACATTACCATACGATTCCTGGTCAATTATAAACAGGAGCTGCCCGGTCATGATAATGAAGTAGCACCCACCGTTGTGCAAACCATCCATAGCACGGGCATCAGCATCCTCTATACTTCAATGGTATTGATTGCGGGGTTTGTCATTTTCTGTTTTAGTAATTTTGGCGGTACCCAGGCATTAGGATGGCTGACCTCTCTTACGCTCATTACGGCAACCTTTACCAACCTTATTTTACTACCGGCATTACTGATCAGTTTTTCTAAAAAGAAAACAAAAAAAAACAGATAGTCGTACGATACCGGGGCGAATGTAACATATAGAAATTCGCTAAATAAACATTAATGCCGCAAATGCACGAATAAGGTGTTATGCGAAGTTTCCGGTCAAAACAATACCCATAATATACCTTTAGCCCTATTCGCGTATCATTTATAATGATTTAATTGATTAGTGTATTCGTGACAGATCTACGCTGCATAGAACTGTTTTTGTTCCGGAAACCCTATCCTAAAACTCAAATTCGGCTATAAGCGTTTGGCCATCGGCGCTGTTTGCATTGCTTCCTTTTGCATCCTGGAATACAACGATCCTGCGTTCCTCCTCCCCGGTAGCGTATCGCAGGAATACTTCTGCCATCAATGTGGGAGGACCAGGATCTGTTAAGCTGCGTCCACCAAAAAAATTGGTTTTGATCTGGTATTTTCCTTTCACTGCTTTTTTTAACAGGAACTGCTCAGGGCCAAAACCATCTGTAAAATCATCGCTGAGGCGGCCTCCGATGGCGGTCTGTTTATTTTGATAATAGCACTCTTCCTTAAGCGGGTCAATGATATGCAGGTCCATATCCATGTTATCCCTGTTCCAGTTCAGCACTACGCGGATATCTACCGGCAGCCGGTATAAGAGCGCTTTATCTATTTTTACAGTATTCACCTGTGCATTATGCCGGCTGGCGATCTGATTGATCTCCATAAGCAATACTTCTTCAATACCATTATCGCGGTTGCGGCTTTCTTCTGTATACGGATGTGTTAATGCAGTGTACAGCGTATCCAGGGCTTCCTGGTATTTCCCGTTGTCCTGCAATGCCAGTGCATAATCGCGGTAACTTTGCGGATCCATAGGCCGCCAGTCCAGCACCCTTTTTGTAATGATCAGCTCTTTTTGATAGCTGCCATATTTCTTTAACAGGTAAGCCACAGTTTTGTATAGCGTTGCATCCTCCAATTCTAACTCCACCAGGTTGCTCAGGATGGTTACTGCCAATGCCTGTTCTTTATGATCATAGAACCAGTTCGCCACATCAAAATAAAATGACGGGGTAGTTGAGTAGGTTGCGCGCAGGCGTAAATAAATTTTATAGGCATCAGCGGAGGTAATGCTTTTCCCGAACTGCTGCATATATGCCGCATCGCTCCGGATATTGATCGTTTTTACTTTTCCGCGAGGGGCCATATCTGTTACTACTACTTCTTCCAGTTGCGGGTTACTTATAGCTAATCCTGCAACCCTTCCCTGTAGTGAGATAGCAGGCATGGCTGCAACCTCACGGTCTTCTTCCATTGTTGAAGATCCTAAAGATCGATCTCTGCCAAACCCCGTTCCCGTTATAAATATCTCACGCGTCCTTTGTTTTTTAGGAAGTTTTGAAAAATCGGTATTCCACCATTCCTTCAGCTCCCTGATCTGTTCCTTTGCTGCTGCAAGATAATTGCCCCAGGCAGCATCCTGTTCCTCTTTTTTTTGTTTTACAAGCATCCTGTATTCCTGCATCAGATCCGGAGGCGGTGTAATTTCATACTTTGCATAATCTGCCGCATTTTCCAGAACAAGGAGGCTGGTATTCCTTGTGGCAATGCCCATTCTTTTACCCAGGCGGGCAATGGCCTCTTTGTTCTGCTCATAAAACACCTCAAGCGCTGCAATTTTCTGTTGCGCCCAAAAGGTTTCAATATTCCAATCGATGGCCATTTCATTTGTATTCAGCTGCACAGGTATTTCTTTTTCCACTTTGTCCCCAAATCCGAACTGTAAGGTAACGGTAGCCGGCAGTTTATGGGCAATGCCCGTAACCAGCAGGTTACCGTTTACAGCAACAGGGTTTACCGGGTAAACCTCTGTTATATCATAGAGGTATTTGATGCCGAGGAACCGGTAAGGGCTTGTGGTCATCCGCTTCACAGCATCATCTATAGTTACCCGGTTCAGGTCAATCAATTGCCCACCGGTTATATTGCTGATGAATTGCAGCTTACTGTAATCTGCCACAGGTGTAGCAACCACTGTGTACACGGCCACTTTTGGCAGCCGGCTCCATTCGCCAAAATTAGAAAGCCCGTCTGTAAAGAACAGCACTTCCCCGTTACCGGTTATATCATCCGGAATTGTGCTGTAATCCGTGGCGCCATCGTAAACCAACGCATCAATTGCTTTCAATACCTTTTCGATGGCGCCATTGGAAATGGTGTAATCTCCTATTTTTTGTGTGGTGGTAGCAACGGCATACAGGGTTACATCTATTTTATTTTTGGTTGCAAGCAATTTTTGAAGCAATCCGGTTTCTTTACGGTGATCTCTTTTCTGACCACTGAGAGAACGATCCCAAAGAATAGTAATATGGTTGATTGTTTTTTTGACCGGATTAGGAGGGGTTATATGGATATTCGTAAGGAAATAATAGCCTCCCTCATTGTTCTTCTTTACCAGGGTTTCCGGCATTTCATCCGTTTGCGGAAACGCTATTGTTAACGGACTTCCGGGCATAAAGTCAGACCGGCGAAGGGATGCCTGCCATACATTGCCTTTCTGCTCAAACTCAAAGCTTCCGTCTGGTTTTTCCGTTAACTGCGGTACCGATACTTTATCATAAACACTCGCCGTTAATGTAAATGCCTTTATCCGTTCACTGGCCAGGGGCAGGTGGTAGATCAGTTTTCCTTTATCAGGCACCAGCTGCTGATTATACACAATTTCAATCGTTCTGATCCCGTGAGGATTTAAGGGATATACACGTGTTCTGAAATTGTTGCCTTCTGTTTTTTCTAACAGGCCCGGGTCTATAGTACGCCTTTCCACGCTTTCAAAAACAGCCGTAGCCTTCTCTTTTTCAACCGGAACCGCTTTGCGCATATACCCGTTTATATCCAGCGCAAAACCGCTTACACTTACATCTTCCGGCAGGGGGAAGGTCAACCGCCCTTCTTTAAGACGCCCGGAATTATTATAAAAACTTACACGCAGAGTTGTGGTAGCTACAAGGCCTATGATCTTAACATCGGCTGAAAGCTGCTGCAGTATTATGGTCTGATCCTTTTTATACTGACCTTTTTCGTGAATTTCCATAACGGGCACCTGAGCTGTGATCGTTATTGTAAGCAACAGTAACAGTGGTGTTATTACATACCGGTAAATTTGTTTTATACACATCTTATTGGGTTCATTTGGATTTAAGATGCAGAAACAAAAAGATTACACAAATGATCTGAAATTATTTTAAGCAGCTGATATATATATGTTTTCTTCAGGGAAAGATGATCGGCAATATTAAAATCATACGGTACCATAGCAGCATTGCTGTTACTTAATTGCAGGCTTTTAATTTATTTTACAGAAGTTGGTTACAATAACGGGGCCCTTAAGTCATCACCGTGAGCAGTCATAAAGGAGCAATTCAGTTTTTTGGAAGGATCAATAAAGGAGCGTCATGCTGCGGAACGGAGTACAGCCGAAGCATTTTTGAAAAATCGGTTAGCCATAATAATCGGAAGCTCCTTTTTCCGATAGTTATCGGAACGTGGGTTTTCTAACTTTTGCAGAAATTACTTTCGGTAAAATAGCGCTTCTTCTTGCACCAGCCTCCCGGCCGGTGCATAACCGTTACTTTATTGTTGCAACAACTTCACAAAAAAAGAGGCTGTTCTTTAAAAACAGCCTCTTTTTATTTTATGCCTGCCGGATATAAACCTTACCAGATGCGGATCCGGTCTTCCGGCTTCTTGTACAGTTTATCTCCGGGCTGTACATTAAAGGCCTTATACCATGCATCCATGTTTACAATGGGCCCGATGGTCCTGTACGGCCCGGGAGAGTGCGGGTCCGTTAAAATGGATTGCGCGGCAAACTCCGGCAAAATATTTCCACGCCAAACCTGTGCCCATGAAAGGAAGAAACGCTGATCCGGGGTAAACCCGTCTATTTTTTCATCAGACTGCCCCTCTTTGGTCATTTTAAAGGCCTCATAGGCTACATTTAATCCGCCAAGATCTCCTATGTTTTCTCCAAGTGTCAGCTTACCATTTACATGGATCGTATCCAAGACAGTGTAGCCGTCATATTGCTTTGCCAGCGCTGCTGTTTTGGCATCAAAATTCTTCCGGTCTTCATCCGTCCACCAGTTCCGTAATGTTCCGTCAGCGTCGTATTTGCTTCCGTTATCATCAAAGCCATGCGACATTTCATGCCCGATCACAGCGCCGATGCCCCCATAGTTCACCGCATCATCTGCATTCGGGTCAAAGAAGGGGAACTGTAAGATCCCCGCAGGGAACACAATTTCATTCAGTGTGGCATTATAGTAGGCATTCACAGTAGGCGGTGTCATACCCCAGCGGGTTCTGTCAACAGGCTTACCCAGCCGGCTGATCATAAAATTATATTTCCATGCATCAACATTCCTCACATTCTGAAAGAACGCATTCCGGCGGATCACCAGCCCGTCATAGTTTTCCCATTTATCCGGATAGGCGATCTTGGGATGAAAGGCTGCCAGCTTTGCCAGCGCTTTTTGCTTGGTAGAGTCCGACATCCAGTCCAGGTTCTTTATTCTTGCAGCAAACGCTTTTCTTAAATTCGCTACTAATTCTTCCATACGGGCCTTTGCAGCCGGTTTAAAATATTCTTTTACATACAGCTGGCCCAGTAATTCGCCAATGTTGTTATCTGTTAAGGAAGACATCCGCTGCCAGCGGGGCGTTTGAATCTTTTGTCCTGTAAGCGCCCGGGTGAATGCAAAATTTGCATTTACAAAGGGAGTGCTCAGATAAGCGGCTGAATTCTTCAGCACATTCCATTTTAAATAGACTTTCCAGTCTTTTAAGGGAACAGATTTTAACAGCTCAGACACTGTTACAAAAAATGCCGGGTTGTTTACCAATATACTGTCCTGCCCCTTTACATTCAGCGCTTCCAGGATGGTTCTCCAATCCAGCCCCGGTGTGGTTTTGGAAAAATCATCAATAAAAAACTTATTATAGGTTTTATAGGCATCGCGCATCTCAACACGACTCAACTGCGCTGTTGCCAGTTGCTTTTCAATGTTAAAGATGGTGGCTGCATTTGCAGCAGCGTCTGCTTCCTTTGAGCCGGTAAGACTGAAAAGTGTGCTAATATAACGGGCATAAGCATCTCTTATAGCTACGGACCGTTTATCTTCTTTTAAATAATTATCCCTGTCCGGAAGAGAGGTGCCACCCTGTGATAATTGCGGGATCATTACTTCCACATTCTTCCGGTCCTGTCCTACATAAAAACCATACAGCGGAGCGGCAATACCATTGCTTCTTAAATAGCTGATCTTCCTTAAAAGATCCGGAACCGACCGGATGGCATCAATAGCCGCCAGGTCAGCTTTTATGGGCATGTAGCCCGCTTTTTCAATAGCCACGCTGTCCATGCCCGCAGCATAAAAATCGCCTACGCGCTTTTCCACCGATCCGGCCGGTGCATGCTGATCTGCTGCGGCCTTTTCCAGGATCGATTTTACTGCGTTGATATTAAAATCGCGCAGTACATTAAAACTACCCCAGCGGGTTTCTTTTGCCGGCACCGGGTTGTTTTTAACCCAGGTACCGCTGGCATACTCATAAAAGTCATCGCCTGGTTTTACTGAAAGATCCATATTGGCGGGGTCAATAAAACGCTGCTGCTGTTGCGCAAATAACGTTGTGTTAAGCAATAGCAGGCAGGCCCCGGCACCCAACAGGCCTGTTTTTGACAATTTTTTCATTTTTACGACTTAATTTAGCATAAAAATAAATAATTTTTAATACAGAATCCATTGCTCTTTTTAAAATATCAAAATATGCCGGTTCTTTTCAACGGGATGGCGCTGGATCTTGTCTCCGATGTGCATTTTGTTGTTAATATATGAGGGTAAAATGTGATTTACGGTGGATAACTGCCCAAACCTGTGGATGAGCCTGTTTACAACAACTGTATAACAACCAGCCCGGAAATTTGGAAAAGGAGCTTTTCAAATAGTATCTTCAAATTGCAATTGATAAGAGCAACTATATTTTCTTAAATGATGGTATTGGAGTTTTTTTCAAAAATGCATTGACAGTTTCTTTGAAAAATTGATTTTCAAACACAATTATACCAGGTAAAGCGGTAAAACGTGGCGCCGGGTGTTGTTGTTGAACTTCAGAAACAGAGGGCTGTCTCCGCTTAACAAGGAAAGAAAAGATAGCCTTCCAAAAAGGGAATTGCCGGAATACAGCAATGTATGAGGCGCTCCGTTTGAGGAATGGCCAATCATCTGGAATTTTAAGCAACAGCGGAAGCCTTGCCAGTTGCTGTGAGTTGTGTAACATTATAAAGTACCGATCTTATTGAGAGCGGTGCCGGTGTTGCCCGATTAGAGCGGCGACAATGCAGAAGCTAATTAAAAAAGCATCGGGTTAGCAAGTAAAAAAAGGGAAACCGGATTTTACCCAGGAAACGCGATGCTTTTTTTTATGCCATAGGCACAATCATATTTTACGGCGCAAATTATGCGCCGGCTGGCTATTCCTTCTCTGTTAGTTCGCTGATCATTTCCGCAACCAGTGCAGACCAGCCTGTTTGATGACTTGCCCCAAGGCCACGACCTGAATCGCCGTTATAATATTCATAAAACAGGATGAGATCCTGGTTCTCCGGCAAACTGAAAAACCAGTTATATTCCCCGTAAATAGAGCGATTGCCTTTTTCATCTTTCCGGAAAAGACTAATGACCCTTTTTGACAACTCAGTGGAAATATTGAACAGGTTCATTTCGTTCCCGGAGCCCGTGGGGTATTCCATAAGGAACGAATCATGATAAAATTTGCCCAGCCGCCTTATCGACTGTATAATGATGAAATTAATTGGGATCCACACAGGACCTCTCCAGTTGGAATTACCACCAAACATATCGGAAGTGGAATCGCCCGGATCATATTGAATCGTATTTACCTCACCATTAATAGTAACAGAATAAGGATGCGCTTCATGATATTTTGACAAGGCCCTGATGCCCCCGTCTGACAGGAACTCGGTCTCGTCCAGTAATCTTGTCAGCAGGGCCTTTAGCCGGTTGCGTTGCACCAAAGACATCAGCATTTCTTCCCCGTTGCCCTTTTCTTCGTTGGGCCAGAACAGGCCATTCTTCAGCCGGTAATTTTTAAACCAGTCAAAGCGCTTTTTAAAATCAGGCAGCTTTTCAAATACATCCTTACTGATCGTATTTACGGCATACAGGGATGTCAGCCCAACAATAGACCGTATCTTTAGGGGTTGCGGAGGTGCATCGCGCATACAAAGCACATCATAGAAGAACTGGTCTTCATCATTCCATAAAACATGCGCGTTCAGGGCTTCGGCAATCAGCACAAAATGCTCAAAGAATTTCGTTACCATGTCTTCAAACGCCGGATCCACCACTGCAATTTCCAGCGCTATATCCATCATGTTCAGGGCATAAATGCCCATCCAGCTGGTACCGTCTGCCTGTTCCAGTTGTATCTCCCCTTTATCATGATAGCTGCGGTTGAACACGCCAATGTTATCCAGCCCCAGGAACCCGCCTTCAAAGATGTTATCACCTTTCAGATCTTTACGGTTGATCCACCAGGTAAAATTAATGGTCAGCTTGTTGAATACCTTCTTTAAAAAATCAATATCCCCAATGCCCGTTCTCTTCTTTTCGATCTGGTAAATTTCCATAGCTGCCCAGGCCTGCACCGGCGGGTTTACATCACTGAAATTCCATTCATAGGAAGGCAGCTGCCCATCGGGTTTCATAAACCATTCACGCATCAGCAGCAATAACTGGTTCTTGGCAAAAACAGGGTCTACCACGGCCATGGAAATACACTGGAACGACTGGTCCCATGCGGCATACCAGGGATATTCCCATTTTTCAGGCATTGAAATAATGTCCTGGTTTTTCAGGTGCGTCCATTCACTGTTCCTTCCCTGCAGTCTTGCAGGGATAATAGGGGTAATGCCGTCTGATTTTGTCAGCCAGCGCTCCACATCATAATGATAGTATTGTTTGCTCCAGAGCAGGCCTGCCAATGCCTGGCGCTGCACCTTTGCCAGGTGCGGGTCAGTGCCGCTGTGAAAAATATCCTCATAAAAATCATCCGCTTCTTCTTTTCGTTTGCTGAACAGCGTCATAAAAGCCTCATCAAAAGGCGCTTCCAGCTCATAATTAGCCAGCCTGCAATAAATGGAAATGGTTTCTCCGGCACCTACAACCCGCTTAAATACCGGTGCAAAGCGCGTTCCGTGCTTCCTGTTTCTCAGTGCCTCTGTATTTTTTCCGTTAATCACTGCATCATGAAAAGCATCTCTTACAAAAGCACTTTTATTGGGCTGTCCGAATAATTTTTCCATATTGGTTTCATTATCCGTAAACAGGGCATCATCGGCATCCTGAAAATAAAAATAATAATTGCCGATCCTGTTATGGCGGGCAATTACCGTATGATCATTTATAGAGGCAATATCCGGTATATTGGTATTAGAGCCGTTGGCCCACCTGTTATAAAACCATAGCAGCGGTAATACTGTTATGGGCGCAGGCTCATTGTAAAGATTGGTGATGTTGATACGGATCGCTATATCCGTACTGTTTGCTTTTGCATATGTAATATGCACATCAAAATACTTCCGGTTATTAAAAACACCGGTATCCAGCAGCTCATATTCGGTTTCATCTTTTCCTCTTTTGCGGTTCTCTGCTCTTAACTGCTCATAGGGAAACGCCTGCTGCGGGTATTTATACAGGTATTCCATATAATAATGCGTGGGCAGATTATCCAGGTAGAAATACAATTCCTTTACATCCTCACCATGGTTGCCCTCATGATTGCCCAGGCCAAATAAGCGTTCTTTCAGGATCGGGTCCTGTCCGTTCCAGAGCGCTACGGCAAAACACAAATTCTGGAAATAATCGGAAATGCCTGCCAGGCCATCCTCTCCCCACAAGTAAGCACGGCTATGTGCATGATCAAAAGGAAAATAATTCCAGGTATCACCATTCTGACTATAATCTTCCCTTACGGTTCCCCACTGGCGCTCACTCACATAAGGGCCCCACTGCTCCAGAGGGATCGGTTTCCGTGCATTCTCTGCTAAGCGTTTATGTTCTTCTGTCATTCAACTCTTTTATTTAGGCAACAAGCTCCTGTAAAAACAGGGCGATGCAAAAATATCCTTTTCTGTTTAAACGGGTGGTGGAGCCTTTTCTTACTGATAATTCAGGTATACATTATAAAGTATCTTTTTATCATAATCTGTAAGAACAGGTGTGGTATCTGTCTGAACAAAATGCAGTTTAAATGATTTGATCGCGTTTGCGGGGTTGCTGATATCATAGCCGATCACACGCAGCGCCAGCAGCGCATTAAAGTCTGCCGGGGGTTGCTGCAGGTTGGTGGAGTCATACCAGTAACCGAAACCAGCAGTTGCCAGCCGTTTCCAGGGGAAATAGCTGCTGGGGTCATCTTTGCGCCCGGGGGCAATATCGGCATGACCGATAAAATTAGCCTGCGGAATGCCGAATTTATTTTTCAGGTAGGTCAGCAGCTTCAAAAGCGACTGAATCTGTGGTTCTGTAAATGGCTCATTGCCGTTATTATCTATTTCTATTCCCAGGCTGCAGGAGTTCATGTCCGTAATAGCGCCCCACTTGCTTTTGCCGGCATGCCAGGCCCGCATATATTCGTTCAGCAGTTGGTACGCAGTTCCATCTCGCCCGATCACAAAATGAGCGCTGACGCTTGTACGTGCTATAGAAAAAGTAAACAGCGTTTGTTCAGCACTGTTCTGGGCAGTGTGGTGCAGAATTACAAAGTTAGGCTTGCGGGCATCAAAATTTACCGTTGTATACCATTGGGAGTTGATGGCCGGGTTCTGCGGATTGGGCACCACTGCCATTTGCTTAAACAGGTTCTCCGTGGATTTGTAATAGCTTGGTTTTGCTGAAGTACGCTGAATACTGTCCGTAATATATTTGTAATAAGCCGGTGTGCGGTAAGTTGCATTTGCATCAGGCGCCGATGCATTACCGGATACCGGTTCCTGTCTGCGTTCAACAGCCGTATTCAGTTTCTGCCTTTCTTCAGTTTTTGACGGCTGTTTGGTTATTTGCTCCGGTTTGGTAAATACAGTCTGCTCTGATGAATTGGGGTTGGCTGGTTTTTGGCCGGTAGACGGGCGCGTACCTGATAATACATTTCTCCGGGCCGGTTGGGAGGTGCCGCAGGAATACAACACTACCATCAACAATGCCATTTTAAATAATGCTTTGCTGCTAAACATTTCTGATCGTTTCATTCAATGAATCTGATTACTATAGCCGTTTCCTTATGTGAAAGTAACGAAAATCCTCGTAAAATAGGCTGCCCGTATTAAAATTGTGTTATACTGAAATTTCTTTTATGATTTTGTTAATGCCTTATTACCTTTAAGAAAAAATTTTATGGCAGCAAGATTTGGCATGGTGGGTTTAGGAACAATGGGCAGAAACCTGGTCCTGAACATTGCTGATCATGGTTTTGAAGTTTGTGGTTATGACCGTGATGAGCAACAGCGTAAAACAATGGAAGCAGCAGCAAAGGGCAAGCCGGTTACCACAGCGGCCTCCTCTGCTGAACTGATTGCAAAACTGGAATCTCCCAGGATCATTATGCTCCTGGTGCCGGCCGGTAAAATTGTGGATGCAGTGATTAATGAGCTGGTGCCGCAATTGCAAAAAGGCGATATTCTTATTGACGGAGGCAACTCTCATTTCACGGATACGGACAGAAGATACCAGGCGCTTCAGCATTCAGGTATTCATTTTATAGGTATGGGGGTGTCTGGTGGGGAAGACGGCGCACGCTTTGGCCCCAGCATGATGCCGGGTGGTAATATTGAAAGCTATAACCTGGTAAAAGACATACTGGAAGCTATTGCCGCTAAAGCGGAAGGAGAGCCCTGTGTGGCCTATATGGGGCATACCGCTGCAGGCCATTATGTAAAAATGGTGCACAACGGCATTGAATACGCCATTATGCAGTTGATCAGCGAAGTGTATGGCCTGCTGAAAAATGAAGGTATGACGAATACTGAGTTTGCGGAATTATTTGATGAGTGGAATAAAGGGGAGCTGCAATCTTTTCTAGTGGAGATCACTTCCGTTATCTTCAGGGAGAAAGATCCGGAAACGGGCAACGACCTCATTGATATGATCCTTGATAAAGCAGAGCAACTGGGAACAGGCTTGTGGACTTCCCAAAGTGCCCTGGAGCTAAATGTGCTGCTTTCCGTTATTGACATTGCTGTTTCCATGCGTTACCTTTCTTCGTTAAAAGAAAAACGGGTTGCTTATGCAAAGTTGTATGATCATCAAAACAAAAAGACCAACGTTAATATTGAGCAATTAAAAAATACCTGCAGGGATGCCCTGCATTTTGCCTTTATGATGGCCTATGGCCAGGGGCTGGAACTGATGAAAGTAGCATCAGCCCATTACCATTATGACACTGATATAAAAACCGTTGTTAAGGTGTGGAGGGGCGGGTGCATCATTCGCTCTGCACTGTTAAAAGACCTGTTTGAAGCATATGAAAAAGAGCCGGATCTCTCTAATATTATCGGTTCCGCACAGTTTGTAAATGAACTGAAAAATAAAAGGGCGGCTGTAGTTGATTTTCTGAAGACCGCTATGGACGCGGGTATGCCAGCAGCAGCTTTTGCAGCTGTATTAAATTATTTTGACGCTTATACCCTGGCGCAGCTCCCTGCCAACCTGATACAGGCACAGCGCG
The DNA here is from genome assembly GCF_001654455.1 of Niabella ginsenosidivorans. Taxonomy (NCBI): domain Bacteria; kingdom Pseudomonadati; phylum Bacteroidota; class Chitinophagia; order Chitinophagales; family Chitinophagaceae; genus Niabella; species Niabella ginsenosidivorans. The sequence continues at coordinate 4,530,654 of NZ_CP015772.1, forward strand.
ACCTGTTTGGGGCACATACTTATGAACGCATAGATAAACCGGGGCATTTTCATACCAACTGGAACTATACCCCTCCGGAAGCTAAACAATAACGCCATCCAAAAAAGTAAATACCAATATGAATTTTAAACAAACGCCCGCGAGTATTGTCATTTTCGGCGGCTCGGGCGATCTGTCCTGGAGAAAGCTTTTCCCTGCCTTTTACAATCTTTTTATCTATGATTATATGCCGCAGCAATTCAAAATTTACGCGGTAGACTTCCAGCATTTAAAAGAAACGGAATTTAAAAAACATATACAGGAAGGTATTAACCGTTTTTCCAGGAGCGGCAAAATAAAACCTGCTCAATGGAAGCAATTTTCAGAAAAGCTTCATTTTTTGCAGGGCGACTTTACAAAGGATGACACTTATACCCGGTTAAAAGCGGTTTTGGCACAGAATGATAAAGACTGGGGAAAACGTGCCACAAGGCTGTTTTACTACTCAGTGGCCCCACGCTTTATTGAGATCATTTCGCTGGCTCTTTCAAAATTCAAATTAGCGCCTTTACCCAACCGAGACCGGATCATTGTAGAAAAACCCTTTGGTACCGATCTGGCTTCAGCAAAAGCATTAAATCGTTTGCTGGAAAATAATTTTGAAGAAAAACAAATCTGCCGCATCGATCATTACCTGGGCAAGGAAGTGGTGCAAAATCTTTTAGCCTTCCGTTTTGCCAACTATATTTTTGAACCTTTGTGGAACCATAATTTTATCCAGGATGTTCAGATCACCGTCGCAGAAACCGTAGGTGTGGGCACCCGAGCAGACTATTACGATAAAAGCGGCGCCCTGCGCGATATGATCCAGAACCACCTGATGCAGCTATTGTCTGTAATTGCTATGGAAAGCCCGGTAGGTTTAAATGCAGAAGACCTCCGCGATGAAAAGGTAAAAGTTTTAAAAAGCGTGCGGCCGTTTACATCCAAAACCGTTGAAACAGATGTTGTACGCGGGCAGTACACCGCAGGGATCATTGATTGTGAAGCACAGTGCGGTTATTTGCAGGAGGAGCACATTCCCAAAAATTCAGCAACGGAAACTTATGTTGCCGCAAAAATATATATTGACAATGCCCGCTGGAAAGGCGTGCCCTTTTACCTGCGTACCGGTAAATGCCTGTCCAGGCAAAGCTCCATCATTGTGGTTACCTTTAAAGGCTCACCGCACAAAATATTTAAAGACGATGTAACGCCCAACCAGCTGATCATAAGCATTCAGCCGGAAGAAGAATTTTTATTCTTATTTGAAGGAAAAGTACCCGGTCCTTTTATGAAGTTAAAACCGCTTGAAATGAACTTTACTTATAAAACTGCGTTTGCCGGCACCTTCCCTGAAGCTTATGAAACGCTGCTGCTGGATGCTTTGGAAGGAGATGCTTCACAATTTATGCGGGCAGACCAGGTAGAAACAGCCTGGAGCATTGTTATGCCCGTTTTAGAGCATTGGGCTAAACTTGGAAAAAAAGGGCTGGAAAAATATCCCGCAGGATCCTGGGGGCCTAAAAAAGCTGATCAGCTGTTAAAAAAAGACGGGGTGAATTGGGTATTTTTGCCGGACTCCGGAGAAAAACCCACTCCTTGTTCAGAACGCAGAAAAATTATAGAATTATGAGTAATCCCGTTAAATTAATCTGGAAAGATAAGGAAGCGCTTAGCAGGGCTGCTGCTTATTATTTTGTTGAAGCCTGTGCCAAAAGCATTGCGGCCAGTGATCGTTTTACAGTAGCCTTTTCCGGCGGCAGTACCCCAAAGCGGCTGTTTGAAATACTGACCACGCCGGAGTTCAGTAATAATATTGAATGGAAAAAGGTCTTCATCTTCTGGAGCGATGAACGTTTTGTGCCACACACCAGTGATGACAGTAACTATAAAATGAGCAAACTGGCATTGCTCGATCACATAAAAATTCCAAAGAAAAATATTTTTGCAACGCCTACCAAAGGAGAGCCGGCGGCATGCGCGGCTGAATATGAAGCCGCCGTAAAAACGGTGCTGGGTAAAACGGCATCTTTTGATCTAACCCTGCTAGGCATGGGAGACGATGGCCACACGGCTTCCCTTTTCCCGGGCACTACTATTCTTACAGAAACAAAAAGGCTGGTAAAAGAGGTTTGGGTAGAAAGCAAACAAACCTGGCGTATCAGCTTTACCTACACGCTTATCAATAAAAGTAAAGAAGTGCTGCTGCTGGTAGGCGATGCCAACAAGTATCCCGTGCTAAAAAAGATATTTGCAAAGAACGCAAAGCCCGTTTACCCGGTACAGGGCATAAACCCGCAAAAAGGGCGGATAATCTGGCTGCTGGATGAAGCGGCGGTTACAGGGAAATAATGCCCGGGCCTAAAACTCAATTTTGCATTTTTGACCAAAGGCACATCATTATGGAATTAAGGGAACCAAATAGTACACATTAGCCCGCACTGGCAACAGACCATTTTTGTTTGTTGGATCAAAAGACTGTTAAATATCAATAACAAAATATGAACCGGAGCCGCCAATTGATTTTACTATTTCTACCGGTATTTTTATTACCAGGAGGATCACTGATTGCCCAGGTTGCCGATACATTAAAAAGCAGCAGACAAGATCTTATTGCAAATGGGCCGGTGTATTACAGCCCGGGAGGCACTTACAGTGATTGGTACTTCCCAACCACAGAAAACTATTCAAGCCTGGAATGGACCTTTGTTCCTGTTGCAGACCCGCCACCAAGTTTGGCAAAAGAGGGACTATTGCACTACTATGCCTATAACTTCTCCCTTGTTAATGCATCGAATAATATCGGAGGGGGCTATGCGGGCTTCCAAACAAATGGTATTTTCAAAGATTCGTCCCAGGGCAAAGTGATCAACTTCTCAATCTGGGGCTCTAATGGCGGCAAATCAAAAGGCATGATAAACGCTGCTAATGGAGAAAGCGGCGGTTATCAGATCATGTACAAATACAATTGGGCACCCCGGCAGCAATATAGGTTTGAACTGAAGCCGGGGCCCAGCGGCGAAGACAGCCTTGGTAAATGGTGGGGTTTATGGATAACAAATAAGGCTACAGGTGTTAGCGATTTTGTAGGAGAGCAACGTGTGCCATCGGTAATAAATGGTAAAAGCGCTTTATTCTGGAATGCTCATACCTCGATGTTTGGTGAGGATTTACATTGGTGGAAGTCTTTAAATGGTGCTACAAAATATAAAGACCCTTCCAGCTTTCAGCCTTCTGCAATGGCTGCTATGGACATTACTGCAAACGGTGGCACAGTTAAACCGGCTAAGTTCACCAATTTTGTCAATTCAGGAAAACCTGTGACGGGCAGCAATGGTTTCAAATCCGTAAGTGCCAAAGTTTCTATTTACCAGGATGCCAATTTTAACGTACAACATAATTTAGGGTACTGGGCTTCGCCAGCTCCCAATTTTCTTACTAAATAGCCCTCTGAAAATACTCTGTCTTAAAACAAGCTCCATAAGGGGTAGCCTGTTTTAAGCGCTTTAATGATCAGATAATATTGAAAAGCTTTAACGAATCCGACAAAGACACAATTGATAAAAAACCAGCACTGCCTCAAAATGAGGCATGTTATTGAAAAAAAGCACATTCTGCGATTATTGAATCTTTCTGAAATTGAACACATGCCTACGTTTCCTGTTTTCAGGGAAACATCATTTCAGAGTTACTCCGCATTTAAACAAATGAATCTTCTTCTGGTTACAGTGGCTATTTCTTCCTGGTAAACTTTATTTCCATAGTTTTATAGGATTTGCCTGTTTTAGGATCAGGACCAAACATTTCCATGGTCTGGTGATCCTTATCGGCAAAAGTGTATACTTCCTTCATGTCACACTTGCGGCCGGTAGCCGGGTCGATCATGGAGCCTGTAAGCGTAATGGTCTTTGCAACAGTATCAACAGGGCCTTCCATTTGCATAATACCAGTGCCCATGTTATCGATCCAGTTGCTAACAACCATCTTCTTTGTGTTATCGTACCCCATGGTGCTCATGCCTTCAAATGGCTGGCCCATAAAGCTTCCTTTAAAATTACCAATCTGGTAGCGGCCACCCATAATGGTTTTGTTGCTGGATGAGCCTTTAATGGTCATAGGTGGCGCATCCGGGGCCATCCATTGGGTAATTTCTCCATCCCAATCCCCGTCTGATGCCGCCAGCCATTTATGTACCGGGCCGGGTGTGGCAAAATCCATCCAGGCCTTCATGGCCGTAGCGCTATCCACAGGTACCCATTTTTCTTCTTTTGTTGTAGCAGCATTAGAATCGCTTTGATCAGTACTATCCTTTGCCGTTGTTCCGTTATTTGCAGGGTTATTACAGGCAAAGAGCGCTCCTGCAAGCGCAAGTATAATAATTGGTTTCATCTGGCAGTTTTTTAGTTAAAAAAGTTTACCTCCTAAAGGTAAAACAGTTTCAGATTAATTCAAAACCCCAGCCAGGAGCTTTTTTCAATACCCACATACCATCCGTCTTCCCGCTCCTCAACAGGATAAGTTTTCAAAAAATAGCCCTCCCCTGTAGTATTGCGGCCCGTTTGCAAATTAAATTTATAGCGATGCAGGGGGCAAACAATATCTCCCTGTACATTTACGTAACCACCTGCCAACGATGCAGCCGCATGCGGGCATTTGGCAGCACAAGCAAAAAGCTGGTCATTGAACCGGGCAATACATAAATGTTTTCCTGCTATCTTAATTTCTGCAAGGTCTTCTTCATTAAAATTCAGCTCATTAGGATGTAGGGCCAACAGGTGCCATTCTATCTTTTTGTTCATGAAGCCAAATTAAATCCTTCTATTTCTATGTCTTTCATATTCCAATAGCCGGCATCGTCTTTTATTAACCCCACTGTAAAATTGCCGGAGAAAGTCGTTTTGCTGTTTGCTGACTGTGCAACAGCTTTATAGTTGCCGGTCACACAACAATCATTTTCATTTACAGTACAACTGTTAACAGTACATTCTTCCAGCTCAATTTCATCAAATAACGATTTGAAGCGGTTTATTTTTTCGCTGTAATTTTTAAAAGTATTGTACCAGGTTCCATTGAAGTAAAAGCCTTCTTCTGTGTATTGCATCTCACAAAAAAGATCGTTTGTACTGAATAGGTCACCCAATAAATCCTGTTGCACCAATCTTGAATTATCATATACAGGATCAGGATAAAATTCATCATAAATAAAATTGGTTGTCCACCCTGGCAGGTTTATATCATCCATTTCGTACTCAAATAATTCTTCAATTGTAAAACGATATAATTCCCTTGTTGAAATGTTCGGGCTGCATACAGCAAGGTCAATACCATATTTATTCAAATAATTGCTCAATTCTTCCCAGGCATGCTTTATATCTTTACCGGGTATTGCTGCAACGGGTTTAAAATGCTGCGGACGGTCAATTTTATCAAACACTTTAATGGTCTTATGCTCTTTGGCAAATTGCTCTTCAAGAGCCATTACATTATTCAAAAGCTGGTTTTCCATTTCAGGAGAAAGATCATCGGGGTTGTCACTGATATCGCCGAAATGAGCGCCATGTTCCAGCATCAGCTTCATTTTAAGAAAATCATTTTCCGCCCTGAGCTTTTCATCATCGCTCATTTGTTCAAAGGTGTCCATAGTTTTATTTTTCATCTAAGTTAATACATTTTATCAACTGCCGAAAGCCCAATGAGGTCTTTATCTGGCGCAGAACAGACCTCATAGGTCTGCATATATTAACGGTTCTGTTTTACTGAAAATCCACCCGGGTATATGATCGTTAGCAACACGGCTATCAGCACAATATTATACTCCATACCGTTTCTGCCACCGCCTACTACAAACCACCCTTCCTTAAAGTGAACCATAATGATACCGGCTACCAGGATAAAGATGGTTATGATGGCTGCGGGTTTTACATACTTATTGAGTATAAAAAGCAGGGCGCAGGCTATATGCGATCCCTTTATTGCCCAGGCAAGATATAAACCAAATGGTGTAAAACCGGCAGGGTCAAGATAGTCAACACCAAACGAACATACCGCCATCAAATATTCCAAAAACGCTGTGCGTAAGAAGCACCAGCGCTATGGTGTAACGAAGGATCGCTGTTTGCATCTTGTGTTGGTTTATATATTAGTAAAACATTGTTTTATAGGGATAGCGTACCTGGTATAATTCCTTTACTTTATTCAGGATAGTGGCCCTCAAACCTTCTACATTGCGGCGTTCGGTGGCAGCAACAAATACGGCATTACCCCCGGTTTCGTGGTTCCAGCGATCGTAAAGATCCTGCAGGATCTCTTTTTTGGTATCAGCACCCAACCACTCATCAAACGTATGCTGCTCATAAAGGTCCATTTTGTTGAATACCGTAATAACGGGTTTATCAAAAGCCTTTAATTCCTGCAGCGTCTTATTCACTACCGCCATCTGGTCTTCATACTGTGGGTGTGAAATATCAATTACATGGATCAGTATATCTGCTTCCCGTACCTCATCCAGTGTACTCTTAAAGCTTTCTATCAGGTGATGCGGTAGTTTGCGGATAAACCCGACCGTATCACTTAATAAAAACGGCGTATTTTCAAAAACTACTTTGCTGGTAGTGGTATCCAGCGTGGCAAATAATTTATTTTCGGCAAACACCTCCCGTTTGCTTAACAAATTCATCAAGGTGCTTTTACCCACATTGGTATACCCTACCAATGCCACACGTATAAATTCTCCGCGGTTCTTTCGCTGAGTTGCCGACTGTTTGTCTATTTCCTTTAAACGGTTCCGCAACAGGGAGATCTTTTCACGAACGATACGGCGGTCGGTTTCTATTTCTGTTTCACCGGGGCCTCTTGTACCAATACCACCCCCCAGGCGTTCCAGGTGTTTCCACATCCCGCGCAAACGGGGCAAAATATATTGATATTGAGCCAGCTCTACCTGTGCTTTTGCTTCAGCTGTTTTGGCCCTGCGGGCAAAAATATCCAGGATCAGGTCAGAGCGGTCAATGGTCTTTGTATTCAGTACCTTCTCTATATTATTGATCTGTGCGCCGGAAAGCTCATCATCAAAAATGACCAGGTTGATGCCGTGTGTGATAATATACTGGTTAATTTCTTCCAGCTTTCCTTTACCCACAAAGGTGCGGGTATCCGGGTGCGGTAGTTTCTGGATAAAGCGCTTACGGGTTGTAGCTCCGGCTGTTTCCGCCAGGAAGGCTAATTCATCCAGGTATTCATTTACCTGCTGCTCTGTTTGCTCTTTGGTTACCACGCCAACAATAACGGCTGTCTCCGTTCCCTCTATAACATTCTTTTTATCAAGCATAGCGCAAAGTTAACAAAGACCTATGAGGTTTTATAAAACCTCATAGGTCTTTCCTTTGGCTATCGCTGGCTGGCGATCAGCAGGTTCAGATCCGTATATTTCAAGTCAAAGCGCTGACTCAGGTAAAAATTGGTAAGATGCCCTTTAAATAAGTAGATACCGTTACGCAGGTGCAGCTGGTGCCAGACCAGCTTTTCAATTCCTCCCTCATCACCCGCCTCAACCAAAAGAGGCGTCAATACGTTACTGATAGCCTGGGAAGCTGTGCGGGCAAAGCCGGAAGGGATATTGGGCACACAATAGTGAATGACCCCGTATTTCAGGAAAATGGGGCTTTCATGCGAGGTAACTTCAGAGGTTTCAAAGCAACCGCCCCTGTCAATGGTAGCATCTATAATCACAGAGCCCTGCCGCATGCCGCTTACCATTTCTTCTGTAACCACCAATGGCGTTCTGCCGGATTCATTGGCCAGCGCGCCCACCGCTACCTCACAGGTCTTTAGCTGCTTGGCCAGTAATTTAGGCTCCAGTACGGAAGTCCATAACCGGTGGCCTATGGTATTTTCCAGCCTTTTTAACCTTGACAGGTTGTTATCAAACAACTTTACGGAAGCGCCCAGCGCTAAGGCTGCGCGGGCAGCATATTCCCCAACAATGCCGGCGCCGATAATGATTACTTTAGTAGGGGCAATACCCGTAATACCTCCCAGCAGCACTCCTTTGCCATGATTGGCCGAGCCCAGGTATTGCGCTGCAATCAGCATCACCGCGCTACCGGCAATCTCGCTCATACTACGTACAATAGGGTAAGAATCGCTGTCGTCTTTCAGGTGCTCAAAAGACAAGGCCGTAATTTTTTTCAGCATCATTGCCTTTAGAATATCCCTTTTTAAAACGGATAAATGTAAGGGCGAAATAATGATCTGGTTATATTGCAGCAAAGGAAGGTCTTCTTCTATGACCGGTGCGCTTTTTACCAAAATGGGCGCCTTAAAAACATCTTCCCGGGTGTAAACAATTTTTGCGCCAGCCTCGCTGTATTCTGCATCACGATAATGCGCTGCATCCCCGGCATTGTGCTCTACTACAACGGAATGCCCGTTATTGACCAGCACAGCAACCGCATCCGGTGTTAATGAAACCCTGTTCTCCTGAAAAGCAATTTCCTTGGGAATGCCAATGGTCATGCCGCCACCTTTTACACGAATATCCAATGTTTCCTCCTGGGTTTCATAACTGAAGGAAGTGCTCACTATGGCTTTTACTTTACTCATAAAATGTTTTCAAAAAAACGTCGCCCGTTTCTCCTGATCATTTCAATCCTATGGCCGGGCTGCTGCCAAAATTACCTTATTTCTTTAGTATTTCAATCTTCCGGATTTGCGCATCCACTACAGAAATGGTCACATACAAAGTTTCTTCCGGAAATAACTCCGGCGCTTTTTCCGGCCATTCTACAAAACAATAATGCCCGCTGTACAAACAGTCTTCCACGCCGGCCCTTACAGCCTCTTCTTCATCCTGCAGGCGGTAAAGATCCATATGGTAAACAGAAGCGGGTTTGCCGTTGTTGGTAAACCGGTATTCGTTAATGATGGAAAAGGTAGGACTGCTTACTACATCTTCTACTTCCAGTATCTGGCACAGCGTGTAAATAAAGGTGGTCTTCCCTGCACCCATATCTCCATAAAAAGCAATTATTTTTTTATCATCCAGATTTTCCAGCAGCCAGCTGGCGGTTTGCACAATTTCATTTAATGAGAATAGCTTTTCCATTCTGCAAATATAGGCCCGTTTAAAAGTTTTTGATGGCCATAATTGCTGCTGTCTTTATGGTACTTCGTTGTTCCGAAGAGCCCCTTAAAAAGCAGGTCTGTGGACCAGGTTTACAGTCTATTGCCTATTTTTCATAAAAAAAGTCGCCGGAAAAATTCCGGCAACCTTTTACCTGTTCACTAACAAAACCAAGAACGTTTATTTATTGTCCCGGGGATTTCCCCCCGCCGCTTGCCCGTTTGGTTTCTTCTTCCAGGCCCGTTTTACGCTGGCGGGCAGATTTTACCTGCCGGTTACCAAAATTATAGGTGAAGTTCAGTTTAAACTGGCGACTGTCCCATTTTGCAACAACATTGGTATACACCCCGGCATAATTCATATCTCCTTTAAAACGCATGGTCTTAAAAATATCATCCACACTGGCCTTTATGGTACCGTTACCCTTAAGTATTGTTCTTTGCAGGCCTGCGCTCACAAAACCCATCGATTTTCCCTTGAAGGTTCCGGCCCATATAAATGGCGACAAATACAACCCGGTAACCTCTGCGGTCCATTTTTTGGCAAACTTTAAAGAATGCTGCATGTAGTATTGCAGGTTGAAATTCTTTGCGTTGATCTCTTTTCCTTCACCAAAATCGGCATCATATAATGAATAGTTGGCTGTAAGATTAGAGAAAAAAGTATAGGTTTTATAAGTGTACGGATAGGAAACATTCAGGCTGAAAACATCCTGGTTGGCCAGGTTTTCCGTTGTCTGGTAAGACTTGGTTTTGTCAATTGTATCTACCAGTTGTACAAACATTCCCTTTACATGGCTGTAGCTTAAGGAGGTGTTCAGTTTATATTTGTAGGTATTGGTTAAAGTGACCGAGTTCGTGTATTGCGGGTTCAGGTTTGTATTTCCTTTGCCATACAAATAGTCGTTCAAACGGAACTCAAAGGGGTTCAGATCACTGTAATCCGGGCGGTCGATACGGCGGCTATAACTGATGCTCCATTGGTTCATCGGGTTTTTATTATACGTAATTGACGCGCTCGGGAAAAAGTCGGTATAATCCTTTTTTACTGTGCCTACAAAAGGGGTACTGTAAGACTGGGTCTGGTCATTCCATTGCAGCCCTGTTGAGGTACCATTGGAATGCGTATTCTCTACCCTTAACCCTATCTGATAGGAAAAAGTCTTATAAGCACGGTTATAATTGGCGTATACCGCATTTACGTTCTCCTTATACTTAAAATAGTTATTCTTGGCTGTGTCCAGCACTTCCTGCGACCCGTTTGCATCATAATTGATAAAATTATTACCGGTACTTACAAAATTCAGCTTGCCGCCATACCCCAGCTTACCTTTTAAGAAAGGTTGTTCATAATCTAATTTTAAAGAATAGATATCAATATTAGTACCTGTAACGATCCGGTAAATATTACGGCCAACAGTTGAGCCGTCAGCTATCCGGGTATAAATATTGGGTACAAACTGGTTTCCGGAGATGTCGAAATAACCATAATCAAGGTCGATATTCAATTCCCTTCCTGATGTATCTGCATAGCGATAATTGATATTCCCGTTTATATTGTTTTGATCCCTTAAGGTATTCGTATTTGTATTCAGGTTCCTGTCTGGTGTATTGGTAGGGGCATATGCAATAAGCATATTGCTTGGGCTTTTGAAATTATTATCAGAAACAGTTCCATTAACCATAATCCCTACCGTATTCCTGGAGTCAATAAAATAATCTGCGCCCGCTTTAAAATTGTGGTTCCTGTTATGCATTTTTGTCTCTCCAAACTGGCTAAAGGTGCTGTCTGCCACTTCCCGGAAAATAGATTGTTTATTATAGCGCAATCCCTGGCTGTAATTATAGTTGCCAAAAATGTTCACCTTTTTTGTACGATGATTCAGGTTAAAGCCACCATTATACATTCCATAAGTAGCAGCATTAGCGCCTAAGGTAATATTACCATTGGTGCCAAAGGCTTTGTTTTTCTTTAGGCGGATATTGATGATCCCGGCATTACCCGCCGCTTCATATTTGGCAGACGGATTGGTAATCAGTTCTATGGCCTCAATATCTGAAGACTGCAGGGAACGCAGATAACTGGCAAGATCAGACCCTGTTAAAGGTGAGGGCTTGCCGTCGATATAGATGCGTACTCCGTTCTTACCTGCCATACTGATATTATCATCCTTGTCGATCAGTACCCCGGGGATTTCCGCAGCAGCTCCATTCCATCATTACCGGTAGCGTTAATGGTTCCCTCAACGTTTACCACCATTTTACCGGGCTTTACTTCCACCAATGGTTTTTTAGCTGTTACCACAACGCCGGCCAGTTGAGTGCTGGCTTTCTCCATCAGCAGGTCGTTTACTTTCAGATCACCACCGGCATAATCAAATACCGCTGAATAGGAAGATGCATATCCCACATTCGTTGCCATTATCAAATAAGAACCTGGTGTAATATGATCAAATTTATAAATGCCATTTGCATCTGTAGCATTTAATTTTACAACAGAAGAGTCTTTTGCTTTTAGCAGGGATACGGATGCCTTTTCGAGGGGTCTGGTGCCTTCTTTCACGGTTCCGGAAATCACCTGTGCCTGAGCGGCATTTTGCAGGGCCATGAACAAGGCTGTTGTTATTAATAGTTTCATAAATGTTTTGCTGGTTTGTAATTCAATCTATGCCGCAAATCTATAATCGATGGTTATTGTTACATACGGTATTCCGCCAAACAGCAACTAATACCGGCTAAACGGTTGCTTTTTACGGATAAGCACAGGATCTGGATGGTGTTTTGCATCAAAACGGTTAATTGCCACCGCTTTTTACACGGTTTTGCTCATCGCCGGCACCACTTCTCCGGTTACGTACCGGAGCAATATTGTTTTTGCCAAACTTATAGGTAAAGGAAATATTAAACCGGCGATTATCGCGGGTGTTTTTTATTTCGGTATCTACATTGGCATACCGGGCATACCCGCTGAATACCTGGGTCTTCAGCACATCCCGTACCCCGATTTTCAGCGTTGCTTTTTCTTTAAATAATTTGCGGGATAACGCGGTATTCATGGCGCCCATACTGTTGCCTACAGTTAAGTCATCCAATGATCTTGTACGGTACCAGCCGCTGATTTCAAAAGCCCAGAGCTTTGCAAAGGTCATTGTGGAGGTACCATTACCGGTAAAGGAGGTCATTTGCAGAGAAACGGGATAATTTTGTTGCCCGTCTGTATATAATCCGTCAAATTTATTGTGATATACATTGGTGTAAAGATTCAGGTTCCACCATTTGGTTACAGGGAAGTTTGCAGTAACAGCAATGCCCACCTGTTTCATTTTACTGAAATTTTCACGGGTTTCAAATGTTCGCTCCCCCTCTTGCTTTAAAAGCTGTGTAATAATATCATTGGTTACCGTATAATTCAATGTTGTGGTCAGGAACCGTTTGAAGGTATGGCTCAGCTCAATATTATTGGTAAACTGCGGCTTCAGATACGGGTTCCCTTTACCATAGGTCAGGGAGTCCAGGTAGTATACAAAAGGATTCAGATTATCATAATCGGGCCGTGTGATCCGCTTATTGTAGCTCAGGTTAAACTGGTTGTTATCATTTGCATTAAAGCCAACTGTTACCGTAGGGAACAGGTTGGTATAGCTCCTTTTAAAAACGGAATCTTTTGTGATCAGGTTTCCATCTGAGTTGGTGTTTTCCACACGCAAACCGCCTGTAAACTCCCATTTCTTTACGGATTTGGAAAGCGTGGCATACGCCGCGTTGATATTTTCTTTATAAATAAAATGATTGCTTCTTGATTCATCAACATACCAGCCGGTGGTGGTATCACGCTGGTACTCTACCCGGTTGTTGGTGTTTACAAAGCTGGTTTTCAAACCTGTTTCCAGCTTCGTGGTCTTATTGAACGGATGCACATAATCCATTTTGGCGCTGTAAATATTTATTTCAGAAGGCTGACTGCCCAGTAGGGACACCGTATTTCCTCTTTGAACATCATCGGGAGTATAGGCTCGGGTAACAAGGTCTATATGCCCTTTATTATTATAATAGGCCTGGTCAAGATCTACCGTCAGCTCTCTCCCGGCAGAGTCAAAACTGTGCTTATAGTTAATATTAGTGGTAAGATTGCTGAAATCACCGTTGTTTTTACCTACTGATCCTAATTTATAATTAACGTCTCCCGAAGGATATCTTATATTAGACAAGCCGTCCTGCAGTTCATTCCACTGTCCGAAACCGCCGTTTACAACGATTCCCGCAACATCTTTCTGGGAAAAGTTGTAATCCATGCCCAGTTTTATATTATTATAATTACCATAATTGCGCCGGTTGGTTTCCTGATCTGATGTGCCGGTAAGGTTACCGGTACTGCCGTCAATAAATTTCCGCTGCAGGGAAAGCACTCCAACCCCATCCCAGCGGCCACCTTCATAGCCGCCGAAAAGGTTCACTTTGTTATTACGGTAATTGATATTTAATCCTCCGTTGTAGCGGGGGTAAAAGCCCTGATCATACCCAATATTTGCCGTTCCGTTCATCCCCTTCACAGTTCCCTTCTTGGTTTTTATATTGATGATACCCGAGTTTCCGGCGGCATCATATTTTGCGGGCGGCGCCGTCATGATCTCGATCTGGTCCAGCTGGCTGCTTTGCATACTCCTTAAAAAGTTGGTCAGTTGCTGCCCCGACATATAGGTGGGCTTTCCATCAACAAGAATGACAACACCTCCTTTACCTTTTAAACTAATGTTACCATCATTATCTACAGCAACGCCTGGTGCTTTTTCAAGCAACTCAAGAGCGCTGAGCCCGGAATTAGTAGGTGAAGCATCTACATTCATTACTGTTTTACCCGCCTTTACCTCAAAGGGCGGACGTTTTGCAGTTACCACCACGCCTGCCAGTTGGGTGCTGGTTTTTTCCACCACTATTGAATCAACAAGTATATCCTGCCCTGAAAAACTGACAGGGCCTGCATATTCATTATCATAACCGACACTGGTAGCCAGCAACAGGTAGTTATTATTTGCAGGTTTAACAAACTCAAAAGAGCCATCCTTTCCGGTAGCCTTAATGGTTACTACAGATGAATCTTTTGCTTTTAATAGGGCTACAGAAGCTTTTTCCAATGGTTTATGTGCTGCATCCGTTACCGTTCCCGAAATAGTTTGTGCCTGGGTAAAAAAAGCCCACAGACAAGCCCCTGTTAAAATTATCTTTCTCATATTCTATTACTGTTACGGCAACAAAGCTATTCTTCCCATTTGCTCTTAACCAGCTATTTCCGGTAAATGGGGCAAAACACCCCTTAATTGGGATAAAACGTCATTTAAGCTGTGCCGGGTTCAGCAAAAAAAACAGATACTATCCGATAAAATGCAGTAAGTCGGAAAATCATAAATAATGTTACAGCAGTTAAAAAGCTTTTTGCAGAAATTAACAACTCCGCAAAAATTATTGTCATAAAACTGGAATTCTAAATTCCTTTACTCATATTTGTAATCTAAAATATTGTTATGAGTTATCCTGAAACATTACGTTATACCAAAGATCATGAATGGCTGCGCCTGGAGGGTGATGTGGCAACAATTGGCATTACCGATTTTGCCCAGAGGGAATTAGGCGATATTGTTTATGTGGAGGTAGAAACAATAGGAAAAACCTTAAAGGCCGGTGATGTTTTTGGTACCGTGGAAGCTGTGAAAACAGTATCAGATCTGTTCCTTCCGGTGGATGGCGAAATAACAGAGCTGAATGAAGCGCTGGCAAACGCTCCTGAATTAGTGAATACAGATCCTTATGGTGAAGGCTGGATGATTAAAATGAAAGTGGCTGATCCTGCGGACATTGAGCAGTTAATGACCGCAGCAGCCTATGAAACTTTAGTGGATTAAATAATATTTAACTTTAGTCTTCTTACAGGACATGGCCATTCACCCTGCTGGTGACTGGCTTTTTTGTTTTAAAAAAATCAGATTTTGAAAAAAGGATTTATCTTACTGTTCGCGTTGATCTATTTTATTATTACCCTTGTTCTTTTAACGCTGCCGGGATCAGCTTTTCCAAAAGAACGTTTTCTGGACAAGATCTTCTTTGATAAATGGGTGCATACAGGCATGTTTGCAATTCTTGTATTCCTGTGGAATTTTTGGCTGATCAAAAAACATACAGGCCTGACAGGGATTGCCTCAAAATTTATTATTGTAGGCGTACTGGCACTGGCTTATGGTATAGCAATGGAATTTGTTCAGAAATATTGGGTGCCTTACCGGTCTTTTGATGTTACAGATATGATTGCAGACGGAGCAGGTTGTTTAGCAGGTTTATTCTTAAGTTTTTATGTATACAAAAAAAATAGACCCCTGTAGAAACAGGGGTCGCAACCAAAACTAACTGCTTATGAGAAAATTGACTATCTTTTTTAAAACTCTTTATTTGCTTGTTCTTTCTATTATAAACGCAAGTTCCTTGCCAATATTATTTTCTAACTGTTAAAAAAATTTAAAAGAACCCGTTTTGTACCGATTTGTTTTTCATTAAAAGAACTACTGCATTGATAAAAAAGCAGAAATTATGCCAAACCGCTTTATAACTTAAAAACGATTAAATTTTATTCGCTCATACAACGCAGAAAAACAATTCAGGAATTTTTATTCTCATTACGCCACCAGCGTATACCTAAAAATGCGATCAGGCCCAAAGGCAGAAAGGCCAGATAAAGGATGCCCGTATTAAAACCCCGTGCCGGGCCATCACCCAGTTGCTGGGCTGTTTTAGTACAAATGGAGCACTGCGCAAAACTTTGTACCTCCCCCAAAAACCCCAGAACAAAAAGTGCTGCCATGCATATTTTCCGTTTCATAATGCAAAGATACTTTATTGTTGTTACAGCTATCCAACAATAAAGGAGGGGTAATTGTTTTGGTTCATAACCTCAAACACAGCGGCGGGGTAAGCTTTTGCAAAAGCAACCGGTATCCTAACCTGGGCAGCATTCCATTTAATTTCATATGCTGAAAGAATTCCTGCCTGTTCCTCAATCAGATCAATCTCCTGCTGATCATAAGTGCGCCAGAAATAGCTGTTTACAGAATGCCGGGTATAGGCATTATATTTCATCCGCTCGGATAACAAATAATTCTCCCAAAGCATTCCCACATCCTGCCGCAAGGGCAGTAAACTAAAATTATTAATAAGCGTATTGCGTACCCCGTTATCCGTAAAATACCACCTGCTGCTTTTTACTACTTCTTTGCGCAGGTTTTTACTGTAGCCACTACGCTTATACAGAACAAATACCTTACTTAATAAATCCAGATAGCGCTCAACCGTATTTTTGCTGATCCCTAAACCACGCCCCAGCTCTTCAAAAGACACCTCTCTGCCAATCTGGTAGGCCAGCAACACCAACAGGTCTTTTAGTTTTTGCGGGTTCCTTATGTCTTCAAATACCAAAAGATCTTTCAGCAGATAGGTATTAATCAGTTCTTTAAGATATTCTTCTTTTTCTGTAAGCGATGTAATGCCGAATATTTCCGGGTAACTGCCAAAAACCAATCGTTCCGGAAGATTTTGCCGGGTTGTTAAGCTGTTTTCCATAGGCGCCAGCTCCATTTGGGCTATAGGATACAACTGGCGGGTAATGGTGCGCCCTACTAGCGGCTCTCCGGCTGTTTGCTGCAGATCAAAACTGCTGGAACCCGTAATAATAATATGTAAAGGCTTTATTTCATCGATCATCAATTTTACTTTTCTGCCAATATCCTTAATATACTGGGCCTCATCAATGATCAATAGTTTTTTATTTTGCAGCAGGCGTTTATAATTAGCCACCGTTCTTTCCTCCAGGATGCGTTCCGTATCTTCATCCTCCCCGTTCAGCCAAAGGCATGCATCAGCAAGGTGATTTTTTACCCGAAGCAATAGTTCCGTTTTGCCTACACGCCTCGCACCTACTAGCAGGGTCACTTTCTGCCGCGAACAATCAGCGATTATTTGCTGGTATAACGCCCGGTTTATCATAGTTCAAAAATAATAAAACTGACGGAATTTATATAAATTTAGTCATTATACTGACGGAATTTATATAAATTTAGTCATTATACTGACGGGACTTACATATAGATAACATAAAAAATCCCGGCTTAAACCGGGATATTATGTAACAAATTCATTTATAAATGATTAAACTTCTGCAGCCATTTTCTTGGCAACCTTATTCCGCTCAATTTCGTCCAAAATTACTTTACGCATGCGGATGAAATTAGGCGTTACCTCAATACACTCATCCTGCTGAATGTATTCCATACATTCTTCCAGTGCCATCAGCGTTTTGGGCGCAATGCGGGTAGCATCATCACTGCCGCTGGCACGGTGGTTGGTCAGCTTCTTTTCTTCTGTAGCATTTACCACAAGATCACCAGGTTTAATATTTTCGGCAAGGATCTGGCCGGCATATACTTCCTCACCCGGGTCTACGAAAAACGTTCCGCGATCCTGTAATTTGTCGATAGAATAACCGGTTGTCCGGCCCTGGTTTTTAGAGATGAGCACACCGTTATTCCTGCCGGGAATAGCTCCTTTCCAGGGTTGGTAGGATGAAAAGCGGTGCGCCATAACTGCCTCACCCGTTGTTGCGGTCAGCATCTGCGTGCGCAAGCCGATCAGCCCGCGGGAAGGAATTTCAAATTCCAGGTGCTGCATTTCGCCCTTGGTTTCCATTACCAGCATTTCTCCTTTACGGCGCGTAACCAGGTCTATTACTTTACTGGCAAACTCTTCCGGTACATCAACTACTAATGTTTCAAAGGGCTCATGTTTTTTTCCATCGATCTCTTTGGTAATGACCTGCGGCTGACCAACCGTCAGCTCGTATCCTTCCCGGCGCATGGTTTCGATCAATACGCCCAGATGCAGAATGCCGCGGCCATATACCAGAAAGGCTTCTCCTCCTTCGCTTTCTTCCACGCGCAGCGCAAGGTTTTTTTCGGTTTCTTTTTCCAGGCGGTCGCGCAGGTGGCGGCTGGTCACAAACTTTCCGTCCTTACCAAAAAAAGGAGAATTATTAATGCCAAACAGCATGTTCATAGTAGGCTCATCCACGCTGATCCTTGGCAGTGCTTCGGGGTTTTCCGCATCGGCAATTGTATCTCCGATGTTAAAGTCTTCAATTCCAACCACTGCGCACAGGTCGCCTGCCTGCACTTCTGCTACCCTTTTCTTTCCCATTCCTTCAAACACATATAATTCCTTTACACGGGTTTTCTTAACGCCATCGGACTGCATCAGTGCCACCTGCTGGCCCTCTTTAATGCTGCCACGGCCTACTTTACCTACGGCAATACGGCCAAGGAAGGAAGAATAATCCAGCGATGTAATCTGCATCTGCAGCGGCCCTTCCTCCGCTTTGGGAGCTGGTACATATTTTAAAATGCCATCCAGCAGGGGTTGAATATTATCAATCGGTGTTAAAGAATCATTGAACCAGCCATTCTTGCCTGAACCATAGAAGGTAGGAAAATCCAACTGCTCTTCCGTAGCATCCAGGTTAAAGAAAAGATCAAATACCGCATCATGCACTTCCTCAGGACGGCAGTTGGGTTTATCTACTTTGTTGATTACCACAATAGGTTTTAACCCCAAAGCCAGTGCTTTCTGCAATACAAAACGGGTTTGCGGCATCGGCCCTTCAAACGCATCCACCAGCAGGATCACTCCATCCGCCATTTTTAAAACACGCTCTACCTCACCGCCAAAATCGGCGTGACCAGGCGTGTCGATCACATTAATTTTTGTATCCCTGTAAGTAACTGCTGCATTTTTACTAAAAATGGTAATGCCCCGTTCTCTTTCCAGATCATTATTGTCCATTATCAGCTCCCCGGTTGACTGGTTTTCACGAAAGACCTGGGTTGCATGTAAGATCTTGTCGACCAATGTGGTCTTACCATGGTCTACGTGCGCTATGATGGCTATATTTCTTAAATTCATAATTCTTTGTTGAAATGTTTACAAGTTAATATGCTAACAGGGGTAATACACCGGACCGGAAGTCTGTTGACTGGCAGGTTGTATCCTCATCAATCCCTGTCAAACATATCAGCCTGTTAACTCCTAGCTCTCTAAAAAGAGCGCAAAGGTAAGACAATTCCACGCGGCAGCCTAAATTTTTGAGGATTTTACCCACTGAAATAATCAAAAAATAACAACCTTAGTTAACTATTTTCAACTGTAATTGTTATAAATAACCCGCATTCACTGTAAATAATTAAATTGCTGTCTGCAAGCATCTTGTTTTATGAACAATACAATTATAGCCGGAATAGGCGGCTATGTTCCTGATAATGTAATAACTAATGATACGCTGACCCGATTTATGGACACCAGCGATGCCTGGATCTGGGAACGTACCGGCATCGAAGAAAGACGCTATGTAACGCGGTTTGAACAAACAACAGCTACCATTGGCGCTGAAGCGGCTAAACAGGCTATTGAAAGAGCCGGGATCAGCAAAGAAGAAATCGATTTTATCATTTTTGCCACTTTGAGCCCGGATTATTTCTTTCCCGGCTGTGGTGTATTGGTGCAGCGGATCCTTGGCTTAAAAGATATTGGAGCCCTGGATGTAAGAAACCAGTGCAGCGGATTCCTCTATGGCCTCAGCATTGCAGACCAGTTCATTAAAACCGGCATGTATAAAAACATTCTGCTGATTGGTGCAGAGGTTCATTCTTATGCAATGGACTTTTCTACAAAAGGCAGGAACGTATCTGTGATCTTTGGCGATGGCGCCGGAGCCGTAATACTACAACCATCCAAAGACCCCGCAAGGGGAATATTAAGCACCCACCTGCATAGCGACGGAGCAGATGCGGAAGCCCTGAGCATGCCCAACCCGGGATTTCATTGCGGTGTGCATAATCCTGACTGGAAACCGCCTGTTCCTGAACAAAAATACGGAGGTGTTTTTATTACACCGGATCTTTTGGCCAGAGAAGATTTTTATCCGTATATGGATGGCCAGGCCGTATTTAAAAAAGCGATCATTAAACTGCCGGAAGTGATTATGGAAGCGCTTACGGCCAACCAATACCAGCCGGAGGACCTGCAGCTCCTGATTCCACACCAGGCAAACCTGCGCATAGCGCAACTGGTGCAGCAAACCTTAAAGTTAAGGGATGATCAGGTTTTTAACAATATTCAAAAATACGGAAATACCACGGCTGCTTCTGTTCCCTTAGCTTTGTGCGAAGCCTGGGAAAAGGGAAAGGTGAAAGAAGAAGACCTGATTTGCCTGGCCGCCTTTGGCAGCGGCTTTACCTGGGGCAGTGCTTTATTAAAGTGGTAAAAGAACCAACTTGCTGATGAAAAGGAAAATCTGCTACATTCTTAACCCGATATCCGGTACAGGGTCAAAAGACATGCTTTCCAATGTGGTGGCAAAAGAAACATTGAAAGCGGGCATTGCATTTCAGTTTTTTCCCTCTGTTGCCAGTGGCGACTATTCCTTTTTATTTGATACGATCACGGAAGAAAGGTATACAGATGTGGTCATCATTGGTGGCGATGGCACCGTAAACCAGGTGATCGACAGCCTGAAACATCTTCCGGTGCGTTTTGGGATCATTCCCTCGGGCTCGGGCAATGGCCTTGCATTTGGCGCCGGCATTCCCAAAACGCCTGTAAAAGCGCTGAAGGTCATTTTTAAGAACCGTTGGATGCCTGTTGACGGCTTCCGGGTAAACGGGAAATTTGCCTGTATGCTCTGCGGTTTGGGTTTTGACGCAAAAGTGGCGCATGATTTTGCCAACGCCCCTCAGCGGGGATTAATGACCTATGTAAACCAGGTGTTTAAAAATTTCTTTGGAGCAAAGCCCTACCTGTTCAAAATAAAACTGGCAGAGACGCAGTTTGAAACCGGAGCTTATTTTATCAGTATTGCCAACAGCAACCAGTTTGGAAATCATTTTACCATTGCTCCCAAAGCCAGCCTGAATGACGGCTTGCTGGACGTGGTCATTGTAACCGAGCAATCAAAAATGGCCATGCTTTATAATACGCTGATACAAATAGGGGGAATGAATAAAGTGCAGGCTGTTGAGGCTGTTAGAAAAAAACGAGGCATCATTTATTTTCAAACCTCCTCTATACGTATCAGTAACCGCAATGAAGCACCCATGCATATTGACGGAGAACCGGTGGCTACAGAAAAAAAGCTGAATATTGAAATTGAAAAAAGTTGTTTTAATTTGCTTTCAGATTATTTGTGAAAAAGCAACAGATTAATATGCCCGACTTACTGGTTTCCTTCCAGCAGAAACTGCTGGAAGCGGGATGCGATGAAGCCGGCCGCGGTTGTTACGCAGGCCCGGTCTTTGCTGCCGCTGTAATTTTACCCCGGCATTTCCATCACCCCTTATTAAATGACAGCAAACTGCTGAAACCCTCTGTACGCCTTGAATTAAGAACATATATCGAAGCGCACGCCCTGGCCTTTTCTGTGGCCCAGGTAAGCGTAGAAGAAATTGATACGATCAATATCCTGAAAGCCTCTCAAAAAGCAATGCATATTGCCCTGGCCAGCCTGAAGCTGACACCTGAGTTCATTGCCGTAGACGGCAATTATTTCCTGAATTACAAAACAATACCGCACGCCTGTATTGTTAAAGGAGATGGAAAATTTTCAAATATTGCTGCTGCAAGCATCCTTGCAAAGACCTACAGGGATGAATACATGCAACGGATCCACTCAGAATTCCCTCAATATAACTGGGCATCCAATAAAGGATATGGCACCCAGGAACACAGAGATGCCATTAAAGAAAATGGCATTTGTATATATCATAGAAAAAGTTTTAACATTTTACCAGTTCAGGCAGCTTTATTTGAATAATTAAATGGCATTGATTTTGACTGGTATTGATCAGAGTAAAAAAAATCCGTTAATATGAAAAGAGCATTTCTTCTGGTAATGATCGTCATTTTTGGCGCTATTACTTCCGGCTATGCGCAGCCCCGCCCCCCGAGGCCGCCGCATCCACCCAGACCTTCACATCATCATTACAAAAAAAAGAAACGGCACCATCATGTGGCCCATTACAGGCACAGGAGGCCGGTGCACCCGCCAAGGCCACCAAGAAGACCGCCGCATCCGCCATTGCCACCACACCCGCCATTACCACCACATCCTTAATAAATACCAGAATGTAGGTATGTCTGAATAGAAATTTCATACTTAAATTTGAGATTCCTGTTCAGACATTTTTATTTTAAACAAAAACGTATTTATGAAAAAGCTATTCCTGTTACTGGCATTTTCGGTTGCTTTATACACAGCTCCTGTTTTTGCACAAAGCAAAAAAAAGGCGGATGATGACCAAAAAACCGAAGCAAAAAAAACGGATGCCGGGGAAACTGATAAACCGGAAGATCGTCATGCCCGGGAAAAAGCCTACTGGAAAAAAGTAGGAAATGACCAGAAAGAATTCTGGAAGGAAGAACACGAGCGGCATGTTAAGGGAGAAGGCCCGCGGAAACCGCCGCCACCGCCTAACCCGTTCAAAAGAAAAAAGAAAAAGGATATGGAAGAGGCCACAAACTCTTCAACCGGTGCTGAATCCGGCAGCGACGGCAAAAGCAATGTTCAGGAAGAACGCAGCGGCCCCCGTAAGCCTCCACCACCGCCGAATCCTTTTAAGAAGAAAAAGAAAAAAGATGCAGAAAAGGAGGAAGCAACCTCTGATTCAGGCTCAAAATAAACAACAAAAAATGCTCAAAAGCGCCGGGAGAACCCCGGTGCTTTTTTTATCTTTATTAAATGAAACAGTTCGTTTTTTTTGTTCTTTCTATTTTTATGGCGCATACGGCCTGTGTTGCGCAAACCAGTGAACAGCCTAATATTTTGGTCATTATC
This sequence comes from Niabella ginsenosidivorans, assembly GCF_001654455.1. NCBI lineage: Bacteria > Pseudomonadati > Bacteroidota > Chitinophagia > Chitinophagales > Chitinophagaceae > Niabella > Niabella ginsenosidivorans. Next base: position 4,553,710 of record NZ_CP015772.1, read on the forward strand.
TCTGATGATCATGCCTATCAGACCATTGGGGCCTATGGCAGTCCGCTAACCCAGACCCCTGGCATTGACCGCCTTGCAAAAGAAGGCGCTTTATTTACCAATGCCTATGTTACCAACTCTCTTTGCGGGCCCAGCAGGGCCACATTCCTGTCGGGCAGGTACAGCCATATGAATGGTTTTAAAGACAACGATCATTCCACTTTTGATTTCAACCAGGACATTTTTGTAAAGCGCCTTCAGGCCGCAGGATACCAGACCGCCTGGATCGGTAAAATGCACCTGGGAGAAAATACCCCGCAGGGCTTCGATTATTATAATATTCTTCCGGGTCAGGGAGAATATTACAATCCGGATTTTATTGCAACAGGCGGCACCCGCACCCGCCATGAGGGTTATGTAACTAACATCATAACAACTCTGTCAGAAAACTGGCTTGACCAAAGAAACCCATCAAAACCCTTTTGTCTGGTGGTAGGGCATAAGGCCACGCACAGAACCTGGATGCCGGACCTGCAGGACCTTGGAGCTTTCGATAACCAGACTTTTCCCCTTCCGGCTACCTTTTATGATACCTATGCAACCCGGAAGGCTGCACAGCAACAGGATATGACGATTGCTAAAACCCTGCAAATGGATTACGACCTGAAAATATTCCCTTCCAGGGAAGAAGAAAGCAAAATGGGCGCTATTCAGCGGATGACCCCGGAACAAAGAGCTCAATGGGATGCTTATTATGACAATATCAAAAAAGACTTTGAGGCCCGAAAACTGAACGGGAACGCACTTACCGAATGGAAATACCAACGGTATATAAAAGACTATTTAGCTACTGCAAGATCTTTAGACCGGAACATCAGCGCCTTGCTGAAATATCTTGACGACCATGATCTTTCAAAAAATACCATTGTCATTTATATGTCGGACCAGGGATTTTATATGGGAGAGCACGGCTGGTTTGACAAAAGATGGATGTATGAAGAATCCTTCAGGACACCGATGGTAATGCGTTACCCCGGCATTATTAAACCGGGTACAAAAATCAACGACTATATCATGAACCTTGACCTGGCACCTACCCTGTTACAGGCCGGTAAGGCAACAGTACCGGCAGCAATGCAGGGAATGTCTTTTTTGCCCCTGCTAAAGGGGCAGGCTTATACCTCACGGAAGGCGATGTATTATCACTATTATGAAAATACCGTGCACCATGTTTCTCCGCAGTTTGGAATCAAAACCGGCCGTTATAAACTGATCCGCTATTATGAACGGGTGGAAGCCTGGGAGCTTTTTGATTTGCAGAAAGACCCGCAGGAGTTAAAAAACGTCTATCCGGATAAGCAGTATACAAAAATAGTTACCGGTTTAAAACGCCAGCTTCTGCAATTAATAGAGCAGTATAAAGATGCCGATGCCAAAAAGATATTCCTGAGCGCTGTGATTAAGAATTGAGTGCTGGGGTATCTGTTTTTGATGCCGGATACCCGATGTTGGATCAGGAATCGGGTATCAGGGATCCGGTATTCCCGGGCCAGATTCAGGCAGGTGTATTTCTCCTGTCAAGCCCCCATATCAGCTTGGTTTGGAGCGTATGCAAAAAATTGTTTTCCCCAAGGCGGATCAGGGAGATGGTAAAGCGTTCTTTCCGCACCGCCAGCGATACATTTTTGGTAACGATTTCTTTCCTGGAATCCAGGGCACAGATAATATCATCGGCCCGGCTTTCTATTTCAAAGGAAATGATGCTGTTGTCATTAACCACGAGGGATCTTGTATTAAGGTGGTGGGGTGCAACAGGGGTGATCACAAAATTTCCAGAATCCGGGAAAACGATAGGGCCGCCACAGCTAAGTGAATAACCGGTAGAGCCCGTAGGCGTTGATACTACCAGTCCATCAGCCCAGTATACATTTAAAAATTCCCCGTTAATGAAGGTATGTACTTTGATCATGGAAGCAGTGTCCCTTTTATGAATGGCAAATTCATTCAAACCAAAAGGCTTATCGCCAAACATCGGAATATCAGCATCCAGGTGCACCAGTGTTCTCTGTTCGGTAACGTAGGTCCGGAAGGCCAGTGACCGTATGGCCAGCTTTAAATTATCGCTGCCAATGCTGGCCAAAAAACCAAGACGGCCGAAATTGATGCCCATAATAGCAATGGGCTTATCGGAAATCAGCGCAACAGTATCCAGCAAGGTACCATCGCCGCCAAGGCTGATGATGCATTCCACCTCCTTTGAAAGGTCAGCAGTTTCCAGGAAAACACCGGTATCTTCTGCAAGCGGAATATGCTCTTTTATTTCATCAAAGAAGGGCTTAAAAACGATGATCTGAAGATCATAATACTGTACCTCGTTAAAAAATGTTTTTACATCTTCCAACTTCAGCTGGTCAATACCCCGGCTATAAACGGCAATTGTCATTTTTAAAATATATCCTTCTTTTGTAAATATATGCCGTTTTGTCCTAAATGGTTATAGGAAAACTCCACCTTCAAGGTAAAATCGTATGCTGTCAAAATATCGAACCCAACACCATAGCCGATCAGGAAACGGTTGGAGAGGCGATTGGTAGGCCCGGGGTCCGGGTCATAAGCGTATCCTGCATTGGCAAATATTTTACCATAGATTTTTAAGGGAATCGGGATGGGGGAGAACCACTTTGTTCTGGGAACACTAAAGCTGAAATTGGTCAGCTTTGTAGCCAGGGTTGCATTTACAATACCACCGGCAACACCATCCATAACAAAATATTCATACCCATGCAGGAACATGTCGCCATATCCTAAAAGCTGTTTATTATAATAAGGTTGTTTGAAAGGCGCTTTAATGGTTCCGGAAGCGCCCAAACTGTAAAAGGACAGTTTTCCCAGTTGCCAGTATCCCACTCCTTTTGCGGTGAGCTGCCAAACATTCATATCATTATTAAATCCTTGTTTGGACGCATAAATTTCACCGGCATAGCCCCGTGTAGGGTAGGCGTTGTAATCCAGGTTCTGGTACCTTACCCTGTAATAGATAAGCCCGTATTTCAGAAAATGCTGCGGATCGTTCAGGTAGCGCGGGTTCAGTACAAAAACTGTATCTCCAAACCGTACCGACTGGTAACCAATACCGAAGTAATGCGTGGTATAAAATTTCTTCCTGTAGGTAAATTCAAGGTTGGCATTGAAAAAGTTTTTCAGATAGTCATTGGTTTTTACAAACTGCTGCTGATCATTAATTGTGTTGTACATTACTTCATGATTCTTGCCAAGATTGATCTGAAAGTTCATTCCCCATTTCAATCCCTTATCTATATAAGGTCGCTGATAGCCTAATGATAATTGTTTGGTATAACCGGTTATAAAGTAAAACCTTATTTTATCATTGTTACCCGTTACATTGTCATAAAGCATTTTAACACCATAATCAATCCTGGAAACACTTGCTCCTTTTTGAAACAGCCATTGGTTCAGGTTCCTGTCAACCGGCTTAAAATAAGGAAAGGGCCAGATGTACCAGCGCTCCTTAACAGCGATCTTTATGTCTATAAAAGGAGGATCAAATTGCAGAACGGACAGGCTTACAGTATGAAATAAGCTCAGGTTCATCAATTGTGTTTTGCCGATATTAAAAAGCGTGGGAATTTCCTTTATAAGGATAGCATCACCTTCCTTAAAAGGCAATTCTCTGAGCATAATGTTCTCCTTTGTTTTTTTATTCCCTTCAAAAACAATATTACGGATCACAAAGGGGCTGTCCAGGTTATGCGGTAAACTATCCAGCTTATAATTATTAGCGCCGAAGGGCGATGCCTCGTTTGCATTTTTTAAACCGGCAATAGTTGTATCTATCTGCGCATAAATACCGGAGAAACACCCTGATGCCAAAAGGATAAAAAGCAGGAAACTATTTTTCAGGGTAAAGATTTTCACATTCGGATAACTTGTGTAACGCCTATATGCTTAAATAATTCATCAGGTTTTCATAATTCTCTTTCAGCTCATTTGTATACAGCTCCTCACCAAAGTAATACTTCACAACATAATCATACCGCTGAAAGCTAGCTACTATATCTGATACTTCCAATTTATTTATACGAACGGTTACTTCAATAATATCCCTTTCGTGAATGGGCTTTGTATTTAGCTGGGTAATTTGTGCATCATTGGCTTCCACAATTTTTGTGATCTCAGAAAAGGAGTATTGTCTTGATTCTGTTTCCAGCACAATCAATGCCCCCGGCTCCTGCAATTGTAAAAAATCGGACGCGTATCCTGCCAGTGCCGTGGCTTCTATAGCACCCGTAAAATTGTTTTCCCTATCTACAACGGGTACCACTGATAAATGGTGCATATTCGCAATAGCAAAAGCCCTTAAGAAATGATCATCATTCTTTACTGAAAACATACCCGGCGGGTTGGGCAGCTCTGCAAGAGCCAGCTCATCATTAACCTCCAGCAACGTATTTTCATTGACCATTCCAGCAAATTTTCCTCCATTGATTACAGGCAGATCTTCTACATGATGCTCCTGCATCAGGTTTAAAACCTGATAAACCCTATCCGACAATTTTAATTGCGGCAATGCTTCAAAAGATAAATCTCTAACTAACATAGCATTCCGTTTATTAATTAGACGCTATTTATGAGACCTTTGTTACAATAGCGCCCTGCCTCTGAAGGAAATTTAGTAAAATTTTATTGAATTCTTCCGGAACCTCCATCATAGGAGCATGCCCGCACTTGTCAATAAAATGGAGCTCACTATTGGGTAGCAGTTTTTTAAACTCTTCTGCAACAAAGGGTGGTGTAATATTGTCATTCTTTCCCCAGATCAGTAAAGCGGGGATTGTAATTTTGCCTAATTCTTCTTCCAGGTTATTGCGGATGGCGCTTTTGGCCAGTGCAATGATCTTGATCACCTTCAACCGGTTGTTGGTTATTTCAAATACTTCATCCACCAGTTCCTCTGTGGCCATTGCCGGATCAAAGAAAGTATAGGCTGTTTTCTTCCTTATATATTCACGGTCACCCCGTTTTGGATAGCTGTCGCCCATCCCGTTCTCAAAAAGGCCTGAACTTCCTGTAAGAATAATGGATTTTACCTGCCAGGGCTCATTGCGCAACAGATAAACCAGCCCTACATGGCCGCCCAGGGAGTTGCCCAGTAAATGCACGTCCTCATAACCCCGGGTTTCAATAAACTTGTTTACATACTTTGCCAGGCCGCTTACGCTGGTGTTCAATATATCCATATCCAGCAGCGGCAGCATAGGCACCACTACCTTCATGTAGTTTTTAAAGTAATCAATAAGGTCACTGAAATTACTTAAAGCCCCAAACAGCCCGTGCAACAAAACAAGCGTTTGTCCCCCGCCTTCCTCAATAAATCTGAACTTATCGTGCTGTTTTATTTCGTATTTCATTCTTTATTCTATAGCTATATTGCCGCTAATATATTGATTTTAATAATCGATCAGAATGTTTATTTATATAAAAGTATTAAATTCTGAAAAAAAAGATTAAAGAAAATAACCGTGAGTGTATTAATTTTTATTTAACAGAATTTTCGAAGAACTGTTCCAATTGCCCAAACATTCCTTTAAAAGCGGGTATAAGAGCGCCTACAAAATCAATGGCGCGTTTTCCAAACAGCTGCGTAAACTCAAATGTTGCAGATTTTGACCGGACCGTCTCCGGCAGCAGATTGAGTTGGTTCATATAAAACAGGAAAATGGAATACCCTGCCAGGTAAAGCATCACAAAAAACAATATACCACCCAGCCTGTTCACCCAACCCAGCATCACTTTTTCAAAAGTCAGCTGAATAAGCTTTGCCAGCCATCTTACCAGGAGAATGACCCCGATCAATACAACGGCAAAAGCTATGACCGGCAGCCATTTATCCGAAATCTTTACAATGGCACCAATCTTCCCTGCCACTACGGTTGAGAGCTTCATTGCAGCAGCCAGCCCGATGATAAAAGCCAGATAGGAGAAAACCCCAACAATGAGCCCTTTACGATATCCTTTAAAGACTGCCAGGCATAATAAAATGCCAAAAATGAGGTCCAGGATCATTTAAAAGCTGCTCATTGGGCCAACAACTCCTTTACTACAGCTGAAATAGCCTTTCCTTCTGCTTTTCCGGCCAATTCTTTTGTGGCTACTCCCATTACTTTTCCCATATCAGAGGGCCCCGAAGCACCTGTTTGCTCAATAATCTTCCGGATGATTGGCTTTAAGTCTTCAGCGCTTAACTGGGCAGGAAGGTATTTTTCCATTACCTCAATTTCTTCTTTTTCCTTTTTGGCAAGATCCGCTCGGTTTTGCTTTTCAAAAATCTCCAAAGAATCTTTCCGCTGCTTTACCAGCTTTTGAACCAGTTTTATTTCATCTTCTGCACTTAAGGCATCTTTTGCACCTTCAGCTGTTTTAGCCAGCAGGATTGCCGCTTTTATGGCACGTAAACTACGAAGGCCAGCTTCATCCCTGGCCAGCATTGCTTTCTTTATATCATCATTGACCGTTTGTTCTAAAGACATAGTTTTAAAATTTGAGATTCGAGAATTGAGAGTTGAGTCCGGATAGTTATAGGGACCGGAATGAGGATCCGGCTGTTCCTGTCAGGTAGCTTTTTGCTGTTCCAGTTGTTTCTGCTGAAATTTTTTATAAAAATCCCGTGCAAAGGTTTTCATATCGTTTACCTGGTCCTGATATTGAGTGGCCCGGCCATAAGCATCGGCCATCGTCATGATCGACTGATAAAAAAAATCGGCCATCTCATCCACCATCATCTCTTTTGTCCATAAATCAATCCGTAAAGCAGTTCTTTCTGCACCATCCCAAAGCGACAGCATTACAGCTTTTGCCCTCCTTGCCTGCTCAGCCGTGCTGGCGGTTGCATTCCAGGTAATATCCTGTGGCACTTTATTTTCATCCAGTTCCACATCAATGGTAATTGTAGACTTCATACATCAATACTTATAAAGCGCAAATGTAAGCATTCAATATCAGGCGGGCAACAAGTGCTTCAACAGCTCGTCCAAACCATTTCCGGGATAACTGATCACCGGCCTCTTTCTGAGGGCATCAGCATATTTATGACGCAACCCCTCATTTTTATACTGTTCCATCATTTTTTTTGCCAGAGGCTCCTCATCTTTTTCCGAATACGAAGGAAGTGAAAAGCCGGCGCTGTGCTCCAGCCCTTCCGGCACAATGACCGGGGTTCCGCAACAAAGCGCTTCCATGATACCGGCTGGATAACCGGGGCCTTCCTGCAAGGATACAGCCATGTAGGCAGCGGATAATGCCTGGGCATACTGTTCATTGCCGGAGCTTTGGAACAGTACAACGTCCTCCTTATACCTGTAATTCTTTAACGCTTCAAATACCGGGTTGAAAGACGCACGGGGGTCCTCTCCCCTTTGGGTAAGCAACAGCTTCCAACTGGTTTGCTGCATTTTCTTAAACCGGGAAAACGCTTTCAGAAGAACAACCAGCTTTTCCTTTGTCCACTGCTCATCATTACAGATAAAAAATTCTTTTCCGCCTGTTAAAGCATCTTTAAAAGCCATTGTTCCCAATACGTCTGCCGGTTTCAGGCTACGCCGCAAAAGGCCGGAGAGCACTATGATTTTTTCCGCAGGCGCTGCTGCATTTTCCAGCAAATATTCTTTAAGCAGAAGGGAACTGACAACGATTCTTTTTAGCTTCCGAAAGGCCGCAGCATCTTTTTTATGATACCGGTACTGATCATTCAAAATCAGAAACTGGTTTACCGGGGCTGAAAGCACATCCCCTGTATCAAAAATAATCAGCGTACTGATCTTTTCTTTCTTTAACAGCATGGGCATTGCAAAACCCCGCTCAGCAACGCTTCCCAAAAGCCCAAAAACGGAGCTTTTAACCGGTTTTACCGGAACAGTAATGTCAAAAAATGTCAGCTCTGTTAATTGTTCCCGGCAAAACGCCAGTAGTGATCCGGGGGGCAATAACCGGCCCACTTCGCTGATTAGCAACATATTAAAAACATTCTGGGTTATTGTTTTTTTTAGCGCGGCGCTATAAATTCCAATCTTCACTTTTAACAGGTATTAGCCGAAATTTCTTTTTAATTAAAAACTATTTCCTTTTATCTTTGTAGCCAGCTGCAAAGGTATAACGTATCCGAATATATTAGAACTGTTACATTTGAGCGATCCCAATTCATTTTATGGAGTATAATACAACAAGGAATAAGCTGATCATGCGGGAGTATGGCCGCAATGTGCAAAAAATGGTGGAATATATCCAAACCATTGAAGACCCGGAAAAAAGAAAGAAAAATGCCCAATCTATTATTGAGTTGATGGCCATTTTAAACCCGTCCCTGAAAAATGTGGAAGATTATAAACATAAGCTATGGGATCATCTTTTTGAAATATCCGATTTTAAACTGGAAGTGGATGCCCCTTACCCCAAGCCAACGCCGGAAGAGCTGAGGGCTAAGCCTGAACCTGTTCCCTACCCAACGCGCAGTTCCAAACTGGCGCACCTGGGCTCTAACCTGGAAGGCCTTATTGAAAAAGCCTTAGAGGAAACAGACCCTGAAAAAAAACAGGGATTTGCCAACAGCATTGCCTATTACATGAAGCTGGCTTACAGCAACTGGCACAAGGAGATTGTACATGATGATGCCATCCAGAGCGAATTAAGCGAAATCACAAACGGACAGCTTACATTTACCAATACGCCCAGTGTAAAAGTTTTCCGACAGGATAATGGCCGCGACAAAGGAAACTTTAACAGCAAACGCAATAAATTTCAACAGCGCAGCAACAATGGCAGTAACGGCAATGGCAATAATAATAACCGTCGTAATGGTAACGGAAACAACTTCAAAAAGAAGCGTTTTATTTAATGTAGCTGTTTAATTTTTTTAAATAGAAAAGTGGCCGTCTCAAAAAGGCAGCCCTTTTTTAGCAGCAGGTGGTGGTATTACAATGTAGGCAATCGGGAACAATCGCTTAAAAAAATATGCCGACAGGGTACATATAGACGTTGGCGGGAACTCTGCAAAAATTGCCTATACATTTTAATTGCATAAAACTGTAAAACGGTTGTATACCGGGCCCGCCTTACAGTTTCTTTACTTCATAGACAGTAAGCTCCTGATGGTAATATTGGCATCCTGCCAAACGCAACCCTATTACAACCTGTGGCATCTTTTACCGCTTTGTAACTATTTACCCCCGCTTTTCTTTTTTATCCTGTCCGTTTTAATTACTTCGCAGTCATTCAGTGCCTTATATCTTTCCTGCTCCCTTTTGCTGGCTCAAAAGGTACCTCCCGGAATAAAGCACACTTTTCCTGGTCAGATGGAATTTTTGATGCAGCGGTTTTTACCTACTCATAAACGGCTTCATGATCTTACCGGATTTACCCGTTATTTTTTCAAAAGACAGGACGAAAAACTTCCTTTGTTGCGCCCTACAAGACGTTTTAATTATTAAATCAGTCAACAAATGAAACACTTCCAGGTACTGCTGTATGGGGTTTTAACCTTAATACTCAACTGTTTTTTACATCATTTGCAGGCTCAGGATCGTATAGCCGGGTTATGGGCAAAAAAAGCTGTTTTCCAGCAAGAACCAGCTTTGAACCTGTCCTCAACCCAACCGAATGCGCAATGGAAAAAACTCCGGATCACCGGCATGATCTTAACAGCTGCCGGCGCTGCAGGAACGGCTATAGGAATAAAGCTTGCAAGGGATAATAGCCAGGTCGCTTATGAGAACAAAAGGCGGCATCAGAAATACTACACGGGCGCTACCCTGGCACCTGTTTGCGCCATTATTTGCCGGAGGCATTACGTTATGGGCCATTAGTAAACATAAGAAAAAGGAAAGCATTTCCCTGACAACAACAGGAACGACCATGGGGTTTGTATATAATTTCTAAAACCAGGGTACGGCAGAGCCTGCGTAAAAGCACCCGCGCCTTGTTGAGTGTCTTAAAGCTGCTTTCCTGCTCCGGGTCAGTTTTTTATGCTGTCTGCTAACCGGCAGCACAGGGCCGATTACAGATAAAAGCTTAAAATACTAAAAAATTTAGTATTTTTATTGCAGCAAATCTTATGTTCACTCGTTATAATGGAAATATTATAGCAAGGCAAAGGCCGGGATCACTGATCATGTACATCGACATGAACAGCTATTTCGCCAGTTGCGAGCAGCAATTAAGGGAAGAGCTGCGTCATAAACCGATTGGCGTTTGCCCCTATCCCGGTCCTAATGCCGTAGTCATTGCCGCATCAAAAGAGGCCAAAAAGGCTGGCATCAGAACAGGAATGCAGGTTTCCGAATGCAAGGCCCTCTGCCCCGGTTTTGTTATGGTACCTACGCGACCGGTAGCCTACCGCCGCATCCATGTAAAAATCATGAACATCCTGCTTTCTTACTGCAGCGATGTCATTCCCAAAAGCATTGATGAAGCCGTGGTAGACCTTACCCATTATGCCTATATACATAAAGATGTTATAGCGCTGGCAAAGAAGATCAAGAAAGATATTGCTGAACAGATAGGTTCTTATGTTACCTGCTCCATAGGCATAGCAGCCAATGTTTTCTTAGCCAAGCTGGCTACGGAGCTTCAAAAACCGGATGGCCTGATCTACCTTACACCGGAGAACCTTGATGCTTACCTTGCCCATATGCAGCTAACTGATCTTCCGGGCATTGCCCGTGCCAATGAACGCCGGTTGCACCGGGCAGGCATTACCACCCCGCTGCAAATGCGGAGCGCCTCAGAAGCCCTGCTGCGCAAAGCCTTTGGCGGAGTCACCGGCAATTACTGGTATTACCGGCTTCATTTCGGGGAAGTAGATCTGTATACCTGGGAATATAAAAGGATGAGCGCCATGCGCAGCCTGTCTGCCGCCACCCGCTCCAGCAGGGATGCCCTTATGTCCATGCTTGTTTCTTTGTGCACCCGGTTAGAGCAACGGATGGTTAAACAGGATGTATTTTGCCGTGAGATTTATTTTTTTGCCAGTTATTATAACGATGCTCCCTGGAAAACCTCTGTAAAACCGGGACAGCCCTTACAGGATGCATTAGAAATGATCCGCTACATTGAACTGCGGATGGCAGAGGCAGAAAAACAGTTTCCCTGCAAAAAGATCCTCCGTAAAAACATGATGGCAATGGGAGTGGTAATCGGCGATTTTATAAACGCCGCTCATTTGCAATACAACCTTTTTGACAACCGCATGCAAAAGGACAAGCTGCGCAAAGTGATGTATACGATAAAAGACCGTTACGGGAAAAATAGTGTACGCAAGGCCTCAGAGACCATACAGGCCGGGCAAATGAAAGATGCTATCGGCTTCGGTTCGGTAAAAGACCTTTATGAAAGCGATGTGGGCTCCGGCTTTAATGCCTTTTTACTGGAGGATGACCCTGAAATGGCCAACCCGACCGAAGGGTTTTAAACGTTTTAATAATCATGCCTTGCGCGCGCTTCAAGTTATTAGTCGCCAAATCTTATTATTATTTAGTATATTTGGCAGATAATTATTATAATTAGTTGCCAAATGTGTGTTTAATTTCATAGTTTTGGCAAATAATAATAGCGTTTATGAAACAGGTAATCATCGGGCGCAAAGAGGAAATAAAGCTGCTGGCGCAATTGCTGCAAAGTAACCAGGCAGAATTACTGGCTGTTTACGGCCGGCGGAGAGTTGGGAAAACTTATCTGATCAAAAATTTTTATGCAGATCAGCTGAGGTTCTCCTGCAGCGGGCAATCGGGCGGAAGCACGGATATTCAGCTTGTGAATTTCCAGCAACAGCTCAATACCTGGTTCCCGGCCCGGCAACAACTGCTGCCTCCGGCCAGTTGGCAGCAGGCATTCATACTGCTCCGGCAATGCCTGGATACTCTTGACAGAAAAGGCAAAAAGGTGCTCTTCTTTGATGAACTTCCCTGGCTCGACACGCATAAATCCGGCTTTCTATCCGCCTTTGGATATTTCTGGAACATGTATCTGTCAGAAAGGCCCGATCTGCTGGTTATCATATGCGGCTCAGCGGCTTCCTGGATGATCCGGAAAATTGTCAACAATAAAGGGGGCCTGCATAACCGGATTACACAGCACATACAACTGCAGCCTTTCACCCTGCAGGAAACCAGAACCTATCTCCGGCAGCGCAACATCCGCTTCAGTGATTACCAGGTTTTACAGTTGTATATGGTAACAGGAGGCATTCCCCATTATCTGAACGCGGTAAAGCGGGGCGAGAGTTTACAACAAACCATCAATCGCTGTTGCTTTGCTCCTAATGGCGCCCTGGTGAATGAATTTCAAAACCTGTATGCAGCCCTGTTCAGCCACCATGAGAAACATATACAGGTGATAGAAGCGCTGGCAAAGAAGAATAAAGGGCTCACCCGCAATGAATTGCTGGCTACGGGAAAGCTTTTATCCGGAGGCGGCCTGAGCGCTGTTCTGAAGGAGCTGATCGTTAGCGGGTTTGTGGAAAGGACAGAGCCCTATGATAAAAAAAAGAAAGAAAGCCTTTTTCGTCTGGCTGATGAATTTTCCCTGTTCTACCTGAAGTTTATGCAAGGCAACAAGCAGGAGAACGACTGGCTTTCGATCAGCCAGACACAAAAATATAGTGCCTGGTGTGGGTATGCCTTTGAAAATATATGCATCAAGCATGTGCCCCAGCTCAAAAAGGCCCTGGGCATATGGGGTATGCACACTTCTTATTCCTCCTGGTACCAGCCGGGCAATAAGGCTACAGATGGTGCCCAGATAGATCTCCTGTTAAACAGGAGTGATGATACCGTGCATATCTGTGAAATTAAGTTCAACATTCACCAGTTTATTATTGATAAACGGTACAGCCAGGTATTACAGCAAAAACTAAACGCTTTCCGCCAACAGCTTCCTCCCCGTAAAACAGTATTACTGACCTTTATAACGACTTACGGGGTGGCCGATAATGAGTATCGCCAGCAGTTTGCAGATAATGAGCTAACCATGGAAGCATTGTTTGAATAAAGCCGTGCGTTATAAAACTGATACTACCGGAATATTCCGGCCTAAGTAATACCTTTTAGATTAAAATCCGTTCAATAAGCAATGTTGTGGTGAGCTTGTCGAACCATAATTCATTTGACAAACTTCCTTCGCCAGGATGACAATACTTTTTCGTATAAACATTATAAAGCTTCATTAAAAGCAAAAGCGCCCCTTGCGGAGCGCTTTAAAGCTATTTCTTTTATAAACCTATAAGGTCATGGGGACCTTATAGGTTCAGGGTTTATCCTAAAGCTACTCTTTTAAATTCAGTAACTTTTACATCGCCGTTTTCTTTTAAATAATCTGCAACCGATTTACCGGCATCTTTTACAAAAGCCTGGGCGGTTAAGGTTTGCTCTTTAAAGAAAGCGCCTAATTTCCCTTCAGCAATTTTTGCAAGCATCTCTTCCGGCTTGCCGGCCATTTTGGGATCTTCTTTCATAATATCCATAATAACTGCCTTCTCGCGTGCAATCACATCAGCCGGAACGCTGGCTGCATCTACAGCTACAGGGCTTAATGCAGCCACCTGCATGGCAACATCCTTACCAACTTCAGGAGCAGCTTTATCCAAACCAACCAATACGCCTATACGGTAAGCACCATGAATATAGGAAGCTACGTAAGGAGCATCTACCCTTTCAAATTTGGTGATGCCGATCTTTTCGCCGATAGCAGCCAGTTTATCATTTACCAGATCTGCTACTTTGGCTCCATTAATTTCAGCAGCATTCAGCTCATCGATGCTTTTTACATTGTTAGCAACAGCTGCATCAGCAATGCTTTTTACAAAAGCAACGAAATCTTCGTTCTTGGATACAAAATCTGTTTCACAGCTCACACATACAACGATGCCTGATTGATTATCAGCAGTTGTCTGAGCGATCACCACGCCTTCTTTTGCCTCACGGTCGCTTCTTTTTGCAGCCACTTTCTGGCCTTGCTTACGCAACCAGTCAATAGCAGCTTCAAAATCGCCGTTTGTTTCTGTTAATGCTTTGCGGCAATCCATCATACCAGCGCCTGTAGCCTGGCGTAACTTATTAATGTCCTGTGCGGTTATTGTAACTGTACTCATTTTTGTTTGGGGTTTAAGCCCGCCTGACCAGACGGGCAGGTTTCACATTTGAGGTTTTGCCTTTTAAACAATGCCCTCTTCACAATACATCTTTCTGTTTATTTACCGGTATTTGACCAATGATCAGATACCATACCTTAAACTGATCTTATTTTCTCGGCGTTCCGCTTCTTGAACCACCGCCAGTGGTTGTTCTGCGGCGCTGACCTGTGGCACCTGTAGCACCTGTGCGGCTGCGACTGCCACGTCCGGCTTCTGCTTCAGCTTCAGCCTGTAATTTAGCAGCCTGTTTTTCTTTTTCGTCTGCAAAATTATCTTCCACATCCTCGTCTTTAGCAGCTTGTCTTTCGCTTAAGCCTTCAGCAATTGCCGCAGTAATATAATTTACAATGATCGCTATTGATTTTGTAGCATCATCATTGGCAGGAATTGCAAAATCCACTTTATTAGGATCTCCGTTGGTATCCACAACACCAAAAGTGGTGATGCCCAAACGTTTTGCTTCTGCCAGTGCAATATGCTCATGGCCTATATCAATAATGAATAAAGCAGCAGGTACACGGCCCAACTGGGCAATACCTCCCAATACTTTTTCCATTTTATCTTTATCGCGCGTTAATGTGAGGCGTTCTTTTTTAGTAATGCTGTCAAAAGAACCGTCGCTCAGCATTTTTTCAATGCTCTGCATTTTCTTTACAGACTTACGCACTGTATTGAAGTTGGTTAACATGCCACCCAGCCAGCGTTCTGTTACATAAGGCATGCTCACTCTTTGTGCGCACTCAGTAACAATATCCTTTGCCTGCTTCTTTGTACCTACAAAAAGGATCTTTTTACCGCTACGGGCAATTTGCTTCATAGCCGCGGCTGTTTCCTGCAGGCATTCCACTGTTTTATTCAGGTCGATGATGTGGATCCCTTTCTTTTCAGCAAAGATATAAGGCAGCATCTTGGGGTTCCATTTCTTTTTTAAGTGCCCAAAATGTACACCTGCTTCTAAAAGCTGCTGTTGTAATGATGTATTGTTCGTATTATTTTCCATCTTATAAAATTGAAAATTAATTTTAAATGTTCATAGTTCATGGTTAATAGCTCATAGCAATGAACTATGAACCATTTGCCATTATCGTTTACTGAACTGGTAGCTTTTCCTTGCTTTTTTGTGACCAAATTTCTTACGCTCAACAGAACGCGGATCTCTTTTTAACAGACCCGCCGCTTTTAAAGCAGGCCGATACTCAGCATTAACATCAACCAGTGCACGGGCTATACCCAGCATAGCAGCTTCCGCCTGGCCTTTAATACCACCACCTGTTGCAGTGATCTTTATATCAAATTTATCAGCCGCTTCAATAGTTTTCAGCGGGCGCTCTACCTGGTTTTGCAGATACACCAGGGAAAAGTAGGTCTTATAATCTTTGTTGTTAACAGTAATGGCACCAGTACCCTTTGATAAAAAAACACGGGTAATGGCTTCTTTACGGCGTCCTACAGCATTTTTTTGCTTTTCCATATTTATTGATTTGTTCCTTTAAAGGACTACTTTAGTTTAATTATTAGAATTTAAGTTCTTTAGGCTGTTGTGCAGTGTGCGGATGAACAGCTCCTGCATATACAAATAATTTTTTGTACATTTTACGGCCTAAACGGTTTTTAGGAAGCATTCCTTTTACGGCTCTTTCAATAATTACTTCCGGACGGCGTTTTTGAAGGTCAGCAGCTGCCTCTTCCTTGCGGCCACCGGGGTACCCGCTATAAGTGTCATATACTTTCTGATCTATTTTATTACCGGACAGTTTTACTTTTTCGCAGTTGATCACAATAATATAGTCGCCAGTATCCACGTGAGGAGTATAGCTGGCTTTGTGCTTTCCGCGTAAGATAGCGGCAATACGGGAACACATACGTCCTACGGTTTGATTAGTACCATCTACAACGTACCAGTTACGCTGCACGGTAGCCTCGTTCGCATGTTTTGTGGTGAAATGTTGTTTGCTCATTTTATTATTTAATTTTTTAAGTAATGCCGGGCTAACCCCCGGCCCTTTTTCTAAAGGACTGCAAAGGTAGTTGTGCCCATGCTAAAAACAATGAAAAAAAGGAACTATTTTTAATAGCAACCTTATAACTAATTGGTTTTCAGTAAAATTTTTGACCTGTTTTTTATTTACCAGCCCCGAGGGTTCCTTTTTCTTAGCAAAGGGGACGGATTTTACGGATCCAAAGGGTCTCCTGTATTGATCTGTAATGAAAGCGGAGACGGATAAAATGCCACCGTTTCATCCGTTAAATGTTTCATGCGTTTAAAAGGAAGGTATTTTAAATCCCTCCTGCATACCCGTTCAAAACTTTTCCCCGCGATGTACTGAATATGACTGGCGCTGCTTACACCCAAAACAGGTTTATCCGCCGGAATTTTGCACTCATATATAATACGGTTTGCGTTCCGGATATTGGTTGTGGTATGGCGGGCATGAGGTTCTATAATGATCGCAACATCCGGAATGGCCAGGCTGTCTGTTAGGTATTTTTTCATTTGCACGGCCTCACAGTATTTTGTCTGAAAGGGATGAACATACCCCCCACTAACCATTATAAAAGGAGCTTTACCGGCTCTGAACAACGCAGCAGCAGCGGCGCATCTTTCTTTATTGTGCATACTAATCGGCTCGTCAGTTTCCGGCCCCTCTCCAAAAACCAGAATGGTGCTAAAAGGAAAACGCTTCCATTGAACGGAACGGATCTGCTGATATGGCCGTTCATTTACCTTCTTCAGTGGAAGCAACCGTGCCGCTTCATCCCGGCCATTCAGCAGTAATATCTTCAGACAGATGTGAAGCAGCGGCTGAAAAAACAGGCTGTCTTCTTTTTCGCTTGCAAGTGTGGAGGTGATAAGATGCCTGACCGAATCCAAATAGCTGCTATTCTTTACATAAAAAGCGGCGGAGTCTACTTTAGGATACTGCAAGCCTTCGTTTTTAAGGTACGCGTTAATAATATAATTGATTCCCCCGGATGCCTCTTCCCATGCCCGGATGAATAAAGAGGCATCGGAAAGGGAATCGCCTAACCTGTAAAAACCCGTAGCCCGTATACGATCCCTGACCCATTGCCGGATCTGACTGTTTTTTTGATACAGGTTACTGAATTGCAGCGCTACCACTGAATCTTCTTCCGGCTTTATCAGAATTGCATTGGCAACGCAAGAGAGATGAGCACATGCATCTATTGCTTTTTGCAGCAGGGTGCATTTTTGTTTCATGAACCTTTGCAAAACAGTATCAGAATAAAAGGCTTTATATACTGAAGGGCACTCTTCTATTGCATCCAGGCAATAAAAGATCCGTTTTTGTAAGATCTTCGTTTCCTCCTGATAACTGCCCTTCTGGCAATAGGACATAAGTGACGAGGAAACAAGACAGAGCACAACTGCAATAACAGAAAAGGGTTTCATTTTATGAATAACTATTTTGTTTCCTTAAAAAAAATTCAAATCCTGTTGTCATTATTCTATTGATATTCCGGCCGTATATATTTGTTCAGGATGTATTGCTGATACAGGAACCGGTAACAGACCGTAAGATCACGCAGTTCCTTATAATGGCATTCATACATAAAAGGCCCTGTATAGCCAACAGTATACAGTGCATCAATAATGGCGGTCCAGTTATTCATTCCCTTACCGGAACAGGGGTAATAATGCAACTCATGAGCCCCGTCACCATCTGCAACATGGATGAACTTCAACCGGTGGTCCAAAGCCAGGATCAATTGCTCCGGATGCAAAATATGGTTCATATCAACCGCGCCGTAAATATCCGGAGGCAACCGGTTCAGTATACCGGTCATTTCTTCAACGGTTCTGCAAAGCGGCCGTTCATATTTTATACCTTTCCGTTCCGCATACAGTTCCGGTCCTGTCATATTTTCTATAACGCAGGTGGCGCTGATGTCCTTTACCGGCTTTTCCAGTTCCCGTACCGATTTTATAAGCTGCAGAATATGTTCCTCCCGGTGGTTCAAATCGAGGTACCAACTGGGGTGAAATAATACCACTTCCGGTTGCAGCACCCGGCAGAGCTGCAACACTTTTTTATGAGCAGCCACCACTTTTTTCCGCACCGCTTCATCAATAAGGGATAGATCCATCCATTGCCCATAGGCCATATGAATGGCGGCTATTTTTATTCCTGCCGCCTCTGCTGCTTTTTTTGCGCTTGCTGCTTCAGCAATCATTTTATTATCATCCCATTTAAAGTTGCCCTTTGCATCAAACCACTCATTTACGCCTACCTGCAGGCAGGAAATTCCTGCAGCTTTTGCATTGCGCATACTTTCCGGGGTGATCTTTGACACCGATATGGTATAGCCAACCGCCAGCGGGCCGGGAAGAGAATCCGGCAAAAGGGAACTGCCTAAAGCCCGTACGGCTATACACCATGTGATCAACAGAACTGTATATTTTATTTTTTTCATTATTTTTTGATTTTTGTTTTCGGAAAAAACGTATCTGCCCCAGTGGCAAACAGTATGGTTAATTTGCCACCACGGCAATGGCTTCACCTACTGTACGCTGCTGACCATAAGCTGTATTATCCGTAAGTCCGGAACAGGGTGAATCATAATCAGGATAATTGATAATTCCCAGGTACCCGCTGTGAGATCCATTGTCGCCATAACCCCTCATTGCCATAGCAGAGGTACCGCCCCCGTCAAAATTCAGCGCGGCTCTGGCATGGAAAAATTGCTGTATAAACTGGGTAAGGTCCGCCGTGGTCATACCATAATAGCTGAGCGGCGGGGTGTAGCAACTGCCATCATTAAGAATCGTGCCGTCTTCTTTACGCTCGATGCCATCGACGCAGATTAACAATACATGGTTGTTTACAACCGGCAGTGCTATCGCAGTACGGGCTGCAATTATAATACGCAATTTCTGGGGCGTAGGCTGCCATGGAGTACCGGGATCGGTGATTTCAACAGGAACGCTGTTTTCGATTAACAGCGGTGCGCCGGACATCATATCTTTCCGGTTTACTGTTGCCGGATTAAAGGGTACCTGGGCCAGATCGCATCTCTCAATGCCAACGGACCCGTCACTGGCAACATAAAACATGCCCGAATGATAGGGCCAGTATTTATCCGAACTGGGGAGATCTGAATTCCAGAGCGTGGTACCGTTTACCCGAAGGTAGGAAGCATGGCTGCGCGGTGGCGTGGGCTCTGTTTCATATGTTGCAAAGGTACCGGTTGATGCAGCCAGCACGGAAAGATCAGCGCCAACAATATCTGTTAGCTTATGCCTTGCGCCCAGCGTAATGTCTGACTCCCTGAAATCAAGGTGGTTAACAGAAAGGTCAATATCCAGCACATTCACATTCTGTTTTTTGTTGTAAGGTGCGCTGCCCGCAGTAAAGGCTGATGGAAGCCAGAACCGGTTGCCATGGTATTTATACCAGGTAATGCCGGGGTAAGGTGTTGTCTGCGACCACCCATGCGTGATCTGCAGCACCCGTGTTTCCGGCACCATTTTCCGGATATTATGATTGGCACAATCTGCCACATAAAAATTACCTGAATGATCAATTGCTATTGAGGTGGGGAGATTAAAACCTGAATAATTACCGATGGCATTTCCTATACTGCCGCTACCGGCCACTGTAGAAACAAAAAGGTCCTGATTGCTGATTCGGCGGATATTGTGATAACCGATGTCCGTTACATAGATACAGCCGTCATTGGCTACGGTAACCCCAAACGGCTCTCCAAATGTAGCTTCTCCATTAGGCGCATCCACATCATAATAGGTGCCGGCAATACCAGCCAGCCGGTAAACATTTTTTGCTGTGGTGATTTTGCGGATGCAGTTATTACCGCGGTCGGCCACAATAACATTCCCATTCCGGTCAATAGCCACCCCTGATGGATTGTTAAACTTTGCGGCTGCACCATTGCCGCCCGCAAAGCCTGCTGTTGTTTGGCCCGCCAGCAAGGATGTGGTATAGGTTCCGTTGCTGCAGGTAATTTGCTGTATGCGGTTATTATGTGCATCTGCCACATATATTTTGGTGCCATCACCGGTAACTGCCACATCAAGGGGCCAGTTGAACTGGGTGGCGCCGCTGCCGGCCGTTGAACCGGCAATGGTGGTAACTACTGCCGATGGCGTAATCTTACGGATACGGGCATTGTTGCGGTCGGCTACATAAATATTATCAGCGCCGTCTATTGCCAGCCTTATGGGGTAATCAAATTTAGCAGCCGTGCCCGTACCATTGGCATACCCTGCGGTGCCTGGTGTGCCCGCAAAAACGGAAACAACACCTGCGGGTGTAATTTTACGGATCACCGCGTTATTGCGGTCGGCCACAAACAAATTGCCATGTGAGTCAAAAGCAATTCCTTCCGGGGCATTAAACTGCGCCGTTTGCGGATTGCCGGCAGTTCCGTCAGAAGTACCTGCCGTGCCCGATCCTGCATACGCTGTAACATTAAAGGCCGAGTCGTTTGCAGCAACGATCCCTGCAAGCGTCTGTGCCGGAAGCCTGTCTGAATGGGACAGCTGTTGCGGTGCATTGGATACAAATGTTTTTTTGCAAGCTGGCATAACGCTTACTGCCAGCAGCAGGATCATGATTATTATTGTTTTCATTACTTGCTTTTTTATCGTTTGTCCGAATAGTGCTTTAACCAAAGTGCCGCGCCGGATCGTATGGTTTTACCTTCACCTTATCATCTGTTTTTATTTACGCTTCCCGCGGCTTCTCTTTTTTTGCGGCTGCCCGGTTGCCGGACTGCCGCATAGTTATCTGCGGGTAATGAGCAGGATATCTTCACTGTTTTACCAGCCCGGATTTTGAACAAGACTTTTATTTAACGTAAGATCCTCTAAAGGAATAGGATAATAGTAATCTTTCGGCTCCTGGAACAGGATTTTATTCCTGTAGGGATAAAAATTTCCCGAGGTGCCGTTGGTTAACGGCCGCTGACGGATATTGATTTTGGAGGTCACTCCTGCGGGCGCTCCGGAGGCATCTCCATCGTAAAGATACACATCCGGTTTGCCATCGTTATTGAAGTCAAATGCTCCCAAACGCGGGAAATAGATGCCCAGCATCGGTTGCTCCAGCTTTTTACCGTTTTTCCATCGCATCAGGTCGTCCCACCGCTGGCCTTCATTGAACATTTCAATCCTGCGCTCTCTGCGTATTTCCAGTAATATCCCTTTATTGGCGCCGGTAACATTGGCATATTCCGCACCGAGGTAAGCATCAGGATCGGCATTGTCGTGAGCCAGGTTTGCAGGGGGCATGCCTGCCCGGCTCCTCAACTGGTTAATGGTATTATCGAGATCGGTTTGGGTTAATGTGCCCAGCTCTGCTTTTGCTTCGGCGTCGATAAGGAGCGCCTCCGCATAGCGGAATAAGATAATATCATTATAGGCACTGCTGGCACCCCATTGATCCCTGGTGGCCAGCGCTTTTATTACGCGATACCCGGTTGTGGTGATATTCAGGTTAACCGGTTCCACAATTGTTTCGCCATAGACTTTAAAATCGGGGCCTGCCACAATCTGGGTCAGGCGTGGATCACGGTGCTGCATCTCTCCGTAAAAACCCAGCGTGTCGTAGCCGGCAATATCTGTAAACCGGCTGCCATCAGCCATCAGAAAGCCGTTTACAAAATCTTTGGTAGCGCCCCATGATCCCTGCGTAGGAGAGGTCATTAAATAAGACAGGGTATGATGTGCAAAAGTAGGATTGTAATCCCTGGCCAGAATGGTTTCTGTTGCATCCTGGTCGTTCCGCGCAAAAAGAGTGCGGTAGGCAGCATCTGTCCCTCCGGTTGTAAACAGTTTATACGCATGGGAGCTGATCAGCTGCCCTGCTGCATCAGCAGCGTCCTGCAGCCATTTATTTGCCGAGCCCTGTAAATTCAGCTCCGTATGGTATTTCCGGAATGTGCCTTCATATAAACAGATACGCGCTTTTAAGAGCAATGCTGTGTACTTTGTAATCCTGTTGAGCTGCACTTCTGCCGGCAGATACTCTACTGCATCATTGATATCGGCAAGCACGGAATCCATAACCACAGTTCTGGGATCCCTGGCCTTGTACAGGTCAGCATCCCCGGCTTCGAGCACCTTGTTATACCAGGGCACATCACCAAACATTTTAACCTTGTCAAAATAGAAAAAAGCCCTGAAGAACCGGGCAATACTGCCATATTTATGCCTGGCTGCTTCATCCGGGCACTTCTGATAATTCTGCAGAAAAAAGTTAATGGCCCGCAGATCAGACCATGTCCAGCCACCGGAGCCTCTTTGTACCGGCACCAGCCTTGTACCTGTAATCTGGGCAGGCTCGATCAGGGATACAACGTCATCTGAAGCAGAAAGGCCATAAGTGGCATCATAAAGATGGTAATCCGGCAGCATATCATAAAAATCATTGGTATAAACCTCCAGATCTGTGGCGGTATTAAAGAACTGGTCCGCATCCAGCCGGTCTCTGGGAGGCTGCTCCAGATAGCCTTTATTACAACTGCATAACAATAAAACCGCCCCCGTAAAAAATAATAGTATATTCAGTAAATTCTTCATTTCACTCCGTTTTAAAAAGTTCAGGTACCTTAAAGTTGTAAATTCACCCCGAATGAGAAGGTCTTTCCAATGGGATAATCCTGCAGATCCGTTCTGCTGACCGCAGTGCCGGGATCAGAAAAATTGGTTCCTGACCCTGCCTGCTCGGGATCCACATATCTGGTCAGCTTACCGAACCGCCATGTCAGTATATTTTCCCCGCTGAAATAGATCCGTAGCTGTTTTATATTAATTTTCCTTAACAGCGACTGGGGAAGGGTATAACCCACCGTAAGATTTTTAACCCGCAGGTATCCGACATTTGTGAGGTAATAATCATTGAGCTCATACAAATCCCTGTTGGCGCCTAATGCATCATATCCCCTGTAAATTTGCGGGTAATAGCCATCCGGATTTTCAGGGCTCCAGGCATTTGCTACAAGATCTTTCCGGATAAAGGAAGAATAAGGCCGGTCATAGGTGCCCCAGTAAATAAACCCTGTCGGGTACCAGTCCTGATGCATGATTCCTGCACCTGCAACCAGGATATCAAAACTCTTCCAGTCTGCCCCCAGCGTAAACCCGAATGGGAACTGCGGCATGGCATTCCCGATTGGCTTCAGATCCCCGTGATCTGCCAGGGTATAATTTCCATTATCGATCATCCCATCCCCGTCAAGATCAACATATTTAATATCTCCTGCCCTGAGCTTTTTCCATTCGGTATTGGTTACTACATTGAATATATAGTTATACACTTTGCCCAGATCCTTGGATGGATTGCTAAACTGACTTTGATAGGCGGCCGCTTCCTCATCCGATTTAAACTGACCGTCTATATGATACCCCCAGATCTCTCCCAGCCTTTGACCGTTCCAGTAGGTGCTCATAAGGCCATTAGGATTCGGATAACTGGTAATGACCCCTTTAAAGTTGTACACGCTAAGGGTGGCATTTATGTGCATAGGAGAATGGCTGATCATAAACTGATCGTTATAGCCCAGGCTTAATTCAAAGCCCCTGTTTCTGAGGCTGGCAATATTTTCCCTGGGCTCGGATGCGCCAAAAACACCCGGTAAGGGAGATCCGGGCACATACATACCGGAAGTGTTTTTCTGGTACCAGTCAAATGACGCAGTAAGTTTGTTTCTTAAAAAGCCAAGATCTATTCCGTAATCAATGGTACGGGTACTTTCCCAGCTTACCACACCGGGCAGGGGCGCTGGTGGTCCCACATAGTTCAGCTTACTGCCGCTAACCAGCCAGTTGGTCTGGCCAAGGCCCAATATCCGGGAAAACGTATAGAGCCCGACATTCTGGTTGCCCAGTTTACCATAAGAGGCTCTTAATTTCATGGTGCTGACGGCATCCTTTAATGGTTCCCAGAACTTTTCATTACTCATCAGCCAGCCACCGGAAACGGAAGGGAAAAAGCCCCATCTGCTTATGGCTGGGAACCGGGAAGAGCCATCGTACCGGGCGTTTACTTCCAGCAGGTATCTGTTTTTGTAGTCATAGTTAAACCGTCCGAAATACCCCTGCACGGCCCAAACACTTGCAGCCCCGTCTGCCTGCAGCAGATTGGTGCCCAGGTTGAGGTTGGATAAGCTGCTGATGAGCAGATCACCCTGCCGGGCTGTAATGTCATCAGAATTGTATTTTTCCTGGTTGTAGCCCAGCATTAGCTTGAAATGATGGTCAAGAGCCACATTTTTTGTGTAAGTACCGTATATATTCAGCACATTGTAGTAATTCCGGTTGCGTACTTCCGTAAGGCTGTTTACCCCATCCGTTTGCAGCAACATTTTGGGGCCTGTCAGGTATTCAAACTTATTCAGACGCGTGGAGTTGGCAATATGATTGATCGTATTGCTATAATCAAAATTAAACACCAGCCCCTTTGCGGGAGTAAGCGCCCCGCTGAATGTATTTATAAACTGTTCAGAATAATTCCGGATCCAGTTACTGCCTGCCTCCAAAGCGGCCTGGGCACCTACCCCATAGTAATCGAAAGGAATGCCGTTTATTTTATTGGGCTGAAAGGGAAACAAATAGTACCAGGTGGTATTGCTCCAGATGCCACCGAAGCCGGTTTTGTACCCTCCGTACTCGATCTGGTTATCTGTACTGAACTGGATATTGTCAGAAAGCCGCAACCATTCTGTTGCCTTGAAGCTGACGTTGGCTTTCAGGTTATACTTTACCAGGTCAGCATCTACAATGTTCTGTATGCTGGATGTTTTGTAGTACCTGCCGGAAACATAGGCCTGGATCCTGTCATTGCCACCGGAAACAGATATAGTGTGGTTCTGGAACGGCTGCCATTTGCGGAACAGGTAATCATACCAGTCTGTATTGTAGAAGAATTTATTTTCTCCATTTGGCTGGGTCCTGTAAAACGGGGCCAGCTTACCCTGGGATACCAGTTGTATCGTATCCCAGTCAGCGCCTGTATAACCGGTGTAAGTGGTGCCATTATATCCCAAAAGGGCTGCATCCACGGTTTTCCCGAATTCATAGGGATCGTCAATAAAATCGGTGCGGGTGGTGGGTGTGGTCCAACCCAGGTTATTGGTATAGTTAACAGCCAGTTTACCTTCCTTTCCCTTTTTGGTTGTTATCAGCATCACTCCGAAAGCGCCCCGGGCGCCATAAATGGCAGCGGAAGCAGCATCCTTTAAAACGGTCACGCTTTCCACATCAGCAGGGTTAATCCGGTCTATATCTCCCTCGATACCGTCTACCAGGATCAGGGGGCCGCCTCCGTTAATGGAATTAAAACCACGGATATTGATATCAGGCTGAGCTCCGGGATCGCCGTTATTCGACTGTATATTTAATCCGGGCAGCAATCCCTGTAATGATGTTGCCAGGTTGGGAACCGGGCGCGAGGTAATATACGTGGATCCGATCTGACTGACAGCACCGGTCAGGTCTTCTTTTTTTTGCGTGCCATATCCTACAATGACCACATCGTCTAACCCGGTTACCAGTTCCTCCAGGGTGATACCGATCTCTGTTTCGTTATTCACTCTTATTTTTTTTGACTGATAACCAACACAGGTAATTTCCAGCTCTGCCGGCTGGCCGGGAAGCCGGAGAACAAACCGGCCGAAGCTGTCTGTTGTAGTTCCAATGGAAGTACCAATGATCAGAACGGAAACTCCCGGCAGCGGCTGGCCATCCTTTTTAAGCACTCTTCCGTGAATGACCACAGGAGGTGGTGGCGGTGGTGGCAAGACTTCCGGATTTGAAACATTGTTATCCTTACGGGGCTTGATAACGATTGTTTTACCAATAATCTCATAGGAAAGCTTTTTTCCCCTGAGGGTTTCTGTAAGCGCTTGCTGAAGGGACACGTTCTTTACCTGGACCGTGATCCTGCCTGCCTCATTTAAAATTTCAGAGGTACATACCAGTTCGTACCCGCTTTGCTGCCTGATCTTTTTCAGCACCACCTGCAGTGGGGCATTGGTTTCAGCAAGTGTGATCTGGGAGTAACCCCGTGCGCTTACATGAATGCAAGCCATCAATAACATAAAGGGAATCAGCTTCATAATCTTCAGCGTTTGGTTTGAGCATTCCGGTGAAAAATGCCGCTGGTAAGCAAGTAAAAGAGCTTTTAAATCCATAACTTCGTTTGGCCTGTCTGACCGGCAGGGAGGTTTTAGTTAATACAATAATTGTCTGAAAGCGATTTTTATTAGCTTAGCCTGAATTCAAACCGGGTTGTGCCGCAAACACTTCCCGGTTTTTTATTCCGCATGCATAAAGTTTAGGTTTTGGCTGGCATAATGATGATTTTATTTCCGTTTAGTTGAAAGCGAACGCCTCCTGTGGCCTCCAATATCTTTAATACCTGTGAAAGATCTGCTTCTTTTGAAATGGAGCCCCAAAAGCGCTGCCTGATAGTACCCCTGTATTCTACCTGAACATCATACCACCTGGCAATCTGCTGCATAATCGTTTCAATGTCTGTATCCTTATTAAAAACAAATTTTCCGTTCTTCCAGGCTATCACTTCCTCCAGGTCTACATTGTTCACAATCCGGATATCGTTACTAACCTGCGCCTGCTGCCCTGGTTTTAATACCCTGGAAGCACCCCCTTTTATCACCTGCACCGCCCCTTCCAGCAAGGTGATCCGGTCTGCCGCGTCATCCTTATAGGTATTAATATTGAACCGGGTTCCCAGGTCAACCGTTTCTATACCATTGGCCACCACTTTAAATGGCGATGAAGAGTTATGCACTACTTCAAAATAAGCTTCCCCGGCAACTTCTACTTTTCGTTCCCCGTCTGAAAAGGCAGTGGGAAAACGCAGGGAGGACAGTGCGTTCAGCCAAACCTTTGTACCATCTGCTAATGTAACCTGGTATTGCCCTCCCCTGGGTGTGGTTATTGTATTATAAAGCAATGCTTCCTGTTTTTCTTTTCCATTGTCATAGGCCAGCGCACCATTGTTCAGCTTTATAATACGGGTAGTTCCCTGCATTCCCAATGTGCCGTTTTGTGCACTGTCCAGCACAACTACATCGCCGTTTGCAAGGATCAGCGACGCCCTGTTCCCACCCGGCCGGATTATGATTTGTTCCCGGTTTGCCGTATGCGGTTCTTTCATCATCCTGCCTTCTTTTCTAAAATGCAATGCAATAAAATAGCCGGCCAGTATAAAGACTATAAAAACAGCAGCCACCGAAAGCATGGGCTTTAAAAATTTTTGAGCAACAGACCGGCGTCTGATAACAGTCAGCGCCCTGCCCTCATTACTTATATGGTTTTCAATCTTTTTCCAGACCCCTGCTGCCACTGTTTCCTGAACGGCAATTTTTTCCGCGGAAAAAATTGCCCTCAATTGCAGTTCTGCCTCCCGCATCTGGTCAAGATTAGGGGGAACAGTACGTATCCATTCATTCCAGAACACAGATGCACTATCCCTGTTATCCTTTACCCATTCGATAAAAAAAGGGTCTTCCAGAAACTCCGCCGCAGTGTATGTGCTATAGTTCTTATTCATTTCAGTCAACCGTTTACATGCATCCGCATATAAAGGACAGCAGGATTGTTTTTTTTACCCCAGCCAAAAAGAATTTTTTAATTTTTTTCTGCTTTTATGTTACAGCAGTGCTAAGCGCATATTTCGCAACAGCAGGATGCCAGTAAAACAATCAACAGGATATCGGACAGATGTAATAACTGCTTCAGAGCATCAAGCCCTCTTGCTTTTAGCTTGTATACAGCTTTGAGAGAACTGTTCATGACCCTTACTATTTCTTCATAGTCCAGTTCTTCAAAATAACGCAGATAGATGATTTCCTTCTGTTTGGGTGTCAGCTGGTTCAGTGCCGCTAATAATTTTTGCGTTTGTAAGGAGCGGGCTTCCCCGGCAATATATTTTGATTCAGCAGAAAAGACCATTTCAAATTCATCTTTTGTATTCAGTGCACGTACAGGCCTTTTCCCGTTTTGCTGTATTTTATTGTATAATGCAGACCGGAGCGATACCAGTAAATAGGGCCTTATTTTTGAGATGTTCTCAAAATTGGACCGGTTTGTCCATATTTTTATAAACAGATCCTGTATAGTGTCCTTCACCAGTTCCTCATCCCCTGTAATGCGCAAACCATATTCATACAGGCTTTTGAAATGATTAAAATAGATACTGGCAAGCGCCTCCTGTTTTCCTTCTTTTAAGGACTGCCATAAATGATAGTCATCCTTTATGTCTTTTACCGGCATACAGCTTTTAAGTACCGCAGGAAGATACATCTTTTATTGAAAGAAAAATAACGTGTGCATTGTTTCTTAATCAAAACATAATAAAACTATTAGCTCCGGCAGAAGACTATTTTTTGTCTTTATCAGGAAGATGATATCAGGCGGCAGGTTTGTTCCCTTATACTACAATAATAATTGGCTGATTTCCAGTTAAATTTTTGAATGCCGCTTTTTTACCGGTAAAACCAAGCCCTGTAGCGCACAGGCTCCTTTAACAAGAAGGCGGACTTATACAACATAAAAACGTATCTTTATTCAGTAATGAGCGGCGCTTATAAAATATTACCCCATTATACCTATAAAGAATGGTGCCTTTGGGAAGGCAAATGGGAGCTGATTGATGGCATTCCTTATGCCATGAGCCCCTCACCTGTGCCTAAACACCAAAAGATATCCGCAGAATTAAGATATGAGTTGTCTTCGGCTTTAAAAAAGAGCAAATGTGAAAAATGCAGCGCATATGATCCGGTAGATTATAAAATTTCTGAGGACACTATTTTAATTCCCGACATACTTATTGTATGCGGTGAAATTAAAAAACCTTACCTGGATTTTGCACCCGCATTAGTAGTGGAAATCTTATCACCTTCAACCGCTTTAAAGGACCGCAATACAAAATACCAGCTCTATGAGCAGGAAAAAGTAAAGTATTACCTTATTGCTGACCCGGATACCAAAGGTATAGAAATATACCAGCTCACTAATGACCAATATACATTGCAACCCTTCAGCCGGAATTTTACATTTGAGCTACAGGACGATTGCAGTATTGCAGTTGATTTAGGTAGTCTGTTTTCATAGGAAAAATAGCAACAGATATTTAGTGCTTATTCTGTTACCGTTACATTATAGATATAAGTGTTTAGGGGTGGCACTCCTTCTTCCCATATTCTTTTTTGTACCAGCTGAATACGGGAGGTTCCTTTTGTTAGCCCGCGGATCGTAAGTACAACGATGCTGCTGCCTCCAACCGGTTTTTTCCCGGGCACCTCACCGCTGTCTGCCATTGCAGTGGTAACACGGGTAACTTTCTCATTATTGGCCTCCACAACCCAGCTGTACCCTGCTCCTCCCCGGTTTTCTAACCGGAACGATCTTTCCTTGTTTACCTTCAGAATAACTGTAGTTTCCATGGTACTGCAAAGTTAAAAACGAATTGCCCTTACCCGGAAAATTTCCGGATGAGGGCAGTTCCTGCCAACTAAATAAAACAATCACCAGGCGTACAGCTCGTAAACCTTATTATCCGCCTCTGTACGCACATTAACAATACTGTTTTTATCGCGCGCGTGAGCGCCAATCATCAGCAGGGCTAATAAGGCCTGGCTATTGGTTTCCCTGATCTTCCTGAAGCCCATACCACTTATATTCAGCCAGGCATTATTGTTCTCTGCAATACCCCAGGTGCCTACAATTTTTACATTATTATTCCAGGCGGTCAGTCCGTCCTGCCCGGGTGGCAGCAATGTAGGCGCATTTATTTTTTTTACTTCGGCTATGGCTATAGAAGCCGATGTTGCTATGGGAGCAGATATTGTTCTCTGTACTGCTTTCCTTGCGGACGCCTTTTTTATTGCGTTCATTGCATTATATTTTTAGGGTTAAAGATTTAATTATAGATCTGGTCGATGATCCCATTGGTCAGGTGAATACTTACCGCTGCGCCCCTGCTCTTGGCAGAAATACATTGGGTAAGCAAATTCAGGTGTATATTATCACTGGCTGGAGAGATCTTTCTCCATCCAAAACTGTTAATATAGGCCCAGGCATTATTGGCCGCCTCATTGGACCATAACCCGATGATCTTTTGAGCGCCGGTCCATAATGTTTCAATAATGCTGTTAATAGCATACATTTCCGCATCAATACCACACTGGCCGTAACCTATCCTGAAAAAACCTGATTCGCCGAAACCGGCTCCCCAGCTGTTCTTGCAGATCCAGCACTGGCTTACGTCATCATACCCCACAATACTCACACAATGGCCTCCAATAAAGGTGGCAGCAGCCGTTTTGCGGTAGACCCCTGAACGGTAAGAATAAAAGTCGTTATATACGGAAAAACAGGCCACCAATGCCCCACGGGTACTGATCCAGTCCTTCATGGCTGCCGTGGTTGTCAGTTTTGTAAAGCCAGAAATCTTCAGCAGCCGGTCTGCCGCATTGCTGCAGGTACTACAGGCCTGGTCGCCCGGTGTGTAGGGAAAGCAGGCTTCATCCACCAGTCCTTTATCCCTGAAAGCAATCAGAGCCCTATCCGGCCACCACCCATTGGCACAATTGCGCCCTTCACTTCTGGCATAACAATAAAACAATTGCGCTTCTGAAAAATCAATGGCCAGGCTGGCATTGCCTCTTTGAATACGATAGGCCGTTTCCGCGGTTGCAACGGTACCAAAGGCCACGCAGGAGCCACAGGAACTCTGATTTTTAATGGGCGTAACATAATTGGCGCCGCCCCTGTTGCGCCAGTCAAAAAGAGCGGGGTATCCAAATGCTTTTTTCTTTCTGATGCCTTTCCCTGCAGCAGAAAGCAGGAAGGTTTTCAGGGTTTTCTCAGCTATCTTTTCTCTTGCGCTCAGGGAAAGCTCTTTAGGACCGGGCGTATATCCCAGAAAATATTTCAATTCCGCCTCCGTCAGCGCGGTAAATTCATTACTGGCGGCCTGCCAGGTTAAGCCGGACTCATCGATGGATGATTGAATGGCGGCTACGTTAATCTTTGACATGTGTTTGATTTTGTCTGTTAAAAATGGTTTTTTAAAAAAGGGGGACAGTTGCCTGCCTCGCTTTCCGGCGGGTATTTAATTTATACCGGGCATACCTTATCTGTTACGACCATTTGCCGTTTGAAAACAATTGCAGATCCATCCCATACCACCGGGTACATTTTACAGATCCCCGGGTATAAAGGTGTATACCGCTTTTTGTTTGTTGATTTTTTACCACGAGGGCTGCAGAGCAGGCGGTAAGCGAAACAGTTCGGGGAGGAAATATTATTTCTGCTTATTCCACATCTCTTATCGTCCAGAAGTCCTGACAGTAAGCGGTATTGGAAATATAGGCATAGGGCATCCAGAAATACCCCCTGATGCCCCAGGCAGTATTCCAGGAGTTCCTTACAAGCACCGCCTGCCGCGCGTCATCATATCCTACAGCAAGAACAGCATGGCCGCCCAGGACACTTTCTTTTGCAATATCAGGCATCGGCATCACTCCTTTATTGGCCACTTTTTTTGTCATGAAACTTTCGTATACGGTAAAACCGAATGCAAAGGGATAACCGTCTGCCAGGCACCCTTTAACGGACAGAAGGTTTACCGGTACCCTCCAATAAGATAATACCTGGTTCTTCAGCGCAGCCTTATAACAGGATGCAGGAGGCTTTTGCGTAAACCGGCTTTCTATATAAGGCCAGTCTTTCTCCGGGCAGATGCCCTGCTTATTTAAGGATTTTATTCCATCCCTCAGGTAGGCGCCGCTGTCGGCACTAACTGTATTCATCATTACCCGCTCGTTGTAATACAGGAACAAACGGGATGGGCGGAATGTTTTTTTCCGTTTTTTCTTTTTCCCAAATTCAACCGCTGCACCCAGCGCATTGGCGGTGCAACTGCCCAGGCTCCCCTGGTCATAAACGGGGGGACAGGTTTTTCGCAAATCAATTTTTGCGGGTATCTTCAGCAGCACTTTTAAAGGAGCTGCATAAATAAAATCCCTTGCATCGGGAATGTCTGGAATCCACCCCAGCGCTCTTGGAACTTCTTTGGATACTTTTGCCATATGCAGCAATTATTAATTATGTAATGTAGTTAACAATACAATATTACTTCCTATATAAAGCCCTGACAATACCTAATATGAGCGAATCTCCTGCATAAATACCTATACTGTCATATGGCCTAAGCAGGCTATAAAATGAGGTGCTCTTTTAGCCGGCGGCGGAAGGCGCCTGGCGTTATACTCTTTTTATTATAAAAAACACGGTTAAAATAAGAGAGGCTTTCAAACCCTACTTTGCAGGCAATCGTTGCTATGGCGTCATCTGATTCCAGCAGCAGTGCACAGGCTTTTCCAATACGCACATCGTTTACATAGTCCGAAAAAGTTTTGCCGGTTGCCTTTTTAAAGAAATTGCAGAAGGCACCGGGAGAAAGATGCAGCAGCCTTGCTACATCATGTAACTGCAATGACCTTTTATAATGTTGATAGATATAGTGTGATACTTTATTGATGCGTTCTTCTGCAGCAGCAGATCCCGGGTAAGCGCTGACCGTTGCACTTAATATGCGTGGCGAAAGCTTACTGAGCTCATTCAGAATATGAATAAGACTGAGCAATTTATCCAGTTCATCAATATCCGGTAATCGTTTTATTGTTGTAATGATATCTTTTGCATGTATTCTTTTAAAGAGCAATCCTTTTTTTGATTTTTTCAGCAGGGAGAAAACATTTTTGCATTCAGCATATTGCAGGAACGGTTGTATAAATGTTTCCGAGAACTGGATAACAACAGCAGCCACCCGTTTCCCGGAAGGCTCGCTTACCCATGTATGCGGCAGGCCGGGACCCAGCAGTACCAGGTCTTCCTGTAAAAAATCTTCATAGCTATCGCCCACCAGGCGCTTGCCTGCTCCGCAGGTGATCAGCGTAAGCTCATACTCCGGGTGGTAGTGCCACTTAAAAGGAAAATAGCCGGCTTCATAGTTATATACAACAAAGCTTGCATTGCCTTTTATGTGCTCAATATGCTCCAGCTCCGGCTTCATTAGTACAATATTTTCTTGAAAATAAGATAAAAATAATAATTATGAAATATAGTATCAGTTTTAGAAATATAGTGATGCTGCTAACCGCAAACAGGCAGTAATTTTACTGCTCAACATTAAAACTATAACGATGGCAGTACCGGAAACTATTTTAAAAGAATTAGAACAGCCTTATGAGGTTACAAAAGAAAATATTGACAGCTATAATAAAAACCGTTTTATAAAGCTAAAGCAGGTATTATCGCCGGAGGCGGTTGCCTTCTTTAATAAGGTAATTGATGAGCAGGTGCATAAAATGAATCAGGTGCGTACGGACCTTTCTGAAAGAGACACTTACGGCAAGGCTTTTCTGCAACTGTTCAATTTATGGCGTGAGAACGAGGATGTGAAGGCACTTGTGTTCAGCAAAAGGCTGGGAAAAATTGCAGCAGACCTGATGCAGGTGGAAGGCGTACGGATGTATCATGATCAAGCGCTTTTTAAGGAAGGAGGCGGTGGCATTACGCCCTGGCATGCTGATCAATATTACTGGCCGCTGGAAACAGACAAAACAATTACCGCCTGGATCCCTTTACAGGCAACACCTTTGGAAATGGGGCCACTGGAATTCAGCGCCGGCAGCCACCAGATCGTGGAAGGAAGGGAGCTGGCTATTGGTGATGAAAGCGAAACCATTATACAGCAACGCTTAAAGGTTACGGATTTTAAACACGTTGTTGAACCTTTTGAAATTGGGGAAATAAGTTTTCATTCCGGGTGGGTTTTTCACAGGGCGGGAGCAAATTTAACCAATGAGATGCGCCGGGTAATGACCATCATTTATATGGACCGGGACATGAAACTGAAGGCGCCGGAAAATAAAAATCAGCAGAACGATTGGGATACCTGGTGCCCGGGCGCAACAATCGGTGAGATCATCAATACCCCTATTAACCCGGTCTTATACGAACCCTCCCGTTCATAAAGCTTTAATGAAGATCCGTTATATATGCCCGCATTGGGGACAGGAATATTTAGCTCCTGAGCAGTTTATAGAAAATGTTATTGACGCAGGATACAGCGGCATTGAAATCAATATAGGCGCCTTAAGGAACAGGGTGCATTGGATGAATGTGCTCCAAGAAACCAGG
Organism: Niabella ginsenosidivorans; assembly: GCF_001654455.1. Taxonomy (NCBI): domain Bacteria; kingdom Pseudomonadati; phylum Bacteroidota; class Chitinophagia; order Chitinophagales; family Chitinophagaceae; genus Niabella; species Niabella ginsenosidivorans. The sequence continues at coordinate 4,588,101 of NZ_CP015772.1, forward strand.
GAGCAATACCCTGAGTTTATAGTCATCGGACAAATGGTGCCTGAAGAACGCTATAACCGCTTCAATCTCTTTTATAAAGAAATGCAGCAGCGGCTGGCATTGATTGCTGACTTCAATCCTGTATTTATCAACTCGCACACCGGTAAAGATTTTTTCTCTTTTAATGAAAACTGTTTATTACTGGAGCTGGCAACCACCTTTTCCAAACAATCCGGTATTCCCGTATATCATGAAACACACAGGGGGCGGTTTTCCTATGCATTGCACCTGATGCCCCCGTACCTGAAGCAATTTCCGGGTCTGGGCCTGGTGGCCGATTACTCGCATTGGTGCAATGTATCCGAGAGCCTGCTTCATGACCAATCAGAAACGCTCCGCTCCGTTATACCCCATATCAGGCACATCCATGCGCGTATCGGTTATGAGCAGAGTCCGCAACTGGCAGATCCCTTTGTTCCGCACTATAAAAACTATCTGGATACATTTACCAATTGGTGGAAGGATATTTTATTGCATTATCAAAAGAAGGAGCTTCAGTTTACAATATGCACTGAAGCCGGTCCTGCTCCCTATATGCCTGTAAACCCAGCAACCGGTCGGCCCCTGGCTAACCAGTGGCAGATCAATACCGCAATGCTGCGGTATTTAAAAGAAACATTTGCAGGTTTTACAGCATAAAATCCTGCTACAATGGCTTAAAGGCGGCCTGGCGCAAGATGGTCTTGCCTATCGGTATCAGGCTGATCGTTTCAATCGCATTGCTTTCTTTCTCTTTTGCTTTTAACCGGATGGTACCGTTTTTGTAAACCGCATCGTTATTACGGATATACCCATACTCTTTTCTTTTAACGGGTATGTACAAATAATCTTTGAAAACCGGTGTATATTCTTTCCCGATGCCTGAAGTGGCCTGTATTGGCAAAGCATAAGCCAGGGGGCCATAGAAAAAATAATGCTCTCCGTTCTGGTCTTGCCGGTCAGCTACGCTGGCTTTAAAATCCAGGTGAACCGTTTCATTCTTTTTAAATAATTTCCGGATCACAATAAACTCATCAGCAATCGTATAAGGTTGATCCGTTTGCAATGCTTTTACCCATCCCGGTTTCCGTATCTTCAGTGTAAAGAACCGTGGAGCGCTTACGAAAATTGTAAAGTCAAAGGACAGATCATAGGGATAGCCTGTTTTTTCCTGTATATGCACTGCTGTTCCGTTCACTTTTGTATGCACCTCTGAAGGGCCTAACAGGGTAGCTGCCAAAACAGAGTCGCCTTCTTTCATCCACATATGCTGTACATAATAAGGCGTTATTCTTCCTGCGTTTGGCACACAACAAACGGCAGCATCTTTATGAGCCGGAGAATATTTATAGCGCACCTGTTTCATATCTCCGTTTGTTCCTCCATTTAGAGTACCTGTCATCTGGTAGGAATTATCCGTTTTCAGATAGGCAATACAGGAATGATCCGGGTTCCTTGCGCCCTGTGCAGCGTTAAAGAAAATCGTTTCTGCCCTGTCTGCAAAGAAGTTCATGCCGGTCTTCTGCAGCAAGCCGGCATAGCTATCCATGAGCTCCTGCATAGAACAATATTCATACCCCGTGTTTGTTGCATTTGCCTTACGGCCGCCGATCCATTCATCCCCAATGGGGCCGCCAGCGGGTGTAGTAGCCTCCTGTATCCTTTTTAAATAGATCTTCAATGCTTTCTTATACAGCGGGTTGCCAGTGCTGAAAGCTGCAACCGTTAAGGGCCGCAGGTGCTCATAAGCATGTACCCCATGATCCGTCATTTTATAACCGGGGTTAAAAAGACTGCTCCACTGAACATCTTTTTCGAATGAGAAATTGGAAGAAAAATTCTGATAAAGAAACAATGCGTACCGGCGGTACCGGGCCTGTTTTGTAAGCCGGTACAGCTCATCACAAACATCCGTAAACGTTAACCCATGCGCCACGCCTCCGGAAAACTCTTTTCCTGCAAAAAAGGGATTGGAGTTATTAACCGGGTAGTGCTTCATTACATCATCAACTGCGCTTACAATACTATTCCAGGCCTTTTTATCGTTCGTGGCCTCATAGTATGCCAGCAGCCCTCTCAGCAGCGTTGTCTTTGCCCACAATTCCCCGTTCTCTGCCGTAAACCGGTAGCGAAGCTCTTTATCATAAATTCCCAGATAGCCGTCTTTATCCTGTGTAGCAATTATTTTATATATATAATCTTTTACCTTCTGCTTATCTGCCGCATTATCCAGCAGTAATGCGTTGCGTATATACCCGTCTCTCCAGTTGGACTGGGTTTCTGAGTTCCACCATTTATACTGGTCGTCTCCGGCTACATCCCCTTCTTTTAAGTTGCCAAGATCTTTCGCTTTGCTATGCCTGTGCAGGCGGTCGGCATAAATAGGATCACTGATCAGGTCCGGCACAATCCCATCCAGGTGGCCTACAAAACCCTTCATATCTTTTTCCATTTGCTCTTTAATCCATCCAGCGGGCTTTACAGCGCCAAAGGGCAGCTTCTCAAGCTGCTCCTGTTGCAGCTGAAATGCAGCCTGCTGCCCTGTTACTGCCATTGGCAGCAACAAGAAAAAAAACCTGATTAAAATCTTCATTCAATACTATTATTCCGCAAGCACTTACAATGGTACAAGCTCTTTTATTATAATGCCCATTGTTTTCTGTTTGTTATAGGATCCAATATAAAGTTTTTTGTAACAAAGCAGAACTAATTTATTAAAATCATCTGCAACAGGCCCATATTCCCTTCAAATAGTCTGGACGGGCACAAAGCATAGCTGCAGTGACCAGTAATTTTCTGTTAAACGCTCATTGCCCTTTATTTGTTGTACAGGGCAATAAGCGTATTTTTTATTGCTTTGTGATCGTATATTTCAGATGTGGCAGATCCATTTTAATGGAATAGGTTCCGGTTGTTGTTATCGGAATATTATCTCCGTTTAGTTTCAGAGTACCTGCTGAACCTCCATAATTTACCCCCCAATCGTGGTTATACCTGAATTTAACACTGCCACCCGCCGTTAATGCCGCAACCACGCTCCAGGTAGAATCTCCATTATTAAATTTCATATCTGTATCTGCATTCCAGCCTCCGGCTGTAGCATCACCAATAATACTCCATTGATTGTATTGTATTGAATAAGTATTGTCATTAAAATTGGCTGTTATCTGATAAGAGCCGGCGCCCGGAGCCACCAGATTTGCACTTGCCGATGTGCTGATATTCCCGTCCCCTGCATCTCCATAGGCGATGTCCCATGATTTTGCCGGCGTAATCTTAAATTCAAGATTACCTGGTGTAAATAAAATCGTGCCTGTGTAGATCCCGTTACCTGTTGCAGAAATAAGGCTATCCGCAGTTGAAGGCTCCCATCCCTGGTAGGCACCGGGAACATATGCCCAGGCTATTGCCTGATAAGTAGTAATGGTTAATGGCACTACATTTGAATATACATTGCCTGCGGAAGTTCTGATTCTAAATTCATAATTGCCCGTTTTGCCGGGAGGTAAAAATTCCTTCAACAATAATAAATTCAGTTCCTGTGCAGTAAAGGTTTTTTTAAGCGCCTTCCTGTCCAGATCTAACTCTATCAGCGAATCCGACTTAAAATCATGGCCGGCTACAGATATTTGCAGTATATATGAAAGAGCATCTTTAAAACCAAGGTCAATATCATCATAAGTAAAAGTAAGCGCCGGCTGATCCTTATTATCCTGTAAAAGGACTAAAGGCTTATCCAAATCGCTGCTTAATACCGGTGTATTCGAATTCATGATCACTTTTGTTTCATCTTTTTTACAGGAGGAAACAAGAAACAGTACAGAAGCCATTATAACTATTGATAAGTATTTCATCTGATCGCGTTTAAGAATTAATAGTTCGGATTTTGCTGTAACTGCGGATTGGCGGCTTTATCCGCTGCCGGAATCGGGTAGATGTTCCGCCAGTCTTCAACGGATTTTCCATTTGTTGTACCGCCTTTCCAGGGCCACAAATAACCCGCAGTGGTAAACTTATTGTAACGTACCAGATCCGTACGCCGGAATCCTTCCCAGTACAATTCCCGTCCCCGTTCATCCAGTATAAAATCAGTGGTCAGTTGTGACGCGGTTATGGGTGCTGCACCGGCCCTTGCTCTTAAAAGATTGATGTAGATTAAAGCAGTAGCCGCATCTCCGCCGGATCCGCCACGCAACACAGCTTCCGCGTAAATCAGGTACTGTTCTGCCAGCCTGAAAACAGGAAAATCCATGTCAGCAAAATCCAGGCTTGCTCCGGATTTGTTTGCAGTTCCGATCTCAATATTTTTAAATTTAGTAATGCCATAGCCCTGTACAAATTTTGTCTGATCGTCTATATTCAGCGATTGTCCGTCTGTCCAGAACTGTGCCCGTTTGTCTGTATTACCACTTATATCCGGAAAAAGGTTTACCAGTGCTTTTGTGGTTCTGATGCCGGCCCAGCCGCCGCCGATGCCAAAAGCAGCAGCAGGCATTGTACCGCCCACAGGAGCGTGTGTCAAAAAGGTGGTACCGCCATAGTTCTGGGTTTTATTGCCGTCATAGTTAATGGTTAGGATAAATTCACTTTTATTCTTATCATTATCTGCACGCATCAGGTTTCTGTAGTCGCTGATCAAACTATATCCGGCATCAATCACTTTTTTTGAGTAGATCACGGCATTGTTATAATCCGCTGTTCCTGTATAAATACCGGCGTTCAGGTACAGGCGCGCTAATAAGGCCCACACGGCTGCTTTATCAGCCCTGCCGTATTCATTGGCCCTGGAATCAGGCAGCAAGGTTTCAAGATCCTTTAGTTCCGATTCAATATATTGGTACAGGGCCTCTTTGCCAATCTGTTCTGGCAGTTCAGTGGAGCCCATAACAAAATCTTCCGTAACAAAAGGCGGGTTCCCGAAAAGATCCAGCAAAACCCAGTATTGGTAGGCTCTCAAAAAACGGGCTTCGTTCCTGAAGCTTACAATATTTGCCGCTGTTGCGCCTGTAATACCTTTTGCTGCAAGCTGGTCATCAGCTGCGTGTTTTATAAAATCATTCGCCAATGTAATCTGGTACATGCTTCTATAATACAGCCCTGTAAGGAAGGGGTTGCTGGCGGACCAGTTCATATTATGGAAGTCCTGTATACCTGCATCCCCCCAGGATACAACAGATTCATCGGTACTTAATTCCTGCGCGCACCAGAACAACCTTAAAAAATCGGAAGTGCCTTCATCAATCCCAAGTATATCAGGATCACCGGCAGGTCCTTTATTACCGGTAAGCGCAAAGGCTCCATACACTTTTGCTGCGGCTTCAATATATCCCTGCGGGGTGCTGTAGGCCTGTTCAGCGGTAACATCATTCAGCGGCAAACGATCCAGCTTTTTACTGCAACCGTACAGGAGCAGGACCAACAATAATACAACCAATATCTTTTTCATCATCTGTTTTATTTTATAGTTGAATACAGTGAATTTGCTTGTCTAAAAATTCAGGTTTAATCCCATACCGTATATACGCGGGCGGGGATAAAAATTATTATCAATGCCATTGGGCACTTCCGGATCCAGCCCTTTATACTTTGTAATCACAAACAGGTTCTGAACATTCAGGTTCAGCTTCAGGTCGCCTGTATTCCGGAAGAGCTTCCCAAAACTGTAAGCCACATAAACATTATCCATCCTGAGGAAGGAGGCGTTTTCGATAAAATAATCAGTCAGGGCAAACTTATCGCTGCCGCCTTTAAAATTCGTATATAAAACATCGCTGGAACCGTTGTTGATAATACCCAGCGGGTTCAGGATATTTACCTGAAACCCTGTAGCAGAAGCTACATTATTATATACATAATTACCTACATTGGCTCTTGCGCTAAATCCTGCGCTCAGCTTTTTATAGGTCACATTGGAACTCAGACCAAAGAAGTATTGCGGGTCGGGGCTTTTATAACGATACAGATCACTCTCATTGATCACGCCATCACCATTACGGTCAACAAACACATTTTCCACCGGTTTGCCCTGCTGATCATACACCTGCTGATAGACGTAAAATGAACTGCGCGGAAAACCAATGGACTGTATCTGAATGTAATTGCCGGTAGCACCGGTTATGCCGCCAGTCAATGACCCTGCAAAATTCGGATCATCCACAATAGTAAGCTTTGTGATCTTGTTCTTATTATAAGTGGCATTAAAATTCACATCCCATTTTACGTTCTTTGTCTGCACCGGAACAACCGTTAACAGGAATTCAATGCCCCGGTTTTCCATGCTCCCGATGTTTGCAACAATCTTATTGGTAAAATTGGTACCTGCCGGCTGATTGATCTCGTTAAGCAGGTCCTTGGTGCTCCGGTAATAAACATCAATGCTACCATTGATGCGGTTATTTAAGAACCCATAGTCTATACCAATGTTATAGTTGCTGGTCTGCTCCCATTTCCTGTTATAATAATAGCCGCCTGGACGGTACATCTGGTAAAAATCATTGCCCAGCTGGTATTGTGCATTGTTACCGCTCAATTTAAAATATGAAATATAATCATAGTCATTAATTCCGTCCTGCTGGCCTGTAATACCATACCCCAGGCGCAGCTTCAGGTCGCTGAGCACAGCTGCACTTTTCAGGAAGGGCTCTTCTTTTATTTTCCAGGCCAAGGCCCCGGACGGGAAAACACCCCAGCGGTTGTCCGGGTTAAATTTTGAAGAGCCGTCCGTTCTTAAGGTAGCTGTGAGCAGGTATTTATTTTTAAAGCTGTAATTGGCTCTTCCATAATAAGAAATGAGCGTATAACGGGGCTTGTCCATTGCATACGCAGGAACAGATTCCGGAATTACGGTTCCATCATAAGTAACATCCGGATAATTCATAGTGCGGGATATGAAATCATAAAATCCATAGCCCGCCGTTACATCGATCCGGTGATCGCCTATGTTCTTCAGATAATTCAAATAAAATTCAATAATGCCGTTATCCCTCCAGCCGGAGTATTTATTGTTTTGCCCGCCATGAAAAACATTATTGGGGTCTTTATACCGGTTATAGCCCTGGGCGGCGCTATCATCTACCAAAATTCCACCAATCCCATGCGCCTCATCAAAGCCCATATTCAGGTTGGCCTTCAGTTCAGGAAGAAAATGGAATTTATAGTCCACCTGTATATTACCGATCCCTCTCAGCACTCTCCCCCGGTTGTTATATTGCATGAGCAGGGCAAGCGGGTTAAGGGTAGCAAGCGATTTTAAACCGGAAACGGATGCGGGGTCCAGCCATTCATAATATCCGTCAAACCGGTTACTGCCGGAATAAATGGGCTGTGTAGGATCAAAACTTACCGCTGCCCCGATAGCCCCTGTGTTGGCAAACCGGGTATCGGTATGGGCTACCTTTAAATTTACATCAATCTTCAGATGATCATCCAGAAAGGAAGGGCTTAAATTGAACCCAAAATATTTCCGCTCCATTTCGCTGGTTTTTACAATTCCGTTCTGCTTAAGATACCCCACAGAAACGCGGTAAGGCAGCCTGCCGTTGGCCGCCACCCCCGAAAGGCTCAGGTTATTGTCCGTAGTAACCGCTGCCTGATAAACCTCTTTCTGCCAGTTAGTACCGGCATTGCCCATCAAAGCGATCTGAGCCGCGTCGCCATTGCTCTGAACATAATTCCTGAATTCCGCTGGCGACAGCACATCCAGGTATTTGGGGATCTGGGAAACGGTAAACTGCGTGTTGAAGTTTATAACCGGCTTACCAGGCTTGCCTTTTTTGGTAGTAACAATAATGACCCCATTGGAAGCACGGGAGCCGTAAATGGCAGAGGCTGATGCATCTTTAAGAATAGTAAACGATTCAATATCAGCCGGATTGATCATTGACAAAGGATTGGGAGATCCCGGCAGCGCATCATTACTCAGCGCCACCCCGTCTATCACAATCAACGGGTCGTTGCTGGCGTTTAATGAGGCGCCCCCCCTGATGCGGATAGTGCTTCCGCTGCCCGGGGCCCCGCTGTTTGACATGATCTGCACGCCGGCTACTTTTCCTGCAATCAGCTGCTCCGGGGTGGTTACCGGCACCTGGTTGAAATCCTTTGAAGAAAGCATGGTTACAGAACCGGTCAGGTCTTTTTTCTTAACAGCACCATAACCAATGACCACTACATTATCAAGGTTGGCCGCTTCTGCAACCAACTGAACATCTACCACCTCACCTGTTATTGCTGCCGTTTGCGTGGCATAACCGATGAAGGAAAACTCAAGCGTTTTTACTGAATCTGCTATTGCTAACCGATAATGGCCCTTATCGTCTGTTTGGGTGGCGGTGGACGTGCCGGAAACCAAAACGGTTACACCAAACAAAAGCTGATGGGTCTTTGCATCAGAAACAGTGCCACTGATTATTCTTGACTGAGCACTGGCGGAAGCGGACATAAGCAGTAATAGCACAATAAAAGGCGCTGCAAACAATCTTCTCACATACATAGACAAACAATTAAATTGTTTTAAATTATTTCGTGTACTTAATACACGTTAGTCAATCTGAAAAACAAAAATAATGTATTATGTGTACAAAGTACACATAAGCCAGAAAATATTTTTTACGTTATTTACGGGACTTCATTAACCGGGGCCGGAATTTGTAGAGTTTGCCCGGCCGGTGGGGCACGTTTTCCTCCATTTCGTTCAGATCAATGAGCCAGTTCTTAAGAGTGATCTTTTTCCGGAAATTCCTGCGGTCGAGCGGTTCATTCATAATTGCCTCATACAGTTCCTGTAAAGCGCGTAAGGAGAATTTCTCATCCAGCAGATTGTGCGCTACAGGGTATTCTTCAATTTTGCCGCGCAGGTGTTCCAGACAGGTATCCAGGATCTCTTTATGGTCAAAGGCCAGCTTCTGGATATTTTTTACCGGGTGCCAGTGCAGGTCGTTATTGTCGATCTTTAGTTTATGGCTGTTGATATTTACCAGGGAATAATAGGCAGTGGAGATCACGCGTCCTGAAGGGTGACGGTGAACAGCTCCAAATGTGTGCACCTGTTGCAGGAACACATCATCCAGGTCTGTGCGCTCCTTTAAAACCCTATAGGAGGCTTCATTCAGGTCTTCATCCGGCCGAACCAGGTCTCCGAGCAATGAATAAAGGCCGGCAAATTCTTTAAGATCCGATTTTATCAGCAACACTTTCAGTTCTTTATCTTCATATCCGAAAATGACACAATCCACAGACACTGCAATCTTAAAATATTCCAGGTGGCTGCTTTTTTCTACTGCCGCCGTTTTCAGGTTCAATTTTTTTGCCATAGCCGATTGATAGGTTAGCAAATGTACCAATTACAATTATTAAATGCACACCTTTCGCGGGTATTGAACAATCGTTTTCACAAAAAACGGTCTTATGGTTGCCTGATTTTATGCCTGCGTTAAAGGACGGGGTGCCTGCCGCAATGCCGGTTCATTAATTTCAAACGGTTAAAAAAATGAGCAGGAACTATGCGGGGATCTGCCTAATTTTTCAATAACCGGTTTTTTGTAGGGTATATTTAATATTTTTAAGCCCTGGAACCAATGATCATGTATACTAAGGAACAAACCATACAGCTACAAAATGAAACCCGCTCTTTCTTAAAGGAACACAACAACCCGCCCGCAACCTTTGAAGAACTGGAAGCGCTCAGGGCGGTTTTGCGGTTTCATGAATACCGCTATTACGTGGAAAATGATCCTTTGCTGGCGGATGGCGAGTATGATCAGCTTTTTAAACTGCTGGAGGCAACAGAAAAGATCCACCCGGACTGGATTACAAAAGACTCCCCCACCCAGCGTGTGGGCAAAAGCCTGAATGGCAATTTCATAACGGTACAGCACCTGGTGCCCATGCTATCGCTGGACAACTCTTATGACAGTGAGGACCTGAAAGATTTTGACCGGAAAGTGTTGCAGCTTTCCAAAAAGAAAGAAGTTACTTATTGTGTTGAGCCCAAGTTTGACGGGGGCAGCATTTCCCTGGTTTATGAGAACGACCAGCTTACGTTGGGCGCAACCCGGGGCAATGGCGTTGCCGGTGATGATATTACCACCAATATACGGCAGATACGAACCGTGCCTTTATCGGCTGCTTTCAGTCGATATGGGATACAGACAATAGAAATAAGAGGCGAAGTGCTGATCAATAAAAACAACTTCAAAAAATATAATGATGAATTGGTTGAAAAAGGTCTCGCTCCCCTGGCCAATCCGCGCAACGCTGCTTCAGGAACCCTGCGCATAAAAGACCCGGCAGAAGTGCGGCGGCGGCATCTGGAAGCCTTTGTGTACAGCATCAGCTACTATACATTGCTGCCCGGCCACGAACTTCCGGAAGCCTTAAAAACACATGAAGGATCGCTGAAATTATTGTGGAATCTTGGTTTCAGAAGTCCTGTAAAAGAGTCAAAGACCTTCAGCCATATTGATGCCGTCATTGATTACTGCCTGAAATTTGAAGAAAGCAGGGACAATCTGCCTTATGAGATTGACGGTATGGTGATAAAAGTAAACGACTTTTTGATCCAGGAACAGCTGGGCATGACCTCTCATCATCCCCGCTGGGCAATTGCATTCAAGTTCAAAGCAAGACAGGCTACCAGCAAATTGCTGGAAGTCCGGTTCCAGGTGGGCCGTACAGGCTCCATTACACCGGTTGCCAAAATTGAGCCGGTATTCATTGGCGGTGTTACGGTAAGCTCCATTTCTTTATTTAATGAAGAGATCATCAAAGAAAAAAAACTGAAGATCGGTGATATGGTACTGGTCGAACGCGCCGGCGATGTGATTCCCTATATTGTAAAATCGCTGGAAGAGCTGAGGACCGGGGAGGAAAAAGAGATCACGTTCCCAAAAAATTGCCCCGTTTGTAACAGTCACCTGTTCAAAGAAGAAGGAGAAGCCGTCTGGCGGTGCATTAATATTGAATGCCCTGCGCAGGTAGTGGAACGTATGATCCATTTTGTAAGTAAGGACGCCCTGGATATCCGCGGATTTGGAGAAGCCAATGTCCGGAAATTTTTTGAATTAGGCTGGCTGAAAGACATTCCGGGAATCTATAAGCTGGATTTTGAACGGATAGCAACGCTGGAAGGTTTTGGGAAGAAATCGATCGATAATCTGAAACAGGCGATTGAAAAAAGCAAAGAGCAACCCCTGCACCGCATCATTTTTGGACTGGGGATCCGTTTTGTTGGCGAAACAACGGCAAAGGTACTGGCTAACAAGATCCACCATTTACTGGATCTGCAGCAGCTATCACAGGAAGAGCTGCAAAGCCTGGAAGACATCGGCCCTAAAGTGGCAGGAAGCATCGTCCATTTCTTTAGTAATGCATCGAATATTGCGATGATCAGAGAACTGGAAGCCCTGGGTGTACGGCTGACGAATACCCATAAACAGCTGGCCGCCAAAGGAACTCTTTCAGGCCAGACCTTTTTATTTACCGGCACGTTGCCTACCTTAAAGCGAAGCGATGCAGAAGCTATGGCAGAAGCCCGGGGCGGCAAAATCCTGAGCGGTGTAAGCTCCAAGCTCAATTATCTTGTAGTAGGAGAAGACGCGGGCAGCAAATTAGAAAAAGCCAAAAAAATCAATACCGTCAGGATCATTTCAGAAGCGGATTTTCTAAAAATGATCGGGGAATAAATAAAGCCAGATCTGTTTCCCCCTGAAGTTGCTAACGGACGCAGTTTTTTTCATTTACCCCTTCTGCGGGATCTTCTAAAACCTTATTTCCCGCAGATTCTGCGCTGACGGGCGCAGAATTTCCCATTTACCCTTCTGCGAAATTCCGCGGGGCCTGCGGGTCATAAACTCTTCTGTATTTTCTCCTGAAAGAAAATACCTGTAACTTTATTGCCTATGATTCAACCTTCTACCCTGAAATTCCTTGAGGAACTTAAGCTGAACAATAATAAGCCCTGGTTTGATGCACACCGCAAAGAATATGAGGCGGCACGGGAAAATTTTGCCGGTTTTATAAATGAGCTGATCCGGGAATTTGGCAAATATGAGCCGTCAATTATGCATTTAACAGCCAAAGACTGTATGTTCCGCATCAACAGGGATGTGCGTTTTTCAAAAGACAAAAGCCCGTACAAAACCAATTTTGGCGCCAGCATCAATGCAGAGGGTAAAAAATCCATGAAAGCAGGCTATTATTTTCATCTTTCGCCCGGAGAAAGCTTTATCGGCGGCGGGCTGTGGCATCCTTTACCGGCAGACCTGAATAAACTCCGCCAGGAAATAGACTATAACCTGCCTGAGTTTCAAAAGATCCTGTCTGCAAAAAAGTTTAAAACCACCTATAGCGGATTATATGCCGAAGAAGGGCAGCTGCTTTCCAGGGTGCCCAAAGGTTATGAACCGGACAACCCGGCAGCAGCCTACCTGAAATACAAAAGCTACACCGCCCTGTCTGATATCCCGGATGCTGAGATATTGTCTAAATCATTGCCGGGCAATTCCATAAAAGCTTTTCAGGCCCTGCAGCCATTGATCATTTTTATTAATAAAGGGATTGACGAATAAATAAACGTTTTTAATTAACCTATATTAATTCGTCTTTAAGCTTCAAAATCGTAACTTTGCGTTTCTTTTTTGAAATAGTATGAGCGATCCGATCAAACATGAATGCGGCCTGGCGTTTATAAGGCTCCGCAAGCCTTTCTCTCATTATTTAAAACAACATGGTACCGTTATGTGGGGGCTGAACAAGCTTTACCTCTTAATGGAAAAACAGCACAACCGCGGACAGGACGGCGCAGGCATCGCCGCAGTAAAATTAAACGTGGAAGCAGGCTACCCGTTTATGCACCGTATGCGCAGCGCAGAGCCTCAGGCGATCTCTGCTCTGTTTAAAAATATAGCAGATGAAGTAGATGAGGTTTGCCGCTATAACCCAGATGCGCTCAAGCATCCCGGTTTAATGAAAGGGCATATCAAGTTCCTGGGAGAACTGTTGTTAGGTCATCTGAGGTATGGTACCCAGGGAAAGAACAATGCTGATTTTTGCCACCCCTTTGTAAAACGCAATACCGTTCCGGCCAGGAACCTGGCGTTAGCCGGCAATTTTAACCTGGTGAATACCAATGAACTCTTTGAAAAACTGGGCATCATTCCCGGTACCTTTCAAAAACAGAGCGACCTGGCAGCTATGATGGAAATGGTGCATCATTACCTTGTGGAGGCAGATAAAAAAAGCCCGGAGAATGTTGATATAAAAGCAGTGCTGCAGGAGGTCCTACCCCAGTTTGACGGAGGTTTTACCGTGGGTGGATTGACCGGGGACGGATTGGGATTTGTTTTCAGGGATCGTAATGGCATTCGCCCCTGTTATTATTATATTGATGATGAAGTGATCGTTGCCGCCTCTGAAAGGGCCGCGATCCGCACTACGTTCAACGTAGCTGAAAATGAGGTAAAAGAACTGATGCCGGGCAATGCATTGATCGTTCAGCCGGATGGCCATTATGAAATAGCTGAGGTCATTGTACCCGGGGAACGCAGGGCCTGCAGCTTTGAACGCATTTATTTTTCACGCGGAAGCGACGAAAAAATTTATAAAGAACGGAAAGCGCTGGGGCTGAACCTTAGCGAACAGGTATTGAAAGCAATTGATTTTGATTTAAAGAATACCATTTTTTCTTACATTCCTAATACGGCAGAGGTAGCATTTCTTGGGTTGCATAAAGGAATGCAGCTGTACCTGAACAAAATTAAAACAGAACGCATTTTAAGCTGGGGAAAGGATTATGATGAAGAGAAGCTGAGCGAAATGATCAACCGCCGGATCCGCGTTGATAAAATTGCTATTAAAGATGTAAAAATGCGCACGTTTATTACGGAAGATGCCAGCCGTAATGAAATGGTACAGCACGTTTACGATATTACTTATGGCACGGTACGCCCCGGTATTGACACGATTGTGGTCATTGATGATTCTATTGTACGGGGCACAACGCTAAAGGAAAGTATTATTAAAATGCTTTCCCGCCTCAAACCTAAAAAGATCATCGTGGTTTCCTCCTGTCCGCAGATCCGTTATCCTGACTGTTATGGAATCGATATGAGCAAGATGGGCGATTTTATTGCCTTTAATGCGGCCGTCAACGTTTTAAAAGACAAAGGCCAGGAATCTTTGCTGGATGAGCTTTGGGAGAAATGTAAAGAGCTCAAAGAAAAAAATTTACTGCATACAGAAAATGTGGTAAAACAATTATATAAAAGCAGCACCATTGAAGAGATCACCAATAAGATCGCTGAAATGATCACTCCTGCTGACCTGGGCATTCCGGTACAGGTCATTTTCCAAAGCATTGAAGACTTACATAAGGCATGCCCCAATAACCTGGGCGACTGGTATTTTACCGGCAACTATCCTACACCGGGCGGTAACCGTGTGGTGAACCAGGCCTTTATGAATTATATGGAGGGAAAGAATGAAAGAGGGTATTAAGCCGTTTGTGTATCGCTGTCAGAAACGTTTTCTATTGCTAAGAATTGCATCGTACCGATAGCACTCAAAGTTTCGTACGACTCCTGTAGCCCGGAATGAATTCCGGAGTTGTTCTATAAAATCAGGCTGCCGGCCTTCCGGGCCCGAAAACTACGTCAGTGTACGCTAAGACTCTAATTGAGCATAGAGGAATAAACCCGGCTGAATGCAATAGGGAAGTTTCGTTCATTGTTGACATGGCAATAATGAAAGCAGAGAACGGTTGGCTCAGATCATAAGTTGATTAACCACAGTTTCACCCCGGTCAGGAGCGGCTATGGCTCAATCCATACGTCGTTCTCCTTTAGCAGGTTGATGAGCTCTTCCACCGCAATATCACTATTTACATTGCGCTTTACCACATCCTTTCCTTTGTACAGAGTAATCTTTCCGGGGCCGCTGCCTACATACCCAAAATCAGCATCGGCCATTTCGCCCGGTCCGTTTACAATACAGCCCATAATGGCAATTTTAACACCTTTGAGGTGGTTGGTAACCGAACGGATCTTTGTAGTGGTTTCCTGCAGATCAAACAGGGTACGTCCGCAGGAAGGACAGGAAATGTACTCTGTTTTGGAAATACGGGTTCGGGTGGCCTGTAAAATGCTGAAGGCCGTATTGTTCATAAACTGTTCTGCTGCGCCGGTATCCGTTGCAGAAGTATAACGGCGACCGCTCAATTGTGCATCATTAAACTCATTATAAGCCTGTTTACTCATGCCCAGGCAAATACCGTTGCCAAAACCGTCTAAAAACAGTGCGCCGGTTTCTGTAGCAAAATGGATCAGGTGCTCATCTGCCGTGCTCCAGTTGCTGCCTGTAATAAAGATCAGCGGGTGCTCAATACCATGCTCTTCTAATGCAATGCACATACGGCGTACCGATTGCAGGGCATTTTTACGGGCACTGCTTAAACAAAGCACCACATTTTCCCTACCAGCTAAAGCGTCCAGATATTGCAAATCATCTGCATCCAGCAGCACAAAGTTTATTGCCGCATTTGTATTTGTTGCATTAATAAATGCTCCGGCTTCGTATATCGGAAAATATTTTGTTTTATCGGCTGCGCCGGTCCAATGCTCCGGCGTGGTAATCACTTTTAAGGTACCAGGCAGGGGAAAGCCCAGTTCCGCATTATCCGTATAGATATAATCTGCTGCCGCATCGGCAATATGCCATTTATCATTCTCCGCATCATAGGTATAGCCTATTGCTTTTAAGGAGGCAGGGGTTATGCTCTGTAATCTGCTAAGGTCTGCTACTACTACGGGCACCTGCTCTCCCCCAATGTTCCCAACACTGATGGTCTTATGTTTCCGGGATTGAAAGGGATTGTACCGGGTAGTTGAAAAGCTGATCTCCTTCCCGGATGATCCGGCCGGGGGAAACTGATCGGTTGATAAGAGATTGATTGCGTTTTTTTCAGCCTTTGAACCCGTTAACGGATCTCCCTCATACCGTTTTACAATATCCCGGCATACCGGTATCTCCAGTTCCGGGTCTTCGGTAAGAGAAACACGGATTGTATCTCCTATACCGTCTTCCATTAAAGTGCCGATACCAACAGCCGATTTGATGCGGCCATCTTCTCCGTCACCAGCTTCCGTAACGCCCAGGTGCAGGGGATAGATCTCACCAAATTCCTCATCCATGGTCTTGATCAGCAGCCGGTAGGCCTGTACCATCACAATCGGGTTACTCGCTTTCATGCTCAGTACGATCTGGTGGTAATTCTCATCCCGCGCAATGCGTAGAAACTCCATAGCGCTTTCCACCATTCCCATGGGCGTGTCGCCATAGCGGCTCATGATGCGATCGCTGAGGCTGCCGTGGTTGGTACCGATGCGCATGGCTGTTCCATATTCTTTACATACTTTGATCAGCGGGGTAAAGCGCTCGCGGATGCGATCGATCTCTTCCGCATATTCGGCATCCGTATATTCAATTTGCTCAAATTTCTTTTTATCAACATAATTGCCCGGGTTTACCCGCACTTTCTCCACGATGCGCGCAGCAATTTCAGCAGCATTAGGTGTAAAGTGAATATCGGCCACCAGGGGGGTATGATAGCCCCGCCTGTGCAATTCATTTTTGATATTCAGCAGGTTCTCTGCCTCTTTTTTGGAAGGTGCGGTAATGCGCACCAGTTCAGAACCGGCCTCAATACAGCGGATGGATTGTTCCACAGTAGCCAGCGTGTCCATCGTATCTGTAGTGGTCATCGTTTGCACACGAATAGGATGGTTGTTGCCCAATAACAGATCTCCAATCCTTACCTCTTTGGTTAACAGCCTTTTATATGAGGTGAGCGTTGCTGCATATAGTTCCATGCTGCAAAGATAGCCAATGTTTGGGTGTGAGCTCGTCAATCTGATGTATAACATTTTCCGGCAGGTGCAGACAGGAGATGCTCTCAGATTGACAAGGAAAGTTTTGTACTCCTACGTCGTCTGCCAAATCTGTAAGACTAAGTGCACGCACATTATACAGACTGCACAGAAAGTTTTGCATTTCTGCGTGGCAAGGCATATGAAATCAGTCAGAGATCGCTTACTCTTTTTTTTATTCCTTATTTTTAATATTAAATGAAGCCGACCGCCTGGAATCTTCTCTTTATTTGTGCAACGATTGCTTATTTTACCGGCATGGCCCTGCAAAAGGATGCATTGCAGTTTGCCTGTAAGCCCCTGCTGGTCAGCTCCCTGCTGGGATATTTTATTGCTGCAACAAAGGGGGTGCCCTCCTCTTTTAAAAAATGGACCATCGGGGCATTGCTCTTTTCAGTGGGTGGAGATGCATTGCTGTTGCCGGCTAATGGAAATGAGCTGTATTTTATACTGGGATTGGTTTCCTTTCTTATCGCCCATATCTTTTACATCCTCTGTTTTCACCGGATGAAGGTACAAGCATCTATTCCCGGCAAATGGTATACTGCCATTATTGTAGGCGTGTATTATTTCTTTATAATGAGCTTTTTACTTCCCCACCTCGGTGCGCTTAAAATACCTGTTGTAGTATATGGTATTGTTATTAGTTTTATGCTGTTGCTGGCCATGCATTTGTATGACCTGTCCGATAATACAACCGCACGTATGCTTTTAACAGGAGCAATCTTTTTTGTTATATCTGATTCTGCCCTGGCCATCAATAAATTTTACCACCCGGTGGCCTGGGGTGGATGGGCTATCATGAGCACCTACATACTTGCCCAATGGCTTTTGGTAAAGGGAATGACCCGGTTTATTATAACAGGCAGCAAACCGGCAACATAAATGGCTGCCCGTTACGAATGAAAAGCTTTATCAGGCAAAGGGCCTTTCTGTTGCGCCCCTGTCATTAATAACCGCATGGTCCGCCACGATTGAGGCGCTTTTTACAGAATAGCCTTCCAGTTCAGCTTCAATATGCACCGGCGTCCTGTTGCTTAATACATCAATTAACGGCAATAAAGAGGAATAACGTAAGCAAAGGGCCGGTACACCATTTTCATCCCAGCAGCTGGCAGGCAGCTGCTTTGAATCCGGTGCCAGGTAAATAACGCCCACTACATTTATATAGTTTTCATCAAACAGTAAAATGGAGTCAGCACCGGCATTTAAAGGATCATTTCTATAGTAATAGCCCTTAATATTTTTTGAGTAAATCATTTTAGAGGTTTTATCGATTTAAAGGTCATTATTGTTATACAACACCATTCCGCATATGGAAATCAAACCAACTGTTCATTTCATATAACAAAACTAAGAGTCTGTTTATTTCAAAAGAATCGTAAAAATACGGTTTTTGAATGTTGAATATCGCAAATCTTCCTGTAGCTGCATTGGCTAAAAATACAAATTCTATCCTAATCCCATCCCTCATACCAATGTACCTGTTTTCACACTTTGTTAAGGTTTCCGAACCCGGCCTCTTCTATAGAAACCCATAACTTAAACAAAGTCAATGCCAATTCAGCGCCATTTAAGCAAAACCCGATAAATTTGTCATTTACACATCTTTGGTATTATGCATCAAACAGATTTTTTAGTAATTGGTACCGGTATTGCAGGCCTTACTTATGCCTATAAAATGGCGCAGGAATTTCCTGACAAAAAAATACTGGTGCTTACCAAAGCCGCGGCGGATGAAACCAATACAAAATATGCGCAGGGAGGGGTAGCCGTGGTCAACGACCTGGAACATGATAGCTTTGAAAAGCATATTGAAGATACCCTGATCGCTGGTGACGGGCTATGCAATAAAAAAATTGTGGAGATCGTTGTAAAGGAGGGCCCGGAGCGCATCAATGAAATGATTGAGCTGGGCACACATTTTGATAAGGATGATGACGGCGAATATAAACGCGGCAAAGAGGGTGGCCACAGCGAATTCCGCATCCTGCATCATAAAGATATTACCGGCTGGGAAATGGAGCGGGCATTGCTGGAAGCTGTGGAAAAATATCCCAATATTGAGATATTGAAGCACTGCCTCGTTATTGATATCATTACCCAGCACCACCTGGGCTATCTGGTAACAAAATCGACCCCGGATATTGAATGTTACGGGGTATATGTGCTCAATTTAGTAACCAATGACATTGAGACCATTCTTGCCAAAACCACCTACCTGGCATCCGGTGGTAACGGGCAGGTATACCGTACCACCACCAACCCGGGCATTGCTACCGGCGATGGTGTGGCAATGGTATACCGCGCAAAGGGAAGGATCGAGAACATGGAGTTCATCCAGTTTCACCCAACCGCTTTATTTGAAGCGGGCCTGACGGGCCAGGCCTTTTTAATAACCGAGGCCGTGCGTGGCGACGGCGGCATCCTGCGCAACAAAGACGGAGAGGCATTTATGGAACGTTATGATGAGCGCAGGGATCTTGCTCCCCGGGATATTGTTGCCCGCGCTATTGACAATGAAATGAAGCGGACGGGCACAGAACATGTGTGGCTGGACTGCCGTCATCTTCAGCTGGAGAAATTCCTGGAGCATTTTCCCAATATTTATGAAAAGTGCAAAAGCATCGGCATTGATATTACAAAAGATATGATCCCGGTTTCGCCGGCGGCACATTACAGCTGCGGCGGCATTAAGGTAGACGAGTGGGGGCAGACCTCCATCCGTAACCTGTATGCTGTAGGAGAGTGCAGCAGCACCGGGTTGCATGGGGCCAACCGGCTGGCAAGCAATTCTCTTTTAGAAGCAATGGTCTTTGCGCATCGCTGTTTTGAGCATGTTTCAACAAAAGCGCAAAACGGCGAGCTGAACGATCATCATTATACCGGCCAGATCCCGGAATGGAATGCCCGGGGCACCATGCAGCCAAAGGAAATGATCCTGATCACACAAAGCCTGAAAGAGCTGCGCCAGATAATGACCGATTACGTAGGCATTGTACGTAACAACATCCGCTTACAGCGTGCTTCCCGCAGGCTGGATCTTCTTTGGGAAGAAACCGAACAATTGTACAGATCCAGCAGGGTTTCCCCACAGTTGCTGGAATTGCGGAACCTGATAACAATAGGATACCTCATCGTAAAAGGCGCCATGTTCCGCAAGGAAAGCCGTGGGCTGAACTATAATACCGACTATCCGGAAAAGAGTTCCATTGTTCAGAATGTTGTTTTGTAGTTGGTCATAAAAAAAGGGAACTGATTTAATTAAATCAGTTTAAGCACAGAAAAACGAATACAGTTCTTAAACGCCTGCGCATTGCTATTTGTTTAGTAACTTTACAGAAATAATCGTTTTCAATGAACCATTCGGGATTTATAGAATCAGATGCTGCTGTTTTACTGGGAAAGCCCCATATAAAAGGCGATCGTATCTCTGTTGAACAGATTATACAGCGCTTATCGGAAGGGGCCGCGACAGAACAATTGCAGGAAGCCTACCCGATCCTTTCACGCGAAGCAGTTTTCCCTGCCCTGGCTTATGCATCAGACGTAATTTCCAATGAACAGGTCATAGCTGTAGCATGATCCTTGCTGATGAAAATATTTATTCAATATTAAAATGCTTGGGCGGAAGGGTTCAATATTATTGCCGTAGGTGAACAGGCAAAGGGTATAAAAGATGAACAGGTGATACAATGGGCATTGGAAAATAATTGTCTTTTATTAACGGAAAACAAAGACTTTGGAGAATGGGTATTCGCCCATCCTATAAAAGACCTCAGCGTTCTATCGTTAAGATATCGGTTTACGGAATTGGCAGTGAGAGCTGCAACCGTATGTGCCGCAATCGTTGCCACATCCTGTATTTGTAACGATCACAACAATAAAATAAGGGTTCGGCAGTTATAAGTTAGCAAAAAAATGTACTATCTCGTTTACGGATTTTTGTATTTGTGTTCCTTATTGCCGTTACCGGTGCTGTACCTGCTTTCCGATTTTTTTTATTTTGTTATTTATTACGTCATCGGCTACCGGAAACAAGTAGTGCTGGATAATATTACCATTGCTTTCCCTGAAAAGTCCGTTAAAGAACGCAAGCGCATTGCCAAAGATTTTTATCATAAGTTCATCGATTCATTAGTTGAAACCATAAAAGTGCTTTCGGCCTCGGATGCTTTTTTTGAAAAACGTTTTACGGGTAACTGGCAAATGATCAATCAATACTATGATCAGCACCGGAGCGTGCAGCTGCATCTGGGCCACACCTTTAACTGGGAATGGGGAAACATACAGGTAGTACGAAAAATAAAACATACTTTTTTAGGGGTGTATATTCCTATTCATAATAAATCCATCAATCGTGTTTTTAAAAAGCTACGCTCGCGGAGCGGCGCTGTTTTGCTGGACGCAGGCCGGATGGCACGGGAGTTTTTACCTTACCGCAAAAGCATGTATTGCCTGGGCCTGATTGCTGACCAAAGCCCGGGACGGATAGACAAAGCCAAATGGTTTACTTTTTTTAACCGCAAAACAGCGTTTACCGCAGGACCGGCTAAAAGTGCTATTACCAATAATGCAGTAGTGCTGTTTGCTTCCATTGAACGGGTAAAACGGGGATATTACCACGTAACCTTTACCCTTGCAGAAGAAAACCCTAAAACCAACAGCAACGAGGATGCACTTACAAAAAAATTTGTCCGCTTTCTGGAAGCAACCATCCGCCAGCATCCGGACATGTGGCTCTGGAGCCACCGGAGGTGGAAGCATGAGTGGAAAGAAGGGGATATGGATGGGGATAATGGAGCGCAATAACGGACATAAAAATTATATAAAGGACCTGTGCCATAGTACTATCATCCTGAGCTTATTATTTGCGCTGCCCGCCCTCCGGAAGCTATGCTGTACACACAACTTTTTTCTCCTATTGCCTGGGCTATTCAGTAATTGTTATTGTGACTTGCCTTTATTGAGTTGCAGAGTTATGAAACAATGATAAAAAAATGCCGTTATCCTGAGTTTTCCATTTGTAAAAACAAAATCATCCGAAAGTTCGGATGAGGCAATGACAATCCTTCTTACGGGTCACCCTGAAGAGGTCATCCCGGACCTGTTCCGGGATCTGTTTTTATTTCAGGGTCCAAATTAGCGATCAAATAGATGCCGAAACAAGTGCCAATGACAGATGGAATTATGCATTGAGGATCAATGATACTTTCGTCATCCGAATGTTCGGATCCGAGCGAAGCCGGGGAGGCTCTGAAATATTGAAGTGTTCGATGATTGAGAGATCCTCCGACTGGCAATCAAACATAAAAGGGGAAAATCAAGTTCATTGATATAACTCGTAACGGCAATCATTTACCCGACCGGATCGTAAATACAGGCAGCGCTTTTTTCCATTGGGGGCCAACGGTTGTCCTTAACCAGAAAGGGATTCTTTTATTTTCCGGCAGCACCCAAATTCCATATTTATTTATCTGCAGGCTTTTATTTTTTACAGTAGTAAACCCATCCATGCCGGGTGTTCCCAAAACCTTATTGCCCGTTATCAGGGAGTTCAGCGGCTTTTCTTTCTTATCTAACAACAACTGCGGCATAACTATATAATTATTTTTAATAGTTATGCTTTCCGGGGCTACCGTTCTTTTATCATTTTTCCCCGCACCGATCACAAAGGCATTCTTACAATGAATGATATAATTATTTTCAATAACTGCGTCTTTCACCTGCCAGTATTCATTCAGCTTTGGATCTTTAAAAGTGTTCATGATGGAAATAGCTGCCCGCAGATCGGTTCCTGTTGTTTTATACAGATAATTGCCGGCAACTGTATGACGCTCTCCTATGATCCGTATACCGCCGGTATTGGGTTGATCATTCCCTATAAAATAATTACTATCCACCGTATTATCATTCCCGTGCCGCAGCGTTACTGTTCCATCACATTCATAAAAAAGGTTTTCCCCGATCCGGTTATGACAGGATTTCACGGAAATAACTTCTATTTCTCCATCACATCTGTCAAAAATATTCTGTTGCACCAATGTATAGGAATCGTGCATCGACCATTCACTGGTACCGATCCGGATGCTCTCACCGCCATTAGCTCCTAAAGGAGGCCTTGGCCCAAAATAATTGTTCTGTATGATATGATGATTAGGCGTATCGGACAGCCAAACGACCAGTGTTGTGCCCTGGTGCTCCTTCCCGGTCAGCTCACAATGATCTACACTATTATAGCTGCCATAGAGCGATACCCATTTGTAATCCGTTTTTTTATCAGGCGGGTTATAATTTACGATAGCGGTATTGGTCAGCCTGCAATGGGATGCCGTTTTTGAAAAGATGATCACATCGTCATTTAATGAATAGCCATTGGTAAAATACAGCCCGTTCACAACCAGCCAATGCCCGTCAATTTTTAAATTGGAATTTCCGGAGAGGATGAGCTTGCCGGGTTGACCTGCCATTAATACAACCGGTTTTGCTTCCGTTCCTGTTCCTTTAAAATTGATCTGCGCATCCTTCCAACTGGTGCCCAGCATCAGTACCGTATCACCGGGCAATAATACAAGGCGGTTTATTTCAGCAGCATTATTAACAGGATACGTTTTAGCCTTTACATATAATCCTGTAAAAAGAAAGGCTAAAAGACAAATTACAATGCGGAAATGCATCATTCAATTGTATTTATTCAATGACCAGGGATGCGCCCAAAGGCTTCCTGTCTGATGATTTTGCAGGTGCGGGCAAATCTTCTTTTAAATTGAAATCATATAGCGGCGGGTTTACAAAAACCGGAGCTACGTTGTAAATATCCTTACCCGGGGCCTTTCCATAGAATGACTCAATTTTACCGGAACGGTAAAAATCGCAATAGTTCACATGAATATTATCCCACCGGTATTCCCGGAACTCAATGCTTCTGCCACCCCTGCCACTTGATGAAAAAATACTATTCGTTATCCGTGCATTTTGCACGCCGATCAGTTTTACCACACTCCCCTGCTCCATATTGTTCACCTCGCTAAAGGTACAATGGTCAATAAACACAGCAGGGCCGGTAGTGCTTTCATCATTCCCTCCGCGGTATACATTAATAGCTGACCCTAATACCTCGGAAAATACACAGTTTTGTATGACAACGTTCTCCGCACCATACAAGCCCTTGTCTTCTTTTTCTTCGGCAATATTTACTGCTATGCCTGAAATATTCCGGAATAACGAATTACGGATGATCACAGAATCCGCATAAGTGGCTTTTGTTGCCCTGAAGCCGGCATAGCTGCCCTCATTATAATTATAAAAGGCACAGCTATTTATAACCAATTTGTAGTGCCTGTTCATAGGCGCTGATGTGCTCCTGATACCGGACCGTACATCCGCATAACTTTCAAAAGCCCCGTTAAAGCTGATGTTCCTGGCGGTTAATGCGCCGCCGTTCTCAATGATCATAAAGGCATCCAAAGACTGATAAGAGGTGTTGATCAGCACCGGATTTTTATGGAACGGATTGCTGCCTTCAATCGTTATTGGTTTATTGATTAAAATCTCTTTATCCAGCTTATAATAACCCGTATCACTTAAAACGATCCGGTCTCCGGGCAATGCCTGTTGTATCAGTTCATTGATCTTACCGGCCTCAGCGGCCTTTACTTTAAAAACCTTAGGGTTTCGGGCTGCTGCCTTTTCAGCAGGATGATACCATAGGGCGCCTGCATCAGACCTGTTGATCAGCTGTATCTTATTCACATCGGCCCCGTAATTGGGGCTATACGGTAACAGCACACCATTTTTCCGGACAGTGTCAACTGTTGCAGCGGTAAAACCCGCTGTAACAGGGAATTGAGTTTTTGCTGCAACCGCATTATCCTTAAACAGGATGCCACCATCCCTGTTTTCATCTGTATACGGCTTTCCTTGTGGATCAACCACCAGGTTCTTATTAAATAATACACGCTCCGGTGCAAGTATGCGCTCTTCATCCTTGGCGGCGCCAAATAAAACAGATGCGCAGTTAATAAATGTATTGTTGGAAATGCGGACATCCGTAACCTGGTAATACCGGTTGATCAATGAATGGGGCACTCCGTTCAATACAGCCAGCGCCGAACGGAAATTAACGCCTGTAAGGTCTTTAAAAATATTATTGGTTACCGTATGGCCGGGATTAATGACCCTTACACCACCGGTAAAGGGCTGATCATTTCCCAAAAAAATATTTCCACTGACAAGGTTTTTAGAGCCGTGACGCAATACCAATCCACCCTCGCACTCGTAAAAAACATTATGGCTTACATTATTTTCTCCAGATTTTATGGAAACAACTTCCACCTCGCCATTACAACGCTCAAAATAATTATGAACGATCTGCGTATGGGAGGCGGTCAGCGAATAGCGGGCAACACCAATGCGGATCGATTCACCACCATTGGAACCCAGCCGCTGCCTGCCTTTAAAATAATTGGAATCGATGCTGTGATCATTCTCCCGGCTGCGTTCATCATTGAGTTCTGCAATTAAAGTAGGCCCTGCATTCAGTTTATCAACAAAAGTATTATGATCCACACGGTTGTGCCTGCCCCAAAGACAGACCCAAACGTCTTCAGAAAGCCTTGCAGGCTGGCTGTAGTTTTCAATAACGCACTGCGTAACGCGGCAGTGGTTGGCCAGCTTATTTTCATCAAGACAAAACTCAATGACAGCCCTGCGTGGCGTATGCCCATTGCTGAAATGCAGGCCGCTGATAACAATATACTGCCCGGCAAGCCGGATGTATGAGCTTCCCGTAAGCACGGCCCCGCCCGGGTGTTGCGGCCTGATAACAATGGGATGCTCCTGTGTGCCGTTTGCTTCAATTTTTATAGCAGCATCCTGCCACTGTTTATCTGCAAGCAGGATCGTATCACCTGGTTTACACGCTTTCAGCGCCGTATTCAGTTCGCTGACATTGGCAACCGGTATGGAGCGCGCATGAAGCTGCGCTACAAATCCCGAAAAAACGATCCAAAAAAAATATTTCATATCTGCCTATTTCTGCACATAAATATCAAAAGTAACCGTAGAGCTTCCTGCAGACAACACAAATGATTTGGCCCGTAGCAAACAATTACGGAAAGTTCCATCTTCTTTGGGAATACGTACCCATAATAAATAAGCCCCGTCAGGATTTAGCTCTCCTGTGTTTGTACTGATCTTAGCGGTGTTACCGCCGGGAACACTGATGCCATTAAAAAAGTCATCTTCAGCCAGGTCAGGAATATTGTTTGCATTAAATCTCGCATAAATAGCGTCAACTGCATCGGAAGAACCCGGCACCAATATTTTGACTTTAACCGCCTTTAATAAAAGAGGATCTGCTATTGCCCATTCCGTACCGTTGCATTTATAATTTTTGGCGATGTTTTTTGCGTTACCCGGACTATAAAGCGAAAGCACATTATCCTTACTGCCATAAAGCAGCAAATCCATATCAGCATCGCTCAGCGCTTCTCCGGATGGCAGTTCACAACTGCCTAACAGTGTACCTGTTGCTGCCACAAACGCATTATTGGTTGCAAAGCCCTGCGCGTTCATGGTTACGTCCTTGTAAACAGTATAGGGTAATACAGGAATTGTAATAACCGCTTCGGCCGCGAGGTCATAATTATCGACCACCTGTACTTTCAGATTGGCAGCTTTATCCCTGTAAGTATAGTTATAGTCTACATCATATGATGTGGCATTCTTCAGATTGGTGATGCTATCCACTTTTGTAAAGCTGCCGGTAGCATCATCATAAATATAAATGGTTTGAATACCGTTTTGCGACAGTGCTTTGCCCGTAACATGAATTTGCCCGTCATTACCAGGCAACAGGCTTGCAGGAAAATTTTGCAGTTCCGGTAAAGGCGGCGTGAACGGGGTTATTTTAATGGAGTCCTGGTGATAGGAATTATCCCGGTGCTTTATCATCAGCTTAAGCCCTGTGGCTGCCGACATATCTATTTTTGAGAAAACAGCCGGTGATACACCCATAGCCACATCGTTTTCACTGCCGTCCGGCGGAAAAAAAACAGTTACCACCGAATCGGTGCTATTGCTGCGCACCAGGTATACATATACCTGGTTTACGCCTGCCGGGGACGCTATCTGCGCCGTAATGCTGTCCTGCGGCGAAAATTTTTTGGTGGCAGTATTGTACTGATACGCCACAGCCGTAACCTTATCAGCGCTTTCCCTGTCAGTTATATTTTGGTTATAGTCCTTTTTGCAGGCAGGCAGGAACATACAAAAAAAGAGTGTTGCTACAACCAGGAAGGAACAGAACATTTTCATTTTGAAAAGATTTTAGGTTAATACCCGGTATTTTGTTCAATCGGGATTTCATTATTGGTGTCTATTTCCCTTTGGGGTATCGGCAGCAGTAATTTATCCTTTGTAACATTGCCCTGTAAGGTTTCCAATGGTATTTTCGGGCTGATCCTGGAATAAAACACATCGTACTCCTCTGCAAAATGGTCTTTGATCATTTGCACCGCATCGCCCAGGCGCTGCATATCAAAGAAGCGCTGGTTCTCAAAGGCAAATTCCAGTCTCCTTTCATTCAGCAGGGCTTTGGTAAAGCCGGATGCGCTGTTGATAGCGCTGTCCCCGCCTGAAGGATATTTGTAAAATCCGGCAGAAAAATCGCCGGTGCCTGTATAATCTATAGCTCCGGCACGCTGCCTTACCTGGTTGATGATTCCAACAGCAACACCTGACGGCCCGTCAAAGCCAACCGCCTCCGCTTTCATTAAAAGCACATCGGAAAACCGGATCACGGGGAAATCGTTTTCCGCGTCATAGCTTACCGCAACCGTGGAAAGGAATTTTTTTACATACGGTTTTGTAGTGTTGTAAACTGCTACAGTAACATCTTTACGGGCATCTGATCCTGACGATGTGGAAGTTTTAAATGCCGCCTGGATGGAAGTAGTGGGAAAATTGTACCCTTTACCGTCACCGGCCACAATAGCGCTGCCACTACCGGTAGGCGCAAAAAGATTGGCAAAAGGGGACCCCAGGTTAAAGCCACCTGCTTTGTATCTTACGGCAAAAATAATTTCCCGGTTCATTTCATTGGATACAGAGAACACATCTGCATAAGACGGCAGGAGCCCATACCCGCTGTTTGTAATGATATCATCAAGCAACATGAGCGCATCGGCTTTTCTTCCTAATGTAAGATACACCTTTGCCAGCAGCGCTTTTGCCGACCATATGTTTACACGGCCCAGGTCCGTTGCCGCTATCTGGCTGTAACTGATCCGGGGCAAAATACTTTGGGCGGTATTCAGATCGGCCATAATAAAATTATAGATATCTGTGGCGCTGCTACGCCCTACCTTCTTGGACGTTTGGGGATCCTCCGGTTCGGAGATCAGGAAAACACCACCAAATAACCGTACCAGGTTAAAATAATGATAAGCCCGCACTATTAAGGCTTCACCGGCCAGTTGCTTTTTCTGATCATCATTTAACTGTGCGGTGGCCGTTCCAAAATTATCCTGGCCATTACTGAATGTAACACCAAGGCTTCCTAAAACATAGTTAACAGCCCGTATATTCTTATAGGCAGCCAGCCAGTAATCATAAACATCGCTGTGCGTGGCATTTAAGGTAAACATATCCAGGTCGTTCAGCTCTATATTGTCAACGCTGGAAGTGTTGGGCACACCCTGTAAAGAATTATCGCTTCTCAGGTCGGTAAACATCCACTCGTTATACAAAGGCCCCTGCATTCCATTATAGCAGCCTGCAAGCGCTGTATTTACCTCGTTATAATTTTTATAGAATGCTCCTGCACCTACATTGGATATGGGATCAATATCTATTATTTTATTACAGGAAAAAATAAATATTGAAAAAATGACGGATAGGGTTGTATATAAAAGCTTTTTCATCCGTGTATTTTTTTTATTGTTTTTTAATCGTATGCATTACGGTTTGTGTCCCTGTTTCAAAATCTGTTCAGAAGCTCAGGTCAATACCAAACGTATAAGTGCGCATAATGGGGAACGCGCCACGTTGGTAACCGCTGATCAGCGGCGAATTATACAAACCGCTGGTTACTCTTGCCTCCGGGTTGATGCCCCTGTAACCTTTGCCCATTATATAGAAAAGATTATCGCCGGACGCATATATTCTTAAGCCGTTTAAGCCGATATGCTTTAAGGTTTTGCTTTGAAACTTGTAGCCGATGATCAGGTTTCTTAAGGAGGCATAAGAAGCACTTTCCAAAACATAATCTGTCAGCATCCAGTTTTCCCCGTTGGTAAAATAAGGTGTTTTGCCATCGCCGGGATACATAGCGCTTACCCAGCGCTGATCAGTATTGACCAGCTTATTGAACTTTTTAGTTTCATTATAATACAGGTCGCCATTTATCAGCTTCCCACCCTGTGAGCCCTGTATCAGCATGCTGAAATCAAAATTTTTATAGGTAATGGTGTTGTTAAAACCCCATGTAAAATCAGGGAACGGATTGCCTAACGGTACGCGGTCGTTGGCATCGATCGCATTATCACCATTTATATCTACGTACTTTAAACCGCCGGCCTGAAAATACTTTGATAAGGTACTGGTAAGCCCGGCAGCCTTTGCATCAGCAATTTCCTTATCTGAAAGCCAGACCCCGTTTGTCTTATAACCAAAAAACTGGATAGCAGGCTGGCCTACAATGGCAGCATACACTTCGTTACGCTCCCCATAATTATACTGGTAAGGCTCACCACCTAATGCAAGCAATGTATTTTTATTTCGGGTGAAGTTGACGGAAGTGCTCCATGTTATATTTTTCGTTTGCACCGGCACACCGCCTAATTCAATTTCCACCCCTTTATTACGCAGCTTACCAATATTATTAATATACTGGTTAGAGCCGGTAAAGGACATGGTAGCCTGGTTGTACAGCAATCTGTCTGTAACCCTGTTATACCAGTCTAAAATTAACGTGAGGCGATTGCTGAACATACCCAGGTCGAGACCTGTGTTAAACTCGAACGTGCGCTCCCAGGTGATCAGCGGGTTGGCCAGTGTATTGGAGTTGGGCGATAAACCCAGTATTACAGACCCGGTACCGGTACCAAAAGCATAATTAGCCGGATACAGCAGATCCATATAAGAGAAACTCGGTATCCGGTTATTTCCTGTAGCGCCATAGCTGGCCCTTATCTTTAAATTATTGACGCTTTTAACAGCTTTGAAAAAAGGCTCCTGGCTAATGGCCCAGCCACCGGATATGGAAGGGAAATACCCCCATTTATGTCCGGGTGCAAAATAAGAGCTGCCGTCTGTCCGGAAACTTGCCGCAACCAGGTATTTGCTTTTATAATCATAGGTAACGCGGCCCAGGTAAGACAACAATCCTATTTTATCCTTTAAGGTATAGGTAAGCGCCGGATCGATCTGGCCAGCCTGGTTCATGGTTTTAAAATCTTCTGTAGGAAAATTACGCCCTACCATATTTGACGTATCCTTCCAGGTCTGCTGTGCCGTAAAACCCACTAACGCCGTAATATTATGATTGCCGAACCGTTTATTATAGTTTAAAGTATTTTCCCAAAGCACATCCTTGTAATTCCTGTCATTAAAAATGGCGTAATTCAGATCCCCGTCCTTTTCTGCATTGCTTTGCACAAATGTCCGGTCGTTCTGCTGCATATAATACCCTGACAGTGCAGTTTTAAAGACCAGCCGGGGAATGATCTCATAAGACAGATCCACACCGCCTAACATACGGTAGGATTCCACATATCTTTTTTCCCTGTCAGCAATAGAAAGCGGTGTATTATTGGATGTGGACCAGGGTATAACCGGGCCATTGCTGGACCACAGTGTACCATCCGGCATCCTGCCGGAATAGGGAAGTCCGTTAAAATGCCGGGCCTGGGCATAATCCCCGGGTAAAATATCGGCCCATTGGGGATTCTGTTGTACAAACTGCGCTGTATAATTGGTATGGTATAACGGAACAAATGAGTAGGTCCGGAAGTAGTCTGTATAATTAACAGTAGGCCGGTTTGTTTTAATATAGCTGGGGTTAAAATTGAAGCTCAGTTTTACTTTCTTGCTCAGATTTGCGTCCAGCCTGGCCTTCATGGTTCCCCGGGTGTTATCGCTGAATTTCATAACACCCACATCTTTCTGATATCCTGCGCTCAGGTAATACTTTACTTCTTTTTTACCACCCGATACGCTGAACTCTGCATTGGATATATTTGAGTTTTGCAGGCCCAGCTCCTGCCAGTTGGTGGGCGCACCGGTGATCTGGTTTTCCAGGATATAGGCGGCCTGCTCCTGGTCTGATATCAGGTTCCGCCTGTTTGCAGCAACTGTTGTATCATTGGCCCGCATAGCTGCTTCGCGATACAGTTTCTCAGCATACTCGCTAAAGGTCATAATAGGGTTCAGCTTATAGGGCTTCCTGGTACCGTAATACACTTTAAAATTATACCTGGGGCGGTCTGCTGCCCCGCTTTTGGTGGTAATAATAATTACGCCGTTGGCCGCACGCGACCCGTAAATGGCCGCTGCTGCCGCATCCTTTAAAACCTCTACAGAAGCCACATCCTGCGGATTCACAAAGGACAATCCATCCGGCACCGGGTAGCCGTCTACCACTACCAATGGGGATGAATTGGCACTGATGGAGCTGAAGCCCCGTATGCGCACCACAGGATCGGCGCCTACTTCTGAAGTCACATTCTGAATGGTAACGCCGGCTATTTTACCAATAAGTGCATTATCCAGCCGTGAGGTTGGGATCTCATCCAGGTTTTTATTAACCAGCTTGCTGACCGCACCGGTAATGGCAGACCGGGATTGTGTACCATAACCAATGACCACCACTTCATCCAGGTTGTTCATCTTTTGGGTAAGGGTCACCTTCACCGTGCCCGCTTCAGTAATGCCCCGGGCAAACGGCAGATACCCTATATGGTCAAATTGAAGGATTTTGCCCTTTTCCACAGTAATGCTAAAGGCACCGGTGGAATCAGTAACTGTTCCGCCTTTTGCATCTTTTATGGTTACGGAAACACCGCCCAGGGGTTCTCCTGAAGTGCTTGTTACAACGCCCTTCACTTTTACTTTGGTTTGCGCATAGCCTGAAGCAGGCAGCCATACCATAAGGGCAAAGACAAGTATATAAATAAGGCAAGATTTCAGTTTCATAATATATGTATTAGGATAAACCAGGAAATCGCAATCGCTTTTTATAAATTTGGTTTACCAAAAATTGGTTTACCAAATTTATTGACACTAAAGTTCCCGGCCAAATTTTTTTAGGCAGGTTGTGTTCACTTCAATCTCAGCAAAACGCCGGCAGCTGATCGTTTATAAAGCGGAGCCGGCTACCATCAGGAAAAGCTAACGCCCCCGTTTATGTCAATATTGGCGCCGGTAATAAAGCTGGCCTCATCAGAAGCAAGGTAAGCCACCAGGTCCGCTACTTCTTCTGCTTTTCCTTCCCGTTTTAAAGGAGTGCCATTGGCCACATTTGCCCTTACCTCGGGTTTGGTAAACGTATCATGAAAGGTAGTAGCGATCATGCCGGGCGCTACTGCATTCACTCTTACATTCTTAGGGCCGAATTCTTTTGCCAGTGCCCGGGTATAGGTCATTAAAGCTCCTTTGGAGGTGGCATAGGCGCTGGCACCCGGCCCGCCCCCATCGCGCCCTGCAAGCGAGGTAAAATTGATGATTGCTGCACCCGGTGGCATATACGGTGTTACCGCTTTCACACAAAGGAACACCGATTTCAGGTTCAGGTCCATCACCTGATCCCAAAAGGCCTCATCCATTTCGGCAGTTGTTTTCCGGGCAACCAACCCGCCGGCAACGTTCACCAGTATATGTATAGCATCTCCAAAAGCGTTCCTGGCAGCGCTGACCATATTGGCCACATCAGCCGCTTTGGTCATATCTCCACTTACAATAATGCCTTCCCCACCGGCTTCTTTTATTTGTTGCAACGTTGCTTCCCCGTTCTCTTTGCTGCCATAATAATTTACCACCACCTTTGCGCCTTCCTTTGCCAGCTTTACAGATACGGCACGGCCAATGTCCCTGGAACCACCGGTAACGATGGCTACTTTGTTTTTAAATCTCATACTTCTATTGTTTTAATTTATCCGGATTTGATGAAATAAATCTTATGGTGATCCATGAAAGCGGTACCAAAACTGCAGCCAGCACAAAAAAAGAAGTATAGCCCGTTTTGGTGATCACCGGCACTGCCCATGTGGTCATCAGCGTTCCGATAACGGCCGCTGTGCCCCCCATGCCGGCAACGGTTCCCACATTCTTACCATTGAAATAATCGCTGGGTAGTGTCTGAATATTATTGATCAGGAACTGGAATCCAAAGAGCGTGCACCCGATCAGCACCATTGCAAACATGGGCATGCTTTTTAACTGATCTAAAAAATAAACAATAGCAACCAGCGACAACAGCATGATCAGGCAGCCCAGCCCTATTGCATTTTTACGGGCCTTATGCGCTTCCACTCCTTTTTTGATCTGCCAGGAAGAATGGAAGCCGCCCAGCAAACCGCCAATGGCCGCAAATAAATAGGGCACCCATGCAAATGCGCCTATTTGCTGAATGTCGAACAGGAATTGCTCTTTCAAAAAAGTGGGCAGCCAGGTTACAAACAACCACCATACCGGGTCAATAAAAAAGCGGGCGCCGATAATGCCCCAGGTGTTCTTTATTGCCAGCAGCTCTTTCCATGTCAACACCTTTTCTTCCCTGCCTTCAGCAATATTCTTTTTTGTTTCATCAGAAAAAATATATTCTTTTTCTGATGCGGTTATATTCGGATGCGTGGCCGGCGTCGATTTATTGATCAGCAGCCAGGGCAGCAGCCAGAGAATGCCCAGTATGCCGATCAGCACGAAGGTCATTTTCCAGCCGAACGCAACATAGACCAGTGCGATAATAGGCGCGGAAATAACCGATCCCAGAGAAGCGCCGGCGCCAAAGATGCCCTGGGCAATGGCGCGTTCCTTTGCAGGAAACCATTCCGCATTGCTTTTGGTGGCCCCGGGCCAGTTGCCCGCCTCAAAAAAGCCCAGGAAAAAACGGAATACATTAAAGGACAGCAAACCGCGGGCAAATGCATGCAGCGCAATAGACAGGCTCCAGCCTACTATTGACAAGCCCATTCCCAGTCTGGTGCCGATATTATCCATGATCTTGCCCATAAAGGTCTGGCCAATGGCATAGGCGATCATGAAGAAGGTGGTAATTAAGGCCAGGGCATTTTTGCTATCGGCCGCTGCAATACCAAAATCATGATAGATATAAGGCCATAAAATATTAATAGCGCTCCGGTCAATATAATTGATGATCGTTGCAAGTGCGATCAACCCGATAATGTACCAGCGCAATCCTCTTATCTTCATGATCATTTTATTTGTGTTAGCGGAATATTGCTTACCCCCTTACCCGCATGCTGCGCAGTATTATCTGCATAAACAACAGTGCCGGTTACTTCCCCGTTACTGCTTTTCAGTCTTACATTAATGGCATAGCCCGGGGCATTTACTTCAGATATATTATTCTTAAATACATTATTATTGCCCCAGCCGGCGTAAGCGCAGTTTACCTGGTAGCCATCCAGGAAGTTGGGAGCAGACGGGTTGATGCCCTTATTATTTTCAATGCGGTAATTATTGCCTTTGATATCCATCCAGCTATCCGCACTGTTCTCGCCGCTTATGCCTGCTGCATTAAAAGTATTGCCATCAATCAGTCCGCCCGTTGTTCCCTCCTTCACATCAATACACTCAGCGGTTACGTTGGGACCAATGGTATTATTCAATACTTTATTATCATCGCAATGATCCGGTTTACCGGCTGTATATTTTTCCCAGTTATTTTTAGCGCTGCCGATATAAATGCCTTCTCCATAACCGGGCCGGTTCAGCCCTGTGTTATTGATCGTTGAATTTTGAATGATATTGTGACTGCTGAACGTTCTGAAATGCACTCCCTCCTCACCTGTCTGCGTTACCAAAATACCATCTATGATATTGTTATCAGCGCCATCTGTCATAAGCCCTTTCAACCCGTTTTTTAAAGTAAAGCCCCTCAAATGCCAGTAGCTTGCTTTTAATTGCAATACATACCCCGTGGTTATATCACCTGCATCCAGCACCGCATTCCTGCTACCGGTTAACACGATGGGATTTTTTTCGCTGCCCGGGTTTTCAATAACAAATTTTCCGGAATAAACAGCATCTTTTAAAACAATGGAATCGCCCGGTTTTGCAGCAGACAGCGCCGCTTTTAACTCAGCAGCGGTAGCAACAGTGATCACACGTACGTTTTCAGACGGAAGCACTGCTGCCATTTTATTTTTAGCGCTGCATGCAGTGCATAATATAATGAGTAAAGCGGCAATAGATCCTTTCATCTGTTCATTTTTTATTTGCAGCTTCGCTGCGATCTTTATTTGTCAGATGGAACGCCTCATCATCATTCCTGTTTAATAATCTTTTATAGGGGCGTTTCATATACCGAGCTCTTTTAAAAAATGAATGATCTCTTTATTGACCCTCCTGTTTTCCTCAGCGCTGAACTTGCCATGCAAGCCGCCGGGAACGGTGATGAATTGACTTTTAACACCTGCTTCATCCAGCTTTTTCTTTAGATCCACCGATTGCTGATAGGGAACCGTGGGGTCGGCATCGCCATGCACCATAAAAACAGGCGGGCTTGTTTTGTTTACCAGGTATAAGGGCGAAACGGACCGGATAAAATTTTCATCATTTGCTCTATTCCCCAGCCACAGACCTACCGATTTGCTTTTCCAGGCCTTTACATCGGTAATGCCATATTTATCAATGATCGCTGCAACCTTTACCGGATTTGCTGTGGAACAGTTCGTATCAAACCCGTGCTCATTGCCCAGTAAACCGGCTACCAGGGCCAGGTGGCCGCCGGCAGAGCTACCCATAATGACGATTTTGTTTATATCAATATTTAATTCTGTTGCATGATTGACCAGGTAAATAACGGCACAGCGCGCATCTTCTACAGCAGCAGGAGCTGTTGCCTGCCCGCTCAGCCGGTACTCTATATTGGCAACTGCATAGCCGTTTTTGAAGAAGGTACTGAATCCGGTCTGTGATTCCTTGGTGCCATGATTCCAGCCGCCGCCATGTATATTAATAATAACAGGGGTAACCCCTTTTTCTTTTGGAGGTAAATAAAGATCCATTTTGCCCTCCCAGCTGCCTGCCTTTGTATAAATGACATTTAGCTGTTCGGAATATCCCGGGGGGTAGACTACTTTCTTTACTGCTGCCGTATCCTGCGCTATTGAAGCAATGACCGGCAGGATGCAATAAAGGAATAACAGTACCTGTTTCATGCTTAACAATTATTTTAAAAAATCTTCCCTGTGCGGACTAAACACGTCTATTAACAGGCCGGCTTCTTTACAAACGCAACCGTGTACGATATGCGGTGGTACATAATAGCCATCGCCCTTTTTAATCGTTTTCTTTTCATCACCAATGGTCAGTTCAAAAACACCGCTTTCCACATAGGTAACCTGTGTATGAGGGTGCTGGTGCAGCGCTCCAACGGCCCCTGCTTCAAACTTTGCTTTGACCAGCATGATCTGATCATCATAACCATATACCTGCCTTTGCACGCCGTTGCCCAGATCCTCCCAGGTTATTGCATCTTCAATTTGAAAAAGATCGCTTTGTAACATTATTTCAGATTTATAAAATTATTTTTATCATTATAGTTGATCGTTACCCGGTATTCCTTCTTTCCGTTAACCCAAAACACAATGGTCTTTTTCCCTTCAGAGTTGTTTATAAGCGTTACACCCGATATGGCCGGAACCGCTCCCGTTACCGTTTCGTAAACCGGATCGGTAACCCCATGTGTTTCTGTAATGCTGACCAGGGTAGCATTGCCGCTGCTTTTACGGGAAAGCATGAAAGCCCTGCTTGTGGTAAGGTTCATTGCCGGGTCATTAGCCCCTGTGGTCACAAAGTTTACCGTCAGCGGATTTTCAGAAGTAAAATGAGTGGTATAAAAACGGTTCTTATTTAAAAAGGTTATAGAACCGGCCTCCTTATTGAGCGCAGCGGCAGCATTCAGCCATATATGCTGATAGCCGAACTTGTCGCCCATCGGTTTCAGTTCACCGGCAAACGCTTTGAACTGAAAAGAAGCATCCACCAGCTGGCCATTGTACCAGAACGGCAGATCGTATTGATGCTCCCCGTTCGATAATGCGGTAAAAACATCCAGCAGCAATGGCTTTTTTAATTCAGGGATCGTTATCAGCGCCGTTACCCGGTTCAGTACCACGCCTTCATACGCATTTTTTTCTTCAGCGCTCATCACCTGCAACCCGGGTTTCGCATTAAAATAAACCAGATCAGGATGCGTGGCCTGCGCCTGTTCCAGGCTGCCTTTAAAATCGGATACCCTGTCTACCACCAATGTGTTATGTGCCACCGTTTGCTTGGCCCATGAATTATTTTCAGGCAGGTATCCACCACCCCCTTTTGATTCTATATTTAAAAAACGTGCAGCGCCATAGTCGCTAAAGACTTCAGTACCGTTATCGTAATACAACAGGTTCAACCGGTCAAAATGACCATGTCCCATGCCCTGGGTGGTCGCTTTCAGCACCACGCATTGCTGGTCTGTATTTGGGCCGTCCCGTAAAATGCCAAGTCCGCCAGCCTTTCCGTCAGCACCATCGCTCAGCCATTCAGAAACATATTTAAACGGCGTTGCTTTTTTTTCATAGACTGCTTTTGCCACCTTTAAGCCTGCATCAGAAACAATGACCCGTCCCTGCTGTTGAGCAACATCCAGCAGGTCATTACTGTTATTAATATCACTATAGGCAATATCAACCCCGTACACCAGCTCCCAGGTTTCAGAAGTTTTATCTTTAATGGCATCATTCAGAGGGAAAATGGCGCCGTTTGTATAGGTGCATTGCAGCATGCTGTTGATGGCTTTTGCAAGCAGCTTATTCCGGTACTCAAAAACATGCAGCCGGGGCTGATGGTTCTGTATGGCTTTTGCAAAGATCAAAAACGGGAAAAGCGCATAGCGCTGGTAGTAGGGACCCTCTGCATAATAGCCATCCGGGGAAAACAGCTGATCCAGTTGCGCCCAGTAACCGCTTTTACCATCCAGCTTTGATCCTTTTAAGGCCATCTGCACATATTCAGGTTTGTTCAGTACATATCCGGTAAGGCCTACAGCAGCCAGGCACCAGGTTCCATGGTTATGAATGCTGTTAAATATATATGCACAATGCCCCGTAAAAAATTGCAGTATGGGAAGGAATAAATGCGCTTCGATCTCCTCCCGGTCTTTTGGATCAATAGCATCATACACCAGATCATACCCCTGTATGGTATAAACCTGCCATACAAAATCATTCAGGCTCTGCCAGAAAATCCTGCCGCTTTCCTTATTATTTTTACGTGCGGGGTGCAGTGGCCAGCTTTCATACTTCGCAGCGTACTGCAACAGCAGCTCTTTTACATAATCAGCATACTTTTTATTGCCCGTTAACTGATACACAATACCGCAGTTCAGGATGCCGGTATAATTTTTTTTATGCTGCTCGTGCGTAACGCCACCGCCCCCATCTTTTGGCACAGGTACGGTGACGGGCTGGGCTATTGCTGCATCTGCTGCTGCTTTTATTTCCCGGTAAGACCTTTTGAGCAACGGATACCGGTTAACTCCTGCTCTAAGAGCCGGCACCTGTTCCCCAGTGATCATGATGCCGGGATGTTTTTGCCCGGACACCGCTAAAGAAAAAAGCAGGCAGGCGAAAAAGTATATAATTTTCAAATGGCGCATTCGTTATAAAATAAGTACCGGATCAAAAAGAGTTACTGTTTTTTGGCAATAAGTTTTTTGGCCTCGAAGCCAGCTTTACTTATTTGCCAGATATCGTTCAGATGCTCTGCCATTGCTTTTTCGGCGGCTGCTACATTCCTGTCTTCAATAGCCTTTACTATTTTTTTGTGCTCCGGCACCGATGTTTTGCTCCTGTTCTTGCCGCATACGTTGTTCTCTACAATATTTTTTATAAGATCGGGGATCAGGATGAGGATCATGGATTCAATGGCCGGGTTCTTGGTGGCTTTGGCAATCTTTATATGAAGTACCATATCCTCCTCTACCGCACTGCCGCTGCGTTTTACCTTGTTCTCAAAATCAGCTGCCGCCTTCTTTATTTCCCGCAGGTCTGCATCCGTATGTCTTTCGGCTGCCAGTTTTGCGGAGGCCAGTTCCAGATAATAGCGTGCCTCGATCAAAGC
The DNA here is from genome assembly GCF_001654455.1 of Niabella ginsenosidivorans. NCBI lineage: Bacteria > Pseudomonadati > Bacteroidota > Chitinophagia > Chitinophagales > Chitinophagaceae > Niabella > Niabella ginsenosidivorans. The sequence continues at coordinate 4,627,385 of NZ_CP015772.1, forward strand.
ATTAAAATCGTCTTTATTAAAATTGATGATATCCGTAATAATATTGTCCAGGATATTGATGCCCAGTCCGGCCACATAGGTACCGCTTTGCGGGCTTGTTTTCAGCAGGCCATAGAACTCCAGCTTTAAAATGGCTTCCCGTATATAGCTGCGCCCCACGCCAAACTGCTCTGCCAGTACGCGCTCTGCGGGCAGGCGGTCGCCCGGCTTTAGCTGGCCACCGATGATCAGCTGTTTTAACTGGCCGATAATCTTATCCACCGGCGACTCGATCTGTATTGCTTTAATATTGTTTAATATTGTAGTGTCCATATAAATATTGGTTTACCAAAAATTGGTTTACCAAATTTAGGAAGAATTCAATCAATCTCAAAAAGATTTTTGTGATTTTTAAAAAACAAAGGCACACAAGTAAATAGCCCGCTTTTTATCTGTTGAAAACATTCTGACCATTCTTTAAAGTAATTTACCCTGCCATCCGTCTTAAATTACTGATGCAGGAGCAAAAACTGTCAATATTGGCGGAGGAAAAGGATCAAAATATCATCCAGGCCGTAAAAGACTACGGTAACCGGCTTTTTGGATTTATTCGCAAAAATGTGAATACAGATGCAGATGCCGAAGATATTTTGCAGGATGTGTGGTATCAGTATGCCAATGTAAGCGCTACCCAAACCATTGAACAGGTGAGTGGCTGGCTGTTTAAAGTTGCCCGCAATAAAATCACCGACAAATACCGGAAAAAAAAAGCAGACCTGATTGATGATTACCAGTACGAAAATGAAGACGGGGAGGTACAGTTCAGGGAACTGCTCTTTACGCTGGATAACGACCCTGAGCTGGCGGATATAAAGAAGTTGTTCTGGGAAGAGTTGTTTGGCGCCCTGGATGAACTGCCGGAAAACCAGCGACAGGTATTTGTGCTGAATGAGCTGGAAGACATGACCCTGCAGGAAATTGCCGATCAATACGGAGAGAATATTAAAACGATCATCAGCCGGAAACGTTATGCCGTTCAGCATTTGCGCAACCGCCTGCAATATTTATATGATGAGCTCATTAATTATTAAATTACATTATTATGAATTATAAAAGAAGAAGGCCCCCGGCATTTGTTTTTATCTTTATTGCCGCTATTGCGCTCCTTGCAATCGGGGGGCTGGTGATGCTGCTCTGGAATGCTATACTGCCGGATCTGCTCAACACAAAAAGGATCAGTTACTGGCAGGCTGTTGGCCTGCTGGTGCTCACTAAAATTTTGCTGAGCCCGTTTCGCCCGGGAGGAGGCCCCAAAAAACATTTCGGACCGGGAGAGCGGCTGCGTGAAAAATTTAAACAAATGACCCCGGAAGAACGGCAGCAGTTCCGGAAACAATGGAGAGAACGATTCCGGAATGACTGGAGAAATCATTGCACACCGGGAAATGAAGCCGGTAATGAATAAATGCACTCTTACTAAACTACATAAAAAATGAATTATGAACACAAGCGGATACACCCGGCCAAAGTATAATGTACCGATCAATATCGAGGAAAGAGACGATTGTTACCGGTTAACCGTTTATGCAACCGGCTTTCCAAAGGATCGGATTACAACAGTGGTTACTAATGATGTCCTTACGATAAGAGGGGAGCGCGATTATGCTGAGGAGGCGCATATAGAATTTATCAAGCAGGAATTTCCTGTTAAATCCTTTGAGCGCTCCTTACACTTAAACGGTATGATAGAAACAGATTGCATTTCCAGCCGGTTTGAAGAAGGTGTATTAACGGTTTTTTTACCAAAGAAACAGGAAACAACCCTGCGGCACATCAGGAAGCAGCTTGATATTGCCATTCTGGGTTAAAGATCCCGCAGTTTAAAGAGAATCAACCATTGCCTCTTAAAACCACTTATCATTCCCCCTATTTACAGCCTTGGTAATCACTGGCCTTTTACTTTTGAAGTTCTTTTTCTTATCCTGCTAAGGCTTTCAGGCTCTATGCCCAGCAAGGAGGCGATGTACTTTAAAGGCACCCTTCTCATTATTTCCGGGTCATTCTGCAACAGTTCCAGGTAACGTATTTCAGGCGATTTTAAACGGCGCTGCGTGGTCATCTGAACCTCGTTAATAAAAAGCGCTTCAGCCATTTTTCTTCCAAGCCGTTCAAAAATCTTTGCTTTATTATAGCTCTCCTGCATTTTATCAAAATGCATCCGGAACAGCGTTGTGTCTTCCAGTGCTTCAATACAGACCATGGAAGGTTGTCTTGTAAGAAAAGCCGCGTATTCTGAGACCCACATGTTTTCCCGGAATACCCGGAAGGTCTGCTCTTTACCATCTGTTTCCCCGTAATAGCGCACCAGCCCTTTATCAATATAGTACACATAATTTACCGGCTCGCCTATACGAACGATCTTCTCATACTTTTTGAAGGTTCTTATTTCCATCAATGAAAGAAAATAGGCCAGTTCCTCCTCAGTAAAAGACAGAATGCTCCTCAGGTTCCTGATCAGGTTGTCAAACATATGGTCTGTTTTTTTACAAAACGATTATTATCAATTATCTGTCTTGCAAATATTGTTCCTTATTATTTTCTTTTGAAAGATGTTCCCATTGCGTACCGTATTCCACCAAGAAGATGTTTCAGGAATAAGGGATCTGTATAGGATTCATCCGTATGCCCCAGGGCCGTATAAAATACCCGGCCGCCTTCAAAATTATGATACCAGGCCATAGGATGGAAATGACCGTTCTTACCCCCTTCATAGCTGGCTTCATCAATAGTAATCAGTACATGCAGTTCCTTATTAATCTCTTTAAAATTGTACCATTCATCTTTTCGGGTCCATTTTTCAGGCAGGTGCTGCGTACTGCTGTGCTTTCTGTCTACCACATCCAGCACAGCCGTTTGTTGTTTGGGATGATCCAGGAACCAGGCTCCCATCATCCTGTTATACCACGGCCATTCATACTCTGCATCCGTAGCAGCATGAATGCCAACAATACCGCCCCCGTTATGTACATAATCCTGCAAGGCCTTTTGCTGATCACTATTGAACAGGGTGCCGGTGGTGCTCAGAAAAATAATAGCCGCATATTTTTCCAGGTTGGTTTTATTAAAGGCCGCAGCATCCCTGGTGCTGTCCACATCAAACCCGTTCTCTGATCCCAGTTTATAAATGGCCGGCAGGCCCTTTGCTATCGATTCATGATAAAATCCGGCTGTTTTATAAAAAACCAGCACCCGGGGAGCCGCAGCCCATATCTCCGAAGCCAGCAGTAAAACGCCTAATAACAACCCTGTTCTTTTCATATCCGGTTCTTTAATCGTTTATTCAATGGCCTAAAGATAAGTTGCCTTTCCTAAACTCTGCACGGTTGTCCACAATTGTTAGCAATTGTTAATATGGCTTCCACAGATAATTCAGGCGATAATCGTTAATTTTGCGTTTTATAACTAACTATATTTAATATTTTTTCAATATGAAAGAGATTGTGTTCTCACTACCTCAGGAAGCCTTTGGAACTGCCACCGCAGCCGTTTTGCTCGGAGATTTTAATAACTGGGACATTGATAAGGCTATCGCCCTAAAAAAAGACAAAGACGGTTTTTGGAAAGCCTCTGTAAAGTTAAAACCCGGGCATACTTATGAATACCGTTTTCTGTTAAATGACGGTCGCTGGGTGAACGACTGGGCCGCCAAAGGCTATGTGCACAAGCATCATTTTGGCATTGATAATTCAGTAATTACTGTAGAAGAAGATGTGATCGTAACAGCTCCGGAAGCCGATACAAAGGTAAAAGCTGAAACAGCAGGCAAAACCAAAAAGGCCCCTGCAAAAAAGACCAAAAAAGCGGTAACGATTATAAAGAACGATCTTACAAAAATTGAAGGCATAGGGCCCGCAATTGCCAAATTACTGGAGCAGCAGGGGATCCAGTCCTTTAAAGATCTTTCAAAAGCAACCGGTAAAAAGTTAAAAGAGATTCTGAGCGCAGCAGGCAGCAAATTTGCCCTACACGATCCTAAAAGCTGGCCCAGGCAGGCAAAACTGGCTGCCGCTGAAAAATGGGATGAGCTGAAAGCGTTGCAGGATGAGCTTTTAGGCGGAAAATAAGGAATAAGAAACATTAAATAAGAAATGAGGAAGGAGCTCTTCATATTGAAAGACTTTTCTGTTCCTTATTTGTTATTCCTTATTGCTGATTTATTAACCGCTTTCTCACAAGAAACAGGCAGATCACCATACATACCAGGAACAGCATGCCCACCAGTTGGTGCAGGATGCTTAATATGAATTTATTTTCATTCAGGTAATTCATTAAAGCAAGAATGCCCAGCGTTACCTGTACCAATACAAAGAACACAGGTACAAAGCGCATCTTATACAATGCCGTTGTTTTGGGCAGTTTTGTTAAACGGAGCGTGTAACCAATTATTAAGAGGGTGATCAAATAGGCCAGGCCCCGGTGAATGAACTGGATGGTGATCAGGTTATGAGTAATATCGCTAAGGAAACCGCCTTCATTCAACATCGATGACACGGGGATCATGCTTCCGTTGATCGTAGGCCAGGTTATAGAAGCCTTACCGGCATGCGTACCCGCCATAAAGGCGCCATAGGTCAGTTGCAACGTAATGACCACCAGCAACAGGATATTAAAATTCCTGAGGCCGGTATTGTATGCAATCCGGTTATCCGGCACGGTCAGTTTTAAGGCAAACCAGACCACATAGCACAATAACAGCAACGCGGCCAGGAAGTGAATCGCTAAACGGATATGACTTACATATACCAGGTCTGTGCCTACCCCGCTCTTTACCATGATCCAGCCGATAGCCCCCTGCAGCCCGCCCAGCAAAAACAAAATGATCATGGGCCAGAGCATACTGCGGTCAATTTTCTTTTTCAGGATAAAATAAATAAACGGAATAATAAACACGATGCCCATCAGCCGTGCCCAGTCGCGGTGCAGCCATTCCCAGAAATAAATGGATTTAAAATCCTGCAAGGTAAAATAGTTGTGTATGTATTTATACTGGGCGATCTCTTTATATTTATTAAATGCCTCCTCCCAGGCGTGCTGGTTCATGGGGGGCAATGCTCCCAGAATGGGCTGCCATTCTGTAATAGAAAGCCCCGAACCGGTTAAGCGGGTAATTCCTCCTAACAAAACCTGTATAATGATCATACCGGCCCCAATAAACAGCCAGATGGCCACCGGTTTATTCCTTTGTAACTGCATAACGCGCAAAAGTATTAAATTATATGGTTTGGGCAGAAAATGAGTGGTCAGTTATCAGAATCGAGCAACCAGCATTGAGATGAGATATCGACTATGGGCTATGGACCATCGACCCGGAGTTATTAGTTTTCAATGATCAGCATCCAGAATCAAAATCCATGAACTATGAACCATAGGCCATGAACCAAAATTCAAATAACAATCGTTTATCTTTGCAAAAATTTTTTAAAGATGTTACAATTACAGGTATTGCGGCAGGATCCGGAGGCGGTTAAGAAAAAACTGGCAGTAAAGCATTTTAAGGATCTTGCGTTAGTAGATCAGATCATAGCGCTTGACGATGAACGTAAAAAAGCACAATTGGCCTTTGATACCCTCCAATCCACTGTAAACAGCGCATCCAAAGAAATAGGCCAGCTAATGGCCAAAGGCAATAAAGAAGCTGCTGAAGCAAAAAAAGCTGCAGTAGCTGAAGCAAAAGAAAAGCTCCAGCCGATCAGCGAGCAACTGGCCAATGCAGAAAAGCTGTTGCAGGAGCAGTTGGTATTATTACCCAACCTTCCTTCTGATCAGGTACCGGCCGGAAACAGCGCTGCTGAGAATGAAGTAGTGCGTGAAGGAGGTGATCAACCGGTGTTACCGGAAAACGCCGTTCCTCATTGGGACCTGATAAAAACGTTTGACCTGGTGGATTTTGAGACCGGCGCAAAGATTACCGGCAGCGGCTTTCCTTTATACAAAGGGCAGGGCGCCCGGCTGCAACGTGCATTGGTACAATACTTTCTCAATTTTAACCTGGATGCAGGTTATACAGAATACCTGCCGCCGTTTATGGTAAATGAAGCCTCTGCATTTGGAACGGGGCAATTACCAGATAAAGAGGGGCAAATGTATTATATGCCCGCCGATAATTATTATATGATCCCGACTTCTGAAGTACCGGTAACCAATATTTACCGGGACACAATGCTGAAACAGGAACAGTTTCCTGTAAAAATGACAGCATACTCCCCCTGCTTCCGCAGGGAAGCGGGCAGCTTTGGCAAGGATGTTCGTGGCCTGAACCGGGTGCATCAATTTGAAAAAGTGGAAATTGTCCAGATCACCCACCCGGAGAAAAGCTATGAAGCGCTGAACGAGATGGTGGCGCATGTTGAGAAACTATTGCAAAGCCTGGAATTGCCTTACCGCATTTTACGCCTTTGCGGCGGCGACATGTCCTTCACTTCTGCACTGACGTATGATTTTGAAATATACAGCGCTGCCCAGGAACGCTGGCTGGAAGTAAGCTCCGTATCCAATTTTGAAGCCTACCAGACCAACCGGTTGAGGATCCGTTTTAAGGACGAGAACGGCAAAACTCAACTGGCGCACTCCTTAAACGGCAGCTCCCTGGCCCTGCCCCGTATTTTTGCCGGCATTCTTGAAAACAATCAGCAGGACGATTTCATAAGGCTGCCGGAAGTGCTGGTGCCCTATTTTGGCAAAGCGGCTATTTCAAAATAGCCGTTTTACAAGCTGGCTGTTTACAATACCGCGCATACAGTGCGGCCGCCGGTTTTATAATTTTCCTCCGGATTTTTCCAAAAAACTTTACATTAGGTTTTTGAAACTCATATCCTGATGTATAAAGCTTTTACATGCGCCGTTTGTCTTTTTTATTCCGTTGCGGGTACAGCACAGAATTATGACCCCAATAAAACCTTTGCCCCCGGCTTTTACAGCCATAACGGCAATGAGTTTCGCTCTGCCGATGGCGCACCCGGGTCAAAGTATTGGCAAAACCAGGCTAACTATGCAATAGAAGCAACATTTGATACCACAACCAATGTGCTCAGCGGCAATGAAATAATTGAATACAGTAACAATAGTCCGGATAACCTGGAATACCTTTGGCTGGAGCTGGATCAGAATGCAGATAAGGAAGATGCCCGCGCCCAATCGCTGGCAAAGCCCGGCCAGGAAGCTGCACCTGATAAGGGTTTCCGGCTTTCCCGCGTAGTAGTGGAAAACAGCGGCCAGGTGCAGGAGGCCGATTATGTGGTGCAGGATACCCGCATGCAGATCCGGCTGGGAAATCCGTTGACCGCAGGAAAATCGCTAAGGCTGAAGATTGGTTTTTCATTTAAGCTGTTATCCTCCTCCGCAGGCGACCGGGCAGGAATTCTGCAAACAAAAAACGGGAAGATCTACGAATTCGGCTACTGGTTTCCGCGCATGTGCGTATACGATGATCTGAACGGCTGGAATACCCTGCCCTTTATTGGCGGAGGGGAATTTTATTTTGAATATGGCACTATTGATTACAAGATCACTGTACCGGCCGGCATGCTGGCGGTAGGCTCCGGGCAATTATTAAACGGGCAGGAGGTATTGAGCGACAGAGTGCTGGCTAACCTTTCAAAAGCCCGCCGGTCAGACAAAACGGTTATGATCCATCCGGCAGAGGCGGTAACACGGTCTTCAGTAACCAAAAAGACCAGCGGAACCGTAACCTGGCATTTTGCCATGAATAATACGCGTGATGCAGCTTTTGCCCTTTCCAGGGCTTTTATCTGGGATGGCGCAAAAATAAACCTCCCTTCCGGCAAAACAGCTTTTGCACAGTCCGTTTACCCGGAAGAAAGCATCCGGGATAAAAGCGAATGGCACCGTGCCACTGAATATGTAAAAGCCTCTGTTGAAGATTTTTCAAAAAGATGGTTTGAATATCCTTACCCCGAAGCCACCAACGTGGCCGGGCCCATAGGCGGTATGGAATTCCCGGCACTGGCATTTGATTATTATAAAGAAGGCGGCAAAGGATTATGGGCGCTGGTTTCCCATGAAATTGGTCATACCTGGTATCCCATGATTGTAGGTTCTGATGAACGCCGTTATCCGTTTATGGATGAGGGTTTTAACACCTTCATTGATATTTATGCACAGGAATATTTTAATAACGGTGAGTTCGCTCCCAAGCGCGATGGAGAGTATGCGCCCAAAGGCGGTAACCCGGCCGATGAGATCATACCGGTCATAAAAGCCACTAAGGGCGGCCCCACACTTTTAACTGCACCGGATGCTATGGATTATAAATATGTGCATCCGCTGGCTTATTTTAAAACCGCTTTTGGACTGGTACTGTTGCGGGAGGTCATTTTGGGCCAGGACCGTTTTGACTATGCCTTTCGTACCTATACAAAAAACTGGGCATTTAAACATCCATCCCCTGTGGATTTTTTCAGGTCGATGGAAAATGCCGCCGGAGAGGATCTGAGCTGGTTCTGGCGGGAATGGTTTTATAACAACTGGGAGCTGGATCAGGCAGTGGCCGGGGTAAAATATGTGGAGGGAGATCCCCAAAAGGGTGCGCTCATCACTATTGAAAACAAAGAACAAATGGTACTACCGTTGCCAATGGAAATAACCGAAACCAACGGGCATACGCAAACAATACAGGTACCCGTAGAAATATGGCAGCAAGGTGCTCAGCGAACCATCCGGGTCAGGACCACATCCCCGGTTACTTCTGTCATTATTGATCCCCGGCACCAGCTGCCGGACAGCCACCGCGAAAATAATGTATGGAAGAAATAATATCGTCAAAAAATAAAAGGAACCAGGCGCCAGGTATGTTTCATATACGCAATATACTGTTGCCCGAAATGTTTCATCAGTAGTTTTTCTTCAATCCGGATACGGTTATAAAACGCCAGCCCTACCGCTGTAATGACCACTACAAGGGCTACTCCGTTGTTCAGCGAAATCCCAAACCCCATAAAAGACAGTAAGGAAGCCGCATAGGCTGGGTGCCGGATATATTTATAAAAACCATCCGTTTTTAATGCATGATTTTGCCTTATGGTAACATTTGTGGTAAAAAATCTTCCTAAAGATGCAATAACCCAAAAACGCAGCAGCATGCCCAGGAGCAGTAATCCCAAGCCTACATATGCAGGCGTATTGGTTGCAGAAAGAGGCGCTGCAACATGTGACGAGATATACACGGCAGCCATAATAGCTGCTATAATCACTATCCAGATGACCGCTAAGGAATATTTATCCTCATTTTGCTGATCTGCGGAACGGGCCCGGTATACCCTGCTGATAATAACTTCCGAAAGACCCCAGAGTATATAAATAATCTTCATGCGTTTTATTTTCCCCGGCACGCGCCACGGTGAAGAGACCCAAAAGCTCTTTGATTGTCATACCGCCTCAAATAAAAAGGATTTCTTTAAAATGACAAAAAACGACTGTCATAGTGAGGCACTCATAAAAGCGTTGCCTTTATGCTTATTGAAACAACAATTTTTTAATCGTCATCCCGGGCTTCTCCCGCAATAGCGGGAGAAGCCCGGGATCCCTACAGCACTTATCATTAACAGTCTCACCTACATCACCTGCAACCGGGCATTTATCTTAAAAAACGTTGCGGCTTCGTTTTTCAGTATCCCGTTGATAACTATAGGGGCTGCTTCCGGCTGCTGATAATCAACAGCGGCCTCCAGCACAGGCGTTTTTGCAGGGTCTACCATCGACAGGAATTTACACTGCGCTGCTTCATTCAGGAGCAGTGTTTTGCCGGTTGCTTTTTCCGTTAACTCCTTTATGATCTGTATCATGCAAACCCCGGGCAACACCGGCTGGCCCGGAAAATGCCCTTCAAATATCTTATGGCCTGTATTCAGCATTATGGTGGCGCTTATCTTGCCTGCCTGCTCCTCAAACCGGCTAATGGTATACAATCTGTCATTCAGCATCATCATCAATTTTTTTCAGGTCAATCGTAAAATTAAAATTACGGTGACGAATGGTTATAAATTCCGGTATACCCTCTTTTAACTCGCCGCGTGTGGCCTCCAGCACTTTCTTCCGGGTATTGCCCCGCTCCATTCTTAATAAGCGGCTGCATTGCGCATCCGTTATATAATAAAAAACATCCTCCCCCTCAGTAAAAGCATAATAGGTTTCATTATCCTTTTTAAAGACCTTTGCTGCACCTGTGTTCAGGCGATTCATTAAAATAAGCTCAAAATCCTTCCTTAAGGTTCTTTTTACGGCTTCCTTATCCATTTTTGAAATAATGGAATGCACGGTAAAGCTGCCGCGCCCATCAAATTCAAAATCAAAAAAAGTATACCCTGCCTCGTTGGTAAAAACAATACGGGTAGCGCTATCCGGCATTTGCTTAATAAGCAATATACCGCTTAAATGGTGGCCTGTTACATCTGCCGATGTCTGGTACAGCGCACGCCGGATAGCAGGCTTGAATTGGTCAATACAGTGCACATCACCACCTGTTTCCTGCAATTGCCTATAGGCAACAGGGGCACAGCTGCCCAGTAAAAAAAATAAACTAATGAATGGTAAACAATGCATCCGGTAACCCTGTGTTTATTTTCTGGTTGGAATAATTGATGATGGTATTATCTCCCCTCGGATCCGTCATCTGCACCTGGTTCACCACAAAGCTGCCCTTGCTCATGACCACTTTTACCTGTTTAAAAAGCGTTTTCATTTCCTTTGTAACCGGCGTCATATCTGCCATATAGCTATTGCTGCTCTCCAGCAGCTTTACAGAAAAATCGGGATTATCAAAAACAGTCCCTTTAATGCAATCCATCATTAAGTGGTTCACCTGCTGAAACAGTTTACCGGAGCCGGCAGCCATTTTACTGGTCTTTTGCCCATCCTTAATGCTCATCTTATTTCCGTTAAGGATCATCAGATACTGGTAAGGGCTTGTATATTCCATTCTTACCTGGTTGTTTTTCCGGAAATAGAACTTTCCTTTTGAAGTTATTTTTTCTGCAAGCATGCTCAGGCTTTTTACCTGTGTAAAATCGCTGGAAATGCTGTTTATTTTTTGGGAAGCCGCTGCAAACTGGCTTTTCACCGCCGTAACATTGGCCACCGGTTTGTATTGGGCGGTAACGGAAGCAGAAATTCCGGTCAGTAGAAAAATAAAAAATAGTTTACGCATAGGGATGCAAATTTATCAATTTATCAAGGGGCACAATGGTATACCCCTGCTCTTTAACATATTGTAAAAACCGGGGCAGCATATGAACAGTGTTATGCATCGTATCGTGAAACAAAAAGACAGCGCCCGGCTTTAATTCCCGTTGTACTTTCTGTAAAAGCTGTGCTTCATCCTTTATCATGGTATCCAGTGAGCGCACATTCCAGCCGATGGCCGTATAACCCATTGCCTGTACTGCCTTCCGTACATTTGGGTTGGTAACACCATAAGGCGGACGGAACCATTTCATATACTTTCCTGTTAAACGATGCACCAGGTCCTGCATTTGTTGCATTTCAGCCTGCATTTTTTTTGCGGTATGCATATCGAACCAGAAATCATGATAATAGGAATGGTTTCCCACAATATGCCCTTCTGCAATGATCTGCTGCAACAGGGCTTCACGCTCCGCAACCCGGTAACCGATACAGAAAAATGTTGCAGGTACATGGTGTGCCTTTAAAACAGCCAGCACCTCCGGCGTGTATTTTTCTAAGGGACCGTCGTCAAAACTGATGGCTATTTCTTTTTTATCAGCGGTTCCGTTACATACCACCGGCATATAAAACTGTGAGCCAATATAGAAACTTCCGTAAAATAACAGCAGGGTGTAGGAAACCAGCAGGATAAAATACCCGTACCAGGGCCATCCCTGCTGCAGCTGAAAACCGGTAAACGCTGCAAGCAACACAACAAAAACTGCAGTAGTATTTCTGAAATTTAACATGCAGACAATAAATAAAGCGATGGGTATTGCAGCTTGTAATTATTGTAGATCAGAATGCGGCGGGGAGCTAAAGCTGTTGATTTCCCGGGCACTTTTCCGCTGTTCAGTATCTTTGAAGCCAGCCAGAGCGCAAATGAAGATGAGGTAGGATATTCCCCGCAATACTGCTTATAGGTAATACAATTTTTACCTGCAAAAAGGGCACCAGCCAGCTTATTATAGTGTTCATCCGCCTGCTCATCACCGTTATTGCCCAGTATCACCAGGTCGATATCGCTGATAGAAACATTATTTCCTTCCAGGAACCGCTTAATAAGAACCACACTTTCCGTCTCCGGTTTATAAAACGTTTGTATTGCATCCAGTTTTGCCCAGGAGTTTTCTTTACTTTTTGTGAGCAGGAAAAAAGCAGCGCCCTCACCTGCCATGGTTCCTTTTGTGCCGCTGTTGATGAGCGTTTCCGTATTTCCATCTTTTTTATAAAGGCCAAATCGCTTTAAAATGGCATGGCTTTTTTCAGTTATTTCATCTACCCCACCTACCAGCACTTTTTCTGCGTCATCATCCTGAATAAGGCTGATGGCGTCCAGCAAAGCCGTTTCAAAGGAAGAGCCCCGATGCACATACGTATTATTATAGTTATGGCATTGCAGCATCAGCGCTATCTGCGCTCCAACCGTGTTATGGGTAGACTGTATAAAGGCCGTTGGAGACAGCAGTTCTTCTTTAAACTCTACCATCCGTGTAAGAAACTGTTCTGTATCTGCCAGGCAGCCATAAGCAGTTCCGCTGATAATGGCATCCGGCATGGCTACTCCGGAAGTCTGTACGCATTCCATAGCCGCTGCTGCGCCCATTTTTATGATACGGCTCATCCGGCGTATGAGTTTTTGATCAATGTATTTTGTATAGTCCGGTTCCTTACATATCAATTGCGCTCCGCTGTATTGTTCAGGATTTTCAATCAAAAGTTCAAAAGATAATTGCGGGGAAACAGCATATGCGGAACGGATAAAAATGCTGTTACAGGCTCCTTCCGGAAAGGAGCTTTGAAATTCGTTCATATTGAGTATTGCTTCACTCATCAAATGCTGTCAGGTCAGTTCTTATCCGGGTCTTGTTTATATATTAAAGCTTTACTAAATACCAGCGAGCTGCAATTGCCGCCAAATCCAAAGGAATTAGACAGTACATGCCGGATTTCCTTTTTTTCAGGTGCTGTTGCTACCGTGAAAGGCAGGTCTTTCATAGGCGTTTGTAACCGCAGATTGGGAAACACCAGGTCTTCCCTTATAGCCAGTGTGGCATACACTGCTTCAATAGCGCCGCTTGCACCCAGCGTATGCCCAGTAAATGATTTGGTAGAGCTCATGGCGGGATAAGGCTCTTTAAATAAGGATGCGATTGCCGCCCCTTCAGCACTGTCATTATTGCTGGTGCCGGTTCCGTGCAGATTGATATAATCGATCGCGGAAGGCTCTAATCCTGCTTTTTTCAATGCCCCTTTCATTGCCAGTAAATTCCCTTTTCCTTCCGGGGATGAGGCTGTTTGGTGATGCGCATCATTGGCATTGGCCCAACCGCTAATGGTGCAAACGGGCTTTTCTTTCAGCTTGGCCGCCACTTTATCCGATACCAGAACCAGATAGGCTGCGCCCTCACCCAAATTTAACCCGTGCCGGTTCTCATCAAAAGGCTGGCAATATTCCTGGTCCAGGATCATCAGCGTATTGAACCCGTTTAGTGTAAACCGCGTCAGGGCGTCGGTTCCCCCGGCTACCACCACATCCAGCTTGCCCTGCCGGATCATCCGTGCGCCCAGGAAAATACTGTTGGCAGATGAAGAACAAGCCGTACTGATCGTAGTTACAAAATCTTTTATGCCCAGGGCGTCTGCCACCACTTCTGTTACCGCACCGCACTCATGGTTGACCACCATTTTCAAATTGCCGCTGCCCGTATCCTGCAGAAAATCCGGGAAAAAATCTTCGGTCTTATCCATACCCCCTACAGAATTGGCTGAAATAAATCCTGTACGCCAGTTAGAAAGATCAATGGCTGCATCTGCTATTGCTTCCCTTGCAGCTACAGCGCTCAGCAAAGCCGTACGGCTGATACAGGGTGGCAGTTGTGCCAGCTGTGCCAGCTCTTCATCAGAAAGTTTCACTTCAGCAACGGGTAATGTATTTTTATGGATCGATTGTAACCGCTGCATGGCCTGTATGCCTGCCGTACCTGACTTCAGCGCCTCAAGGTTTTCCGCCACATTGTTGCCAATGGATGAAATAACACCTGTACCTGCTATATAAACCGGATGATTCATTATCTTTTAAACAAACCTTTCAGTCTTCAGCCTGACTATGAACCATGAACTATTGATCATGGACTATCAGCTATTTACCTGGTGATCTAAAATATAATCGGCCATCGTGCTTACAGACCGGAATACATCCTGGCCCTCTTCTGCATTTTTTAATTTTATATTGTATTCCTGCTGTAAAAGAACGATCAGCTCCAATGCATCAATTGAGTCCAGCCCTAATCCTTCTACAAACAAAGGATCATGGTCCCCGATGTCCTCCGGCTTTTTATCATTCAGCTTCAGTTGTTTGATAATCTGCTCTTTCAGCCGGTGCATCAGCTCTTGCTTATTTTCCATAATTCTTATTATAAATAGATTTCAAATTTTCAGCCGTAAAGGTACTACCCGTTTCTGAAGTATCCGACTCCACTAAAAACAAACAGGCATCTAATTGATCGTCAAATACATCTAACCATCCACACATACAGGTCTTTAATAAATTACGGGTCATCAGGTCGGTCACATACCAGTGCAGCCACTCTGCGTCAAATGCTTCTGATACAAAAAAGGCATTTTCCCCTTTGAACTGATAACGGATGCTTAGCTCTCCAATAACAATATTGGGCAGGGTATAAACAAATAAAGCTGGGCTCGGATATTCCTGTGAAGCCTCCCAATACTGCGCGTCTGCTTCAATGCTGGCATTGCGGTTGCTGAGCACAATGCCCGCTTCATCCGGCTGGCGCGCCGCAGGATCAAAACTGTCCTTTAGTAAAACAGCCGCCGCCACAGTGCCCATTTTACTCAATGTATCCATTTTATAAAACCGTGGGTAATTAACCGCAAGCCGCTCATAGGCTTCATTTAAAAAAAGCACGCCCTTTTCAGCTGATCTGAAAATAACCACATCATCTTTTATGATCCTCCCGTTGCGCAGAAGGATTGCGGCCTTTATATAGATACCCGTTTTTTTCAAAATCTGTCCTTAGCTTTTATCCTTAAAGCCGTTATTAATATATTCAATGCTATCCCGGAGCCGGATCGTTTTGGCCAGTTTTCTCAAAGCCGTATCATGCTCTTTTACATACGGATTATCGGTGTCCCAAACATAGCCCGCCAGAACAGAACAGATCATTTTCTTAATTTCCGGGTTTTGATCGTTTGCAAAGAAAATAGTATGCAATGTGGTATCATACCAACCCATTACATAGCTTCTGAAGGTGTTCACTCCCTGCATCATCACCTCGGTATATTCTTTTTCCCAATTGATTGTTTCGCCCTTTAACTGGCGTACCACCAGTTTGCCCGCTATCTGGCTGGAAACCGTTGCCAGCGTTACGCCCGATGAAAATACCGGGTCCAGGAACTCCGTTACGTTGCCGGTAAGCACAAAGCCATTCCCGAAAAATTTTTCTGTGGTAGCAGACCAGGACTGTAATAACTTTGGCTCCCATATAAAGGCAACTCCTTTCATCCGTTCAGCAATATAAGGCTCATCTGCAATCAGCCCCCGCATTATTTCTTCCGGTGTACCGGAATATTTTTCAAAAAATGCGGGGTCACCCACAAAACCTACGGAGGTGATACCCGTTGCAAAAGGAATGACCCACACCCAAACATCAGGTTTATGAACAATAACGGTGATACGATCCGGCTCATCATCCATCTGCCGGTTCACATCATTTATATGCACAAAAACGGCCTTACGTGGCGGAAGGTTGGATGGCTTATCCAGGCCAAACAGGCGCGGGATCACTCTTCCATACCCACTTCCGTCGATAATGAATTTTGCTTCAAGCTGTTTTTCATTTCCATCAGCATCTGTAATAGTAGTAACGGATGATCCATCCTCGTTAAATTTTATGGCGGTAACAGTGGTTTCATAATCAACCGGAACACCTTGTGCCGCCAACCCGTCGGCCAGGGCCTTGTCAAAATCTGCACGGGTTACCTGATAAGCATGGTCCCAGCCATCCGTAAACTGGTCGGAAAAGGAATAATCGCAAATCACCCCGTCCCGTACAAACTTTGCCCCTGTTTTTCTCTGGAAGCCCATCTGCAGCACACTTTCCAGCAGCCCGGCTTCTTCCAGCGCTTCCATACAACGTGGCAGCAGGCTTTCACCGATTACAAAACGTGGAAATTTCATTTTTTCTACAACCCGTACTTTATAGCCCGCTTTGTTTACAATAGCACCAGCTACAGTTCCGGCCGGACCAGCCCCTATTACCAACACATCTGTTTTTTCAGTTTGCATTTTTTGAAAATTTAGTTATTTGTTTTAAACCCGATACGAACCCGCCCCCGCTGCTCTTTTTCCCCTTTATCTTTCGTCAGCAAATAATTTAAAGCCTCATATACGTCTTTAAACTGTTTATTGTATTTACGCTTTATTTTCTTTAATTTGTCTGTTAAGTCTTTATGTGATAACGCATATTGCCGGAGTACTACAAACGCCCGCATGATGGCAATGTTCACTTCAGTCGCGACATTACTTTTTAAAACTTCAGAAAACATTGCAACTCTCTGTTCGGTAAAAGCCATTGGCCTAGCACCGCCGAATTTGCTTTTAGACGGTATCACATTTTGTGATACCATCTTTTTCATTTCTATTTCTGTAAGTTCAAACATAAAATCAGCAGGGAACCGCCCTATATTTCTTTTTACAGCTTGTTTAAGAACATGTGTTTCTACGTCATACAGCGCAGCTAAATCAAAGTTCAGCATTACTCTCTGAGATCTTATCTCATAAATCCTGTTTTGTACATTTTGTATTTCCATGGCAGCAATGTTTTATGCTATAAAATTAGCTTTTCTTTTTGCATTTCAGCAGCGTATGGCTCAGGCCAATGCCATCAATCTGCTCAACAATCTCAAAACCCGCTTCCTCAACACATTTCTTAAACACCCGCGAATCATACATCTGGCTGTTGCCATTAGCAATCGCCGTAAAATAAATGGACAACTGCTGCAAACAGAAAGCTGCTGTTTCAAATCGCTGAATATCCCAGAATGCTTCCAGGATAAAGATCCAGCCGTTTTCATCAATACAGTTATGACAGCGTTTTAAAATGGAAACAATTTCTTCCTCTGAGAAACAGTCCAGGAACTGGCTCATCCAAACCGCATCAAAACCTGTTGGGAACGGTATGGATTCATCCAGTATATTGGCCGGGTAAAAATCCACCTTGTCACTCAGGCCCAGCTCTTCTATCCGTTGCTTTGCCATGGCGGCCTGGCCAGGCAGATCCATGATCGTTACATGAATGTCATCTCCATAAGTGGCAGATGCGGAAGCCCATTTTCCGGTATTGCCTCCGATATCCAGCAGTTTTTTAATATTCTCCGCATAGACCTGTTTAATGACCTCAGGAAAAGCGATGTCTGAGAAAAAATGGTCATAACCAAACCAGCTCTTTTGAATATGAGGCGGCAGCTGCGAAAGGCCTTCATAAACAGTAGACCAGTTGCCCAGCTCGCGCAGTCCTGCAGGTTTTCCTGTTTCAATAGCCTCTTCCAGATGAAAGATGCCTTTGTAGCACACATCATGAACAAAGTTCATATTCACATTTGTAAGCGGATCATGCAAAATAAAATACCCGATCTTTGTTAAAGCAAATTTTTCATCTTCCGTATATTTTACCAGATGCATACCCAGCCCGGCTTCCAGCAGCACACGTACCGCATATTCGGAAAGCCCTACTTTTGCACAAATATCCTTTAACGCCATTCCTTCACTGCGGGCTTCCTCTACTGCGCTCAGAATACCCTTGTCCCTTAATATACGCGCTACCTGAAAAACAATAGGTCCGTGCGCAATGATCTGTGCCATGTGCTTTGCGTTCTGCGCTGAATAATGTTCTTGTTTGTAAAAGTCAAGCATTTATTTCTTCTTTAATTCTTATTAACCGGGGCGTCTGAACGGTAGTTGTCTTTATCCTTTTGTAATACAACCGCGGCGTTGCATCCTCCAAATCCTGATGTTGATTTTACACAGGTACTGAGAGGTCGTTTCACCAGCTCAGTGCAAACTGTTAAAGGCATCACTGTTCCCGGTTTTTCAAACCCCATAGTGGGAATGATTGTATTATTGAGTAAGGATTCAATGCAAATTACAGCTTCCAGCAAACCTGCCGCACCCAGTGTATGCCCGTAATACCCCTTCAGGCTGTTTACAGGGGCCGATTGTAACCCCGCCAAATGAATGGCCCTGCTTTCCATATCATCATTATAAACCGTTGCCGTGCCATGTGCAGAAACAAAGTCAATAGCATCCGCAGTAATTCCGGCTTCATTTATTGCCTGGTCTATTGCCATAGAAAGTTCCGCTCCCGTTCTGGACGGACCTGAAATATGATTGGCATCATTGCTTACGCCGCCACCGCCAATAATAACAGCATTTCCGGACGCCGGTGACCTTACAGACAGCACAACGGTTGCTGCGGCCTCGCCCAGGTTAATTCCTTTACGGTCGGCATCAAAAGGTTTGCACAGTTCGTCACTTACAGCATGGAAAGACTGAAATCCGGACAAGATAAACCGGGTGATCACATCAGCGCCTGCAACAACAATGGTTTTATATTTGCCGGCATCTAATAACCGCTTGGCAGTGATCATGGCCAGGGTTCCGGAAATACAGGCATGACAAACAATAACCGGCTTGTTTCTGAAACCAAAATAGCCAGCCAGCTTTTCTGCTGAAGCAGTTAATCCGGCCGCTTCCTTTACTGTTCCGGTTGTTCCGCCTGTTTCCAGCTTACTGACATTGCCCTTTGTGGAAGAAAGGATCAGGGCTGTATCTGCAGCTCCAACATCAATACCCGCTATCTTTACAGCATCTTCAATGGATGCTTTCAGCAGGTATTCAAAAGGCGTGAACTGCTGATCAATATTTTCAAAAAAGTTTTCAGGGAACAATGCCGCGCAAAACGGCACATCGCTTTTTATATTGTTCGGGTATATTTTAACAGCAGAAAGCCCTTTACAAAGGGCATCAAAATTTTCCCTGGCAGTTGGCCCAAGAGGAGAAAAAATATTCTGCGATAAAACATGCGCCTTTGCCATTATGCCTCCAGGTGTTTTTTCTTCCACGCCTCAAAAAAAGGCGGATTATTTAAAAGCAGGGTCTGGTGCTCTTTTTCCAGGAACACCTGTGTAGTGCTGCCTGTAGCTACCAGCTGCCTTGTTTTTCCGTGATATAACTTATAATTAAAAATGATCTTTGCTGCTTCACAGGGCTGATAAATGGTTTCCACAAGCACTGTGTCTCCAAACTTCAGCGACTGTTTGTAATTGCACTCTGTATGCACTATGGGCACTACAACACCTTCAGCAAAAAAATCGAGATACCCTAATCCATATTCCTTTCCAAAGGATTCCCGTCCATCTTCAAAATACCGGATATAATGGCCGTGCCAAACAATGCCCAAAGGGTCTGCCTCATTAAACCGGATTAAAACTTCTGTTGTATTTTTAAGCTGCTCCTTCATTATTCCGATTTCCAGGAATTGTACTTTTTGTTCCTGATCTGCTCGATCACATTTTTGATACCAGTGGCCCAATAGTTGCGAAAGCTAAAACCCATGCCCACTTTGCCGGTTATTTTATCCGTCAGCAATACTTTTTTTGACCGGATATCAAACCAGGTTACCCAAACAGCAATAGCTTTATCGGGCTTGCTCATCCCGCCCACTATAAATAAAAGCCCGATACCCTCTTTATTGCCGGCATTGAACCCCTTTATAAGGGTAGT
Organism: Niabella ginsenosidivorans; assembly: GCF_001654455.1. Taxonomy (NCBI): domain Bacteria; kingdom Pseudomonadati; phylum Bacteroidota; class Chitinophagia; order Chitinophagales; family Chitinophagaceae; genus Niabella; species Niabella ginsenosidivorans. Next base: position 4,647,405 of record NZ_CP015772.1, read on the forward strand.
AATATCTGATTCAGAAAGTCTGTTAAAATCTTCCGGGTTGGAGGAAAGCAGCTTATCAGGGTCTGCCTTTTCGTTACGCTCATTTACAAAGGTCAGATCCGTTTTCAGGTCACTTCTCCTAACGGCCCCGGCTACATCATACTTGCCGGATTCATTGATCAGGAGGTCATTTATACCGGCAAACTGGCGGCTCACAATATCCTGCGCGTTGGCCTTTGAATCGCCGATAAGTACAGTTTTTGTAAAATCGATCCCATAAAAATAAACCGGAATATCCTTGTTACTGATTCTTTCTTTAATGGTTTGTGCTTTTGCAGTAAAAACGAATGCAACGGCTGCAATAAGAAATAAAATTTTGGTTGTGATCTTTTTCATGATTTTTTATTATTTAAAAGGCTTATTCTGCAATAAATATCCGCATTTCACAGGAGGCAATGATGGTATCTGCAACAGCAACTGTACCATTAACAATTGTGGCATTAAAAATCTGGTTTTTTACAGAAATGGTTGTATTTAATACTTCGCCCACTGCCGGCAAGCGGTCTATTCTTAATTGCTGAACGGCCCCAATAAAACCTATGGGTACCGGTCTGTTTTCCTGGCTACAAATATAACCGATACGTGCCGCCGCCGTCTGTGCAATATTTTCTATGAGGCCCGGCTCTTTAAAAACTCCTTCCGATATAAACAGGTGATCGTCCGGTATTTGAAACCGGGTGGAGGCCCCATCTGCATCACAATGTTCCAGTGTTTGCACCATAACAAAGGGAGGCCTTTGGGGAATATAGGGTAAAATATCTGTTGCTATACTCATCGTCAATAAAAAGACAGGCGCCTGTTAAGCGCCAACGCGCTAAAATTACAGAAACTTTAGCTTGCAACGGGTGGTTTTTGTTTAGGAAGGGTTAATTCTTTTGTCCTTCTCCCAAAATGGGTAGTAATTATACCATTGATCAGGATATTGCTGCACTTTCAGGGTCACCTGCTCTATAAAATCGGCCAGTATGGCCTCAGGGTTGTCTTTTTGAGGGCGATCTTTGTAAATGGCTCCGGGAGTTGCAAAAAAATGATAATGAGTGGCGCTTTCCTTTAAAGCAAAAACAAAGGACACCGGCACTGCCAGCTTTGCTGCAATGGTAAACGGGCCGGCAGGAAATGCTGCCGGGGCGCCTAAAAAATCAGCAGATAACGTTTTATTCCCGGGCAGGAACCGGTCGGAGTGCATACAAACCAGCTCATTGTTGTTCAACGCTTCCATGATCTCGTAAATATGAGAAATGGCATCTTTTATAATAATAATGTGGGCATTCCGTTCACCGGTTACACTGTTGAGGTATTCTTTTATTTGCTGCTGCTCCCCATCATACATTACAATATGGATCTTTGTGTTCAGCCGCTTTAGTAAATGACCGGCAATTTCCCAGTTGCCGATGTGCGCGCTCAGCAATAGCCCCCCTTTACCACCGGCTACCATTTCCTTTAAATACGCTTCACCGTCAAAGTTAAAAGTGAATTTATTTTTGATGCCGGCCATCAATACAATGCGGTCGATCAGCGCCTGGCCAAACCAGTAATAATTACAGTAGCGCAGGCGGATGGCTTTAAGACCCGAAAAATGCAGCCGTTGCCTGAGGTAATAGCGGATGGCCCTGTTGGCCCGGGCACTAAAGAGGAAATAATAAAAAGCCACGAAGCGCAGCAGCAGGTAGGCCGGCCCTGTTCCACCCATTTTTAACAACATGATGAAAATGCGGTAACCTGTGGTATTGGCTTTGGAGCTTCCGTCCCAGTCTGACATTGCAATTGATTCCATTTAAGAACATTCAAATATAGGAAGCCGCTACATTTGCGGGCGTGGTAACAAGGCTGGGGTTTGTGCTACAGCCGGCTCAATAATAAAAAAATAAAAATAAGGGGCTAAGCAGCTTCTTTTTTCCGGATCTGTGCCTGAATATAGTTATAAAAATCGCTGAAGGTTACCAGTGGCGCAAAATCGCCGGGCTGTACCTTAAAATGAAAGTTGTTTTCTAGGGCTACCACCAGGTCAATATAATCCAGGCTGTCTAAATCCAATACTTCCTTTAAATCAGCCTCGGGCTTAATTAAGTCAGGATTGGCCTCAAACTCTTCTACCAGAAATTCATTGGTAGTACTTATTATTTTTTCCATACTTAGCATTAGATCAAATTACCACTTTTTAACGATGAGAGTGGAGTTGGTGCCCCCAAACCCAAAAGAATTGGACAAAAATACATCTATATTTTTATTAGTAGTAGTTTTTACAATATTTAACGCTGCAGAATCGGCATCCGGTTGCTCAAAATTAATATTAGGGGCTATAAAATGATGCTGCATCATTAAACAGGAATACACAATCTCACTGGCGCCCGCCATCCAGCACTCATGACCGGTCATTGATTTTGTGGAGCTTACAGGTGTATGACATTGCCCAAACACTTCGGTGAGCGCCTTTGCCTCACTGGCATCCCCCGCAGGGGTACTGGTAGCATGGGCATTGATATAATCAATGGCGGATGGCTCCAGGCCAGCATCATTTAATGCCATTTTCAGCGATTTTGCGGGGCCCGCAACAGTAGGATTAGAAATATGCTCCCCGTTGGAGGAAAACCCGTACCCGATCACCTCCCCAATAATGGGCACCCCCCGCTTTTGGGCAGATTCCAGGCTTTCCAGGATCACCGTTGCTGCGCCACCGCTGGGAATGAGCCCGTCCCGGTCTTTATCAAACGGCCTGGATGCTTTTTCCGGTGCGTCTTCCCTTACGGAAAAAGCGCCCAGCGCATCAAAAGTGCCCATGGATAAATGGTTGATCTCCTGTGCTCCCCCGGCTACCACGCAATGTTGCAAGCCCATTTTTATTAAAATATAGGCCAGCCCGATGGCATGAGACCCGCTGGCACAGGCGGCGCTTACGGTAAGATTGATACCTTTCAGCTTAAAAATAGTGGCGAGGTTCATGGTTACCGTAGAGTTCAGCGTCTGAAATACGGCTGCGGAACCTACCAGCATGGTATCTTTTTTTTCCCGGATAAGATCGGTTGATTCGACCACCGCTTTGGCCGAGCTGTCGTTCCCATAGAGAATGCCAGGTTCCAGCCGGGCAATATCCGCCTCTGTAAGTTTGGCCTCTTTCAGTGCTTCTATAGTGGCCATATAGGCATATTCCCCCTCTTCCGGCAGCATAATACGCGATCTTCTGTCTAATAATCCTTTCAGCGAAGGCCGTTCCACAAAACCGGTGAGGGCGGAGCGGTAGCCAAAATCCTTTCGCACCGGATCAAAAATGATCCCGGATCTACCTTCATATAACGCATTTTTTACTTCCTCCAGGTTTTTACCGATGCAGGAGTAAATGCCCAGGCCTGTTATCACCACTCTGTTCATTGCTGCAAATTTAACGGGAAAACGGGTTTATATGGCGGCACAAAAAAAAGCGAATGCATAACATTTTTTCAGTTAGTGAGACACGATCCGATGATCCAGACCAGGGCATCGTGGCCTATACTTGCCTTGCCGGCAGACAGATCTGCACGCGCCATTCCAATCACAAAAATGTTATGCACCTCAAAAAAGGAGCCGCTCCGGTTAACAGAGCGGCTCCTTTTTCACCAAAAGATACCTTATTTTACTGTAAATGTTGCCACATAATCACCCCACAGCAAGGAAACTTTACCGTTTTCCCCAACCAGATACGTAAGCGTTTCTGTAAATTTAGCGGCCTTGGCGGCTTTTACTGTTACCCTTAATGCATCATCTGCCTCAGCATATTCTGTGCCCCACTGATCCCATTTCTTGCTGAAAATAAATGTCCAGTCGCCATTATTGGTTAACACGTGCAGCCCGTATTTGCCTGCAGGGAGCGGTTTTCCCTCTATAGTAACATCTTTGTCAATCTCAAACAGGGTTGTTTTATTGGCCCCGGCACGCCATACCTGCCCGTCTTTGGGCTCCAGGTCTTTGCCAATAGTACGCCCTTTCACTGAAGGCTGGCTGTAATCAATGGTAATTGTTACACCCGATGCTGTTTTTTTGGTAACTGATGCAGGTGGGCTGGCTGGTTTTTTTGCTGCATCCTGGGCAGATGCTCCCATAACAAAAGCAATAGCAATAAAAATAAATAAAAACTTTTTCATATGTAACTTTTTTATAAAAAGCGCAAAATGCTTGCCAAGAACTACCTTGTACGCCATAATTGCAAAACTAAATTTCCGGAAGCCGGTAAACCGGTTATTAAGAAGCTGTGCTGCCGGGATGCTTATAACCACCACAGGGGAATATGGCGAAGCTTCGGGTTAAAGGCAGCATCCGAAAAAAGAAAAACCGGTTCTGGCAAACAGAACCCCATTGCCCTGTCTATGATCCGTGAACGCGTAGCGCTGATCAATCAAACTACAAATAAAAAACTGGCCAGGCCTTTTTATGCGCATGATTATTATTGTTTTTGGCGCTTATGAACTCCCTTCGGTCGGTTTTCAGTCTTTTGTGGCCACAAAATATTGAAAAGAAAACAGATAAGTTGAAGGTCTGTCATTGTATCAATAACTCCACAGCTCAATAAAAACAACAATAACAATTATTGCACGAGCCCTGGTTAATAAGAGGAAAAATTTGTGTGTATAGCGTAGCTACCGGAGGGGCACCACAAATAAAAAATTAAAGGATGATGATACTTTTTTAAAATCTAACTGATAAGAGCCGGTACAGAAAAAATTTCCGGATCATTACTTTATGCAGCTTTTGTTAAAAACAAGCTCAGCATCTTTAATCCTCTTTTAACTTTTAGTAATATAATTCCCGTTAAACTTTTTCCTTTGAAAGGATTCCAATAAACAGATCCTGATTTTTAACCATTAAAAAATCATTTTATGAAAACTTCTTTTAAATCCTTCCTTTTCGCATTACTCACCGCCCTGTTTATAACAACGCTGGGATCCTGCACTGTAAGAGCTTATTCAACAGGAAGGCACCGGGTTTGGGTACCAGGCCACTGGGTAACCGGTTATTATGGCCACAGCCATTGGGTGAGAGGGCATTATGAATACAGGTAGTTGGGTACAGAGACCGGTTTGCTAATAAAATCGGCCCGGTGGGTATGGATCCACTCCTGCTGCGTTTTTGCGCCGCTTTGATTTGCGCATTCGCATAGCTGATCATTATGATCAGCAGCTCCGCCGGGAGCGCCACATCCCTGCAGCAGGTGATAAACAGCAAAACACAGCTGTCAGGCAGCTTATATTTCTCATAGCATTACTTAACTGGTGATTTATAAATAAAGCTACCTGTAATAAGTAATATCACCCAAACTTTTTTCCGGTATTGCTATTTTAGTTTTTCCAACTCTTCCTTTACAAAGGCCATTAACCCTTTAATATGAGCCGGTGAAAAATCAAATTTCAGGCCTGCGGTTTCAAACAACTGAGGCAGGGTACGGGTGCCGCCCAGGCGTAATGCATCCATATAGTGCATCAGTGCCTGTTCCTTATCTTTTTTATACTGCTGCCAGAGGCCAATGGCGCCCAGTTGTGCAATGCCATATTCTATATAATAGAACGGCACTTCAAATACATGCAGTTGCCGCTGCCAGCTATAATCCCGGTAATGCTCCAGCCCGCTTGTATTAAGCGTTTCCGGCGTAAATTCCTGTAAAATGGATTGCCAGGTTACCAGCCGTTCTGCATGGCTGTGTCCCGGGTTTTCGTAGATCCAGTGCTGGAATTTATCAATCGTGGCAATCCAGGGGAAAATGGTGAGCACCCGCTCCAGTTGTTGCTGATGGGCCCGTTTCAGTTCTTCGGGGGTTTTAAAAAATTCGGTCCAGTATTCCATACTGAACAATTCCATGCTCATACTGGCCACTTCTGCAATTTCTGTAGGATATTCTTTAAATGCAGTTAACCGCAGCGGATGCGCCAGAAAGGAATGAATCGCATGCCCTCCTTCATGTACCATGGTAGTTACATCATCCATAGTGCCCGCAGCATTCATAAAAATAAAAGGAGCCCCGGTTTCGGCCAGCGGGCAGTTATATCCTCCGGGAGCTTTGCCCTTGCGGCTTTCCAGGTCCAGCCGCCCCATTTCATTCATTTTTTTCAGGCAGTCTCCAAAAAACGGCTTCAGATCAGTAAAACAACGAATGGCTTTTTCAACCAGCTCATTTCCGGTTTTAAAAGGATGAAGTGGCTCTATACCTGCCGGCTGCGCATCAACATCCCAGGGCCTTAGTGTGTCCAATCCGAGTTTTGCTTTTTTTTGCCGGTAGATCTCATCTACTAACGGCAACACGTGTTGTTTTACAGCCTCGTGAAATTGAAAACAGTCCTCTTTTGTATAGTCAAAACGGCCCAGCTCAGCAAAACGATAATCCCTGTAATTTTTATACCCTGCATTCAGAGCTACCTGATGTCTTTTTTTTAACAAAGTATCAAATAAGTCGTTCAACGCATCTTTATCCTGCAAACGTCGCTCATTGATTTTCCGGTACACTTCTTCACGCAGCGCCCTGTCCGGATTTTCTAAAAACTTTGCGGCCTGCTGCAACGTAAACTCCTGCCCGTTTACGGTTACTGTCATTTTTCCTGCAATCATTCCAAATTGCTGGGCTGCTACAGCCAGTTCGGCCTGGAGGGGTATGTTTTCCTTACGAAACAGGTCGATATTCTTTTTCACATTACGCAGATAGGTAAAAAATTCTGGCGCAGTGAGCTCTTTTGAAAGCGGGCTTTCGATCAGCTTACGGTTCAGCAAATCAGCATAGGGCTGCATTTTGGGCTGGATCTCTGTCATAAAAAAGTTAAAGGATTCAGCTAAAGCCGTGTCTGTTGTATCTCTTGTCATATTGATCTGGCGCCAGCAGGCTTCCTCACTAACTACCGCCTCCAGTTCACTGATATCCCTGAGCCATTGATCCAGGTCCTCTTTTGTGGAAAGAGTTCTGCCTGTAAGCGCTTCAAAATAAGGCTCCAGTGTGGTCCAGTCTGTTATTCTAAACTCTTTTGGCAGAAATTGCCGTTCCTGCGGTTGAATATTTGCGTCCAAATTCATATTTGTTTTATTTTTCATTAGTTACTGATTGTCAGCCCTATTGTACTTCCTGATGTTGTTTACAACAGTGGCAATATAATTATAAAAAATAAATCGCTATAAAAAGGAGGCGCTTAAAAAGGGAAATACTCTATTGTGGTTTAAACAATTATTGAGCTGCATCTGTCTGATACTGAACACAAAACCTATCAAACGCCTGTTAAGGTACTGCCGGGAGCCCAAACAAAAAGAGGCCGCCCGCAAAAGTAAGGGGCGGCCTCTTTATTCAACATCCTTACTGTTATTCTGCTTTTCCGCCTTCAGAAGCGGTTGTCTTTTTAGGAGCTGCTTTCTTTACTGCTGTTTTTTTAGCCGGAGCTTTTTCTTTTTTCTCCGCTTTCTCTTCTGCTGCTCCTGTCTTTTCGGCCTTGCTTTTTGCAGCCGGTTTCTTTGCAGGCTCCGTTTTGGCCTCCTTTACTTCTTCTTCAACCGGTTCATCTTCCGTTTCCGGCTGACTGGTCAGCTTGATCTCAACATTATTTTTTTGTAAAATATCAAACCACTTTACCATTTTTTTCATATCAGATGTGTATACCCTCTCAAAATCCATATCCGGATATACTTTCTCAAAATAAGCTTTGATGGCCTTATCATCTTTTGTATCAGGAAGCGCAGTTCCGGCTGCCTTCATGGCATTAAAAACATCAACAAGATTTACATTATCTCTTACTGTATAAATTTCAATGCTTTCCAGGTGTGAAAACTGATGAATGCGCGAAGAAGCAAATTTGGTGGTTTTGTCAATTAAAGACCGCACAATAGCACCATCGTTTTTACTGCTTATTAATTCAAACAAGCCGGGCAATCCACTAACTGCAACTAATTTATTATACTCCATGTTCAATTTTTAAAAGGTGCAAGATAAATGACTTTTCTTAAAATGCCTCAAAAAGGCTTTTTAGCAGCAAATAGGCTTGTTGTACCGGGATATTACAAAAAAATAATATTATTAAAAATACTTTATAATCCGCAGCACTTTTTTTTCCGAAAGTTTGCGACTGATTCAGCGTCTAACACACAAACCCTACTTATGAAGCAAATTGTACTTTTACTGGCACTTGTGCTGGCGGGATTTTTATCGCATGCTCAATCAATCCGTGGTACCCTTATGGACCCGGTTGAAGGAGTTACTGTGGGCGGGGCTACGGTAGTGCTGGAGAATGCAGCTGATTCCAGCGTGAAAGCTTCTACCATATCTGATAAAGAAGGAAAATTCGCATTTACCAACCTTTCTTTAGGGGCTTATACCTTAAAAGCCACCTCTATTGGTTTTGAGCAACTGGAAAACAGGGTTGTTTTAGCTGATTCAATGCCCGATCTGGACTTAGGGGATGTTTACATTCCCAAAAAGACCACTACGCTTGCCGGTGTGGTGGTAGTGGCAACAGCCCCACCCGTAACCCAAAAGGGAGATACTACCCAGTTCAGCGCCAGCCAGTACAAAACAAATCCTGACGCTACTGTTGAAGACCTGATCAAAAAAATGCCGGGTATTTCAGTTGACAGGAACGGGAATATTACAGGACATGGAGAACAGGTGAAAAAAGTAACGGTTGATGGAAAAGATTTCTTTGGAGATGATGCCACTGCTGCTATTAAGAACCTGCCTGCAGATGTGGTAGATAAGATCCAGCTATATGACCGGATGAGCGACCAGGCGCAACTGACGGGGTTTGATGACGGCAATTCAGTAAAAGCGATAAATATTGTTACCCGGAACGGGATGAAAGAGGCCCAGTTCGGAAAGATCTTTGGCGGCCTGGGTACCAGAAATACCTATAATGCCGGAGGCAATATGAATATTTTTGACGGGGACAGGCGGATATCCGTAATTGGTAATTTCAATAATATCAATGCAAAAAATTTCAGCGACCAGGATGTACTGGGCGTTTTAGGCGGCGGCCGGGGGCCCGGCGGTGGCGGCAGAGGAGGCGGAGGTGGAGGCATTAACTTAAACCAGCCCTCCGGAATTAATAAGGTAAATACATTCGGGATAAATTATAACGACAAATGGGGTAAAAAAGTAAATTTCAGCGCCAGCTATTTCTTTAATAATGCCAATAATGTTACCGAATCCAACAGTATAAAACAAACGCCTTTGGGTACAGATACAACCTGGTATACCTATAATAACAGCAACTCCTCATCCAATAATAATAACCACCGGATCAATATGCGCATGGAATACCAGATCGATTCCAGCAACAGCCTGTATATAATCCCGTCCATCGGTATCCAGAATTATAATGGAAGCAACTATGATCTTACCCGATCGCTGTACAATACAGGCGATTCTGTAAATTACCAGGATGCGCACAGTACCTCGCACAGGGATGGCTATAATATCGGGAACAACCTGATGTTCCGGCACTCCTTTGGAAAAAGAGGAAGAACAATATCTGCCTCCTTGCAAACAACTTATACCGAAAATAAGGGGTACAGTTATAATAACCAGTACACCATCGATTACCTCGCAGACTCTATCACCAATGCGAACCGGTATATTGACAATCCTACCAAAGGATCCAATATAAGCGGCAGGCTTTCCTATACCGAACCCGTTGGCCAGAAAGGTATGCTGGAATTTAATTACACTACCGGCGTGCAGAAAAATGAGGCGGATCAAAAAACCTATGACTATGACGGCTCTGCCTATACTGATTTTAACCCGGGTTTATCCAATACATTTAAAAACAGGATCATTACCAACAACGGCGGCGTAAATTACCGGTTGGGCAGGGGAAGGGATAACCAGCTTTCCTTAGGCGTAAATGTGCAACATTCAAAGCTGGTAAGCGACCGCGTTTATCCCGTTACGGGTTCTATGGGCCAGTCCTTCACTTCCGTTTTGCCCAATTTACGCTGGATGAAGAAAATCGGCAGGTACAGCAACATCCGGTTATTTTACAGGGCAAATACCGATTTCCCCTCAATAAACCAGCTCCAGGATATTGTGGATAGCACCAATAAACTATATATCAGCTCCGGTAACCCCAACCTGAAACAATCCTATACCAATTTCGGTGCGCTCAGGTATATGTATACCAATACCCGAACCAGCAAAAGCTTTATTGCCAATATCCGGTTTCAGAGCGCAGATAACTATATCGTCCAGTCTACCGTTCTGGAAAATGGCATCACGTATAGCAAACCCATCAACCTGAACGGATACAAGAACCTGAGCTCTTTTTTCGTATACTCAATGCCACTAAAGTTCATTAAAACCAACCTGAACCTTAATGCCGGCTATAATTATGCAACAACACCGGGTTCCTTTAATAACCATACAGGAAAAACGGTCACCAATAATTACAGCGGTGGCATTGCCCTAACAAGCAATATCAGTGAATATGTTGATTTTAACCTGTCTTACAACCTGAACTATTATGATTCCAGGAGCGACCTGAACAGCAAAATGTCGAATGCAAAAACCAATTATATTAACCAGACCCCGGCATTGCAGCTGAATTTATTATCAAAAAATGGCTGGTTTATTGAAACAGACGTCACTTCACAGATCTATAGCGGACTTTCCCAGGGCTACAACCAGCAATTCTGGCTATGGAATGCCGGAGCGGGTAAAAAATTCCTGAAAAACCATGCTGCAGAGCTGCGGTTATCAGCCTTTGATATTTTAAAGCAAAATCAAAGTATTTCCAGAACCATTGGCACAGCTGATAACTCCATTACGGATGCCAACACCCGTGTATTGCAGCAATATTTTATGCTTACATTTACTTATAAGCTAAAAAATATTGGCAAGCCAAAGGCTTCATATAATGAAGAAAGAAGGCACTGGCGGGGTGGACCTCCCGGAGAGGGTAGAATGCCGGGTGGTGGCGGACCTCCCGGCGGCGGACCAATGTTTTAATGCCTGCTCTCCCATTTTTTTAGTAATATCGTACCCACAATAACTGGTGTTACATTGCTTAACGAAGATCAATTGGTACGTGCATTAAAGGAGGGCAGCGAAACTGCATTTAAGCATGTTGTGGATACCTACCAGAATATGGTCTACAATACCTGTTTATCTATTGTAAAAAGTGAGGAAGATGCAGAAGACATTGCCCAAGAAGTATTTGTGCAGGTGTACCAGTCTATTGCATCTTTTAAAGGAGAATCCAAACTTTCTACCTGGATTTACCGCATTGCTACTACCAAATCACTGGACTTTGAGCGGAAAAAAAAACGCAAGAAGCGTTTTGGTTTTGTACGGAGTATTTTCGGGGAAGAAAGCGAAGTAGTCATCAATCCTCCCGATTTTCATCACCCGGGTGTGGTGCTGGACAAAAAGGAAAATGCAGCCCTTCTGTTTCAGGCAATAGATCAACTACCTGATAATCAGAGAACTGCTTTTTTGTTGAATAAAGTAGAAGGACTCAGTTATCAGGAAGTAGCCGAAGTTTTGCAAACATCTGTTTCCTCTATTGAATCCTTGCTGCACCGGGCAAAGAACAATCTTAGGAAACTTCTGGAAAAAGATTATAAGCCGGAATCTTAAAAGAATTTCAGAAAAAAAACGTCAAATGAATAAATGATGATTTATTTTAGATGGCACGTGTGATCAGACAATTGAAAAACAAGGTTTACACATGGAACGTAATAACAATATAGAGCATATACTAAGCAGCCTTGATGGTATTCGCAGGGCGGAAGCCCGGCCTTTCATGTATACCCGTGTGATGGCACGCCTGAAAAATGAAGAATCTAATTTATGGGCAAAAGTAGGCTCATTTATTGCAAAGCCTGTTATAGCAGCCTGCTGTCTTATTGCTGTTATTGGCACCAACGTCTATTTTATCATCAATACCCCTGACAGCAAACAGGAAGAGCCGGCCATTACGTCCAGTTCTACAGCTGAAATACTTCAGAATGAAAACTTTATCCTGGCTTCCAATTCCAGTTACGATTTAAACAGATAAAAAGGAATGAACAGCAGTACGCGGAACAGAACGCTGATTTTTATAATTCTTTTACTACTGGTTACAAATATTGCGTTGCTCGCGTATACCTGTGCTTTTTCAAAAAGGCATCCGGGCGAAAAGATGAAGGATGGCTTTACCAATGCCCTGAAAAATGAGGTAGGGTTTTCAGATAACCAGATACAGCAGTTTACAGCATTAAAAGAAAAACACTGGGCCGAAGCCAGGGCCGATATGGACCGTATCCGCAATATAAGACAGGAGCTGTTTGATCTTACAAAAACCGCAAATGTTCCGGACAGCCTGGTTATGCAATATGCAGATTCCATTGCCGCTTTACAGAAAAGCGTTGAGATCAATACCTTCCATCATTTTAAAGCAGCCCGTCAGATCTGCACTCCCGAACAGCAGCCAAAATACGATTCCCTGATGAAAAAGATCATTAAACAGGGACGCCCCGGACGCCCGGGTGGCCCTCCTCCTAAATAAAATCAGTATCTTGCAACGTTCTTACCTGCTAAACACCTCTTATAACAGATCGTTTAAGTATTTATTATAATTTAGTAACATGAGAGTCCGATTAATGCTGATAATGAGCCTGTTTGTTATTTTGAGCAGCTTCATAAGTGCGCATGGGCAAAAAAGCGTCAGTGAAAAGGTCAGCAATGCCCTGGCAAAGTTTGATGCTGTCATTAAACCCGATAAAGCAAAACGGAGCAGTATTGAAACCATTTTTACCGATTTTTATACCGCCCATGAAAAATTGCGCAGCAATATACAGGGCGCTGCATCTGATAACCGTCAACCCCTGCAACAGGATTATCAAAGTATCCGTAAACAAAATGAAAGCCTTTTTGCGGATCGCGACAATCGTTTAAAAAAGGTTCTGAGCACAGAGGAGTTTAAAAAATGGAAGGATGAAATAGAGCCATCCCTGCGAAAAAAATGACCGCAGTTCCTACTCAACAGCAAATACATATAACTCGTCTGTGTATGGAAGTTTTGGATGCTCCTGTATAATAGCCAGTTGCCGACCGTTGCCGGACCAGGCTGCTGCATACACTTCTTTTTGAGGCAGCGGGAGCCGGGTTTGGGAAAAATCACTGATCCTCAGCACAAAACATGAAAGGCTGCTGTCTACATATGCCATAAATTTCCCGTCGGGGCTCAGGTACGCCTTTGTAAAGTCAAAATTAACCGGTTTTTTAGATACCGTTCTGCCATTCTCAAACTGCACGATATAACTGGTATCTTCCGTCATCAGATGTTGATCATCCAGGTAAATTACTTTTTTCCCCGGCAGTAAAGCAAATTTATAATCAAGGTTATTAAATTGCCTGATCCCGAAGTCCTGTAATGTATCTTTACCACGCATCAGCAAATGAGCATACTCACCTGCAATACCAGATGCCGAGTCCTGCGGACTGTACAGTATATAGGAATAATCCTTCCCCGTTCCGTATACACCGCCGATCAGATCGTACAACCGGTACCGGATTTTGGCCCCTCTGAGCAGTTCCTCTTTTTTTGTTAAAAGGTTCAGCCGGTGCAGGGCGATACCTCCTGCAAAAGGCCCGTTTACTGCATCACCGGTTTTATACAGAATATGTACAGAATCGGTAAACACCGGATCCAGCAGAAAGTCTTTTGCCAGGGGAGCGGCTGCTACCATGGCTTTCTTACCTTTAATATTCAGCACTTTTAGATCATTGCTCCTTAACGCATCTGCCGTAATTTTTGCTCCTGCTATGGCGTTTACCTGGTGCGCGTATACCAGGCGATTGCCATTAGGAGAAAAATGCGGCGACCAGCCGTAGTCGATTAACAGCAAATGCCGGTTATCTAGGTTCAGCAAGGATACAACGGGGTCTCCGTAACGACCGGAATCCCGGTTCTTATTCAGCAGGCTCTCAGTAGCCCTGTCTTCTTTAAAACCGGTTTTCAGGGTGGCCGAATCAGCCGGGTTGATCCGCTTTACAAAAGCAAGTTCATCTCCTTCAGGGCTTAACACCACACTTTGAATAATATGGCTGTTCTGAAACCAATTTAATTGCAATTGTACCCTGGGCTGCTGAGCCCGGGACCACAGGGTAAGGAAAACAAGAAAAACAGAAAAGGCGAACTTCATTCACAAAAGCATTTAACAACCTACAGGTATATGCGGGTTAAGTTAAGCTTTTTATTGCCGGAACCTGTTTTTTTCAACCGGGTTTTTATTGAAAAAAAGGGGATTCTCCAGTATTTTAACAATTGTTTGCAGCACCCCGTTATTATTGTTATCCAGCTCAGTAATAAAAGAAGCCGCGTTCAGAATGCCTGGATGAGCATTTTTCATAGCAAAGCTGTACTTTGCGGTTTGCATCATTTCAAGATCATTCATATAATCACCAAAAACCATTGTTTCATTAAATCCAATGCCCAGGCGCTGCTGCAGCAACCGGACGGCGGTTCCTTTGTTTGCGTCACAGGCGGTAAAGTCAAGCCACCGCTCTCCCGCAACTGCTACTTTATACTCGTTTTCAAATTTTTTAAAATGAGGATAGCTGTTTGTTTCCGCATTTTGCAGATCGCATAAGGAAACTTTCAGCACCGGTTCTGAAACCCTGGTAAGATCATCAACCATCTGGTAAGACTGGTAATATTGAAGCGCCTGTTCTAAAAGTGCTTCATTATGATCTTCCATATACGCTTTTCCCATCCCGCAAAGCACGGGGTAAACATCTGCCAGACCGCGGGAAGCTTTAACAAGCGTAGCTACGATTTGCGGATCCAGCATTTTGATCAAAAGCGCCTCTTCATTATAGCTAACATAGCTGCCGTTATCTGACAGAAAATAGGTATGCTTCTTTATGGGCTGAAAAAGCCGCGTCAGATTATGATGTGGCCGGCCACTGGCTATGCAAAATACAATCCCAAGTTCCCTCAATGTTTTTTCAAACTCCCAGAAGTCGGGAGGCAGCTCTTTATTATCATTCAATAACGATCCATCTAAATCTGTCACAATCAATTTTATCATAAATAACTACACGGGTTCTATTATAAAAGGCCAAAAATATCAAACCCACAGCAAATCACTTAAAAACAGCGAAGATTTGACCTGGATCAATTTTTTAACCCTGCAAAATGATGGGTTTATCGAAAAATGCGGATGGTTCATCTAAAAAGCATTCAAGGGCCTGCTACTTAATAATAACATTGTGCCTCAAAGATCATGTCAGTACCAATAAACCATAGATTGCAACATCGAATTTTTGAAGTAGATGGATTGAAAGGATTAGCCATTTTTGCCATCCTCATCTATCATTTTGTTACGCAATTTAACCTGCAGGTAGTTCCAGACGTATCGGCCCCTGCTCTTTTAAAGTCGGATGCATGGGTTGCCAAAATTTCATCGTCTTTATTGTTTGGTAAAATTTATCCAGTTTTTTCCCTGCTTTTTGGGTTTACTTTCTTTTTACAAACAAAAAGGCAAAAAGAAAAGGGTACTTATACTACGCAAAAAGCAATCCGAAGAGCCTGTCTGCTTTTTGCATTCGGCGCTTTAAACAGTTTATTTTTTCCTGATGGGGATATACTGGTTATGTATGCAATTATGGGGTTATTACTGATCCCTTTAAGCCGGTTAAGCACCCGTGCACTGGCTATAATTGCCGTTATATTATTTTTACAGCCTTTCCAGTTGTACTACATTTTCAAAACTGCTGCAGATCCTCATTATGTATTTCCCCCTGTTTATTCAGATGTTCTGAAGAAGGAAATTATTACCACCTTACAGGAAGGGTCACTGGGGAAAATCTTACTTACCAATATCACCAAAGGCCCGCTGGCAAGCATGGTATGGTCTTTTGAAAGCGGAAGGCTTACACAAATGCCGGGAATGTTCCTTTGCGGCGTTATTGCAGGCAGAATGTCCGTCTTTGATACCACGAAATACAATAAAAAATTCTGGTTAAGTGTATTGTTCTTCTCTTTTTTATTGTTTTTTATTATCTATACGCAAAAACACTACTTTATAACGCGGGATTCAACAGAAGCGTTCAAAAACTGTGTTTCCCTTACCTTTTCCCTTTGGCTTAATTTATTCTTTTCATTCGGCCTGGTTGCTTTATTTATTATACTCTTTAATACTACGTTCCAAAAAACGCTTTTTCCTTTTACTTATCTGGGAAAGATGAGTTTAACCAATTATATAGTACAGTCCATTATTGGATCCCTATTCTTTTTCCCATTCGGGCTCAACCTTGCCAGTAAAATAGGTGTTACCGGCAGTTTTTTATTAAGTATTCCTATTGGGTTATTCCTGATCATCTTTTCAAAATGCTGGCTGCAGAAGCATGCTCATGGGCCGCTTGAATACATATGGTCAAAGCTCAGCGCTATTCAAAACATAAAACTCAATTACACACATAAAAATTAACGTCAATTATGAAAAAAGTCCTACTACTTCTTCTTACCATTGCTCTTGCAAAAATATCCTACAACCAGGATGTTGTTTATACGGTAAACAACTGGAACAGCACCCAGATAACTCAGTATACGGGGATTAACCCTTCTACCGGCACCTATACCGGCAGCACTACCAAATTCGGCGACGTTTCATCATCCGCTATGGGTATGAACACCGCCGGGTACCTTTATTATATTCCTGTAAGCACCAATACAGGCGACTTTGAAGTATATTCCACGGCAACCCCATCTGCCGGAAATCCCTATCCATCTGCTACAGAAGTACTTTCCGCGGATATGAATGGTTCATCTGACGAAGAGATTTACTTCAGAAGGCTTGGCATAAGAGCAGACGGATGGGCCTACATGGTTTTATCAGGGGCCACCGGAAACATCTACATGGCACGTTTCAAGACCTATCCTGACGGATCAGCCAGTGATTTTGAAAACCTGGGAACGATTACTCTGGACGATGGCAGCGCAGGCAGCGAATTTAACAATGGGGATCTTGTTTTTGATGAAACCGGTAATATGTTCATAATGGTGAACCAGGACACTGGTGGCGGTACAACAAAACTTTATATGATCACTCCTGCCGCTCTTAATGCAGCAACAGGCCCTGCTTCTGTTACACAGGCAGCCTTTAAGTGGAACGTAAAAGATGCGGATGGCGACAATTTTGGCCAGGCAGTTACAGGCCTTGCCATGTCTTCAACAGGAGGTTTCTATCTTTCCGCACAGGGCGGGGCAGGAAGCTCGGACGCAGGCCTGTTCTATCTTGATCCAACTACAGCTAATGCCACTACTAAAGAGGTAAACGTAACAAAGCTCATTTCTACAGAACCGGGCATGGCCGATGTTGCTACTAATTATTATGCTTCTACCATTCTGCCGGTTAGCTTTGGTTCCATAAGCGCAAGCATCACAGGCAATCAGTTACAGGTAAACTGGACAACAGAAACAGAAACCAACAATGACCATTTTGAAATATGGGTTTCTCAGGATGGGAAAACATTTGCAAAGGCAGGAGAAGTTGCCTCCAAAGCCTCTAACGGAACTTCAACGCAAAGCATTGCTTATTCCTATAGCACACCGGCTGGCAAAGCAGTTTCTTTACTGGGGCTTTCCATCTTTGCATTAGGCCTGATGACCCTGTTCTTTACCAAAAAGAACAAAGCGCTGCTGGTGTTCATTGCCTTTGCCGGGCTGGGGGTTACTTCCTGCAGTAAACATTCAGAACAAATAGACACAACCGGCAACGGTAAATTGTTTGTGAAAATTATTCAGGTAGACAAAGATGGCAAACAATCTTCCTCTAAAGTAGTTACAGCTTACAAGGCTGACTAGAATAAAGCAAAATTATAGCCAAAAGGGCCGCTCCTGTTATTGGGCGGCTTCTTTGTTTTTATCAGACCTGTGTATCCTGCAATGACTGTCATTATTTCACATGCTGAGCGCATCCTTTTTTAATAACAGAGAACATATAAAGAGCATGTATCAAAGGTTTTTGAAGACTCCGGGAATCGCGCAGTTTATACTGTATTCCATCACCCTATCAAATAAAAAAAGAGGCTGTCTGTAAAACAACCTCTTTAAATTAACTATTGCACTTGCAGCTTACCAACCCAATATCCATGCAAACATCAGCGGCGCTACAATAGTGGCATCACTTTCTACAATAAATTTAGGTGTATCAATATCCAATTTTCCCCAGGTGATCTTTTCATTGGGAACCGCGCCGGAGTAAGAGCCGTAGGACGTAGTGCTGTCGCTGATCTGGCAAAAATAGCTCCAGAACGGGACATCGTGCCATTCCAGGTCCTGATACATCATCGGTACTACGCAAATAGGAAAATCACCAGCAATGCCTCCGGCAATCTGGAAAAAGCCAACGCCTTTCCCGCCACTGTTGTTCCGGTACCAATCAGCCAGCCAGGTCATATATTCAATACCGCTTTTAACCGTATTTGCCTTTAACTCACCTTTGATTACATAGCTTGCAAAAATGTTACCGGTAGTGCTGTCTTCCCAGCCCGGCACTACAATCGGGATGTTTTTTTGCGCCGCGGCAACAATCCAGCTGTTTTTCGGGTCTATTTCATAATACTGTTCCAGGTCCCCGCTCAGCACCGTTTTATATAAGAATTCATGCGGAAAATAACGCGCTCCCTTTGCTTCAGCCTCTTTCCATTGCCGGTACAAATGTTGCTGCAAACGACGGAACGCTTCTTCTTCAGGAATACAGGTATCCGTAACCCGGTTATAATGATTTTCCAGCAAATCCCATTCTTCTTTAGGGGTCAGGTCCCGGTAATTGGGAACACGTTTGTAGTGTGAGTGCGCCACAAGGTTCATTACGTCCTCTTCCAGGTTGGCTCCTGTGCAGGAAATGATCTGCACTTTATCCTGACGGATCATTTCGGCCAGGGAAATGCCCAGCTCGGCTGTACTCATTGCCCCTGCCAGCGTAATCATCATTTTGCCACCGGCATTCATGTGGGCCTCATACGCTTTTGCAGCATCAATCAATGCAGCAGCGTTAAAATGTCTGTAGTGATGCTCAATAAACTGAGAAACAGGTCCTTTACTCATATCTTTTTGAATTTATCCGTTTCCGCCAGTCGGCGGAACACAGTGCGAGTGGCAAAAATACAGCAATCGGGCGCAAATCACCTTTCAATCAGGGAAAGCTTTATAAAATAATGACCTCCCGGATAAAAATACATCCTTCTTCCCAACCGGCTTTGTCTGATATCCGGAGCACGCCCGGCTAATAATGATTCCTCCCCAGTGGTTGGAGGAGGCATTGAGGATGCAGTAAAAAATGTACCTTTACCGGCTAAATTGTAAGATACTGTGGCAGATAAGATCCTTTTATTACCCGATAATATTGCTAACCAGATTGCCGCTGGTGAAGTGATTCAGCGCCCTGCCAGTGCCGTAAAGGAATTACTGGAAAATGCGGTGGATGCGGGCGCAACCTCTATACAGTTAATTGTAGTGGATGCAGGAAAGACTCTGCTGCAGGTAGTGGATAATGGCAGCGGGATGAGTGAAACAGATGCCCGTATGAGCTTTGAACGGCACGCTACTTCCAAGATCAGGAATATTGATGATCTTTTTCATATCCGCACCATGGGTTTCCGGGGAGAAGCATTGGCTTCCATTGCGGCTGTAGCCCAGGTAGAGCTCAAAACAAAAAGAACGGGAGATGAAACAGGAACTTTTATCGAAATAGCTAACAGCTCCGTTATCAGGCAGGAGCCCATCGCGGTGGCTGAAGGTACCAGCATTGCCATGAAAAACCTGTTCTTCAACGTTCCTGCCCGGCGCAATTTCCTGAAAAGTAATGCTGCTGAAATGCGCCATATTGTGGAGGAATTTACCCGGGTGGCCATGGCTTACCCGCATATCAAGTTCACGCTTACAAGCAATGGTCAGCAATTACTGCACCTGGAATCCGGGAGCTTAAAACAGCGTGTAATACAGCTGCTCGGCAACCCGTACAACACAAAGATGGTATCCGTTACAGACAATACGGATTATATGAATATTCATGGCTTTACAGGAAAGCCCGAAACGGCTAAAAAAACGAGGGGTGACCAATATTTTTTTGTAAACAACCGTTTCATTAAAAGCGCTTACCTGAACCATGCCGTAATGAGTGCCTACCAGCAGCTGATCCCTGCCGACAGCTTCCCTATGTATGTACTGTTCATTGATCTTGATCCTGAGCAGGTAGATGTAAACGTGCACCCTACCAAACAGGAAATAAAATTTGAAGATGAGAAGATCGTATACGCTTTTGTGCAGGCAGCTATAAAGCATGCCCTGGCCCAGTTCAGCATTACGCCAACCCTGGACTTTGACCTGGACGCTTCTATTCAGAAGTTACCTTCCATTAACCAGCCTTTTACGACAGAACAAAAGGAGCATGTTTCCGGGGGTATCTTATACCAGGGATTTACGCAAAAGAACCAGGCGCATTTTATTGAAAAGCCTTCTTCACAGGAATTAAAAAGCTGGAAAGCCTTTTATGAGCCTGTTAAACAGGAAGAAGCGCTGTTTGATTATGAGAAAAAAGCGCGTCAGCAGCATTTTGCCATACAGTCCAAAAAAAATCAGTTTGAAATAGACGATACTACCGAACTGGCGCAGGTGCTGAACACTTATATTATACTACCTGCTGAAAACCGTTTTTTACTGATCCACCAGCAGGCCGCCCATGAACGGGTATTGTACCAGCAGATGAAACAGGCTACCACCGGGGTACCGGTCACTATTCAAAAAAGCCTGTTCCCCGTTACTTTAGAACTGACACCTGCGGATGCGGTGCTGCTGAATGAACTGTTACCGGATCTTTTGCTGCTGGGCTACCAGATTGAACCCTTTGGTAAAAACAGTTTTGTAGTACAGGGCACCCCTGCCGACCTGGAAGATACGGATGAAAAACACCTGATTGATTTTACACTGGAACAGTACAAACATTTTAACAGTGATATCCGGGTTTCCAACCGGGAGAAGCTGATCCGTTCACTGGCAAGGCAACGCTCTGTAAAAAAGGATACCCGTTTAACAGAGCGCGAAATGCGGCAACTGGTTACCGATCTTTTTCAATGCGAACCCTTCAATACAGCGCCCGATGGCAGTCCTACTTACCTGGAATTTAAGCAGGACCAGATTGAGAAGATGTTTGGGCGGTAGTCTTCTTGCCCAATTGCATACGGAAAATGTATCCGATAGTGTTGAAAATCGCCCATTAAAGGATTAACCATAAAAATAATTTCCACTGTTTCACTATTTCTATTGGTCAATAACATCAACAGTGACAATTTCCTTTTAGAAATCCTTATTTATAAGTTGTCGCTAATTACAGGAACTCCAAATTGTAAACATCGTCTGTTGAGAGACACCACAGGCATCTGTATAAGTTACTTTTATTACTGCCCCGCCACCACTTATATCAACCCATGTACTCAGAGAAATAGGGCTGTTAATATATACAGTTGTATTAGGGTCTTTATACCCAACCGGCCACTGCCAATTTCCTGTACCAGCAAATGATATTGCTGCTATCTTTTTTTCATTACACCTTTTTGACAAAAAAAGTCCTCCGTATATTCCGGAGGACTGCAATCACTATTTAAAGCCAGTATTCTAGTAGCCGCCATTCTGAGTCAGAATACCAGGAGCCCTGTCCAGTTCTTGTTGTGGAATAGGGAAAATGGTATCACGTGCATTAAAATTAATTGTGGCTGATGCCGCAACATATTGCTTTTCAAAAGTCATATAACTTTCCAGCACAGTTTTGGCAGTACCCCAGCGCACTAAATCAAAGAAGCGCTGCCCTTCCAATGCCAGCTCCAGTCTTCTTTCAAACCGAACAGCATTACGTGCATAATCAGCATTGGGAAATGAGGGATAAGTTTTCACATTATATCTCGCTACCGCCTTATTGTTAACTCGCAGGCCAGGAAGATTTGCAGCGCGCTTACGAACTGCATTTACCCAATCCAATGCATCCTTGAGGTTACCTGTTTCAATGGCACATTCTGCTGCCATCAGGTAAACATCTGCCAGACGTATAATATTTACATCCAGTGCGGTTATATATTCTCCACCTGAAACTGTGTTACCAGCGAATTCGGCTTTATCGATTTGCTGTTTTTTTGAAACAAACGGTCCGCCAAATGCGGGGTCCCGTATCCAGGCATCTCCAGGAAAAATTCCCCAATCCCTGTAAGGTACTCCTCTTCTTCCTACTGTATAATCTACCCGTGGATCAAAAGCTATCGTTGTATCTACCTTATAGTTGGTCTTTGCAGAATCTCCTTTCTTATCAACCAGGCCCTGATCTGATTTATAAGTGTTATTCCTATAGGAGCCATCGAGGTAAGGCAATCCGTCAGCATTTACTTTGAACGCATTCACTAAATCAACAGAAGGCTGATAAAACCCGCAACAGCTAACCGGGGCTGTTCCATAGCCACCTGCAAGCATATCGCCCACATTTGCGTTATCCCCGCTACCATCCGGATTGATGATGTTTTCGTCTACAAAAAGCCCTTCGGGGCCGCCTTCTCCGGCTATGGAAAAGTTGTTTCTGAAATCCATAGTGGTTAAATCCGGTTTATGAGCTATCACATCCTTAAATAAGGTTAAAGCCTCAGCATATTTTTTTTGATATAAATATACTTTACCCAGGTAAGCCTCTGCAGCCAGTTTATCAACCCGTCCTCGGTCTCCCAATGGTTTTGTATAATCCAGTGCCTGTACTGCAAATTGCAGGTCAGCTTCAATCTTCGGATAAAGATTTTCTCCATTTTTTACCTTAGTGGCATCTGTTGTACTAATGGTTTCATCAATATAGGGTACATTTCCAAATACTCTTCTTAAATAAAAATAGTAATGCGCCCGCAACATCCTGGCTTCGGCCTCAATTTGTTTGGCCCGGTCATCACTAAATTTATCGGAGGAGCTTCCTTCCTGCACTGCTTTCAGTAAATTGATTGTAGCATTGCAACGCAAAACTCCTTCAAAATAGTTGGTCCACATTGCCGGCAACTGATCATTAGCGCTATTGGGTTTATGAAGCTCAATGTCATTCATGGTACTTTGGTCCGTGTTAGAGCTTCCTTTATGCGCATTGTCTCCTGCTACTTCGCCAAACAACCACTGACTGGGCGCAGAGGAATAATTACCCCATGTTCCGCTTATGTTTCCATTCATCAAACCATAAGCACCTATAAGAGCAGCTTCCACCCCTTTTGTGGTTAGTAACTGGTCCTGGGAAATGGTGGCCTGGGGCTTTGTTTCCAAAAAGCTTTTTCCGCAGGACGCTACCGTTAAACCCAAAACAAATAGTATATATATTTTCTTCATAACTAATTTAATTTATTTGTTACAACAATTTAGAAAGTAACGTTTAGGCCCAATAAAAACTGACGGGAAGCAGGATATGTACCCAAGTCAACGCCGGGTGCTGTGAACGTACTTGAAAATTGGGTAATTTCTGGATCCAGACCGGAATATTTTGTAATTGTAAACAGGTTCGTTCCGCTAATATAAACCCGTAAAGCGCTGATCTTATCTTTTAAATTCCCGTTCATTTTAAAGTTGTACCCTATCTGTAAATTTTTCATCCTGAAATAGCTGCCTGGTTGAATATAATAACTATTCGCTGCCAGTTCATACGCTGAAGGGTTCCTGTAAGGAGAAGGAATCATACTGCCTGTATTAGTGGGGCTCCAGGCATCCAGCATACGGGTGCTAACGGCACCATCAAAAGCGCTAAAGTCTGTATAATAGCGGGTAGCATCAAAAATCTCATTGCCATAGGAACCATTAAAGAACATCAGTAAATCAAATCTTTTATAAGAAGCATTAAAGCTTAAGGAATACAGGAATTTCGGATGCGGGTTGCCAATAATGGTTCTGTCAAAAGCATCAACAATTCCATCGGGCTTTCCATCGGCGCCTGAAACATCAGCATATTTTAAACCACCAACACGGGCTCCCTCATAATGAGGTGTATTATCTATATCCTGCTGGCTTTGATAAATACCTGTTACTTTATATCCATAAAAGGCACCTAAAGGCTGACCCGGCATCAGAATAGAAGTGCTGATACTTCTAAAGCCGCCATATACCTGGTTTGTTACCGTAGGGGCTAATTCAAGCACTTTATTAATATTTCTTGAAAAATTGACGCCTGCGTCAAATTTAAAGCCATCCTCAACCGAATTAATATAATGATAATTCAAGGCAAACTCAAACCCCTTGTTACTCATTGACCCAACATTTACCCAGGGAGATAATCCTCCACCTGCTGCCTGCGCCGGAAGTGGAACCCGATACAGCATATCTGTGGTTTTCCGGTTATACACATCAAAGGTTCCATCCAGTTTATTATTTAAAACGGTGAAATCAAAACCAGCGTTCCAGGATTTCAGGGCTTCCCATTTAATATCCGGATTATCATAACTATTGGTCCAGATCCCACTTGATAAAGCTGTTCCATTAATCGGATACGAAGAATTATTGATCACCGATTGGAACTGGCGCAAATACTGAAAATCAGGGATAGACTGATTACCAGTTTCCCCGTAGCCGGCCCTTAATTTTAAATCATTGATCCATGAAACACTTTTCATGAATTCTTCGTTAGAAACCCTCCAGGCAGCACTTCCAGCCGGGAAATTACCATACTGATGGCTGGGACCGAATTTAGAAGACCCATCTCTTCTAAAAGTAGCTGAAAGCAGGTATTTATCTTTAAACGCATAATCTGCCCTACCAAACGTTGAAAATAAGGTACTAAAACCCCCACTACTTGTTGCAGAAACGTTGGTACTGGCAGCGCCCACATAATAATAATTCAAATCACCAAATACAAAAAAACCATTTCCCGATCCACTAAGAACCCTGGATTGTTCCTTCACAGCTTCCGTACCCACCATTAATGTCAGGTCGTGTTTGTCGTTAAAGCGGTGTTTATAGGTTAGTGTATTGGTCCAGGTCCAGTTCGATTGATACCCTTGCCCTTCACTCATAGGATTGTTACTATAACTGCCTTCAGAGAATTCAGGATTAGGATAGCTTATATTTTTACCCTGGTAGTTATTATATAATATCCCGTATGTAGTTTTTAAATTAAGCCCTTCAATAATTTTCAGATCGGCAAATGCAGTACCAAAAAACTGATTGTCTGTCCATATATTATCCTTGGCTCTATACAATGAGGCCAGTGGATTTTCCGCATTTCCTAACAGGCTGCCCTTAGAACCTGCAAAATTCCCCATAATATCATACACTGGTATAATAGTTTGCATCCGGTAGGTCCAGCCGATTGGAGAGCCTTCTCCCATATATTGCCCTGCCGTATTTACATTAGTTGCAAAACCCTGCCCCTCATCACGGGAATACTGCATACTTTCTCCGATATTCAGCCGGCCTCCCAAAGTAGTAAAATTGGTATTAGCCCGAATGGTATAGCGTTTAAACCCGGTGTACTTAATAGTACCATCCTGGTTCAGGTAGCCGCCACTAACAGCATAGGAAGAGTTTTCTCCACCACCAAGTACGGTCAACTGATAGTTTTGCATAGGAGCATTATGTGTAATTTCTTTCATCCAGTTAGTACCAGCCTGGTTGGCTTTGGTAATCTGGTAAAAAGTGGAAGCGTCCTGCGTATAACGATATTTGGAGGGATCCGCATCCGCGGCAGTAATATTTTGTCCGGTAGCTGATCCTGCCAATAAATATTCAGGCAGTGTGGGCTTATCCGGATCATTCCCATAGTTGGAACCCGTTGTAGTTGTGGTTCCCGGTGTTAATCCTGCATTTTTAAAAGCGGTATACAAATACTCAGCAAACTGCATAGGATTCAGGTATTTCGGAAAAGTTTCCCTATTGGGACTTTGAACACCATAATAGGCATCCAGTGAAACTTTAGGAGGGCCTTTGCGCCCTTTCTTTGTAGTAATAATTACCACACCATTATTGGCCCTGGCTCCGTAGATTGATGAAGCAGATGCATCTTTTAATACCTGCATGCTTTCAATATCATTGGGGCTTAACCAGGCCAGCTTGCCCTCATAGGGCATTCCATCAATAATAAAGAGCGGGTCATTGTTGTTAATAGTACTAAACCCGCGTATTCTTATTTGCGGAGTTGAGCCGGGCGATCCATCATTGATGATCTGAACACCGGCAGCTTTCCCCTGCAATGCTTCAACAGGGCTGGCCGCTGGCTGCGATTTCAATTCCTTCATATCCACCACGGCTACTGAACCGGTCAGGTCCTTTTTCCGGGCTGTTCCATAACCAATGACCACCACATCAGTTAAATTGGATACGTCTGATACCAAGGTAATAGAAACATCCTGTTCAGCCCCTACTTTAAAAGTAGTGGCTTTAAAACCTACGCTGGTCAATTCCAGCACATCGCCCTGTTTGGCAGCAATCGTAAATTTGCCTTCTTCATTGGTAGAAGTACCGCTGGTACTCCCTTTTACAATAACAGAAACATTTGCAACCGGGTTTCCCTTATCATCAATAACGGTTCCGGTAATCATTTTGCCCTGGCTGAAGCCGTTCATAGCAAAGCCAAAACAGAAAAGCAATAAAAGCAATACTGAAGCCCTCGTTCTTTTCATACAGCAATTTTAAAATTAGAAATTGAGTTAAAAACATTCGTTACAGGATGTAAGATAACATTTCATTAACAAAAAACAAATTTTATTATGTTCAAAGAACACAATAAAATAAATAACCGGTGTTTAATGATTTGCATCATCTTTTTTGCGGCTTTTATGGCCTTTCCGTTAAAAGCAACCCTGTCTATACCATTCTAATTAATTAAACTTGCATAAATTTAAAATATATAAACCAGTTACTATATTCTTTTATATATGAAAACATTGATCATCATCCGCCATGCAAAGGCCGAACAGGGATCGGGTAAAGACATTGAACGCAAGCTTACAGAAAGAGGCCACCGGAATGCAATTCAGATGGCCGAAAAATTAAAAGCCGGCGGATATAAAATTGATAAAATTTTTTCCAGTCCCTCAGAAAGAACCCTGCAAACAACCCGGCATTTTGCAGAAGTTTTCGGGGTAATGGCCAATCATATACGTTATTTTGAAAGCCTCTACCTGGGCGATGTACTGGCCATTTCAGAAACCATTTGCTGGCTGTACCAGCATGAAAACGTTCATACGCTGGCAATTGTAGGGCATAACCCCGGCGTTACCAATTTTGTGAATGATCTCACCCATTCAACTATCAACAGCATTCCTACATCAGGCATCGCTGTGCTGCGGATTGATACAGATCACTGGGATCATTTTGCAACTGCGCCAAAATCCCTGGAGGCAGTTCTCTCCCCAAAAGATGAAAATTAGTTTTTCCCGCAGTCTTCCAGGAACGCAGCAACAGCACCGGTCAGCAGTTGGTTGTTTTCGGGGCTGTTGATCTGATAATTGCCTGTTTTTACCCTGGAAAGCGCCGCTGCAAGATCAAAGTGCTCCTGTGTGCTTATCACCGCTTTTTTTGACCGCTCCAGCAATGCGGCAAGATATTCCTGTTCTGTTTGCCCTGGTGTAGGTATTAGTATGGCTCTTGCACCTACTGCACTGATGTCCATTATGGAACTGTAGCCGCTCCTGCATATAACAACAGCAGCGCTGCACAGGTACCGGTTTAGTTGATCTGTGGGAAGATGATCAAAAACGATCACATGATCAAGTACCGGTAATAAAGGCCCGCCTGCATTGGGCAGGCCCCGTACCACTACAAAATTATGGCCGGCCAGAGGCATCTGGTTAAAAATTATTTTTTCAAACAGGGATCGCTGAGGCTCAGGACCTGATAACAGCACTAATATATGATCCCCCTTTTCGTATTTAGCAGCAGGCTGCATTCTTGACAGCGGGCCAATATAGGAACAGGGAACCGATGGCATTTTTAAAGGATGCGAAAGCGCACCGGCCAGTCCGGGAGCTGCTTCATCATCTGGGATCCAGCAGCGGGAAAACTGATTGATCCATTTATAGTTTATGTTCTGTGCAAGCCCTTCCGCCATTTTCCCCAGAGGATTTTTTATCCGTAACTGATGCGTAATAAAAACAGCAGGAATCCCCGGGCAACTCAGCCCAAAACGGTTATCGCTTATAATGCCATCAATAGGTTGCTTATGAATAAGTTTTTGCAACCATTCCCGCTCATGCTTTATCGCCTTTAAAATAGCCGGGGTCTGTTTTGCCATGGTTCGCAAAAAAGATCCCTTTTTTGCTGAATAATGCACGTTATATCCATCGAGATGAAGATATTCAATATCCGGAAGCTCCTGCTGCAGCAGCCTCAATTGCACCTCATTACCAGCGGCCCAAACACGTGCGCCCTGTTTCAGTAATTCGCAGATCACTGGGATGCAACGGGTTGTATGTCCCAGTCCCCAATCAAGGGGCGCCACCAGTATATTCTTCTTTTTATGCTCCAACATTCAGCCCTCTTTAACTGTTATAATATGGCAAAAGTTAAAAAGATTAATTGCGTTTTTTTATAAAAAATAGTATTTTTAGAATTGTGAAATTCACATTTTTCAGGCAGAACTCAAAATGAACGATTATAGCCGTGATATTATTTTTCTTTTGAAGGAAGAAAGTTTCACCAAAGAATACTTAAAGCAAGAGATGCAGCTTGTTCATAAGATTGTTGCATCTATAGATAATGATGCCAGTTTTTGCAGGGCTCACGAGCTGGTAAAACGAAACCGTATTACCAGCAAAAGAAGGACTATTGTTAACGCGATCAACAGATCCCGCCTGAAGCCTTTTTACTTTCTTATTAATAAAAACTGAGACCTGGTTTTTGAAAGCCGTTACTTACAGTTAAGTTGTTTTATACACCTTCATTTTTCAGAACATTGGAGGAAACCTACATTTTTATTTCCTCGTCTTCTTTATTGAAAAAATGATACTCAATTAACTGGTAGGCGCTATTGGATTCCAGCTTTATTTTTTGCCCGAATTTTTTGTTCCATTTTGCCAGCTTGCTGTTAAACCACCAGCCTCTGGTAAGGTATGCATACATAATGGGGTTTACAACCAATTTTAGTCCCGTATGCTTGTGAGTGATCAGATAATTGAGGTTCTTTTCAATTTCATCTTCAAGGATCAATGAAGAGCTTATTTTTCCGGTACCGTTGCAGGTGGGGCAAATTTCCTGTGTATTGATGTTTACCTCCGGGCGCATACGCTGGCGCGTGATCTGCATCAATCCAAATTTGGAAATGGGTAGCACAGAATGCCGGGCGCGGTCTGTTTTCATGAACTCTTCCATCTTTTCATAAAGAGCTCTTTTGTTTTCAGCCAGTTTCATATCAATGAAATCAACCACTATAATTCCGCCGATATCTCTTAAGCGTAATTGTCTTGAAATTTCTTCAGCCGCTTCCAGGTTGGTGGCTAAAGCGTTCTGTTCCTGGTTATTCCCAACATTTTTATATCCACTGTTCACATCAATTACGTGTAAGGCTTCCGTATGTTCAATGATCAGGTAGGCACCGCTGTTCAGGTTCACCGTTTTACCAAAAGACGATTTTACCTGCTTGGTAACACCAAAGGAATCAAAAATACTGCCCGGACCCTGGTATAAAGAAACAATCGCTTCTTTTTCCGGGGCAATTTTCTGGAGATACTGTCTTGTCTCCGTATAAATATTCTTTGAGTTGGCAATAATCCGGTTAAAATCGGCATTGAGCAGATCCCTTAAAATGCTGTTGGTCTTATTTTGCTCACTCAGGATCTTAGCCGGGGCCACAGCACCTTTCAGGTTCTGTTCTATTGTTTTCCATGAGTTCAGCAAATTGGTAAGATCTTCATAAAGCTCTGCTGTATTTTTTCCTTCAGCAGCAGTACGAACAATAACGCCAAAGTTTTTAGGCTTTACCGCCTCTACAATTTTTTGCAGCCTTTTCCGTTCTTCAGCCGAGTGGATTTTTTTGGATACAGCTACAATATTATTAAACGGAGTAATTACAATATACCTTCCCGGCAGGGAAAGTTCACAGCTCAGGCGCGGTCCTTTAGCCGCAATCGGCTCTTTCAGTATCTGAACCAGCACATGGGGCTTGCCATTGAGCACTTCGGTAATTTTTCCGGTTTTTACGATTTCCGGTTCAATTTCAAATTTTGAAAAATCCATTATCTGGTCACCCTGGGCTTTCATAGCCTGCTGGGTAAACTTTAATAATGATTTTACATAGGGACTGAGATCCGTGTAATGCAGAAATGCATCCTTCTCATATCCCAGGTCAATAAACGCGGCATTCAAAGCCGGCATCAGTTTTTTTACCTTTCCAAGGTATAAATCTCCAACAGCAAACTGAGAATCCGTTTTTTCACTGTGTAATTCTACAAGTTTGTTATTTTCAAGTAATGCTATATCCACACCCACCGGTGTGGCATTGATAATAAGGTCCTTATTCATGAGAAACCACCATGAGTACGCATCCTGATTGTATTAAAAGTAACCGGTTAGCAGAATAATGAGGGGGGCAACAAGAAATAATTTAATGGCAGCAGGAAGAATAGTATGCTCTCATCATTATTAAAAACCGATAAACAGCAAATGAATAACAGGTAATAAAAAGTATACCTGTTATTCGAATGCCTTAAAAGAAAAACGTAAGCTTATTTTCTTTTCTTATGACGATTTTTTCTTAATCTTTTTTTACGTTTATGCGTAGCAATTTTATGACGCTTTCTTTTTTTACCACAAGGCATACTCAATAAATTTTTTAAATGATTTGTAAATTAAATGTGTTTTACTTTTTTAGTTCTTCAATCCGCTTCTCCAGTTCTCCCCTGAGATCCTTTCGTTGAACCAGTTTTGCCGCTTTAGAGTAAAGCTCAATTGCCTGGCTCTTATCTCCATCCTTCTCATATAAGTCTCCAAGCATTAAAATGGCCTGAAGATTTTGTGGTTGAATGCTTAAAACAGTTGCCAGTCTTTCTTTTGCCTTTTCCTTTTGACCACTCATAAGGGAAGCAGTGGCCAGGGTCATTTGCGCATAAACATTGGTACTATCTTTTTCAACAACCTCTCTGATCTTTCCAATACCTTCCATAGGGGAACCAAGTCCGCCATACAGGTAAGTAGCGCCCAAACCGACTTTTGCAGAATCATTTGCCGGGTTTAAAGCCAACACCTTTTCAAAAAGATCTTTAGCCTGTTCAGCCATCCAATGACGCTGCGGTTCATTATCCTGCTGAGGCAGCTGGTTCAGGAATAATTGGCCTGCAAAGTTGAGATTTTTTTCGGAATTTTCCAATCGGGCGGATTGTGCAGTATACCAGGCAAAGGGTATAAAAGCCTTTGCCGTATCTCTCCAGAAGTGCGCCAATTGATGATATACATCTATTTGCTGCTTCTTAACATCGCCTCTTGTAATGCTTTTTTCAAGCAGATCCAGGCGTAATACCTGGTCCGGGTTTAATTCTTTTTTTGACAATGCAAGCACCGTATCAATAGAAAAACCGGCAATCATATCCTGTTGATCGCCAGCAGGTTCTCCCTGGCTCTGACCATTCATTGCCATAGCAGGCCGGGTACCCGGCTTCTGAGCCGTACGCCCAAATGCCAGGAGCACCACCACAGCAATTGCTGCTACAATTATAGTTATAACCTGAGGTTTCTTCACCTGTCCTTAAATTGGATGGCAAAGGTAACTGCAATTGGCTACAAAATGAAGTTTTTTTGTGGAATTCTAATCATCAGCATCCTCTCCGGGACCTGTATCCGGCTTCGGCTCTACCAGTTTTTTCACTTCTGCCGTAAATTCTTTTGCAGGTTTAAATGCAGGAATGTAATGCTCCGGGATATGGACTGCCACATTTTTCTTAATGTTTCTGCCAATTTTAGCAGCTCTTTTTTTGGTAATAAAACTACCAAAACCCCGGATATAGATATTTTCCCCGGAAGCCAGTGTGTCCTTAACTTCTTTAAACATAGTTTCCAGTGTTACCAGAACATCCACCTTGGGAATGCCCGTTTTATCTGAAATCTTATTTACTAAATCCGCTTTTCGCATAGTTCTTGATATTAAGAGTAGTTCAATACCTAATAGTTTTTGTAAAGTTACAGCAATAAGTGTGCAAAACTTTAATAATTAATTTACAATCAATTATTAATCCAAACTTTACAAAATTTGAAAAAATTTAAAGTAATTTACTAAAAATAACTGAGAACACATTGAATTACAGGAATTTTGATCGCATCTTACTACATTGGAACCAAACGCAGAATAACAGGCAAATGCCCTGGAAAGGCGAAAAAAACCCTTATAAGATCTGGCTGAGCGAAGTGATCCTCCAGCAAACCCGGGTAGAACAGGGGCTTAGGTACTATCATAATTTTATCGAAAATTACCCAACCGTTACCGATCTGGCCAATGCTGAAGAGAAAAAGGTCTTTAAACTATGGGAAGGGCTGGGCTATTACTCGCGCTGCAAAAATCTGATCCAGACAGCAAAAACCGTTAGTACGGAGTTTAACGGGAAATTTCCGGATACCTATGAAGTTATTTTAAAACTAAAAGGCATTGGCCCGTATACAGCCGCTGCCATCGCATCCTTTGCCTTTGACCTGCCCCATGCTGTTATTGACGGTAATGTTTTCAGGGTGCTGTCCAGGATTTTTGGTATCCGGGAGCCCATTGATACCACTGCCGGAAAAAAATTATTTACTGCTCTGGCCGAAAAACTGTTAGATAAAGAACAGCCGGGACTTTACAACCAGGCTATTATGGACTTTGGCGCCACGGTTTGCAAGCCATCAAATCCGCTTTGCAATAAGTGCCCTTTCCGGAATAAATGCGTAGCCTTTCAAAAAGGACTTATTGAAACACTTCCCGTTAAAAGCAAGAAAATAGCTGTACGTACCCGTTATTTTTATTATTTTCTGCCCGCTTACAGGAACCAACTGCCTGTAAGGGAGCGGCTGGGCAGGGATATATGGCAGCACCTTTACGAATTTCCAATAATAGAAACAGATGCAGAAACGGATACAGGAAAGATCATTAAAAAAGCGGTTCAAAATGGCTGGATGGATAAGGCAGCCACGCCTTGCATCAGCCCCGTTTTTTCACAAAAGCTCAGCCATCAGTTGATAAAAGCGGTCTTCATCTCTTATAAAACAAAAACCAGGGATACTGCTTTTAAAAACTATCAATGGGTAACACCTGCCGTCTTACAAACCCTGCCCTTTCCCAAAACCATTACGCAATATCTGAACCGGTTTTTAGCAAGTAGGGAATAGTAAGTGCGAACCTCCGGATGTAGTTTATGGTCGATAGTCAATAGAGCCTGGGACTGAAAACTGATCCGGATAACTATCAGAACTTATTTTCTCATATTTCAAATTTTGCATCTTCAGCAAATAGTAATGGTTAATGGAAGTGCCAATGGCAGATATAAAAGCCCGGACACCTGATATCGGGCATCTCAATCCCCGTTTCCGAATACCCGATTCCCTGATAACTGGCGGCTGGCAACTAAAAAGTTTTGTTTATCCACCCAAAAAAATTAATTTTAGTTGGATTTTGTGTGAACCTTCGTAATTAAAAACAGGAATTATATACTATGAGAGGCGTTAACAGAGTTATGCTGATTGGAAATTTAGGAAAGGATCCGGATGTACAGACATTAGAAGGAAACATTGCGGTAGCAAAATTTCCGCTGGCTACAACAGAAACCTTTAAAGACCGAACCGGCAAACTGATCTCCCAAACTGAATGGCACACCGTTGTATTATGGCGAGGGCTGGCAGAACTGGCCCAGAAATTTTTACATAAGTCAAGTTTGGTTTATATTGAAGGAAGATTGAGAACCCGCAGCTGGGAAGATAAGGATGGTGTAAAAAAATATGTTACGGAGGTGGTTGGTGAAAACCTGATCATGCTTGACAAAAAAGCAGAAGGAACTCCCTCGCCGGACGAACAGGCGGGCACAGGCCTGGAAGGTTTTGACC
This sequence comes from Niabella ginsenosidivorans, assembly GCF_001654455.1. Lineage (NCBI taxonomy): Bacteria > Pseudomonadati > Bacteroidota > Chitinophagia > Chitinophagales > Chitinophagaceae > Niabella > Niabella ginsenosidivorans. The sequence continues at coordinate 4,681,409 of NZ_CP015772.1, forward strand.
TGCACCCGTTTTAAAGGATATTTGCGGCCCGCATCAACTATATAAAACCCGTTTACGAAAACTCAAATTTTGGAGAACCTGTCTAACGTATTTCTTTTAGCGGATATGGCGCAAGGGCAATTGCCTGTAGGCATACAGAATGCTACCTTTTTAGGAGTGGCATTAGGGCTGCTTGTTATTATTTCATTTTCCATTGCAGGTTCCCAGGCAGCCATTTTTTCACTGGATGAAAAGGATATTGATGTCCTAAAAACCAAGCAACAGACTTCAGCAAAAAGAATTTTGAATTTGCTCGAAGAGCCAAAAGAGGTTTTTACATCCATGCTGATTGCAAAAACACTGGTAAACATCTGCATCATTGTTCTGGCCAATTACCTGATCAACTATTATGTTCCGGCGCAGTACCTGGACACGATATGGGGCATCTTTTTAAAATTTGTGCTCATAGCATTTTCTATCCTCTTTCTTGTGGAAATATTTCCCCGTGTTTGGGCCACACAAAACAATCTGCGCTTTGCATTTGAGTGGCCGGTGCTGATCATGATCGTTGAATTCATTTACCTGTTGCTGAGACGCATCAGCCGGTGGACAGTAGCGCTGGCGGATAGCTTTGGACGTACCGTTGGCGCCAATAAAGCAGAAGAGACCAATATTCAGGAACTGGATGAAGCTATTGATATCCAAACAGACGAAGTAACTCCTGAAGAAAAGAACATTATGAAGGGCATCGTAAAGTTTGGAAAAATATCAGTGAAGAAAGTAATGCGTAGCAGGCTGTATGTAAGCGGCGTGGAATATAATACCCCTTTTGAAGAACTGATCCGGCAGGTTGAGGAACTGCATTATTCAAGGCTGCCCGTTTACAGGGGTGATATGGATCAGATCGCCGGTGTTTTAAATACCAAAGACCTGATTCCTTATTTACTGGATGGTACTCCTATAAAGGACTGGCATGAAAAGATACGGCCACCTTATTTTGTGCCGGAAACCAAGCTGATTGAAGATCTGCTGCTTGATTTTCAAAAAAAGCGGATTCATTTTGCGGTTGTGGTAGATGAGTTTGGTGGTACCAGCGGTATCGTAACCATGGAGGATATTATTGAGGAGGTTATCGGGGAAATAAAAGATGAGTTTGATGATGAAGAGCTGCTGATCAATAAAATTGACGACAATAATTACATTTTCGAAGGCCGCACCATGCTGCACGATATGTGCAAGGCCATGAAGCTGCCTATTGAAACCTTTGATGAAGTGCGGGGCGACAGTGAATCCCTGGGTGGGTTGATCAATGAACTTTCCGGTGAGCTTCCTCACGCGGGAGACGTGGTAAAAACCGGCGACTTTGAATTCACGGTTATGGAAACCGAACGCAACAGGGTAAAAACGGCAAAAATTACGATTACCCACAGCAAGGAAGATTAAGAGCGCACATTCCATATAAAAAATCAAGAGCACCCGGAGGCGGGTGCTTATTTTTGTAAAAAAACAGCCATGATCATTATTGAAAATAAACTGATAAGTGACGATGTTATTGAGAGCGCGTTTGTTTGTGACCTGTCTCACTGCAAAGGCGGCTGCTGTGAAGATGGTGATGCCGGAGCTCCTCTTAATAATGAAGAGCTGAAGATTGTGGAGCAATATTATGAAACAGTTAAGCCTTATCTTACCCGCCCGGCCGTTAAGGAAATTGAAAAGAAGGGAAAATACGTATTTGATGATGAATTCGGCTGGGTAACGCCTACCCTGCCCAGCGATAACGAAATTTGTGTTTATGCCTTCCGGGAAAAAGACGGGCTGATCAAATGCGCTTTTGAACAGGCCTATAATGAAGGGCTTATTCCCTGGAAAAAACCCATCAGTTGCCATCTTTACCCGATCATTGCCTATAAAGGAAAGCATGGCGATTATGAACGCCTGAATTATGAGCCCAGGAAGAAATTATGCAGCCCGGCCTGCACACTGGGCGCCACCTTACAGGTTCCTGTTTATAAATTCCTGAAAGAGCCTATTATCCGTAAATATGGTGAGGAATTTTATGATGTGCTGGACCAGATGGCAAACAGGCATGAAGCAGCAACAAACGAACAGGTATAAATATGAGCAGGCAGCAGGCATTGGTAATAGAAAAACTCAGCTACAGCTATAAAAAGACTTCCAGGCCAATTATACAGGAGCTCAGCCTGAAGGTAAAAAAAGGCAGCCGCTTTGGTTTGTTTGGGCCCAACGGGGCTGGTAAAACCACTTTAATGAGCCTGATGACGGGCTTGCTCCCTTATTATTCCGGGTCTGTAAAATTGCTGGACGCAGAAGTAAAGAACAATAAGGAATTCATAAAGCATACTATTGGTTTTGTACCACAGGACTTTTCTTTTTATGAAGAACTGACCCCTGCGGAAAATATGGAGTTCTTTGGTGCCTGGTACGGTCTCAAAAAAACAGCTATAAAAAGCACTACACAACACCTGTTAAAGGTAATGGGGTTGAGCGCCATGGCTAACAGGCCGCTGAAAGAATTTTCCGGCGGCATGAAACGCCGTGTAAACCTTGCCATCGGCGTAATGAACCAGCCGGCCATCCTGTTTCTGGATGAGCCTACTGTAGGCGTTGATGTACAGTCCCGCAACGCCATCATTTCTTTTCTGAAAGAGATCAATGCGGCAGGTACCACACTTGTCTACACATCGCACCAGCTGAATGAAGCAGAAGATCTTTGTACAGAAATTGCCCTGATCGATGGAGGCGGCATCATTACCCAGGGAACACTAAACAACCTGCTGGAGCAGCACCAGCAGGACGGATTGGAAGGACTTTTTTTACAGCTGACAGGAAGGGCATACAGAGACTGATTTACCAACGGAAGGATGCCAGACAGCTACAGATCCTGTTTGCATAAAAGAATCTGTTCATTTTCGTTAAACTTTGACCATCCCGGTCATTTAATACGGTAATTCCTTTTTTTGGCATAGTTATTTGTGTATCTTTATTCTAACAACTATAATTGTAAACCTTAAAGATACAATATTATGAATAAGCTAATTACAGGCTTCGCCCTTGGTCTTTTAGTAGGCATTCTGTATGCCCCGGAAAAGGGAACCACTACCCGCCAGCGCATAGCGGATAAAGGAAATGACCTTAAAGATCAGTTTGCTGACTTTATTGATAACCTGGCTGGCCGCTTTGAGGACCGGGCTGATGAGCTTGAAGATTATGTACATGAAGAAGCAGAAAACATAAAGGCAGAAAGCGTTTAATTTTGCTTAAACGAATGGTGAAAACCCTGCGCAATGAAGCCGCAGGGTTTTTGTTTTTCCTTGTTGCAACCAGCCGGTATCCATTTATTTGTGCTGCAAAAAACAGATCCCGGAACAAGTCCTGGATGACATCTTCAGGGTGACCATAAGCGGGTTTGTCATCACCTCATTGATTAGCTCTCCTATCAAAAACTCGCCATGACATTCATTTTTGATAACGTCCAGCTTACTTGTCATTTCATAAATCATAAAAGCGTTGCTTTTATGATTGCCTCAGCCTGGCATATCTTCACCTTCTCCAGGCGAAATTTAAAAGTATCTAAATGGCATGGGCAGCTCTTTATTAAATAAAATCCATGGTATCGTAATGCGCTTTTAAGATCTTACCGGAATCTGCTGCCAGCCATTTTTCCAGCACAGTAGCGTATACATTCTTAAAATCCACATTGTATTTCAGATCGCCCTGGTTCAGATCTTCCAGGTCCGGCATCGGGTTTAAGAGCCCTTTTTTCTTTAAGCCACCGCTTATTAAAAACATGTTATTGGCGGTACCATGGTCTGTTCCGTTACTGGCGTTTTGCGCCACACGCCTGCCGAATTCTGAAAAGGTGAATAACAGCACATCCTCCATACGGCCATTCTTTTTCAGGTCGTCCGTAAAAGATTTCACGGCATCGCTTAGCTGTGTAAACAGCCTTGCCTGTTGTGCCTCCTGGCCTACATGCGTATCAAAGCTTCCTAATGAAATATAATACACTTTCGTGTTGATGTCGGAAAAGATCAACGAGGCAATTGTCTTTAATCCGTTTCCGAGCTCTGTATTAGGATAGCTGCCCGTTGACGGATGCAGCCTGCTTTGCTTAAAAATATAATCAGCGGAGGATAATGTTTCCGCTAATGTTTTATATAAATAGTCTACCGGTTTTTCATCATGATGATCACCAGTGTGAAAACTCTTGTTCATTTCTCTGAAGTATTTTTCATTCGATGTTCCAAAAAGGCGCCTGGGGTCTTTAACGGCTAACGCGTTGTTCTGCTCCCCTTTCAGGGCAAGGCTTAATACATCATCAATTTCGAGGGCCTGAGTGGGTTTATCGCATCCATGACATTGTGCATCCAGGTATCTTCCGATCCAGCCGTTGTTCCAGTATTCATTGGACTGACTTGCAGAATGCCAGATATCCATGCTCCTGAAATGGGAACGGTCGGGGTTGGGATAGCCTACATTATTTAAAATTGCCATATTGCCTTCATCATAAAGCGTTTTGAGGGAAATCAGCGCCGGGTGCAGACTTACCTCATCCGTCAGCGCCAGGGATTTATCTTTTTGCACCCCTATGCCTGGTCTTGACCTGTAGTAAATATCATTGCGAACGGGGATCACCGTGTTCAATCCGTCATTGCCGCCGCTGAGTTGCAGCACCACTACTACTTTATTCCCTGGTGGAACTGCCGCCTGTGTTTCCAGTGCCTTTAAGAATTTTGGCATCATCAATGAAGCCGTTGCAAAAGAGCTTGCATATAAAAAATCCCTGCGCTTAATGAGCAGGCCGGAACCAGTATGACTTTTATTTAAGAAAGAGGCGCTTTTTTTGTTCATGGTATTGAGTTTAACACATTTGATATTCCGGGGTGCTCATCAACTGGACGGTGGCGGACCGGATGTATGCCCCACGATCTGAAGAATCAACATATTTTGCAGCCACCTGATCTGCATTTGCCGCATTCACCTGGAACAGACACCCGGAAATGGCAGAAAAAAGATCCTCCCGTTTTACTTTATCAAATCCGGACACATACTGTGCCCAATCAATTTTTGCATTGATCAGACCGGCACCAGGTTTAGCCGGTTGCTTTTTAATTTCCTGCTTTGCAGCAGGAATATTAGCAAGCCCATCTGCTTTACGCCCCATCATCACATCATCATCCTGCTTGGGTTTTACATTCAGCAGATCTTTGTCATTAAACAGCTGTGGAATCCGCAGCCGCATCATTAAAGTGCTGCTGTCGATCCATGATCTTCCGCCCGGCCATCCCGCCACATTAGGCGGATATAACAGTTGCTGGCCAAGGATCCGCTGAAGGTTCATCAATGCATTATCATTATCCAGCCGCATAGGCACCATACGCTGAATACCCACCAGCAGCTCTATGGGCGATTTGATTCGGATGCCGATGTTTTTTTCATCATAGAACCAGTCTGCAGTAAATATCCTGCCCATCAGCTTACCAATATCATAGTCTTTATAAAAGGAATCAGACAGATCCTGCACAATTGCTTTATCTACATTTTCATTTACAAAAAACTTATAGATCTTTTCCGTTATAAACCGGGCTGTTTGCGGATTGTCTGCAATAATGTCCAGCACCTGATCCCCGTCAAAATTGCCTTTTTTGTCAAGAAATGTTTTTATACCCTCATCGTGCTGCTTCTTTATAAAATTAAATTCGCCCCTTGCGTTGGCCGTCCACCCCGTAAAAGCCCGTGCGCCTTCTTTAATATCCGTTTCCGTATAATGCCCGCGGCCTAAAGTAAACAGCTCCATTACCTCACGGGCAAAATTTTCATTGGGATGCCCTTTCTTATTTTGCTGGTTATTGAGAAAATACAGCATGGCAGCTGATTTGGAAACTTCTTTCAGCAGGGCTCTGAAATTGCCCAGCGCATTTTCACGCAATGTGTGCAGGAAAAGCTGGTTGTAAAAAAGATTGCCGTTCCGACAGGCAAAATGCCCGTGCCAGAAAAAGGCCATCTTTTCACGCAGCTGCGCGGCGCTGCCCACCATTTCCTTCAGCCAGTACAGATTGAGGTCCTTTACGCCCTGTTGTTGCTTGCGGTTCAGTATTTTTTTATCGTCCGTCGTCAGTTTGGACCGTTGTGCAGGATCCAGGTAGTTTTCATACAATGCCAGCAGCTCATCGCTTGCTATATTGATGTATTCCGGCTTTTTGGCTGATGCTTTTACCAGTGCCTGATAATACTCCTGCGGCGTATATTTTGCCAGCTCCTGTAACTGTTCTACCGCAGGCCCAAAACCTGCGCGCCACAGGAGATGCTGATTTTTTAGCTGATTATTCACCACCATAAAGCTGCTTTTTAATGGTAGACACCTTAAAAAGGGAAAAGTTTAAACGGGCTTTAAAGCTTAACAAATACTGTTTGACGTGTTTTTTGGCTTTTAAAGCATACCATAACAGTTCCTCAGCCTTATTGCACCGTGTTCAGGCAAACTATGATGTAAAATATTTTTTGCAGCTAAAATCATGCGGGCTTTTATAACCTGCGAATACCGTGCATTTTTATGCATGGGCAAATGTTGTCCAAACAGCCCGGCAACCAACTAATTATGAGCAAGAGCTGCTATTGGTAATGAAGCGCATTAACAATAAAACCACTTATGTATACGGGTTCTCAACGGAAGTGCAACAACTGCAGCCGTTAATTAAAATTGGCGAAGTGGGTAATTTGTTGTACCTTTTATAGATTAAAATGTGTTGCTATGAAAAGTTATCACATCGTTTCACGCCTTGCCATTTACCTTCTTGCCGCCGTTCTGTTTGCTTTTGGTATTTTTCATTTCTTGCATCCCCGTGAACTGCTGGTAGCCGTGCCCACTTTTTTACCTGGCGGGATCATATGGGTAAAACTGGTTGGTGCAGCCTTTATATTAGTGTCTATTTCCTTTGTTACCAACCGGATGGTGAAACTGGCGGCCTATTTACTGGCGTTGTTGCTGCTCATTTTTATCCTTACAGTACATCTGCCTAACTGGATCAACTCCGGCAATGAAGAGTCTACCATGATGGCCATGACGAACCTGTTAAAGGATACGGCCATATTTGGCTTTGCCCTGCACATTGCCGCATCGGCGCATCACCAGCGGCTGGATCTGACGGATGATGATTAACCGGCTGGCCGGCAATAACGATCCCGTTCAAGAGTAACCAAACATACCGGCTGCCTGTAATTTATGCACTGCAGCTTTATAAAAAGGAGTCTTTTGCCTGAGCCTGCTTTTTATACAATATCCGTATTTTTCATTTTTTAAGCAGCCTGTTTATCCCGCGTTCCATTTAAAAAAAATAGATTTGCACAAAACCCATATTTCATGAATTATGAAACATTGTTGACCAGTGTTGAGGATGCAATCCTGACTATAAAAATCAACCGGCCGGATAAATTAAACGCGCTGAATAAGATAATGCTGAGAGAACTGGAAACAGCATTGAGCGAGCTCAACCGCAACACAGAAATAAAGGCTGCAATGATTACAGGCAGCGGAGATAAAGCATTTATTGCAGGTGCCGATATCTCTGAATTTTCTTCTTTAGATGCAGCCGGGGGAGAGCTGCTCTCAAAAAATGGCCAGCGCCTGTTCTCAAAAATTGAAACTTCTGTAAAACCAATTATAGCTGCCGTAAACGGCTTTGCTTTGGGAGGTGGTTGTGAGCTGGCTATGGCCTGCCATTTCAGAATAGCCAGTGAAAATGCAAAATTCGGGCAGCCGGAGGTGAACCTGGGGTTATTGCCCGGTTATGGCGGCACACAACGGCTGACGCAATTAATCGGCAAAGGCCGCGCATTAGAGCTGTTACTGACCGGCAATATGATTGATGCGGTTACGGCTTTTAATTACGGCCTGGTGAACCATGTGGTGCCACAGCCGGAGTTGCTGATCAAAGCAAAGTCCATCTTATCGCTTATTAATACAAAAGCGCCTTTAGCCGTTGCAGGCTGTATTGAAGCAGCCAATCTTGCTTATGCGCCGGATGGGGAAGGATATAAAAGCGAGGCTGCATTATTTGGCAACCTGATTGCCACTGAAGACGCTAAAGAAGGCATCAGCGCGTTCCTGGAAAAACGCAAAGCCTCTTTTAAAGGAATATAAATTTACAGCCCCTTTAAATATTCGCTAACATTAAACCGGTTCGGCGCATTCCTGTTCTGGCGGAAAAATCGGTCGCAGTTCTGAAGCGAGGCTTTCAACCACCTGTTAAAAGGGATGAGCTTTCCTTCCGGACCCGGATGAAACAGCTGGCCGGCTTCATCTCTCAAAAACAGAAACTGGTCCACTCCCTGCATGTCTCCGTAAGTAAATCCCTGTATCTGGTAATAGGGAGAAGTTTCTGATGGCCTTTCCAGGATCTGAAAATGCAACTGCCCCGATTTTCCGGTAACCGGCTCTTCCAAAAAAGCCGTATAAATTTTTGAGAGAACGTCCATGGCATTCATACTATCAACAATTGCCTGCTCCTGCCGGTTATAATGAAAAGGATAAGGAAGAAAGCCCCCGTCAACAGGCAGGTCTTTATCAGACTGCCGTTTGCTCATTAACGGAACCGTATCTCCCTGCCTGTTGATATATACTTTTTCCCCATTGCTGCTCAAGGCTATGGAGGGATGCTCCGGATCGCTTTCCCTGTCCAGGTAGCAGCCATTGCAGGCAGATGCGTACCCATAATTAAATGGCGAAGCCCAATCCCATTGCGGTTGTATAATGATCTGTCCCTGCAGGTTTACAAAACCCACTTTGCCTTTATCCACACAACGGGACAAGCCTTCTACAAAGTAATCGGGACCATTATCAAAAGCCATCGGGTGAAACAGGAAATTCCCCCTGCGGTCATAGGTACTGCCAAACGCATATGCTGCGGCACTATCCCGGCGATGCCGCACATCCAGCAGGTTGATCAGCGAGTCAGTAATGGGTGCTCTCAAATTAACATCATAATAAACATGCCCTCTTGCGGGAATAATAATTTTACCCGATTGATCTTTTACGCCCAGCAGCATACTCCTGGGATCCTGGAAATAATAAAGCTGGTGCTGCGCAAATAATACTGCCGGTGAAAGCAGTGCCAGGAGAACAATATAAAATTTTATTCGTTTCATAACTTCCGTTTAAAACATTTTACCACACAAACAAAATGAAGATTGAAGGTAATTAAAGTTTATTAATGATACCTTTGTAAACTGATCATCTATTTAAAAAACAAGAATATGGATTACAGAATTGAAAAAGACACGATGGGTGAGGTAAAAGTACCTGCTGATGCATTGTATGGCGCCCAAACCGAACGGTCTGTTGAGAATTTCCGGATTGCTACCGATATTAATAAAATGCCCAAAGAAATCATCAGGGCCTTTGCGTACCTGAAAAAAGCAGCAGCAAATACCAATTATAAGGCCAAGGTGCTGGATAAGAAAAAGGCGGTACTTATCGGCAAGGTCTGTGATGAGATCCTGGAAGGAAAACTGGACGACAGTTTTCCACTGGTGGTATGGCAAACGGGCAGTGGTACGCAAAGCAATATGAATGTAAACGAAGTGATCGCTTACCGCGGGCATGTGCTCAATGGTGGTAAGCTTACTGATAAGGAAAAATTCCTGCATCCCAATGACGATGTCAATAAATCGCAAAGCAGCAACGATACCTTTCCTACGGCCATGCATATTGCGGCTTATAAGATACTGGTGGAAGTAACAATTCCCGGTATTGAAAAACTAAGGGATACACTGCAAAAGAAAAGCAGGCAGTTTCTAAAAGTGGTAAAGATCGGCCGTACCCATTTTATGGATGCCACCCCGCTTACGCTGGGGCAGGAAATAAGCGGCTATGTATCCCAGTTAAACCACGGACTGAAAGCCGTTAAAAATACATTACCCCATTTGGCTGAACTGGCACTGGGCGGCACTGCCGTTGGCACAGGCATCAATACTCCGCCGGATTATGCCAAAAATGTGGCAGAAGAAATTGCAAGGCTTACAAAGCTGCCCTTTAAAACTGCAGAAAATAAGTTTGAAGCGCTGGCAGCACATGATGCCATTGTAGAGGCGCACGGTGCCTTAAAAACAGTTGCCGTAAGCCTGATGAAGATCGCCAATGATATACGCATGCTGTCCTCCGGCCCGCGCAGCGGCATCGGTGAAATTCATATTCCGGATAACGAACCCGGCTCTTCCATTATGCCGGGCAAGGTGAACCCGACACAGTGCGAAGCATTAACAATGATCGCGGCACAGGTGCTGGGCAATGATGTGGCCATTAACGTAGGTGGCGCTACCGGCCATTTTGAACTGAACGTGTTTAAGCCCATGATGATCTATAATTTCCTGCACAGCGCCCGCCTGATCGGGGAAGGATGTGTATCTTTTAATGATAAATGCGCCACGGGTATTGAGCCGATCAAAGAAAATATTAAAAAGCACCTGGACAATTCCCTGATGCTGGTAACTGCGCTGAATACAAAGATCGGTTATTATAAAGCAGCAGAGATTGCGCAGAAAGCCCATAAAGAAAACACCACCTTAAAACAGATGGCCGTAAAGCTGGGCTATCTTACAGAAAAGGAATTTGATGAGTGGGTGGTTCCCTCAAAGATGGTAGGGAAAATATAGCATTTGATTCTGGGCCTGAATTAAGAATTTGCGCTGCAAAAACAATGGAAAAAGAGTATCGTCATCTAGCGCAGCCCAGTCGAAAGGTCTTCTTAATTGGAGAAGCTGCCCCATCCACCGGCCGGCGGGGGCTGGCTGTGCTGTCAACGACAGATTACATGATACGGTGAAAACCAATTATACTTTAGTCATGCTGAATTCCCGCCCGGATGAGCCCGGACGGGTATTTCAGCATCTATGTATAGTATCACTCAACAGACCTGAAGCAAAACAGATCCCAGAACAAACCCGGGATGACATCTTCAGAGTGACCAATCCTATCTTCTTCAAAAGTATCCTATTTTCCTGTGCCGGAATCTTTTTTCAGAATTCCCGATTGTTGCATGAAAAGAAAATAAAGCAGCCCCTATTTTTTCCTTTTTCAGACTGTGTATGCTTCTGCTTTGTATTTAATATTGCTTATGACTCCAATATGCCGCCCCTACAGGGCTTAAAAGCCATAAAAGTTTTTTTTACAAAAATATTTGCCCAATGGGGCTATAGTTCGTAAGAGTTATGACCTTGTCAGGACTCAGGTTCAGTTACAGCCGCATTATCAGGTACAATAGTGGTGTCCTTCACTTTACGATAAAACTTTTTCTGGAACACCAGCAACGCAATCACGCCTGTTGAAATAGCCATATCAGCAATATTAAAGATGGGTGCAAAAAATTCAAACGGTTCACCACCCACCCATGGGAACCAGGAGGGGTAGTGGGTTTTTATCATAGGAAAATACAGCATATCCACCACGCTTCCATGTAAAAAAGAGGCATACCCATGACCGCCGAACTTAGCAATACCTTCATAACCAATATAATCGCCAAAAGCAGGGTCAAAATGCAGGCCTTTGTCAAAGATCATGCCGTAAAACATACTGTCAATAAGATTACCCAGTGCCCCGGCATAGATCAGCGCTACGCAGATCATAAATCCACGGGTGTATTTTTCCCTTGCAAACCGTACCAGCAGGAAAGAGCCAAAGATAACCGCAGCCAGGCGAAACAGTGTCAGGGCTACTTTACCCCCTTCATTCCCGAACTTCCAGCCCCAGGCCATACCGGAGTTTTCAATAAAATGGATACGTGCCCAGTTCATTCCAAAAATGCGGGTCACTTCCCCTATGGGATAATGTGTTTTTATATAGATCTTCACCACCTGGTCTACAACCAGGATCAGTAGAATAACGATAATTGATGTACTTAATTTCCCTGCTTTCATCCGTAGTTTTTTATAGCATTGATGCCAGGCAGCGCTTTATAGTATACCTAATGATATACGCCTTCTGTTATGCCCTGTTTCATGCGGGGGCAAAGATACGGTTAAAAGAAAAAGTAATGATTGGTTTGTACAAACAACAACTGCCTGAAAATTGAGGGTAAGCGCATAAATTGACTTTTAACTATGATTGTCTAACAATGCCACAAATGCACGAATAAACAAGAAAGAACATTTTATTTATTCATGCAATTGCGGCAGCATACAGAAATACCGACCGAATTTTCTTAATTTGGAGTCGTTTTATTATCAACCAGCGTCATATGAAAATAAAAACGTTACCATTTCTATTATTATGTACATTACTCATAATATCCGTTATTGTTTCCGGACAAGCCAATCTGCAATTGTCTTCCTGGGCCATGGGTCCTTTTATACGGCCCAATCCTGCCCGGCCGGTTATTACCCCGGATCATCAAAGAACATTTACAGATCCTATGTCCGGCAAAAAGGTAACCTGGATGTCGAATGCGGCTTTTAATCCGGCCGCAGTTGTTAAAGACGGAAAAATCATTGTGCTCTTTAGGGCCGAAGATATTACCGGGAAAAATAAAATTGGCGGACATACATCGCGCATTGGGTTAGCGGAAAGCACAGACGGCGTTACACTGAAAATCAGCCCGGTGCCTGTTTTATTTCCGGCCAAGGATGACCAGAAGGAATACGACTGGCCGGGAGGCTCTGAAGACCCCAGGGTGGCCCAAACGGAAGACGGCACTTATATAATGTTTTATACTTCCTGGAATATGAAAACACCCCGGCTTTCAGTTGCCACCTCCAAAGACCTGTTACACTGGACCAAGCACGGCCCGGCCTTTAAAGCTGCCTGGAACGGGCGCTTTGTCAATATGGCCAGTAAATCGGCTTCTATTGTAACTGAGTTGAAAAACGGTAAACAGGTGATCGCAAAAGTGAATGGAAAATATTTAATGTACTGGGGAGAGCATTTTGTAAACCCGGCCACTTCTGACGATTTAATTAACTGGACGCCCCTGCTGGATGATAAAAATGAGTTACAGCGATTGATAGCGCCCAGAAGCGGTTATTTTGACAGTGATCTTACCGAATGCGGCCCACCGGCATTGATTACTGATAAAGGCATCCTGTTATTATATAATGGGAAAAACAGTGAAGGCAACAGAAGGGATACCAGCTATGCTGCACACAGCTATTGCGCAGGACAGGTTCTGTTTGATAAAAACGATCCCACAAAAGTGCTGGCCCGGCTGGATAAGCCTTTCTTATATCCAACAGAACCATTTGAACAATCCGGCCAATATGCCGCGGGTACTGTTTTTATTGAAGGTATGGCCTATTATAACAACAAATGGTTCTTATACTACGGCTGTGCCGATTCAAGAGTGGGCGTAGCCATTTTTGATCCTAATGGGATAAAATAATATATTCAGTTTTGGGGAGCAAAGTAGACCTGGAGACCTGTAGGCGCTTATATACCCCTCTACAGAGATGCACTGGTGGAGAAATTTGTGCGGTTTTGAAAATAAAAGCAATTCCCTGCAAGAACCAGGAGCAAGGCAACCAGTGCGGGTAGTCTCTGTGTAAAAAATATTTTTTATCTGCTGTTACAGTGCCGTAAACGCCGGCAATAACCACATAGCTTAAAAAGAAAACAGCAATGTTGCAGTGCCATCCCGGGTTTTGGATAAAGAAGGTCCATATTAGACCTGCTGCAAGAAAACCATTATAAAGCTCCTGGTTGGCTGCAAGGCCTTTTGTTGGTGGAAATAATTCTTTGGGCGGTTTTTTTAATACGCGGCACCAATTGTTGTCCACGCAACATTTCAAACCAAAGTATATAGCAATGAAAAGCAGCAACCAGCCCTATTAATAGTTTTGTTAATAGTTCCCATAGTTTCATTTTTATTCCTGCTACAGCGCGTGGAAGTACACGCCCCGAAAAATGTTATGCTTCAAATTATGCTGTTTACAAACAATACCGGCCTGGCTATCCCCCTGTTGTTTATTTGTTTGCAACCACTTATTTTAAAGCTACTTTTGCATCCTGTTTTAAAACGCCTCTATAAAACTATTAAAAATGACCTTAAAAGAGCAAAATAAAATAAGGCTGGAGCGTATTGCAAACATTGCCACCCAATGGATAGGGTCTACCTCTTCTTTGGTGTTTCATACCTTATTGTTCATTGTAGCATTCCTGCTGCCCGTACTCCACATTATGGAGTTTGATAAAATGCTGCTGGTACTTACCACCATTGTTTCCCTGGAAGCTATTTACCTGGCTATTTTTATACAAATGTCCGTAAATAAAAACAGCCAGGACATTGAAGAAATTCAGGAAGATATTGAAGAGATACAGGAGGATGTGGAGGAAATTCAGGAAAACGTAGAAGAATTGCAGGAAAATGTGGATACAGAAGCAACCCTTCTCACAAAAGAAACACCCCCGGTAATTGCAGCAATGTCTCCAACGGATGAAAAACTGCAACATATACAGTTGCTGTTACAGCAATTGCAGCAGGAAGTAGCCGCGTTAAAAGAAGCACATTAATGCAGGCGATTTCATCCTTTACCAGGTAAGCTACACGGTAGCGGTGCAGTTCAAAGGCCCGGTAATTAAAGGATCAGCCTATCCGTTGTTAAGCGCACGGGCTTTGAGGAGTTTTTTAGGGAAATTAAGAGGCAGGCTTTCGTCAAAGGGTATTAATATTTTTCAATAGATGTTTGATATTCTTACCTATTTTTACAATAGTGTTTTTTGTTTCAGGTGACAGGGAGGCGCGGGGGAGACGGAGGTAAGCTGTAATCTTGCGTGCACCATTCGTTCGCACAAGTCACCTTCTTTAAGAAATGCCTTTTCTAATGATATTATTTGCTGTCCCAGCAAATAAGTGTTACCCTTAAATAGACTTTGCAATACGTTACCGCTAATTTCCGCATCTTCATGCTCTATATCTTTTTAAAAAGTATCATAAATAGCGTGTTGGGAGTTTTGTTAAGCTCATCAAATCGCAGGGGAAAGCGATGATTACGATCCCACTGCGGTAGTTTGTTCGTACGCAAAAAAACCTCATAATCTATCAATAATTCTTCTAACGAAGCCCAGGCAACATTGGCTAACTTTAGCGGAAGCCATACTTGCCTTAGCAATATTTTATTTTCCTGAGCGGGCCGCCTGTATCATCTGCTCTTTGGTGCGGTCATATTTGCTAAAGTAGACGCCGTTGTAAAAATAATGGGTTGACTTACGTTTTTTGGGAACAAAGGCGACCTTGGAAGACGAGCAGGCACCTATTCTATAGCCCCGCAGCCTTGCCTGCCCGAAAGGGTTAGAAACAGGTCGCCCGGCAAATACAAGCTACCTATATATAGCCCCTATCGGGGGTTAATATGAATAGATATGGAAACAGCACATTATAACAAGTCGCATAGCGGCGGCCTGTTAGCACCTGAAAAATGCGTTTAACCTGTGATTGACATGGTATAAATACCCTGCAATTTTGTGGGACAAGGGCGACTTGGGGAACAGGCAAGATTGCTACCACCCCCATAGCCATCTGGATTATTATTGGTACAATAAAAAATCATTTTTACTTTGTGGCAGTTTTTGTTTTAAACCCAATGGGATTGCGTGGCCCGGGATGCAGCTTTTCATCCATAATTTCCTTTATCAATTCAAAAATAGTTTCAATTTCACCATCGTGCATTTTTGCGCTATGACCCATATTAATAAGTTTTTTGTCCAGTTGTTCCAACTTTAACAGTATATCCTGATTAGCAAGCAGCGCTTCCCGCGAATGTTGACTTCAATAGCAGTATCGCTATTTAATACATCAGACAACGTTGGGCAACTTGCGCAACCCCATTTATTCTTTATTGGATGTCACATTCTGTGATTTCCATTGATAAAAGCTGCGCGTGGTCGGTTTTGGGGTACCAGGTGGGGTGTGGTAGCTTTTTGTAGAACAGGGCAACCTGGAAAACAGAAGCAGGCAAGACCCATAAGTTATACACGGAGTAAAGATCTTATAGCTCTTTTATTTTGGCAACCCCGGCTTATGCGCTTAGCCAGGATAAAAAATCGGTGATCTTTGTTTTGTTAAGAACCAGGTCTGGCGCATCGTTCACTTTTAAACGGATGATCAGCTTGCGTGCATACCCCTGTATTACCTCATCTATAGCTTCCCTGTTCACCAATATCTGCCGGTTGACCCTGTAAAACCGGGTGCCGCATATTTTTTCTATGTCTTCAAGCGTTTTGCTTACACTATATTTATCGTTGTTTAACGTAGTCAAACGGAGCGTTTTGTTTTCTGTAACAAAAAAAGCCACATCTGAAATCTTCACGGGTTTTATTTTATCGCGATATTTTACCAGTAGTGAAGTGGGCTCTGCTACCCTGTTTCTGATCACCTGTGTAGCCAGGTACTCATAATCCAGCACATTCTTTACCGCGCTCCTGTGCAGCCCGCGGAATTTATTGATGGCCTCGGCAATATCGTTATCCTTAAAAGGTTTTAAAATATAGTCAATACCGTTTGCTTTAAATGCCTGTAAGGCATACTGGTCATAGGCAGTAATAAATATTACCGGCGCGTTCATTCCTGCATTTTTAAAGATCTCAAAACTTTGCCCGTCTGCCAGGTGTATATCGCAAAATATAAGATCCGGCTGCTCCGTTCTTTTAAAAAAATGAACGGATTCAGATACACTGGAAAGTATTTGCATTACCTGCGCATCCGGTGCAATTTTAGCCAGGGACTCTTTCAGAAACTCCGCAGTGAGCGGTTCGTCTTCAATGATCACTACTTGCATTATCCAAAACTTTTAGTGTAACACGAAACAAGTCTGTTGTTTTTTCAATAACAATTGCCTCTCCCTGAAGCAGTTGATACCGCTCCGAAAGATTCTGAAGTCCTACACCCTCTGTACCTCCCGCGTCCCGCTTTGGCTGAAGATTGTTTTCAATAGTGATGGTTTTGGTTTTTAT
Source organism: Niabella ginsenosidivorans (assembly GCF_001654455.1). Classification (NCBI taxonomy): domain Bacteria; kingdom Pseudomonadati; phylum Bacteroidota; class Chitinophagia; order Chitinophagales; family Chitinophagaceae; genus Niabella; species Niabella ginsenosidivorans. Next base: position 4,698,342 of record NZ_CP015772.1, read on the forward strand.
ATCGCCTGTTACTTTTATGAACAAAGGTTGTGCCGCCGTAAAAATATTATGCTTCAACGCATTTTCTACCAGTAATTGTATAGAATAAACGGGCAGGCTGCTATGCAGCAGCTGGGAAGGCATGTCTGTTGAAAATTTAAGCGCATCGCCAAAGCGCAGGTTTTGCATTTCAATATAATTATTTACATGCCCCAACTCTTCAGCTACCGGAACAGTAAACTGGTTAATGGAATAAACAGAATAGCGCAGCAGTTCAGAAAGCCGGTTGATGTAAGCATCTGCCTTTAAAGGATCCTTTTTTATAAGCGCTTTAACTATCGTAAGCGAATTGAACAGGAAATGCGGCTGCAACTGCTGTTTTAAAAGATTGTGCTTGGCCTCCAGGTTTGCCATCCGCAATGAATCATTTTCCTTTTCAGTCCTTGCTTTTTTGCTCCTGAGCACAATGATGTCCAGCAAAATAAGGATAATGACATTTACAGCCTGCGCCTGTAATAAAGGGAAAAAGAAAAAACCTATCCGGTCATGCATAATACCGGGTGCCGGCGGAAAGCCGAGATGCCGTTCTCCATAAACGCCATAAACGGGCCGGAACATGGGCGGAAAATTGTGTTTGGGCAACCTGTGCATCCGGAAGTTGTGCAACAGGAGGAAGCCGATCAGCCCAAAGAACAGCACGCTCAGAACAATACGCAGCCAGCCAAAACGGGGCACTACATATCTTGTAAAAAGATATAGCAGCAGGGTATTGAGGCCCCACAAAACAAGGATTGTTGCAGCAATGGTCAAAAAGCTATGCCATACTTCTCCCCGGGTAAACCTGACGAAAAACGATGCGTGACCGGAAAACAGGGCCGGCATGGGAACCGCCCCGAAAATACCAAATAAAGGCACCGTGATTAACGCAATAACGATGATGGTTTTATACGGGATCTCCTGTTGTTGAATAGTCATCATTTTCTACCATTGCAGTATTGCCGGCAAAATTAGGGGGCCGGTAAAAGCCATAACCAGAATTAGCCATCTTTTAACAGAATGCATATGCCGTTACCGGATATCAGTTTCCGCCAAGCCTTGACCGGAACCAGATGTCCTTAATAGTAAACCCTAATGTAAACCGGGTATAGCGCTCCTGCACCTGGCCCGCGCTGCTGAACCCGCGCAGCCCAAATTCCAGCCCCGTATGCAGGTAAAGATTCCCTGACAGATTATACCCGCCACCCATGGTTACTGCATACTCCCATATTTTAGCCCCATTCAGATAAAAATAGCTGTTCTGCGCGTTTAACCCCATGCCCAGGTAATACTTTTCATACGATGTGTTTGTTAATGTATATTGAGCCTGCTTGGCATATTCCCAACCTGCGGCAAAGCGTACAGAAGGTGCTGTATAAGAGTTTGTATAATTAATTACCTGGTATGGCCAGTGATAATAATCTGCTTCCAGCGAAATACTTAACCCCTGCCGGTTGGTTGCCGTGTACCCAAGCCCTGCGCTTACCGGCATTTTAAACAGCGCTTTTCCATCGCTCTGCGTTAAAAAAATACTGTCCGCCTGTACATAATCGGTCTTTGCATATCCTTTCAGGCTGGTTCCTGCTGACACTGTAAGCCCCACCGTGTGTTGCCATCTTTTGCCGGGGCGGGTGTAATACTGTAGGCCGCCCAATACAGATGCTCCGCTATAAAAACTGTATTCTTCCTTTGTTATATCCAGGTTGAGCAGCGCATCTGTATACGTTGTATTTTTTTGGGTGCTGCCAAATAAATAGGAAGCGGTAATACCGGCAGACCAGTTTTCCCCCAGTACATACCCAAAGGAGCCATACACCTGGTTAATGCCGCCTGAACCTTCTATTGTTTTGGAATAGCCGGCAGTTCCATCGCTGTAAACCGCATTGGGCAGCTCATATTTGTAGTTTACGGAGCTATAAGGCCTGAGGCCAAAGGCAAACGCTGTCTTGGCAGAATTCCGGAACGCCATAGTGATACGCCTAATAACAAAGTCTTTGCTCACAGCCGATAAAGTGTCCTGACCAACAGATTTAAAGGCACTTATCCGCCCGCTGCCCATCAGTTCAAAATTCATTACTTTGGGCGCCAGCGATGTAAGGGATGCCGGGTTGGAAAAATTATAGCTGATTGCGTTGCGGCGGGAGATACCAGTACTGCCGCTTACAGAATACCGGCCCACATCTTTTGTATCTATATCCCCAATACCCAGTATGGAATAAGGCGAAGTAACGTTTTGCGCCTTTGCCTTTTGCATACCCAGCAGTTGCGTAAGCAACAGGATACCCACAATTAAAACCCCCGCTTTATGTGAACTATAGCCCAAGTACATATAATTTCAGTCGTATATCCGGATCATCCGCTTTATTGAAGACCGCCAGTCTTGATGTTTCACTTTTATAATTATTGTTAACCGCACTTAACAGGAGCGCTTTGGTGGAAAAACGCCCTTCATCTATTAGGGTATTAATATAACTGGTAATATCAAACGTGTATTTGGTGCCGTTTTCTACCAGGCTATTGACCACCAGGTTGCCGGTCTGGGGAGTCTGCGCATCTAAAGGATCAGTTACCACAGCGCTCACCTGGTTATTAAGATTACTGATGTAAAGCCACAATTGCCCCGGCAACTGATAAGGGTAGGCGTTACCGGTGCTATTGACCCTTATTTCCAGAACGGCCTTTACTACTTTTACATAAAGATAGGTTTGCTTTACGTTCAGAATGTCCGGAAACGTTATTTTAATATAGGAAGGCAAATAGTTGCTGAGCAATGCGGTATTTTGCATTTCCGTGCTTTCCGTTATAGTTGATTTCAGCGGGGAAAAAGAAGCCATTGGGGTTCCTGTATAATTATAGCTTAAATGATTGAACTGCTTGGAAGCATTATAAGTAAGGTCAAAATATTTGTGCTCATTGTACAGCCCTTTTAATGTATAATAAATTCTTATAAGCCCCGCACCGGAAGCCCCGCGGAACTGGAACAGGGCCTTATTATAGCTGCTGTCCGTTGCAATGCAGATTCCTTTTAAATAAGTTCTGAAACTGTTCTGATTGCTGCTAATGTTTACATTGTTCCTGATCTGGTCAAAAAGATCCTGAGCAAAATCATCTGCCAGTTTTAAGAACAGGGAGTCTTTTCTTAATGGCGCTACCCGTGTATTGATGGTAGCTATTGCATTGCTGTTATCATAAGCAATAGTTGCCGGGTTATAATAGGTGGCACTGGAAGCGGTATCGTCCCCTATCAACCTGGTGAGCTTATATACATTCAGCCGGAAGGGCGCGGTAGTATCTCCATAATAGTTTCCATTGGGCACCAAAACAACAGCGGCAGAGTCCAGTATCACATTCTGGTCTTTAAGCGGATTTTGAGACGGGTGATTGATCTCGGCAAATGCCATTCCACTGGTTTTTCCAAAAAGAGGATCAGCGTGTGTGCCCAGCACAAACAGGCTATCGCCGGTGGTTGCAAAGGTATCCAGCTTGTAGGTACTGAGGGCTACGGCATAGTTATCCCAATACGTAACGTTCGGGTCTTCCGTTATGGAGCTATCCGTAAAAAGGACATCTGCTTTGTTGCATGCCCAAAACATGCCCAGTACCATTAATATACAAATACCCGTTATCCTCATATACCTTTTATAGATATACCACGAAATAGTAGTAACGTGGTTAACGTTTTTTTAATAAAAAGGGCAATTAATAGGAATATTAACTGCCCATTCCCTGAATTATGCTTCTATGCTATTAGTGAAGCACAAAAATTTATATTCCTGCTGAATGTTAATAGTTGTTGTTGGAGTTCTGGTCCGCATCGGGATAAAACTGCCACAGATCATCATACCAGGAACTGCCACTGGTTCCGGTAGTGATGTACCCCGCCCCGTCTACTGAAAAACCGATGGCTCCCTGCCGGGCTGCACCTTCAAAGGACGTTTTCTGGGTCCACAGATCGCTATCGATATTATATTCCCACACGGTACCGATTACCCCGCTTCTTTCCCCGCAGCACAAATAGGCTTTATTGCTCAAAACAAACACGGCAGCATTGCTCCGCATAATATTGGATCCATAATCATCATCATAAGAATTGTCGTCATCAGAAGAATTAATATTTCTTAACCGCGTCCAGGCATCTGCAGACGGATCATAAGAATAAAAATCGGTCAGATAGCTGCCATTATTCACCCCCGTTACCAGGTAGGCTTTATTGTTATAAACAAAGGCTACCGCATCGGTCCTTTTAGAGCCTGCCAGGCTGGCCTTTTGCTGCCATTTGTTGGTTGCAGGGTCATACTCCCATAAATCCTTTAAATAGTTTCCATCGTATCCTGTTGCTATATATCCTTTATTACCGATTGAAAAACCAACGGCCCCATAACGTGCTGTTCCGCCGAAAGCAGCCAGGTCCGCCACTTTTGCCCAGGAATCTGAGGAAGGATTGTAAGACCAGAAATCGCTTAGTTTATCAGTGCCATTAAAACCCGTGCCCACATAGCCTATTCCATTTATTGTAAAGGCAACGGCTGAATTTCTTGCATCGCCCGGAAATGTGGCTACCCGCTTCCAGGTACCGGTGGATTTTTGAAATGCCCAAAAATCATTCAGCCGGTCTGTGCCGTTATAGCCCAATCCTACATAAACCAGATCCCCAATTGTAAAACTTACGGCATCTGTACGGCCTACCCCTTCATACTCAAAAGACACAGCCCAATCGCCGGTAAGCGTTGTGGAAGATGTATCTTTAGAGCAACCGCTTATTAACACTATTGCAACTACCGCAGCTATAAGTAACCTTGTTTTGGGAGATCGTAGTCTTTTAAGAATCATCATATCTGTAGTCCTATTTACCAGCAAAATGGCAGCATTTTTTCGTAAATAAAAAGTTAATAAGACCGGGCAGGACAAAAACATTACCCAGTGGGACAAAAGCAGATCTTAGCAGGACAGGAGTGCCGGCAACACTTCCCGCATCAATAGGTGTTTCCTGCATACAAAAGCCGGGGCACTGTTGGTACCCCGGCTTTTTCCGATCTATTAAAGGGTAGTTATCTTACGCCTATTTTTACAGAAGTCATTGTTAACGATCCTGCCACAGCCTTATCATTAAAAAGCTTTATTTCATCCCTGTTATCTTTTAACGCTAATGCATACAGCAATGGCATATAATGCTCCGGAGAAGGAATGGAAAGCAGGAAGGCCGCGCCCTGCTTATCATAACGGATCAATGATTGGTGATCACCATTAAGAATAAATTGATTCATTTTTTCTTTTGCTTCCCGTGCCCAGTCATATGCATAATCATCCGCATTCAATTTATCCCATGCCACCTGCCGCAGGTTATGCACCATATTCCCGCTGCCAATGATCAGCACCCCTTTTTCCCGTAATTTTTTTAATTCCCCAGCCAGCTTATAGTGCGCTTGTGGTGTTTTATAATAATCCAGGCTCATTTCAATTACAGGTATGTTTGCTTTTGGGTACAGGTGTTTGATCACGCTCCAGGCGCCATGATCCAGCCCCCATTGAGTGGTTAGTTCCAGTTCTGCTCCTTTAACCAGCGCTTTTGTTGCTGCCGCCAGTCCGGGATCCCGGGAGCCGGATACTGTACCTCAAACAGCTCTTTGGGAAAACCGCCAAAATCATGAATGGTAGGTGGCTTTTCCATCGCCGTTAAAAAAGTACTTTTTGTTTCCCAGTGTGCGCTTATGCAAAGAATGGCACCGGGCTTTGGAATTTCTTTTTCAATAGTACGGAAGCCCTGTACAAATTCATTTTCTTCAATAGCATTCATGGGGCTTCCATGTCCTAAGAACAGCCCTGGCATTTTGGGTGTATTGCCTAATGAAACGGCTATTTTATTCAGACCTTTAGTTCCATTATTGTTTCCTTAACATGAATTGTATTTCATAAAAAAGCTCCTGGAGTATTCGCTACATGTATACCTTGCACTCGCTTACAGCTTTTCTTCCAGAGTACTTCCGGAGTATTAAAATTTATCCGCTTTCAGTGTGTTACTTACCCTTCCCCATAATACACCCGTTTTACCCGCTGGGAAATGCCCGTCATAATTTCATAAGGAATAGTACCGATCCATTCTGCCAGTTGCTGTACCGGAACGGCTTCTCCAAATACAATTACATCATCGCCCTCCTTCACCTCAGGGATATGGGTAATATCAATCATAGTCATATCCATACATACAGTACCTATTACCGGTGCCAGCTGCCCGTTTACCCAAACCTTTCCTACCCCGTTTCCCAGGCGGCGGCTATAGCCATCTGCATAGCCAATACGGATCGTAGCAATAACGGAGTCTTCTTTTGCAATGCCCCGCCGGTTGTAGCTTACCGTTTCCCCATTCCTTATTCTTTTGATCTGGGAAATGGTTGTTTTTAATGTGGCAACGGTTTGCAGCGGTATTTTATCATTGCCGGCTATTCCATATAAACCAATCCCCAGCCGCACCATATCCAGCTGTAATTCAGGAAAGCGCATAATAGCCGAAGTATTGGCAATATGTCTGATAAAAGTATAGCTCAGGCCCGCTTCAAGTATATCCGTTGCTTTTTTCAGCAACTCAAACTGGTGCAGCGTAAAGGCATCTTCCACCTTGTCTTCGCTGGCGGCTAAATGCGAAAAGCAGGACTGTACTTTTATAAATTCATTACCGGTTAACCGGTCCGCCAGCACGGAAATATCCGCAACAGCAAAGCCGGAACGGTTCATCCCGGTTTCTACTTCAATATGAACCGGATAGTTCTTTAATCCGGCGCTTTTTATATGTTGCTCAAAAGCGTTCAGCAACTCAAAGCTGAAAATATCCGGCTCCAGGTTATAATCCGTGATCGCATCAAAAGCGCTTTCCTCCACATTCAGCACCATAATGGGAATGGTAATACCTGCTTTCCGCAGCTCCACACCTTCATCCGCATAAGCAACACCCAGGTAATCTGCCTTGTGGAACTGGACCACGCTGGCTATTTCAGCTGCACCACTTCCATAAGCAAATGCTTTTACCATTGCCATCAGCTTTACACCAGGTTTTAATAACTGTTGAAAAGCTTTCAGGTTATGAGCAACCGCATCCAGGTTTATTTCCAGCACTGTTTCATGTACTTTCTGCTCCAGCAGCGTAACAATGCGTTCAAAACCGAACCTGCGTGCGCCTTTTACCAGAATGTATTCGTCCCGGTATTGCGTGCTGTGATACTGCTGCAGGTATTTTTTTGTGCTTAAAAAAAAGGAGGCTTCCATGGTTTCTTCTTCTGTAAGCAATAACGGAAATAACAGCTGCATTTTTTCCCCGATGCCGATCAGCCGGTTAATATCATACCGTTTCAGCAATTGATATATAGATTGGTATAACTGCCGGTCATTGGCATCATTTTCAAAAAAATCAGAAAGAATGACCGTTTTCTTTTTTCCTTTTGACTGCTGCTGCAGAAACTGCAATGCCACTTCCAGCGAGGTCAGATCAGCACTGTAGCTGTCATTAATGATCACGCAGTTATTGATCCCCTGTTTAAACTCCATCCGCATGTTTACCGGCTGCAGGGCCTTCATTCCCGAAGCAATAACAGAAGGCGCAAATTTCAGGTACAATAATACCGTGGCGCAGATAATGGCGTTTTCAACAGAAGCATTGTCTGAGAAAGGAATTTCTATATTAAAATCGCTGCCTTCTTTTTCTTTTAACCGGATCACAGCATACGCGCCTGTGGTGTGTACCGCAAGAACCTGTACATTATTGTGCGCTGCCTTTCCCCAGGAAAAAAGGGGCCTGTTCAGCTGCCGGGCACCCCAGGTAATCAATTCACTGTCGCCATTGGCAATGACCACCTTTGCTGTTTTAAACAGTTGTAGTTTTTCAGAAAGCTTTTGCGCATCGTTTACAAAGCCTTCACTGTGCGCCAGCCCTATATTGGTAAGCACGCCAATGGTAGGGTCAATGATTTCCTGTAATTGTTCCATTTCCCCGGGTTTGCTGATGCCGGCCTCAAAAACGGCCAGATCATTTTCCGGGCTCATTTGCCATATGCTTAAGGGAACTCCTAATTGTGAATTATAGCTTTTAGGACTGCGCACAATATTTTTATACGGCTGTAACAATTGATACAGCCATTCTTTTACCACTGTTTTCCCGTTACTGCCGGTAATACCAATAACATCAACAGCAAACCGGTGCCGGTGGGCAGCGGCTATTTTCTGCAGGGATTGTAACGGATCTGCTACCTTAAAAAAGACGGAACCGGGGTAAAGCGTTTCGTCAATATCCCGGGAAATAACAAAAAAGCGCACTCCTTTTTTATACAACTCGGGTACAAAAACATGCCCGTTACGCTGCGGACCCTGCAAGGCAAAAAACAAAGAAGTGGAAGGGCTGGTTAGTTTACGGCTGTCTGTAAGAAGAGTATTTACAAAACCTTTATTGACATCAGGAATGTTCTGAAGACCTAAAATGGCTGCTATTTGCTGAATAGAATATCCGGGATTAACCACAACACAAATTTAAACCAAATTGATTATTGTATGGAGTACTGGTGGTCACATAAATCAGCCACGAATCCACAAATCAATTGAATCAGTAAAAATCATATCAAAATAATATACGAACAGGTGCCTGAGGCGTATGGTCTGAATAAACTTGTTGAAACTTTCAGAATGAATAACAAACAGGCCGCTCCTATGGAGCCCTGTTTCAAGGGCTGCTGTTTTTTTACCAGTATTTTGGTAAAAGCACTTTTACAATGACCTTAATCTGCTTCCGGCGGAGCGATTTAAAAAAGTTTCAGCAACTCTAATTATCAGAACCGGGACCTTCGTTTTATTTTTATACGAAAGAGATTTTTATTTTCAGGCCTGAATAGCTTATATGCCTGCCAGGCCAATTCCGGCTTACCGGAGGATCTATAATATCGGTTTACAGAGGTGCAATGAGTATTATTCGTGCATTTTTGGCCAATTACTGTTTTACCGCCACCCGGCAGCGGGCTTCAGCCTTCTTAACCATTATCCGGAATTTCTTTCTTTTTCTTATAGATAGAAAAAAGGATACTTCCGGTAATGCATAAAACGATCACTCCCAATGATAAAACTACCTGCTGTTCTTTGGGCAGCCATTGGTTCAACCAATGCTCCCCCAGCATTTTTGCGCCTATAAATACCAGCACAATTGCGATGCCCTGCTGCAGGTAATCGAATTTATTTACGGCGCCCCTTAACAGGAAGAACAGGGAGCGCAGCCCTAAAACGGCAAAAATATTAGAGGTGTAAATGATCATCGGGTGCCTGGAAATACCCATTACTGCCGGTATGGAATCCAATGCAAATACCAGGTCAATGCCCGCCAGCATCAGCACCACCACAAACAGCAGAGTATATCTTTTCTTTCCGTTTTCATGAACGGCAAATTTACCGTTGCCATCATGCGGCACCAGGGGAATCACTTTTTTGATCCATTTATAAATAGCATAATCATGGGGATCTTTTTCTTTTCCATCCTCTTTGGAAGCAAACATCTTAATGCCCGTATAAAGCAGGAAGGCGCCAAAAATATAGAGTACCCAGTTAAAACGCTGTACCAGCGCAACGCCCAGCGTAATAAAAATAATGCGCAAAACAATAGCCATTAAAATACCAATGAGCAAAACACGGCCGTAGTGTTTTTGTTTTACGTCAAAGGCTGAAAATATAAGGATAAAAACAAATATATTATCAATGCTGAGGCTCCATTCCATAAGGTAGGCACTGATATATTCAAAAGCGAAGGTTTTGCCATCTTCCCACCATACAAATACAAAAAAACACAGCGACAGGATGACCCAGAAAACGGTTTGCAGCAGCGCCTGCCGGATCGTTACCACCTTATTTCGTTTGCTCAGTAATCCCAGATCAAAGATCAGCGCAAATACGATCACTACCCCAAAAACAAGGTACGTGATTTGTTCATGTGTCATTTATTGAGTTTTTGTGCGTGGATTTTTGTTTAAACGGCAAAGCTTTCCCCGCAGGCACAGGTTCTGGATGCATTGGGGTTATTAAAATAAAAACCTTTACCGCTTAACCCTTCAGAAAACTCAAGGGTAGTGTCCAGCAGGTAAAGCAGGCTTTTCATATCGGTAACTACTTTAACGCCATTATCTTCAAACACCTGGTCCATAGGTTTTTGCTCTTTGTCAAAATCCAGCCGGTAGCTAAGGCCGGAGCAACCTCCGCTTACAACGCTTACCCGCAAAAAATAACCGGCCTCATCCGCTGCCTCTTTTTCAGCAAGAATCTCTTTAATACGTTTTTTTGCACTTTCACTTACGTAAATATTACCGGGGATTGTATTTTTTGCAATTTCAGTCATTTTTTTCTTTTATCAGAACTAATAAAAACAGCATAGCCACCGGAAAGGTTCAGTTTTTACTGTTTTCTGTCAAGGCAAAGATAGCTCAGAACCGGCAACGATGCAAGAACGGTAATCGTCTTACGCTGTCATACGCCCGGACAAAGCCTCGGAAAAAACTGATACCTATAAAGTTATGTAAACAGGGATCAGCAGGTGCTGCTGCCGGCCAAGGCAAAATAGCTGTTTATTAAAACTTCTATTCCGCAGATGTGTTGTATTTTTACACTTATTTTAAAAATCATGGATTTACAGGATCTTTATAAAAAAGCAGCGGCGTTTGAGTTTTTAAGTGCGGAAGAGGGCGTCTTTTTGTATCATAACGCGCCCCTTGCAGAGCTGATGTTCATTGCAGATGAACTGCGTAAAAAGCAGGTTCCCCATGGTAAAGTAACCTGGCAGATCGACCGTAATGTAAACACGACCAATGTTTGCATTGCCAATTGCAAGTTTTGTAATTTTTTCCGCATACCCGGCCATCCGGAGGCATATATAACAGATATGCCTACCTACCGCCGGAAAATTGAGGAAACCATTAAATATGGCGGAGACCAGTTGCTGTTGCAGGGGGGGCACCATCCAGATCTGGGCCTTCAGTTTTATGTAGATACTTTCCGGCAGATCAAGGCCGAATTTCCTGATATCCGTTTACACGCTTTAGGGCCTCCTGAAGTAGCCCATATTACCAAGCTGGAAAAAAGTACTCACAAGGAGGTGTTGCAGGCATTAAAAGCTGCCGGTATGGACTCTTTGCCGGGCGCAGGCGCGGAAATACTGGTAGACCGTGTGCGCCGCCTTATCAGTAAAGGAAAATGCGGGGCACAGGAATGGCTGGATATTATGCATGAGGCCCATAAGCTGGATATTACCACTTCCGCAACCATGATGTTCGGCCACGTGGAAACCATTGAAGAGCGCTTTGAGCACCTGATTAAAATAAGGGAAGTACAAAGCCGCAAGCCTGAAGGAACAAACGGGTTCCTGGCATTTATTGCCTGGACCTTCCAGGATGTAGACACGCTGCTGACAAGAATACGCGGGGTACATAACCTGACAACAACCGAAGAATATATTAAAATGGTGGCCCTAAGCAGGATTATGCTGCCCAATATTAAAAACATCCAGGCATCATGGCTTACCGTAGGGAAGGCTACGGCGCAGGTATGCTTACAGGCAGGCGCTAATGATTTCGGAAGCATAATGATTGAGGAAAACGTGGTAAGCGCCGCAGGAGCCCCGCACCGGTTCACCTACAAATCCATACAGGAAGCCATTCGTGAAGCCGGCTTTGAGCCACAGCTTCGCACACAGAAATACGAATGGCGAAAGATACCTGAGACCATTGTTGAGCAGGTAGTGGATTATTAAGCAGCGGCTCATAGCAGATAGGTCATCGTTCATGGCAGCCAGACCATAATGTATGGCTCCTGGCATAACTACAAAATGTACGTGAAACCATGATGTATTTTTAAAGATGATTCCTATATTCCGTTCTCCGCTATGAACTATAAGCCATGAACTATGAGCCTCAATTTATCTCATTCATGGAACACAAAACCTGATCTACTATGAACAAAAGCTCAAAAAAGTTAATTATCATCGGCGGCGGATTTGCCGGACTAAACCTGGTAATGGCCTTAAAGAATAAACCCGGCATTGAAGTAACGCTGGTTGATAAAAATAATTATAATTTCTTTCCCCCGCTGTTATACCAGGTGGCCACCGGCTTCCTGGAGCCCTCCAGCATCAGCTATCCGTTCCGCCGTTTCCTCAGGGGAAAGCACAATGTGCATTTCAGGATGGCAGAGCTTTTGAAAATTGTGCCCCAGGAAAACAAGGTCATTCTTTCCAACGGAGAATTGTTTTACGATTACCTGGTGCTGGCAACCGGGGCAGAAAGTAATTTTTTTGGAATGGAGAATGTAGAGCGGGAGGCGCTCCCCATGAAAACCTTAAGCGATGCGCTCTATATGCGCAATACCCTGCTGAACCGCCTGGAAGAAGCTACCCGTATCAGTGATATTGACCGGATAAAAAAACTGGCCACTATAGTGGTTGCGGGAGGCGGCCCTACCGGCGTGGAGCTTTCCGGTATGTTTGCAGAAATGCGCACCAAGATCGTTCAAAAAGACTACCCGGAGCTGGCCGGCCGCCAGGTAGGCAAAATTTACCTGGTAGATGGTGGAAATGCGGTTCTGGGGCCGATGTCGGAAAAATCGCAAAAGTATTCAAAAGAATCCCTTGAAAAACTGGGCGTGATCATAAAACTGGGTGTAACCGTAAAAGACTTTAAAGACGATACTGTTTTTCTTTCTGACGGTACCGTTATACCTACTACTACGCTCATCTGGGCTGCCGGTGTAACCGCCAGAGCTTTTGAGGGTATCCCGGCGGAAGCCTACGGGCGCGGAAAACGAATAACAGTGGATGCATTCAATAAGATCAACGGCTACTCCAATATTTATGCACTGGGAGACACCTGTTTTCAAACAACCGACCCGCCATTTCCCAACGGGCATCCCCAACTGGCGCAGGTAGCCATCCAACAGGCAAAGAATCTGGGCAGGAACCTGGTGCGCCCCGTTGAATCCTGGACGCCCTTCCGGTATAATGATAAAGGAACCATGGCCATTATCGGGCGCAATAAGGCCGTTGCGGATCTTCAGAAACCCAAGCTGCATTTTAACGGGTTTATTGCCTGGATGATCTGGTTATTTATACATGTAATGTCCCTGTTAAATTTCCGCAATCGTTTAAGAACATTATACAACTGGGTAGGTGCTTATTTTACAATGGACCAGTATTTCCGCATGATCATAAAAGCAGAAGACCGCAAGCCGTCAAAAAACGGGTAAGCCATCATCATACCCCATAGATTTGGTATCTTTGGAAAAATCCATTTCCTTGGTTGCTGCTACTATTACAGACGTTGTGTCCCTGCTGGACCAGATCATTGCCAACTGCATCCTAAAAGCTTCCCGCACCGGTTATTTTGCGGCGCTTTACCGTAAAATGACGATAGGCGTGCAGGAAGGCATCGGCAACGGGGTCTTTGATGACGGTTCCCGCATGGAAACACTGGATGTGGTTTTTGCCAATCGTTACCTGGCGGCTTATAACCAATTTACAAACGGGGAAATGCCCTGCAAATGCTGGAAAACCGCATTTGAAGCGGCCGTTTCCGATGATCTCATCGTTTTACAGCACCTGCTGCTGGGAATGAACGCGCATATTAACTTAGACCTGGCTATTGCCGCGGCGCAGATCAGCACGCCTGAAACCATCGGATCGCTTTATAATGATTACCTGAAAATCAATACCATTATTGCCGGTTTTTTTAAATCGGTTCAATCCGATCTTTCAAAGATCGCATTCCCCATGCGTTTTATTGAGCTGGTAGATCCCGAACAGACCAATGCCGTACTAAATTTCAGCATTTCGAAAGCCCGGGAGGCTGCCTGGGCCAATGCTTTGCTGTTTTGCGAAGCTGGAAACGCAAATGAAACACCCCTCATCAACACCTGTGACAACGTGGTAGACAGCGTGGCGCAAAAAATTCTGCAACCAGGCGCAGCAGCGTCTGTACTGACCAACCTGGTGCTTCGCACGGAACAAAAGGACGTGGCCCAAAACATTGCTTTTCTTAACCAGGATTAACATCAGGAGCGGCAATAAGGGATGAGTTCAGTAAAAATAACAGGCATTGTTGCTGCCGGCAACAAGAACTTTCGTATTTTAAACCATGATCGAAAACAGCCTTTTGCTTATCCTGGCAATGTTATTTGTAATTACAATGCTCACAATGCTGAGCAGCAAATTACGCATACCTTATCCCATTTTTCTGGTCATTGCCGGGCTGGCCATCAGCCTTTTGCCGGGAATGCCCCGTATAAGAATCAACCCGGAGCTGATCTTCCTGATCTTTTTGCCCCCGATCCTCTTTTCCGCCGCATGGCAAATACCCTGGGCTGATTTCTGGGGAATGCGATCATCCGTTGCCACATTAGGATTTGGCCTGGTATTTTTTACAGCATTACTCATTGCTTATTTATCCCATGTCCTCATTCCGGGGTTTGATCTTGCCCTTGGATTTGTGTTGGGGGGCATCATTTCCCCGCCGGATGCGGTAGCTGCCACATCTGTACTTAACAAACTAAAAGTGCCTAAAAGCGTTGTACACCTGCTGGAGGGGGAAAGCCTTGTAAATGACGCATCCAGCCTTATTGTTTTCCATTTTGCACTGGCTGCGGTGCTTACACATACTTTCAGTTTCTGGGATGCAACCCGGTCTTTTTTCCTGGTATCCTGCATGGGCATTGTCATCGGGCTGGCTATTGCTTTTATCGTTTCCATTATTCATAAATATTTTCCGACCACGCCGGTCATAGATGCGGCGCTTACGCTGGTAGCCCCTTATGTAATGTACCTGGCAGCGGAAAATCTGCATTTTTCAGGGGTGCTTGCAGTGGTTGTCGGCGGGCTCTTTCTGAGCTACCATGCGCATGACACGTTAACCTATGCATCCCGGCTGAATCTTGCCGGTATCTGGAACACCATCGGATTTCTCCTGAACGGGTTCATTTTCGTTCTTATAGGGTTACAGATGCCCTATATTATCAGCAATTTTACACATAATACGGTAAAAGAAGCCCTGTATTATGGGCTGATCATCAGCGCCGCTGTAATAGTGATCCGTATTGTATGGGTTTATACTATTACTTATTTAAGAGAAAAGCTTACCCCAAAAAATACATCGCACTATTATATACCCACTGCCAAAGAAAAATTTTTGATCGCCTGGTGTGGCATGAGAGGCGTGGTATCATTAGCAGCTGCCTTATCCATCCCTTTTTATTTAACGGGCAAAACAGAATTTCCTTACCGGAACCTGATCCTGTTTATAACATTTGTGGTCATCCTTATTACGCTGGTGGTTCAGGGATTAACCATTACACCTATTATCCGGTTGCTGAAAATTGAGGACAGCAACAGTGCCATAAGAAGAAAGGAAGAGGAGCAGCTAAAGCTGCAGTTGGCACAGGCCTGCTTACAATACATTGATTCCAATTACGCCCATGAGCTCAAAGAGAATGAACCGTTCAGGATCCTGCGCAATCGCTACAGCCGCATGATTGAGGTGGCTCAAAGCAAACTGCACGGTCAAACAGACGGCGCAGGTGCTACAGCTGAGGATAAAAAGCAGGAGCGCTTCCAGTACCTCCTGCTGGAGCTGGTAGATATACGGCGCGGGGAGCTGGTATCCTACAGGATCAATGGCGACTTTGATGAAGAGCTGATCAAGGAAAAGGAGTATGAGCTGGACCTGGAAGAAGCAAGGCTCAGAAGCAATACGCTTTAGCTTTCAAAGGAATTCATCATAATTTTTGTAAAGCCATTCTGATGAAATAGAATAGCTTTGCACCATGGCGATAAGAATTTTTATTACAGGAGGTACATTTGACAAAGAGTATAATATGCTGAACGGTGAACTGTATTTTAAGGATACGCACCTGCATGAACTGCTTGAAAAAGGGCGCAACACCGTACCTGTTGAGATCCGGACACTGATGATGGTTGATAGTCTTGAAATGACAGAGGAAGACAGGGAACTGATCGCTTACCAGTGTGAGCAAAGTGAGGAAGACCAGATCGTGATCACACATGGTACAGATACCATGTCTGTAACTGCACAACTGATTGCACAACGCGTAAAAAATAAAACCATAGTGCTTACAGGTGCCATGATCCCCATTAAATTTGGCAGCTCTGACGGGCTGTTTAACCTGGGCAGCGCCATTGCTTTTGTACAATCCCTGCCCCACGGCGTTTACGTAGCCATGAACGGGCGCTACTTTCCCGCCAATCATGTTCGCAAGAACCGGGAAACCGGGATATTTGAAGCGGTATAAAATCAAAAAAAATGATCAGAGTTTTTTCAACCCTGGCAGGGTTGCTGTTAATGGCCGTAGTATACGCTCAGCCATCCCGGGTAGAATATGTGGTACTGATCGGATGTGGCGGGTTTGGGGCTTATGCTTTACCAAATGCCGGCATGCCCCGTTTAAAAACTCTGATGCAGGAAGGAGCCTGGTCCTTAAAAGCACGTTCAGTGCTGCCTTCTTCCAGTGCTGTTAACTGGGCTTCCCTGTTAATGGGTGCCGGGCCTACAGTACACGGATATACTGGAACAGTGCCATTCCCGAAATACCTTCCGCAGATACCAGCCGGTATGGGTTATTCCCCTCTGTTTTCAGCATTTTAAAAGAGCAAAAGCCGGATGCTTTATCCGCGCTTGTTTATAGCTGGCCGGGTATTGGCCCGCTTGTGGAAAAAGCGGTTACCACTATCCGGGTGGCAGGCAATGATAATGACGATTTTTGTGCGGATACTGCTGCCACTGTTATCCGGTCCAAAAAACCGGTGCTTACCTTCATTCATCTTGATCAGCCCGATGGCGTAGGGCATGCCATTGGTCATCGCACACCGGAATATTATGCAGAGCTGAAACGGGTAGATACGCGCATCGGCAAAATTGCAGACGCTGTAAAAGACGCCGGTATAGCAGCGGAAACAATCATTATTGTAACAGCAGATCATGGGGGCAAAGGCAAGGGGCATGGAGGCAAATCGCTTGATGAAGTGCAGATACCCTGAATCATTTACGGGCCCGGGGTCAAAAAGGGATATCAGTTAACGAATACCATTATCACTTATGATACGGCGGCAACAATAGCGTGGCTGTTAAAACTGAAAGCACCTCAAAGCTGGAGGGGCCGGCCCGTTAAAGAAGCATTCCGCTAATTATGATGCCATGGTACTTTGCTCTTGGGCACGTTCTGGTCCCGGTCCGTACAAGACCAGCAATGAATACATACCAGCATAAAAACGGCCGTCTTTTTAAACGGCCGTTGTCTTTTTAGTAAATAGGATTTTTATTTCTGTTGCGCCCACCATAAAGGAGTTAAAACAGCATCAGCACCACCCAAAGCAGTAACAGCCTGGTTATAACCATTAATGTTACTGTTTTGCAGGCTTGAAGGATATTTCATTCTCTGCGGGAAAAATTTTATACTGCTTGTTGTGTAATTAGATGCAGTTAAATCCGGCAAAGTGGTTATAGGACTTTCAAGCACTACATTTTCAAAAAACGGCAGCCCCAATCTTCTGTGATCACTCCAGGTTTCAAGCGGTAACCAGGGGGTCTGTGCTATAAATTTTTGTGTAATAATTTTTGTAAGCTGGTCGTTTCTGACAGCACCTCCTTTATATAAGCTATTAACGGGATAGTTTATATTAACTGTTCCTGCTGTACCGCTAATACCATCCACATAGTTCATGGTGCGGGATCCGCCGGGCTCGGCAGTATGACTCCAGCTCACCGATGTGCCTGCTCTGTTATAATCTGTTGAGGTAAGGTATGCTGAAAGGTAGCTGGAAACGCCCCAGTATTCGAAACTGCTCGAGATTCCCTTTTCATAAGCGGTTTTCCCATCCACGGGAGTAGACCAGCCACGAACAGCACCTTCAGCCAGCAGAAAATAGGTTTCCCAGGGAGCAAAGAAAACGCGTTTGGCATTTTGGGTCCTGAACTGATTTTTCAGACTGGGAACTTTACCATTAGAGTTGCCTATACTTACAAAAGGATTAATTGCATTTACAACACCTCCCTTTGCGCCCCAGTTTCCATCAGGAATAGGATTCCAGGTAAATTTTGCGTCCATTCCCTTTACTTTTTTCCCACTCAAATCTTTAAGAGTATCAACGGTGCCGGCATCAACGGCACCGCAGGTGCCGCTTGGAAAAGAGGCATCAGAACTGTTCCCGGGCATATAAAAGATCTGGTAGGCACGCGGATCTATTGTATAGGGTAAGCCATCGAGCCAATAGGCTGATGTAGGGTTGTTTGTTTTTGTAGTAAGCTGTACAGGATAATATTGCCCTACATAATTGGCTGGTTTAATATTAGCAATAGCCTGAGCGCGTTTCGTAGCATCAGTTACAATATTCGGAAGCTGATCTTCTGACTTAATACCTCCCAGATTTTTAACCAGGTTGTCAAAGGTTACTCCCTCAGGTAAAAGGTACCAACAGCGGGTATATACACCGGAAAGATCATCCCATCCTGATTTCTCCTGCACCTGAAAGATCTGGGTATTATCTGTAAGCAGGGCACCTTTAGCAGCATCCTCAAATTCTGCCTTTGCTTTTGCAGGATCTACTTCTGATAACCGCATGGATAACCGCAGGCGCAGAGAGTTGGCATAAGCCTGCCATTTTGAAAAATCAAACGCATAAACAGGGTCATTCGCCTTAACATCGCTGGGCACCTCTACTGTAATATCCAGCTTGGAACTTGCATCTTTTAGCTCGTCCAGCATATAATAGTAAACTGATTTCACATCTTTAAAGTCCGGATTCACTCCTTGGAAACCCTCTATAGGCATCGGACCAAAGGAGTCGCTCATTTCACTCAGCAAATAGGCACGCCATATACGGGCAATCTGTAAAAGGTTACTGGTATAAAGTTTTCCTGTATTGTTATCAAGCTGTTGATTGGCTACATCAATAGCACTATTTGCATAATTTAAAGCACTGGACTGGTTATTATAGTAATTGGTCAGCCACCCGTCGTTATATCCTGCCTGCGAAAAAGTAGCACCATCCGCATCACCGATCTGGTGGCCAGCCGCCTGCCAGTATAAGATAAACCCTCTTTCCGAAACATCCGGATTTTGCTGCGCGTGCACAATAGAGTAGTCAATAAAATACTCCACCTGAACCTGGTCAGTATTTGCGGCAACGGGATTTGTATTAATTTCTTCAAACTTTTTACAGGATGCAGCCAGCAGCGTCACTGTTGTAAGTATTGCCGTTTTTTTTATTATTTGCTTCATTTCTTTCAGATTAAATAGTTAAATATTAGAACCCTAAAGTAAAATTGATAAAGAAGGTTCTTGATGTAGGAGCGCTCCCGTTTTCAAACCCTACAGCGGGTGTTCCTGTAGCGTATACTGATTCAGGGTCAATACCATGCATATGACTGGAAATTAACCACACATTATTACAGGACACCGAAACCGCCGCTCTTTGAATAAAGCTACCGGAAAGCATTTTTTTAGGAAAGTTATAGCTCAGCTGAATGTTTCTGATGCGGATGTTGGATGCATCGTACAGATTCGCCTCTGTTATTCCGATATTTCCTTCTCCTGCCATCGCACCCCAATACTGCTGGGCAGAAACTTTTTTCGTATTAGGTTCGTACTCATTAGTCGTTTTGTTCAGAATAACACCATTTACGATCACAGAATCCCTGGAACCATTTACAACCGTCATTCCAGCAGTTCCGCTTCTTTCCATAGCAGCAAGAGTCCCTGAGAATATTTTCCCGCCAAAGCGCGCATCCACCTGGAAGGATAATCCGAAATTTTTATACGCAAAAGAGTTGGTAACGCCCAGTAATCCTGATGCCTGCTGGTTACCCAACCGAACCCTGTCGCCATCATTCGCTACTTGTGGTAAACCTTCCGAGCTTAACAATAACTGTCCATAACTGGAACTGGTGTTATCAGTTACCCTTGCAAACTGGGTTCCGTAAATTTCACCGTACTTTTGCCCTTCTACTGCCAGTATCTGGATATCATCAAAGGAACCTCCCGGAAGCTGGTACTTGGGAACACCCGGATAAATTGATTTCACCACGTTGTTATTGTGGGAATAGTTTACAGATATGTTCCAGTTCAGCGAATTTTGATGTGTGAGAATTTTTGCATCCGCGATCAATTCAACGCCTGCATTCTGAACATTCCCTGCATTTATTTTTCTATAGTTATACCCGCTCAACGGATCCATTGGCAGATCAATCAGCTGGTTGGTCGTATTTGTTTTATAGAAGGACAGATCTATGCCAAAACGGCTCTGAAAAAAACGCATTTCCAGACCAGCTTCAAGCGATTTCATCAACTGCGCCTTAACGCTGTCATTGAACAAGGTAGTATTTCTCCAGGCTATCGTATTGCTGTTTGGATCATTTCCTATAAAATAGGTATTATACAGCTGGTATGGATCCAGGTCGCTACCTGCCTGCGCATAAGTACCTCTCAGCTTGGCAAAGCTCAACCATCCGGGAAGAGCCCCCCCGTTCCTGGTGATCATATCTGTGATAACATAAGACAGGCCTACAGATGGATAGAAGAAAGATCTGTTGAGTTTACTTAAGGTGGAGGACCAATCGTTTCTGAACGTTCCGTTCAAAAACAAGTATCCGTCGTAGTTCAGCTCAACCGATCCATAGGCTGAATTGATCTTTTTTTGTGAATAATCCTGCGTAATGGATGGGTTTCCTTTTGAATTGGTTACTGAAAATAGGTTCGGCACTTTAAGGGAAGCCGCACTGGCACTAAGTGAAGAATTTTCCCAGGCCATCAGGTTTCCTCCCACCATAATGGAGCCGCCTAGTTTACCAAATAAATTGTCTTTTTTGGCAGTAAACATAGTGCTGAAATTGGTTTGGCGATAAGTTTGCTTTCCCAATCCATAGCTTCCTGTAACATTACCCGGGCTGCCCGCGTATAACTTGCTTTCTGTATTAGTGGTATACATATCAGCACCACCGCTTACTTCAGCGCTTAACCAGTCTGTGAACTGGTGCTTTAATGTGCCATTCAACAAAAACCGGTTCCGGGTGTCGCTATTCAGGTTGTATTGTCTGCTCCAGTAAGGATTCATATTATTGCCGGGTTGATACCAGATCATATTGCCTGCAGAATCCACAGAATGCTTAAAGCTGGTAATATCCAAAGACCGGGGCAGATTATAGGCAATTGCAAAAGCATTGTTTACATTTTGCCCCACCAGCGGCCGGTTATCAGCGGTGGCATTAATAAACTGTACTTTAGTATCCAGCGTCCATTTTTCCTGTCTTCCAAATTTGGTAATGGCCCGTGTTGTGATGTTATTTCTCACCAGTTTGGATCCGGGTACAATGTCTTTATTATCCATCCGGTTATAAGAAGTATAAACGGATGTTCCTCCAAGTTGCTGTTGAAATGAAACATTCTGATTAGAAGCAATGCCTGTTTGAAAATAATTCTTAACGTTATTATAGGCCTGCATGGATCTGTTTACCCCTGCCCAATCCGTATATGACTGGCCCTCAATTTTCGGGCCCCAGCTTAAATCAGAGGTTGCATTAAACAATCCGTTGCTTCCCTGGCCATAAGCGCTTTGTATTTCCGGGTTGGTAAAGATACTGGAGAAACCAACAGATGAGGAAACCGTAATGCCCAGGCCCTGCTGTTTTTTACCGCTCTTCGTTGTAATCAGAATAACACCATTACCGCCTAATGATCCGTAAAGACCGGCAGCGGCTGGCCCTTTCAGTACAGAAATACTTTCAATATCATCTGCGTTTATATCACTCAACCCGTTACCCATATCCAGTGTAGGGTTCCAGAAATCATTGTTGCCGTTAACACGGCCTATAGCATTGCTCATCGGAATACCGTCAATAACGATCAAAGGCTGGGATAATCCTGTTAATGAATTATTTCCCCTTAATACGATTTGTGAGGATCCTCCAATCCCGTTTCCGGAGCGTACAACCTGTAAACCGGCTACCTTACCCGTCAGATCATTTACCAGGTTGGGCTCCCGCGCTTCCACCAATGCCTGTCCCTTCACTTCCTGCACGGCATACCCCAAAGATTTCCGTTCTCTTTTAATACCTAACGCCGTAACCACTACCTCTCCTTCTGTTTTTCCACCGGTTGTAGTAAGGGTAATATCTACAGTAGTATTTGTGCCCACTTTCATATCCTGGTTAGCATATCCGATAGAGGATACTTCCAGCACGGCATTATCAGTTGCCTGAATGCTGTAATGGCCGTTTTCATCAGTAGACACGGCCGTTACCGTTCCCTTAATGGTAATCGTAGCTCCGGGAACCGGCTTTCCGTCTGCGTCGGTAACAGTACCGGTGATCGTACGTTTTACCTGGGCAAACAGGCTCCCGCAACAGATCAGCATCGCAAGGAATACGAACAGAATTTGTTTCTTCATCATTTCTCTCTTTTTAAAAAGTTTAAACTATTGATACACTATCTGGTAGAGGTCTTGGTATGCGTGATTTTTCTTTGCCTTTCACAAGGCTCTCCAACACCAACGCCGCAGCTCCTATTAATTCTGCCCTGTACCCGATGTTGGAAACTTTTATAATGCTGCTGTTGGCCAAACGGGGAATACAATGTTCATTCACTGCCTGCAGCACCGGGGCCAGCCAAAGACGTCCCACCTGTGAACCGCGGCCGCTTAAAATAACCATATCAGGGTTAAAAAGGTGAATTAAAATGGAAACACCCCGCCCGATATCATACCCAGCAGCAGTCAGCAGTTTGATCACATATTCATCGCCGGACTGGGCGGCTTTTACAATGGCATGCCAGTCGTTCTCTATAAGCCCCGTTCTGAAATCTTTTTTTAAAAAACTGGATGTGTCCTTTTTTTCAGCCCCTGCTCAGCCTTTTCTATAATTACTTTCAGGGAAGTTTCTGTTTCCAGGCACCCTCTTTTTCCACAGGAACAAAGCTTGTTGTTATCATACATGGGAATATGGCTGAACTCCCCGGCAAACCCGTTTTCCCCCCTGTACAACTGGTCATTTAAAATAAGCCCCAGGCCAATTCCCCAGCCGATGTTGACCACCATGGCATTCCTTACATTCACAGCAGCTCCAAAATGATGCTCGGCCAGCGCAATAATGCTGGAATCATTATCAATATAAACGGGCACCCCCAGCTCCTTATTCAGATAAGCCGAAACACTGCTGTTGCTGTCTGTGGAAAGAAAAGAATAGTTGATCCCTTTCCGGGCATCAATAAAACCCGGCATGCCAATGCCTACTCCCAGTATTTTTTTCCGGGGGACCTTGGACTTTTTAAGAGCTGTTTCAATGGCGCCCTTCAGTTGGACCAGTGCATCAGGATTATCTGCCAGCTCCAGGTCAAAATGCTGGGGCGTTCCTACAGGCTTATTATCAAAACCAATAACCGCTATTCTTGTCACCATCTGATCCATAGCCACGGCTACCACATACATAGCATCCTTTTTTATAGAATACATCAGCGGGCGCCTGCCGCCGTTTGAAGGTGCCAGACCTTCCTCCTCCACAAGGCCTTCTTCCATCAGATCGTTCAGCATTTGGGTGGTCAGCGGAATACTTTTACCAATCCGTGCGCTTAATTCCGCACAGGAAAGTGAATTAGAGTAATAAAACTCCCTGAGGATCAAATATTTATATTGCAAGCGTTTCTGCATTAGCCAATTGTTAACACAAACTTAATAAACTTATTAAAATAATTAAAAACTTTTTTAAAAATATTTTTAATTGTCTTCTCTACTATTCTTTCCCTGATAAGAAAAAATAAACCATCTTTACGCGCTTTTTATGGAATGAAACCCCGGCAAACAGGGGCTTTCAGCATACAAACTAAAACCCTTTTGCATGAAACAAGGATCGCGTGATGCCGCTATAGGCTTTATTTTTATTACGATGACCATTGACATTATCGGCTGGGGACTGATCATTCCGGTAATGCCGCCGCTGATCGCCGACCTGAAGCACATCAGCATTCAGGCCACCAGCAAATGGGGCGGTTATCTTATAGTAGCGTTCTCAAGCATGCAGTTTCTCTTTGCACCGTTATTGGGCAATCTCAGCGACCGGTACGGAAGAAGACCGGTTATTCTGTTGTCTTTGCTGGGTTTTTGTGTGGATTACCTGATACTGGCTTTTGCACATAACTATTCCCTTTTAATGGTGGGCCGTATCCTTTCTGGCATAACGGGTGCCAGCTTTACTGCCGCAACCGCTTATATTGCCGATATCAGCACCCAGGAAACCCGTACCAAAAACTTCGGGCTGATCGGGGCGGCCTTCGGACTTGGGTTTATCATCGGACCTGCCCTGGGCGGGCTGCTGGCCGGCTGGGGGCTAAGAGCTCCTTTCTTTGCCGCCGCCATCCTGTGCTTTATCAATTTCCTTTATGGCTATTTTGTACTGCCGGAATCTTTGAAACCCGAAAACCGCAGAACTTTTGACTGGAAAAAAGCCAACCCGGCAGGTGCGCTGCTGCATATCAGAAATTATCCCTCTATAGCCGGCCTGGTACTTTGCTTTACGCTTATTTACCTTGCCGGACATGCAGTGCAAAGCAACTGGAACTATTTTACTATGTATCGTTTCAGGTGGACAGAACGCCAGGTGGGCATTTCCCTGGCTATAGTGGGCATTCTGGTAGGAATAGTGCAGGGCGCCCTGGTACGGTTTACCACTCCCCGGCTTGGAAATAACCGTTCTGTATACCTGGGACTGCTTTTATATACAGTCGGGCTCCTGCTGTTTGCTTTTGCTTCCCAGGGCTGGATGATGTATGCCTTTCTGGTTCCATATTGCCTTGGAGGTATTGCAAGCCCGGCTTTACAATCCATCATTACCCAGCACGTGCCGCCCAATGAGCAGGGCCAGCTACAGGGCGGCCTGACCAGCTTAATGAGCCTTACCTCCATATTTGGCCCGTTAATAATGACCAACCTTTTCTTTTACAGTACCCAAAAAGGAACCCCGTTTTATTTTCCGGGGGCACCTTTCCTGTTAGGGGCGCTATTAATGCTTGCAAGTACGGTTGTCGCCTATTCCTTTCTCAAAAAGGAAAAACTGGTTTCCGGCAAATAATAAATAACGTATGGCCTGCCGGTTCTGTATTCAGTAACCGGCAGGATCATTCCCCAATCATAGCAGCATCTCCTTTACATAAGGGCACACAGCAGTTATGTGAGCCTCGATGCTTTCTGTATGCCCTATGCGGCGGAAAAAACCTGCAACTTTCTGTTCTTTAAAACCAATAGGCTTAACAATTCTTTTACGGGGCAATATGTAACAAATGATAAAACGCCGCGACTTACAGATACAAACGCATTTCATGATACCGGCCGGAACAAATAATGAAAAGGAACAGGTGATACAGGACTTGCCGTTTTTTTACCCGGGGAAAACCGCCATTCACCCCATTTCTCAGGCAACCCGCCACAAACCCTTTGGCACCAGCTGTAAACCCATACTATTTTTGGATCAACAAAGCAATTAAATAACTAAAATAAAAACTTTAAAAAATGAAACTCTTTATTCTTACCACCGCTCTTTTGTTTGGATTAAACGCTATGGCCGCTACTGCCGATCCATCAGTAAATGAAAAAGTATTGAAAACCTTTAATGAGGTTTTTACCAATGCCCGGAATGTGCAATGGAGCACTACAGCTGAATACAGCGAGGCCAGCTTCAGCACCGGGTCTGTTACTTCCCGTGCTATGTTTGACAACAACGGGAAACTGATCCGTACGATCCGTTATTACAAAGAAAACAACCTTCCATCCAATGTGCGTTACGAAATAAAAAACGAATACAGGGGAAAAGAGATCTATGGTGTAACGGAAGTGGCAACTGCAACTGCAACTATTTATCATCTCATTATCCGCGACAGCAAGAACATCTATAAAGTAGTGGCTGATAATAATGGCAATATTGCCCAGACAGCAAGGTTTAAAAGAGGCGATATTTAAGTTTTGCTTCTCTCAGTCTAAAACATTTCTCATGTATAATACGGAGCGGGACATTCTTGTCTGCTCCTTTTTTATTTTATGACGAACGGAATTTTTGCCAGTTGGTCATCCCAGGCTACTAAAAGATCAGCACCCTGATCGGTTCGCTTAAACACCATTGTAAAATATTCTATCCTTGGGTTTCCCGTGGTTACAGGCACAGCTATTCTTTGCAGGTCTTTTGTGCTGTCCTGCTTCAGCCCCCAATCGTCCAGGCTGCTGTTCAGAACAAAGATCCAGTTTTTTTCATGTGGGATGGCATACAGGGTGTAGCGCCCGGGATTGATCTTTTTATCGTCAAGGAGCACAGGGCGGAACACATCCAGTTCTGTAGCCTCATTAGCGCCCAGCCGCCATGGCTCTCCATATTTTAAAACCCCGTTAAACAAAGCGCGACCCTGTAAATGCGGACGACTGTAAATAACACGCATGACCGGCGGCCCGGTCATTTTACCTGCCAGTTTTCTTAACGGGTAATGAGCAGGAAAATAGCTCATATCCATTGGAGAAATATCTACCGGTTCATAGGGATTCCCGCTATTTGCCGGCAGTTGTGGCTGAATGATGTCGTTTTGCGGCGGCGCTTCTTTGCGGTCCGGTTTCCGGTTACAGGCCATAAGTTGCCATATAGCAAGCAACAGGATTACACCTCCTTTTAAATAGTTCATTAATAAAGATTAAAAATTAACAGGCAAAGATGCTTTCTTTTGATCCCATTCTGCAACCAAGTTAACGTTGGTTCCGCTTTTTTCAAAATTAATTGTCAGCGATTCAACCGGCTCCTTTACATCTTCAGCAGGAACGGTAATACGCACCACATCTTTGGAGGCATCATAATTAAACGCGCCCCATGCATCGGTATCCCTGTTTATAATAAAGGTCCAGTTCTTTTCCGTAGGTATACAATACAGGGTATACCGTCCTTCAGCAATTCTTTTACCATTGATGTTGGCCGGCATAAAGAAATCGATCTCTGTAGCTTCATTAGCCCCCAGCCGCCATACTTTTCCGTATGGAACAATGTCTGACCCAAAGATCTTGCGGTTGTTTTTTGCAGGACGGCTGTAAATGACCCTCATGCGCAGCGGCTCATTCAGCCCTCTTATTTTTTTAGACGGATAATCAATCGGGTAATAGATCTGGTCCATAGGCGATTTGTCAACCGGTATCCAGGACTGGCTTTTTGCAGAAAAATTAAATGCTGTAGCAATAAGGATTACAAACAGGTATTTCCTCATCTTATTCTGTTTTTTTCAAAAGTTCAATAAATTGTTGTTCCGCATATGGTTTCAGTTCTTTCCAGAACAGACGGTATTGTTCCTGTAAAAGTTCCATATGAGCGGTAAATAATTGTTCTGCAGGGCCACTGTCCGTTAAATATTTTGCCCGGCGTACCAACCCGGCAAAACTGTTGAAAAGCCCCCTCTGCTCCCGGTAATTGTACAACCAGTTCTGCTGCTTCATATAGTAAAACATCCGCTGAAAGGACGGAGGCAGCAGATCAGCATACCGGTCCAGTGCCCTGTAAGTGTTCCGGGAAAAGTCAGACAGGCTTTCCCGGGAAAATTCACCGGCATCATTGGCCAGGAAATAATCATACACCACATCCATAAATGCACCGCTGTACAAACGGTATTCCCGGCGAAATATCTGTTTGGCCGCTATTGTGGCCGGGTGTTCATCAGTAAAGGTATCAATTCTGCGATGCAGTTGAATACCAGCCTGGATTTGCGGGGGAAATTCAAACTGTTTGGATCCCTTCACAAAATCACTGACCATATTACCCACCAGAACGGCTTCATTATTAAATGAAAGCCGCGCGTGCGCCAGAAAATTCATGCTGTAAAAGTAAGTAATCAGCAGCAATGTTGCTTTAGCAGGTTAGCTACCTCCTGTTGGGTGCCTGCTCCTTTGTCTGTATTATACGCCTGCTGCAAAAGAGTCTTCATTTCTTCAAAACCCGCCTTTTTTTCTTTTAATGCTTCGTAAACCTTTCTAGTTGCCTCCGGGCGCGGGCCCCAGTGAAACAGATCCTTTCCCTCTTCATTCCGTACAATCAGCATAGGAATGGATCTTGTACCATTGGTCAGATACTGTTCTATTTCCGAACCCGCATCTCTTAATTGCAGCTTAAAATCTATATGATCATTCAGCCGGCTCATTAAATACAGAATGGGCACAATATGTGCCGCATCTCCGCACCAGGGCTCCGTAATCACTATCCATTGCAGCTTTTGCTGTATGCCTGAAACGATCTTTTTTGTTTCATCGCTCAGCGGCGCCTGTTTTAGCCATCGGTTGGACCGGGACCGGTTCATTTTTGTATACTGAAAATAGTCGGCGTTATCATAAGGTGGCTCAGCCTGTGCTGCGCTTAGTATCCCATCAAAATAATCCATATATTCTTGAAACGTCATCATATCAAATACATTTAATTCCTGGCAGCATCCGTGCACATATTTAACACACAACTTAGCAAAAATGTTTCATCTGATAACCATACCGCCTGCTATTACTATCTGTTATGGAAATAACCGTAATAACTACAGGGGGCGTTAGCTTAATAATTATTGTTTCCGTATCGTTCTCCAAACAGTTTACGATCGATTAACACGAATATTAGATACAACTTAAAATATAATGTACCTTTATCAGCTACTTTTTAAAATTTATAATATGGACACACTACAGCAACTGAGCGCTGAGCTGGAACAGGAATACAACATTACCAAAAAGTTCTTTGAGCTTTATCCGGATGGCAAAGGGAGTTACAAGCCGCATCCCAAAAGTTATTCATTAAGCCACCTTGTTACACATATTGTGGAAATTTTCGGCTGGCCGGGGTTTATGTTGCAAACAGAAGAGCTGGATCTTGGCAAAACGGATTATAGGCCCACTCCCCTGGATACCAAAACAGATCTGTTAGCTGCTCTTGAAAAAAACAAGGCATCCAGCCAGGAGGCGCTTCAAAAAGCTACCGGGGCCGATCTTGAAAAGAACTGGCGGTTAGCTCATAACGGGCAAACCCTGGCTGAATGGACAAAATACAGTGCCATGCGCCATGCTTTAAACCAGATCACCCACCACAGGGCACAACTGGGAGTTTATTATCGCTTAAATGACATTCCGCTGCCGGGCAGCTACGGCCCTTCGGCAGATGATCAGCAATTTTAATAGCTGCAACGAAAGAATGGTAAAAAACGTCAGACAAAGAGGGCATTTTGAGGTTATTTAACAGCATCGTCCGAATTATGGCACAGTTTTTTAGGTACATCTTCATTAACTAACTATTTTAAATGTATTCTGACATGAACAAAAACACAAGAAACGGTCTTTTTGCCCTGGGCTTAGCTGCTGTGGCAGCCTGGTATAAAATGAGTCCGGACCAGAAAGCAAACCTTAAAAATAAAGTAGCCGGCCTTGGCAATAAACTTAAAGACAATCTGAACAACCTGAAAGGACAGGTAAAACAGGGAAATTCGACACAGTCCGCTTCTTAGGCTCAACTAAAACAAAAGCCTTTTAATACTGTTGTGGGGTTCTGTTAAACAGAGCCTCTTTTTTTACAGGTTCAGCAGCAAATGCTGGCTTGCCGTAAAAATATCCCTGAAAATACGGTTAATAGTAGTGTCGTTCTGTGTTGCCGCTACACCGCAATAAGGATACAATTGCACCACCTGCGCCCTTGATGCCCGGGCTAGCCCGCGGCTGAACCGGCTTACCTGCTCCAGTTGATGTTCCGGAACAGGCCGTCCGGCAAGTGTATGTTCCCATGCTTCAGCAACAGCAGCAAAAAATGATTGCCGCAGCCGGCTCAGATCATCACAGGCTGTTATCCGGAGCTGCTCTATCCGGCTCATCTGTTCTGTGCTCAGGGTTCCTGAGGCCGTTTTATATTGCAGCAGTTTTTCCAGCTCATCCAAAAAGTGCTGTGCCATGCCCAATGTGTTCACAGCAAGGGTGGCTTCAGCAAACTGTAAGAATGGGAATTGATAAACAGCACCGGGCAGGGTGGTTTGCAGGGGGTCGATCATAAAACTGCGTTCTTTTGCAACAAACAGGTCAGATACACTGAAACTATCACTGGCAGTGGCTTTCAGCCCCATGGTATTCCAGTCTTTATGAAGCGTAACTTCCTCACGCAGGAACAGAAAAGAGCGATACAGGGGCGCTCCTTTATCATTCAGTACAGGCTTTCCATTCCTTTCAATCCTGCAATTGGCTGTAAAATGGGTACAGTAAGGAGCTCCGGTTGCATATTTCCAGTTGCCGCAAACCAGGTACCCTTCTCCTGTTTCCCGGGCAGTGCCGGACAATGCACCGCTTCCTCCAAAGCAAACTTCCGGATCCCTAAAAACAGGCCCGGTTACAGCCGGTGAAAGATAGCCCGTAAACAGGGAAGCCCCTGCACATAAGGTTACTGTCCACCCAAGACTTCCGTCGATACGTGCCAGAGCCTCTTCCATTTCCAGCCCCTCGATCAGTGTCAGTTCCAACCCGTTCTGAGACCGGGGCACAAACAGCTTCAGCCATTTTTCCTTATAAATAATATCAAGCTGTCCGGGTAAAAACACACCCTGTTCATCAGACAGCTTTGCTAAAGTCTCCAACGGCTTTTTTATTTCCTGACGAATCATTTTTTTCAGTTTCAATGCTGCGTTTCCATTCAAAGAAACCCAATATAGCAACAACAAATAAGAATATAGTTAATACTGCGTACAAGGGAAGCTGTTTATAAAACAGCAAGGGGATCGCAACGGCATTGCTGATGTTCAGCAGGATCCAGTTCTCCAGCTTACGCCGGGCAAGCAGCCACATGCCCGCCCAGGCGGTAGCGCTTACAAAAGCATCCATTACAGGCACAACAGAGTTGGTAAAAAATTTCAACACCAGGAACAGGATCAGAAACCCGCCAATAACAATTGCCAGCACCGTTTTCCATTCCTGCCGGGTTGTTCTTGTAACAGGCAGTGGAACCACATCTCGTTTGTATACCCAGAACCACCAGCCATAAATGCTCATAACCAGATAGTAGCCGTTTAAAATACTTTCAGCGTACAACCCGTTTGTTATAAATATATAAATGCTGATGACCACCGAAACGATCCCCGTTGGGTATAGCCACACTTTGTTGATCTTTGCAAACAGTACCTGTGCAATGCCAAAGCCCGCACCCAGCCATTCCAAAAGGGTAGTGTTCTTTATTTCCTGAATAAAAAAATGTATCCACTGTTCCATAATAGATCAAACACAGGATGGTATAAAGCTGGTACATTTCCTTTCCTACGCCGGCATTACCCGGATCAGGTTCCTGAAACCTGGCTGGTTTCAAAGGGTATATTCTCAGCCCTTATTTCATCCCGCCAATGGCGGAAAAGGCACCCCTGTTTGGTGTGAAGATAAGCAAAAGAATCAAGAGCCGGCATACTATATTGCGGATTCCTGAAACACAGATGTTCTAAAGGCCCTTTCAGGAAATCTGGACAGGCACAATATTCAGCCAGGGCCTTTAGTATAAAAGACATAAACCAGCTCCGGCACTTTCAATAACGGAGTTGTCCGGCAAAACCGAAAAAAAATAATTCAACCCCCTTATTCATTGAGTTGGGTTTTGTAATATATTCGCTGCCATTAATTCTATTCCATGCCGTCGTCAAAACGCTTATTCGTAAAGACTTCTACGCTGCCCAATGCCGGTAAAGGGTTGTTTACAAAAGTAAATATTGCCAAAAATGAAATTATTACTGAATACATTGGCAACCTTGTAACCTGGAAAGAGGTAGAGCAGGATGTAGATAACGGCTATATTTTCCATATAAATGACGATGCCGTTATTGACGCCAGCAAAAACAAAAACTCTTTCGGGCGTTATGCCAATGATGCCGCCGGCCTGCAGCGGGTCAAAGGCATTACCAATAATGCGGAATACATGGAAGAAGGAACCCGTGTATTCATAAAAGCAAAAAGAGCGATTCCCGCAGGAAGCGAAATTTTTGTTGCCTATGGACCCCAGTACTGGAAACAGGTCAGGGAGAATATAAAGCTGGATGCAAGGGAACAAAAAAAGAAATCAAAAAAAGCACTATAGTCATCCGCAGTGCGCATTCTTTATTTCTGGAGGAATGCCGTTATCTTTGTTTCAAGATAATGGAGAAAAGCAATTTTGTAGACCAGATACGTATTTTCTGCCGCAGCGGCCATGGCGGCGCGGGCATTAAGCATTTTTTGCGTGATAAGTTCACTTCCAAAGGAGGCCCCGACGGGGGCGACGGCGGCAGAGGCGCCCATATTATCCTGAAAGGAAACCGCAACCTGTGGACACTGCTGCATTTACGTTATTATAAAAATATCCTGGCTGAAAATGGTGAGAACGGCGGCCACAACAACCAAACCGGGCGCAGCGGAAAAGACGTGATCATTGAAGTGCCCTTAGGCACCATTGCACTGGATGAGGAAACTGGCGAAAAGGAAGCGGAAATTTTGGAGGACGGACAGGAGATCATCTGGATGCCCGGCGGCAAGGGGGGCCTGGGCAATGCCAATTTTGCAACTGCCACCAACCAGGCGCCCGAATATGCGCAACCGGGTATGCCCGGTAAGGAAGGCTGGAAGGTGCTGGAGCTGAAAGTGCTGGCAGACGTAGGTCTGGTAGGTTTTCCCAATGCTGGGAAATCAACATTGCTCTCCGTGCTTACCGCCGCCAAACCTAAAATAGGCAACTATGCATTTACCACCATCACCCCCAATTTAGGCATTGTTGAATACCGCGACGGACGGAGTTTCTGCATGGCAGATATGCCGGGCATTATTGAGGGCGCAGCAGAAGGCCGGGGCCTCGGACACCGCTTTTTACGCCATATTGAGCGCAACCCCGTCCTCTTATTTTTAATTCCGGCAGACAGCCCTGATCATCGCAAAGAATTTGACATCCTGATGAACGAACTGAAGCAGTACAACCCGGAACTGCTGCACAAACAATTTCTGATCGCGATCAGTAAAAGCGATATGCTCGACGATGAACTAAAAGCCGCCATCAGCAGGGAAATGCCGGAGCACATCCCGCATCTTTTTATATCTTCTGTTACCCAGCAGGGATTGACCCAACTGAAAGACAGGCTTTGGGAAATATTAAATACATCGCTGGACATGCCCGGAAAATAAGAGCTCTCAGGATTGTACAGGATAGTTGCCCGGATGATCCGCTGTATATTCGGACAACGGTTTATTTGGTAAAAGATACAAACTTGCTTTATGAACAAAATTCTTTTTGTGTTTATAGCCGTGCTATGTTCACTGAGCACAGGCGCACAATCCACTGTAAAGAACCTGCGTACAGAAAACCTTACTGATCCCGTGGGGCTTGATGTGCTTCAGCCACGTTTTAGCTGGCAGCTGGAAAATAATAAAAGAAATACCTTACAGACCGCCTATGAAATAAAAGTGACCGCCAATGGCCGGCCGGTGTGGAACAGTGGAAAAACAAATTCGGATTCTTCCGTGCACGTTGCTTATAAAGGCCCCGCTTTGCAAAGCGGTCAGCCATACAGCTGGCAGGTGCGCGTATGGGATAACAGTGGCAAGCCATCCGCCTGGAGTCCTGCTGCCAGTTTTCAGATGGCATTGCTGCACCCGGCAGACTGGAAGGCAGAATGGATTGAGCCGGGCTATACAGAAGATGACACAATGCGCCCCTGCCCTTTATTCCGTAAAATATTCAGTTCCGTCAAAAAAGTTGCCAGGGCTACCATATATATTACCTCTCACGGAATGTATGAAGCTTTTTTAAACGGCAACAGGATCGGTAATGCCTATCTTACCCCTGGCTGGACCTCTTATAAAAAAAGATTGCAATATCAGGTGTATGATGTTACGGATCAGTTAAGACAGGGCACCAATGCGCTGGGCGTTATACTGGGAAACGGCTGGTACCGTGGTTTTATTGGCTTTGAGAAACAGAATAATTTTTACGGGAAGGATATCGCCTTATTGCTGCAATTAACTATTACCTACAGCGATGGCACTACAGCAACCATTGTCTCCGACGGTTCCTGGAAAACGGCTACCGGCCCCATTACCTATTCTGAAATTTATAACGGAGAAACTATAGACGCGCGTAAAGACAAAACCGGATGGATGCAGCCCGGGTATAAGGATGACGACTGGGCTGCTGCCAAAACAGCCGCCTTTACAAAAGAGAACCTGCTGGCCACCTATAATGAACCCGTAAAAGCGCACGAGGTATTGAAACCCGTTAAACTGATAAAAACACCCAAAGGGGAAACCGTGCTGGATTTTGGTCAGAACCTGGTTGGCTGGGTACGCATGAAAGTGACCGGTAATGCCGGAGACTCTGTAAAACTTTTTCATGCAGAAGTGCTGGATAAAGCGGGCAATTTTTATACAGAGAACCTTCGTTCTGCAAAGCAGAAAAACACCTATGTGCTAAAGGGGGGCGCAACAGAAACCTTCTTTCCCCATTTTACCTGGCAGGGATTCCGTTATGTAAAAATAGAAGGATACCCCGGTACGCCTGATCCAGATAATTTTGAAGCAGTGGTACTGCATTCAGATATGGAACCCACCGGAACTTTCACAACATCCAATCCGCTTATTAACCAGTTGCAGCATAATATTCAATGGGGACAAAAAGGCAATTTTTTAGACGTACCAACGGATTGCCCGCAACGGGATGAACGCCTTGGATGGACGGGCGATGCACAGGCCTTCTTCCGCACCGCTTCTTTTAACAGAGGTGTCAACAATTTTTTTGCCAAATGGCTGAAGGATGTAGCTGCCGACCAGATAGACGGCCGTGTTCCCTTTGTAATTCCCAATATTCTTGGCAACAGCGCCAATAGTGCAGGATGGGCAGACGTAGCCACCATTGTTCCATGGCAGCTATACCTGGCTTATGGTGATAAACGCACACTGGCCGCCCAATATAACAGTATGAAAAATTATGTGGAAAGCATTCGTAAAACCACCAGTAATGATCTGTGGAATACCGGCTTTCATTTTGGTGACTGGCTGTTTTACCGCCCCGGCGATGATAACGATGGCCGGGCAGCAGTTACAGATAAATACCTTATTGCACAATGCTTTTATGCACACTCTGTTCAATTGCTGATCAACGCGGCAAAAGTGCTGGACAAAAAAGAAGATGCTGCAGCCTATTCGGATCTGTTAAATGCCGTTAAAGCCGCCTTCCTAAAAGAGTACATGACGCCTTCCGGCAGACTGGTTTCCGGCACCCAAACAGCCTATGTATTAGCCCTGTATTTTGATATGCTGCCTGAAAACCTGAGGGAACAGGCCGCCCGGCGGCTGGTATACAATATAAAAAGCTATGGTAACCATTTAACCACCGGCTTTTTGGGAACGCCCTACCTGTGCCATGTTTTAACCCGCTTTGGTTACAGCAATGTTGCTTATGACCTGTTATTACAGGAAACCTATCCCTCATGGCTGTACCCCGTAAAAATGGGCGCTACTACCATTTGGGAACGCTGGGATGGCATAAAGCCTGATGGCAGTTTTCAGACACCAGGGATGAACTCTTTTAATCATTATGCTTACGGAGCCATCGGGGATTGGATGTATCGTAAAATGGTGGGACTGGACACTTATGAAGACGGGCCCGGTTATAAACATATAAAAGTGATGCCGCATATCGGCGGGGGATTTAAACAGGCGTCTGCTGCTTTAAAAACCTATTACGGAACGGCATCGGCAGGCTGGACGGTAAATGGCAGTACAATTACAATAGATGTGGAAGTGCCGGCAAATACCACGGCTACCATTTTTCTTCCGGCTACTGATGCTTCCGCAATTACAGAATCGGGCAAACCACTGACGTCTGTAAAAGAAATAAAAAGCCTGGGGAACGAAGAAGGTTATATCAGGGTGCAGACCGGCTCCGGCAAATACCGGTTTTCCATGCAGAGCAGGCCGGCCAAATAGCCGTTGTTGCTGTACCCGGAAAATGTTTTACTTTCTTAAGATATTGATCACATTCATTGTAGCAGTCTGCAGCTCCCCGTTGCGCCTGTAAATGATCTTTACTTTTCCATAGGTAGCCAGTAAAGCCTGTTTCAGATCGTCCAGCGTCATCCCGAACTTATTATTAATGGCAATAATTTCATCTCCCTCCTTAAGGCCCGCCTTGGCGGCCGGGGAGTCTTCGGGTATCTTGCCCGTAACAGCTACCCCATTGATCAGGTAAAGCTCAATACCGGAATAAGCATAATCAAAAGGAGCGTTAAAAAACTGGTTGGGCATTAAATAAAACTGCTGTTTATCATAATTCAGGATCACATTAAACCGCCTGAAGATCTCATTTCCTATAAGGCCTCCCAGGGAAGGATAAGACGTTACATTATAATCATCGCTGAAAATATTTACGGGCACATTTTTGAACCTGTAAGGGCCCAGCCGCAATGACTTCATTACCGTTAAATACATATCTACCCTGCCTCCCAATCCTTCACCCTGCTTTAAATAGCGTTTGCGTCTGGATTTTAAAAAAGTGCTGTCGTTTATAAAATCTTCTGAAAATAAAACGGTAAGCCCTGCCCCGATGTCAAACAGATAATTAAAATTCCGTTTGCGGGCATCATTAATGCCGGTTCTTAAATAAGGAAGCATTCTTATATAAGGCCTTAAAAGATATCCTCCTTTCGGATACTTAAATACTCCGCGTGTATAAAGGCTTAATTCCTGTTTATCATAATCGAGTTTTACAATAAAACGGCTCAATACAGAATAGCCTACAATGCCATCTATTTTTCTTCCGTATAAGGAGGTGAGCACATCATAGTCAATAATATGAAAATTCAGGCTGTCAATTTCATAACCTCCAATGGTCAAACGGCGTTCTTTAAGAAAGCCCACCTTCCTGATACCGCCAATGCCCCGGATCATTTTTTCAGGAGCGCCCGGCTTTAAATTCAGGCTTGCAACAGTAGTAGAATCTAATGAAATGCCGCCGCTGCCGGTATCCAGAATAAAGGAAAGCGAGTCCTTAAAATCATCAAGCAATGCTCTAAAGACAATGACGCCGCCAATAAATTGTTCAAAATGAACCGTAGTTAAAAGCGTGCTTGGCGGATCAACAAATTCTTCCTGGGCCTTTGCAGAAAATACACAGGCAAGCTGCAACGTTAAACCTATCAATAGCAACCGGATCATTCAATATTATTAATAGCAGCTATAACATGCTCTGTTCTGCTGCTGCAGGCATTTACCTAAAAAACGGCAGCAACGTAATCTGGCCTTCTCTTAACGGCCATCAGGGAATAAAAATGTTATCTCTTACTAAAGTTACATAAAAATTTATTCTCTCAGTTGCCAGGCCGGGCTGTCTGATCTTAACCGGGTAATGGTATCTTTTACAAACTGAAGCGTATAACTCACTTCCTCTTCCGTTGTAAAACGGCTTAAACAAAAGCGTATAGCAGCTTTTGCCAGGTGGTCCGGCTGATGCATTGCTTTTAAAACATAGGAGGGGTCCAGCGACCCTGAAGTACACGCAGAGCCGGAAGACACCGCAATGTCCTTGCCAAGTGCCGTTATAATCTGGCTGCTGCTGAGGTAATCAAAGGAAAGATTGCTTACATGGGGCAGCCGGGCGGCGGCATCCCCGTTTAAATAAGTATCAGGAAGAGACAAAAGGCCTTTTTCTAACCGGTTACGCAGTTTTAAAAGGCGGGAATACTCATTCTGCATTTCACCGGCACAAAGCGCACAGGCTTTGCCAAAGCCAACAATACCCGGCACATTCAGTGTACCACTGCGGATATTCTTTTGCTGCCCGCCCCCGGTTATCTGGGGAGTTATTGTAACCCGTGGGTTCCTGCGGCTGATGTATAAGGCGCCCACCCCCTTAGGTCCATATAATTTATGGCTGCTACAGGCCATTAAGGCCAGTTTGGATTCTTTTACATTAACAGGTATTTTTCCCGCGGCCTGGGTGGCATCAGAAAAAAACAAAACATTATGCTCACAGGCAATCTTGCCGATCTCCTTTACCGGCATTACAACACCGGTTTCATTATTTGCCCATTGCAGTGCAATTAAAATAGTAGCCGGACGTATGGCAGCTCTTACAGCATCCGGATCTATTTGCCCGTTATCCGGTACATCCAGATAGGTGATTTCTATTCCTTTCTTTTCAAGCTCCCTGCAGGTATCCAGTACTGCCTTATGTTCTGTTTTTGTTGTAATAATATGATTGCCTTTACCGGCATAGGCTGTGCTTACCCCTCTTAATGCCAGATTACAGCTTTCAGTAGCCCCCGAAGTAAAGTAGAGCTCATCAGCACCGGCCCCGATCAGATCCGCGACCTGTTGCTGCGCCTCTTCCACTGCCGCGGCCGCTTTCCATCCAAACGGGTGGCTCCTGCTGGATGCATTTCCAAAATGATCTGTAAAGTAGGGCAGCATTGCGGTTACCACCCTTTCATCGCAGGGTGTGGTGGCACAGTTATCAAGATAGATCGGAAAACGGATCATTTTAATAAAACACTGCGGTATATTGGGTGCAGCGCCTTTAAAATTAGTCAAAAGCAGCTTTACTCAGCAGGAATGGCCGGTTCTATTTTAATATGATTTTTTGCAGCAAAAGCATTACGCTGCTTAATAAAATCATTATCAGCGGCGGTTTCCTCCTGCTGAAGCCGGCTGATGATCGTATCAACCCGGCTGTTTGCCTGGGCTGTATCTTTCTCTTCTTTATATATGCTCGCTATTTCAGTATAAGGCCCGTTAATGGATCTTTTATAAAATTCGCCAAGCCGTACGGCAGCGTCCCGGTAACCGGTATCCCCGTTAAAATCAGGAAGCTCTCTGAGGGTCTTTGTTACCGAATCAATCCGGGTTATATAACTGCCTATATCAGCCTGTGCACCGGAGCTATCGCTTCCGGTAACTCTTTGTACCGCAAATAAGGCTTGCTGCATCTGCTCCATGCGATCAATAATGAATTGATCATATGATACAGCATCGGTAAATTGTTTCTTGCCGGGAGTTGAGCAGGCTATAACCAGAAAACCCAGCAAAACTGTTGTAACAATCAGTGCTTTTTTCATGTGCGCAAATTTTATTGTGCCGGAACGCCTTCCTCATTATTGCTGATCCCCAAGGAATGAACAGCCAGGCTTGCCGCAATCTGAGAAGCGTCTTTTTTATTAAACGCTTTTCCCTGGGCAATTATTTCACCATCAACAACTGCGCCAATGGTAAACAGCCGGCGGCCATTTTCCAGTTTTTCCTCAATAGTGGTAAATTCTAATGATTTGCCCAGCTTATTTGCCCATCCATAGAGCTTGTTCTTATGATTGATTTCCCTCGTTTCCAGTTCATCCATAAACATGTGCGGGGAAATAATATAATCATATACCCATTTGCTGGTTTTTTTGTACCCTAAATCCAGGTAAATAGCACCCACCAGCGCTTCCAGTGTATTACCAAAAATATGGCTTCCCCTTAATGTATGATCCAGCTTATTGAAATTAGCGATCTTTTTCAGGTTCATTTTAACCGCCACCTCGTTCAATTGCTGCCGGTTCACCATTTTGCTGCGCATTTCTGTAAGGAAGCCTTCTCCCTGGTAAGGATATCTTTTAAACAGATAATCGGCTACAAGTGCGCTCAGAACAGCGTCGCCCAGGTATTCCAGCCGTTCATTGTTCTCATCTACATTTTCTTTTAATGAACGATGAGTAAGCGCTGTTTTGTACAGGGATATATTATCAGGTGTAAAACCCAATATATTCCGTAACTGTTTTTTTAAAACGGTATCTGATTTTCCCTTAAAAAGCTCTTTTATAAAATTCACAGAACACTATGAATATTTTTTTACTATTACACAGGCATTATGCCCACCGAAGCCAAAGGTATTGCTCAATGCAATATTCACCTCCCGCTCCTGTGCCTTGTTAAAGGTAAAGTTCAATTTGGGATCCAGTTCCGGGTCGTCAGTAAAATGATTAATGGTTGGGGGCACAATATTATGTACAACACTTTTGATACAGGCGATCGCTTCAATAACACCGGCAGCACCTAAGCAATGGCCGGTCATGCTTTTGGTAGAGCTGATATTCATATCATAAGAATGCGCACCAAATACTTCCAGGATCGCTTTGGTTTCGGCAATATCTCCAAGGGGTGTGGATGTGCCGTGCGTATTAATATAATCTACATCGGCAGGGGTAATGCCCGCATCATTTAACGCAGCAATCATTACATTCTTTGCTCCCAGCCCTTCCGGGTGCGGGGCCGTAATATGATAGGCGTCAGCAGTAGCGCCGCCGCCAATTACTTCACAGTAAATAGTAGCTCCCCGTTTCAGGGCATGCTCCAGCTCTTCAAAGACCAATACGCCTGCGCCTTCCCCCATTACAAAACCATCCCTGTCTTTATCATACGGGCGGCTGGCTGTTGCCGGATCATCATTCCGTTCACTCATGGCCTTCATGGCATTAAAACCTCCAACACCTGCTTCACTTACAACCGCTTCACTTCCTCCGGTAACAATGATATCCGCTTTGCCCAGGCGCAATAAATTAATAGCGTCTATCATAGCGTTGGTGCTGCTGGCACAGGCGCTTACCACTGCATAGTTGGGGCCGCGGAAATTATGCCGCATGCTGATCTGCCCGGCAGCAATGTCCAGGATCATTTTAGGAATAAAGAAGGGGTTGAACCGGGGGGTGCCATCCCCCTTGGCAAAATCAATCACTTCATTCTGAAAGGTGATCAGCCCACCAATACCGCTTCCTAAAACAACGCCTACACGATCCGGGTTTATATTTTCTTTGGTAAGGCCTGCATTCTTTACTGCCTGGTCACTTGCTATCAATGCAAACTGGGTAAACCGGTCAACTTTCCGGGCTTCTTTTTTATCAAGAAAATTCGTGGGGTCAAAATTCTTTACTTCACAGGCAAATTTCGTTCTGAATTTACTGGCATCAAATAAGGTGATGGGTGCAGCACCTGAAACGCCATTAATCAACCCGTTCCAATAATCATCAACTGTATTGCCCAACGGTGTTAATGCACCCATTCCGGTTACAACTACCCTTTTCAACTCCATAAACTGGTTATCCTTATTATTTTATGATAAAACCGCCTTTAATTATGGAAGACCACAGTCAAAGGCGGTGTATTTGTTTCTTTACCAAAGCCAAGCTTGGCTAAACTCCAATCAATTACTTGGCGTGTTCTTCCAAATAAGATACAGCCTGACCAACAGTAGTAATTGTTTCGGCTTGCTCATCTGGAATAGAAATATTGAATTCTTTTTCAAATTCCATGATCAGTTCTACGGTGTCCAGTGAGTCGGCACCCAGATCATTTGTAAAAGAAGCTTCATTAGTTACTTCTGCTTCGTCAACGCCCAGTTTGTCAACGATAATTTTTTTAACTCTTGATGCAATGTCTGACATATCTTATTAATTTAGTTATTGCTGCAAAAATAGAGTTTTTGGGTAAAAATGCACAAAAAGAAAAAAAAAACTAAAAATGTATTGAAACGCTTAAAAATCCTTAATTTACAAAATAAATAAGTACCTGCAACGACCTATGATTTTTACTAAAATGAGACGGTTTTATGGCATTAAAGATTATAGATCATGGTTCCAAAGAATACCAGCAAATGGTAGATCTCCGCAATGAAATTCTGCGGAAACCTTTGGGGCTGGTATTAACGGAGGAAGATATTAATGCCGACAAAAACAATGTGCTGATCGGTGCCTTTGAAGATGAAAAAATGCTGGGATGCTGTATGCTTGTAAAACAATCAGACCGGATTGTTTTACTGCGCCAGATGGCGGTGCTGAATGATCTGCAGGGGAAGGGAATCGGTAAAGCCCTGATGCAGTTTGCGGAAAACATTGCAAGGGATATGGGCTACCGCGAAATATCGATGCAGGCGCGCAAGAATGCATCCGGCTTCTATGAAAAAATGGGGTACCGGGAAGCGAGCAATGAGTTTACAAATCTGACGATCCCCCACGTCATTATGAAAAAATACATCTGACGGCGTTATTTGCCTTTTACCTTGTTCATTAACAGATGCCGGAGCCGGGAAACCTCCTCACTGTTTCCACAGGCCGATTTGGGCACCAGCAAAAAAGACCGTTCGTCAAAATACAAATGAAAAAAATGAGGGCTTTCCTTATAACCGGCCAATACAGTATAAGGCCAGCTTCTTTTACCTTTTGAATGCTCCAGCGTAAAGTCATTGTCATCAAAATACATGGTAAAATGATGCTTAAAGGTTGCTGCCTTTCTGTAAACCAGGCCGGGAAGCACAAACCACAGACTGATCATTAACAACAACCAGAGAAATGAATTGATCAGAAAGGCTGTGGGCGTTATTTTATGCAGTGCATACAATACCAGCGCCAGGGCTGCAAATACATTTACCAGGATAATCATGATCCTGATCTCTCTCTTGGAAATGAAATGATAGCGCAATGCCTGTATTACCTGCTTTTTATCATAACCAAAATTGATCGTCATATTTTTATTGT
Organism: Niabella ginsenosidivorans; assembly: GCF_001654455.1. Taxonomy (NCBI): domain Bacteria; kingdom Pseudomonadati; phylum Bacteroidota; class Chitinophagia; order Chitinophagales; family Chitinophagaceae; genus Niabella; species Niabella ginsenosidivorans. The sequence continues at coordinate 4,740,933 of NZ_CP015772.1, forward strand.
TTAAAGCGGAAGGGGCTGCAGGGCTAAAGATAAATGTTAAACGGAGAAATCACAGCCGGTCTGAAAAAAATACTTATCCCCGGTCAGTACAAATAAAAAGCGAACCCCGGTTAAAGGTCCGCTTTTTATACTGTTCTATTACATTTCTGTTAACGATTCATCATTGATTTGGCCTCAATGCTAAGAGTGGCATGGGGCACTGCACGCAAACGCGCCTTATCTATTAAATGACCGGTTACGCGGCAAATGCCATAGGTTTTGTTCTCTACACGCATTAACGCTTTTTCAAGGTGATCAATAAAAGTGATCTGGCGGCTGGCCAGCTGGCTCAGCTGTTCCCGCTCCATGCTTACACTGCCATCCTCCATGGTCATATAACGGCCTTCATCCATATCGCCGCCCTCATCCCTGCGGGTAATCAATCCCTGTAAATAAGCCAGCTCTTTTTTAGCTGCATCCAGCTTTTTTAAAATGATCTCTTTAAACTCGGCCAGGTCGCTATCGGAATAACGGACTACTGATGGAGCTTTTTCTACCGCAGGGGTATCCAAGACACTCTTTGTAAAATCCGGCTGATATTTTACCGAACTCTTAGTAGACAGTTTGGGAACCACTACCTTTTTAGGAGCTTTTGCTTCTTTTTTATCTTCTTTTTTTGCCACTATTTTTTCTGTTATGGGAGTTTCTTTTACTGTCGACTTTTTTTCAACTGTTTTTTTTGCGGGAGGTGCTACCGCTTTTTTAACCGGGGCCTTAGCTTTTACCACAGGCTTTGCCGCAGCCTTTTTAACCACAGCTTTTTTTGCCGCAGCTTTTGCTTTCGCCGCAGGCTTTGCCGCTTTTTTGGAAGCCACAGCTTTTGCTGCCGGGCGGGCCGGCTTTGCTGCTGCTTTTACGGCGGGCTTACCCGCTTTTTTTGTTACAGCGGCCACTTTTCCGCCTACGGAACGGACAGGTTTTGCCGGCGCCGCTTTTTTACTTGCTGAACGGGTTGGTTTAGTGGTTGTTTTTTTCTTTGTAGCCATCTTTTGTTACCCTTTTTTTGTTACAATCGTATATAACTTATGTTCGTTCACCTCAATTTCAGCGCCACCTGATGTAATCGGACTAAAATCCAGATCATCTGCCAAAATTTCTGCGCAAATATAGTCTTTATACGTGTTTAACGAATTTTTTAATGTAGGATTTGTGTCAATTTGTACTGAAATACGATCAGTTACATCAAAATTGCTATCCTTCCTTATTTTTTGAATACGGTTTATAAATTCCCGCGCGTCGCCTTCCTGTTTCAGGGCTTCTGTAATGGTAATGTCTAACGCCACGGTGAGGGCGCCTTTGTTGGCTACCGTCCATCCGGGGATGTCTTCACTGCTGATGTCCACCTCGTTGCTCTGAATGGTTATCTTTTCGCCGTCAATATCCAGTTCTGTCTGTCCGTTCTTTTCCAGATTGCTGATATCCTCCTGACCGAAATCAGCCAGTGCATTCGAAACCGCTTTCATTTTAGGGCCCAGCTTTTTACCCAACGCTACAAAGTTGGGCTTGATTTTTTTCTTTATAAATCCTTCGGTATCAACCAGGTATTCTGTCTCCTTAATATTAACTTCCGATTTGATCAGCTCCTCCACCTTTTCCAGTTGTTCTTTCATAGAAGGGTTCAGCACAGGAATTAATACCTTTTGTAACGGTTGACGCACCTTAATGTTCACTTTTTTGCGTAAAGACAGGATCAATGAAGAAATATCCTGAGCCAGCTGCATCCTTTCTTCCAGCGCTTTATCAATGGCTGCTTCATCTGCTTTGGGAAAAAGAGCATGATGTACTGATTCCACGTCAAAGTGCCGGGCAACGGCATTCAGGTTACGGAAAACCGCATCACTGAAGAAGGGAGCTACCGGGGCCATTAAGCGCACAACGGTTTCCAGGCATTCAAATAAGGTCTGGTAAGCCGAAATTTTATCTGCTTCATATTCTCCTTTCCAAAACCTTCGACGGCAAAGTCTTACATACCAGTTACTTAAGTGCTCATCCACAAAATCTTCGATCAGCCGGCCGGCCTGGGTAGGCTCATAATCATCCATAGCCGCCGTAACATCTTTTACCAGGGTGTTAAGAGAAGAAATGATCCAGCGGTCAATTTCCGGCCGTTCATTCAGCGGAATCCGGGCTTCGCTGAAGGTAAACCCGTCCACGTTTGCATAAAGCGCAAAGAACTGGTAAGTATTGTATAGGGTACCAAAGAATTTTCGCTGCACTTCCTTTATACCGTCGATATCAAATTTCAGGTTATCCCATGGAGAGGCGTTTGTAATTAAATACCAACGCGTTGCATCTGCGCCAAAGGTTTCGATGGTAGTAAAGGGATCTACCACGTTGCCCAGCCGCTTGCTCATTTTATTGCCATTTTTATCCAGCACCAGGCCATTGCTTACTACTGTTTTGTAAGCTACGCTATCAAACAACAGTGCTGCAAGGGCATGCAGGGTATAAAACCATCCGCGGGTCTGGTCTACACCTTCACAGATAAAGTCAGCGGGGAAGTTGGTGTCAAACGGCTGGTTGAACGGCTGCGGATCACCGGCTTTTAACTTATCATAGTCCAGCCCCCATTGTGCATAGGGCATGGCACCACTGTCGAACCATACATCGATCAGATCCGGTTCCCGGCGCATGGGTTTGCCGGAATCGCTCACCAGTACCACTTCATCTACATAGGGTTTATGTAGATCCAGGATGCCTTCATGCAGATAATTCTTATTGATTTCACCGCCCAAAACCTCGCTGGCCTTCCTTATTTCACTGTTCAGTTCCCCGATAGAGCCGATACATTTCATTTCGCTGCCATCTTCGGTAGACCAGATGGGTAATGGGGTGCCCCAGAAACGGCTGCGGCTCAGATTCCAGTCTACCATATTCTCCAGCCAGTTGCCAAAGCGGCCTTCACCGGTTGATTTTGGTTTCCAGTGAATGGTTTTGTTCAGCTCCACCATCCGGTTGCGCAATGCTGTGGTTTTGATGAACCAGGCATCCAGCGGGTAATATAATATCGGCTTATCGGTACGCCAGCAGTGGGGGTAATTGTGCTCATATTTTTCTACCTTAAAAGCACGGTTCTCTTTTTTCAGCTTTACTGAAATATCCACGTTTACATCCACATAACCGGGCTCATCCTTATAATCCTTCACATAACGGCCGCTGAACTCACCGGTACCGTCAATAAATTTCCCCGTACGGTCTACCAGCGTGAGAATGCCGATATTGTTTTTCTTACCTACTTTATAGTCATCCGCGCCAAAGGCCGGTGCAGTATGCACAATACCTGTTCCGTCTTCAGTTGTTACAAAGTCGCCCACCATTACTTTAAAAGGAGTGGCTCCGGGAGTAATTTCCTGTATTTTCTCCAGGGAGTTGGATTCAAAGGGTAATAACTGCTCATATTCAATGCCTGCCAGCTCATCGCCTTTAAAGGTGGCGAGGATCTTCCAGGGCAGCACCTCACCCCCGGCCCCTCTCCCTCCAGAGAGGGGGGTATAATTTTCAAAATCACCATTTTCCCCTTCTGCCTTAAAATATTTGCTGACGAGGGGTTTGGCAATGATCACATTTACCGGAATGTGGGTATAAGGATTAAAGGTTGTTATAAGGACATAATCAATATTGCCTCCAACGGTCAGCCCCAGGTTGGAGGGCAGCGTCCAGGGAGTGGTGGTCCAGGCCATGAAGAAGACTTCGGCAGGCTCGGCCTCAACCCCCTCTGTATCTCTCCCAAAGGGGGAGACCTTTGTGGTTTCTTTAAACAGGAACTCACTTTTATTATTACGCACGGCCTTAAACAGCACGGTGGCGCTGGTATCTTTTACATCTTTATAGGTACCCGGCTGGTTCAGCTCGTGGGAGCTTAACCCGGTACCGGCAGCAGGGGAATAGGGCTGAATGCTTACACTTTTATACAATAACCCCTTATTATATAACTGCTTCAGTAAATACCAGAGCGTTTCTATGTATTCATTTTTAAAGGTAATATAGGGATCATTCAGGTCTACCCAATAGCCCATTTTACGGGTAAGATCATCCCACTTATCCTTAAACCGCAGCACCGCTTCCCGGCATTTCTGGTTGTATTCCTCTACAGATATTTTTTTGCCGATGTCTTCCTTGGTAATGCCCAGCTCCTTTTCCACTCCCAGCTCTACCGGCAGCCCGTGGGTATCCCAGCCGCCTTTGCGTTTTACCTGGAAGCCCTGCATCGTTTTATAACGGCAAACCAGGTCTTTGAGCGTGCGTGAAATAACATGGTGAATACCCGGCATACCATTGGCGCTGGGAGGGCCTTCATAAAAAACAAAGGACGGCGCCCCGTTGCGCAGGGAAACGCTTTTTTCAAAAGCCTGTTCTGCATTCCAGTTTGCCAGCACTTCCTGCTCTATGGAGGGCAGGTTCAAACCCGTAAATTCTCTGTATTTCACACTCATATTAACCAAAAAATGAGTGCAAAGGTACGAAATATAATTATGGTACGGAACAACCAAAAACCAGGGTAAAAACGATTTAACAGCTTTACTAAGCACGCCATCTTACACAGCGGCCAAGGAAATACGGCGACATAAAGGGGACTTGTGGGACAGGCAGTTATTTGATTTTACAGTAAAATTCAGCTTAAAAGGAAACACTTAATTATTCTATTAAAAAAGCCGCCCGTATGAACATACGGAGCGGCACTTATACAATACATGAAGAAAAAACTATTGAATATGCTTTGCCAGCACGGCGCCCACTTTTGCATTGACATCTGAGGCGGTAAGCTTCTTTTCCTTCCATTCATCGGCCATAGAAAACAGCTGGGTCATCAGGTCTTCATTGCCTACTTTTTCCGTCAGCTTAATTTGATCCTTGGCATTCAGCACTTTTTCCCATTCCTGCTCCAGGGCCAGCCAAAAGCCTTTGTATTCTTCCCAGTATTTTTCGCCGGCGGCGCAATCTTCCTTATCCACTCTTTCATAGCCATTCAGCCCCCGTTCTTCCACCAGCAGCTTATCTGTTCCATTTGCGCGGATGATCTTTTTGTTTTCCTGGTTGTGGTCATATCCCTTATCCGTAATTACCAGGCGGTTGGTACGGTTCAGGATGTTATAGTCGGAGCGTTGGGTATATTCTCTCCGGGGCAGCGGGGCATCCGCTGTATTTTCCCAGATCATGTGGCCGTTTACCAGTTGCCAGGGAGCGCTGCCCTGGTAGCGGGGGGCATCGGTTACTTCCCATACGGACTGCGACCATTTGCCTTTTACATCAGCAGCAGGCAGGGTTACTTTTTCCCAAACCTTATCGCCTTTATACACCCATTGCACGGGGTTTTCATAGGTCCAGTCTTCCCTCCAGTGTTTTACAATGGTACCGTTGCCCATTACCAGCAGGTGCTGGATCACCACTTTTTTATCCGTATTTACCAGCGGCAGGGCCAGCTCGGTAACGCCCATGATCTGCTCTCGGTCGTGGAATTTATAATCCTTTTCCGGGGCAAAGGTTTCTGCATATTTAAAGCTTACTTCAAAGCAACCGCAGATCTTGTCGATGTTTTCTTTGCCGTTTTGGGCCATGGCAGGAGCTGAGAGCATCGCAGCCATAGCTATACCTAATAATTTATTCATTGAATCGTTTTTGATAGTTCGGGATTAAATTTAAAATTACTTAATAAGTTCGTATTGTATCTCGGGCTTGCCGCGGGTGCCGCCGTCATCAACAACAGTGGGATAACCAACAGGCCCCATTGCAATAAATTTCAACTTGTAATAATTTCCGGATGCATCTTTAATAATATAAAATCTATCGTGCTTTATACCAGCAGGAGTACCAGCCGTTGCACGCCAATTAGAGCCAATTGTCCATCTGTCACTAGAAAATGTATATTTCGCTACGCTGTCTTTATTAAACTTTGTAAATGCGTCGCTGGCAACTGCATCTCCACTATATACCCGCTCAAAAGCCTGCACACCATTTAATTGATTCAGCGCTACTAAATCGGAAAAAGGATACATTACATCTACACCAAAATTAGTTTTGTATGCCGAATAGGTCCATTCTATATCCCATTCAATTTTAGCAGGAAAACCACTTACAGTATTTCCGTTATCAAGAGATATGTAAACAAAATCTCCATCACCGGTTTTAGAAATCGAAAGAGTATTATATGTATTTGCGGTCAATGGGGCATATTGCAAGGTGTAGCCGTTACTGTTTCTCAAAACTCTAAGTTTCATATATTGATTTTGTGACCTGACAATACCGCCACCAGTACCACGGTTTAAAATAAATACCTTATTATCCGTTTCTGTGGCAGACGCACTGATTAATGTTTGAGAAATATTTCCGTTGAGATTATCCATCATAGTAAAATCTGCAGCAGTAGGAACGTTTTGGTCAAATTCCAATTTTAGACCAACAGTGTCCGCGCTACCAACCGCGTTCAAATCTGTTTTTGTAGTTGCCTTTGCATAAGCAACAGCAGTATTATTAATAATAGCCCTGAAATCAGATCCTGTATAAAATCCCAGATCCCAGTTTTTTCTTGCAACTGTATATTGCTTGTCTGCGCTAAAATCAACAAATACAGAATTTGCCGCTTTAGAGCCATCACCACCTTCTGATCCGTCAAGCCCATTTAACGTCATTTGAGAACCAGACGACGGCGGCACAATAATCAGCGGGTCCTTATCCTTACTGCAAGAGGCCAATGCAGCTACTGCTACCGAAATCATTAAAATTTTCTTCATATTGTTTGTTGTTTATTTTTTAAAAAACTGATAGGCTATTCCCAAAAAGTAAGACCTGCCATAGCTGATGGGCAGCGGTCCGCCGGTGCTGTGCACACCGCCACTGGTGGCAGTGCTGTTGATATTGTTGATGTTAAAAATATTTTTTACCCCTGCCTGTACGGTAAATGTTTTAAGAAAGGTTTTTGTGGCGGTAAAATCCATCCAATGGTAGGCATTCACTTTGGTAAGCATTACATCATCGGGGTTACTGTCTGATAGCTGGTAGCCATTGCGCACACCGGTAAACTTATATAGCAGCGCCAGGCCCGTATTTATTTTACGGAGGGTATAAAAAACATTGGCAGTTACTTCCGGCGACCAGTTGAACCGGGGCACCTCCCGGTTCAGGCCTTCTTCATTGCTTAAATCATTGTACCGGCCTACATATAATATACCTGCATTTACCTGCCACTGGTTGTACAGGAGACTTTGTTCAAAAGAAATACCGGTTGTTTTAAATTTAGATACATTAAACAGGCGCGTGGTTTTATTATCAGAGGGGTCTACCGCATAATCGATCAGATCATCAAACACATTATAAAACCCGCACAGCACACTGGTGGCTTTTATCCGGTCATTTTTATACTGCCAGTTTAAGGAACCGTTGAAGCTGTTGGAAGTTTCCGCTTTCAGATCTTTATTACCAAAAATGGAATGGTTGGCATCCACAAAATCAAAGTATAGTTCCCGCAGGGCAGGTGCCCGGTAGCCTTTTGCATAAGACAGCCTTAGATCCAGAGCATCTGTTAAACTGATCTTTGTATTTAATGCCGGTACAACAGGTGGTGCATCATATACCGAGTTTTTTATAGCTCTTAGTCCCGGGCGCAGTATCAGCCAGCTTACCGGTTTCCATTCCGCCGAAGCAAAAAGTGCAAGGTCATTAATGGTAGGCGAACCGTCTATTCTTTGTCCGGAAGCTGCGTTGTGATTTATTTCAATGCCGGGCTGAAAAGACAACCGGTCATTAGCCCTGTAATAAACCTGTGTTCTGAAGAACAAGGTGGTGAATTTTGCCGTGTCCTGCTCACCGGCGCCGGTTGTCAGTTCTTCTGTACCCGTTGTAAAGTCGTGCCTTGTAGTTCTGGTGCGGCGGCTGTAATCCGTATAAGACAAAGCGGTATTCAGGCGCCATTTATTACTGATGCTCCAGTCGTCCTGCAACTGGTGCATCCAGCGGCGTGTAATATAACACTGATCGGTAGCTTTATAATTACCCATATTGATCTCCCCTTTTGAAGTAATGGTTTCATCTAAACCATCCAGCCGGTAATACACTGTATTCTTTTCGGTACGGATGCCGGCTATCATGTTTCCTAAATACTGTTCTTTTGGCTTCCAGCTTTTAGCTCTTCCGTAGGCATCACCTCCAAACCCTTCATGATCCATATGCGTAAATCCGCCATTAATGAAAAACGCATTTTTACCAAAAGCCGCATTTAAAGATTGCAGATGTGCGCCTTTATTACCCAGAAAACTGTATTCATCGCCGGCAGTTTCCTCCTGCACACGGGCCCCTGCGCTGAAATGATTGCCCGTAACTCTCTTGGTAATGATATTAATAACGCCCGCCAACGCATCAGAACCGTAAATAACACTCATAGGGCCTTCTACAATTTCAATGCGCTCAATGTTCTGCACATCGATCTGGCCCAGGCTTTCGCGCGCATCATTACGGTCGGTAAGGGGTACACCATCCAGTAAAATCTTTACCCCACGCCCGCTCATGCCCATCAGCTCTATATCTGCTACGCCTAATGTATTATCATTACTGATGCGAATGCCCGCCTGTGTATTTAATACCTGGAGCAGGTTTACAGGCGCTTTTGCTTTTATTTCATCCGCGGAAATGACCTTTATATTAAAAACAGAGTTTTTTAAAGACTGCGGCCGGTATTGGCCGGTAGTGACTACCACACTGTCCATTTCTACCATTTTACCTTCAGGTTGTGCGAAGGAATTGCCTGCTATGAATACCAGCAGCAACAAGCAGCTATATTTCAGAATATCACCCGGACCCATTAAAATCAAATATGCGCGAAGGTGGCTTTATATGCCTGTATTGATTTCCGGAATCGGGAAAAGAAGTTTCGAGATCCGGAAAAATTCCAGGCCACCATAAAACGATCGGAATTTTGTAGGTTCGTGCCATGTTATCAACGCCTGAGCTATTGACCGGATTCTGCAACAGTGTTGACCAATGGATCGGCTACCTGGATGCTTATACCCTGCAGCAATTACAACAGCGGCCGGCACCTGACAGCTGGTCGCTGGGCCAGGTTTATCAGCATCTTATCAGCGATACCCGCTTTTATACAGAACAAATGGAAGCAGCCATGGCAACCGATGAGCATGCTGACTGTGCCATGACGCCCGAAGCCGCCGCCCTGTTTGCCGTGAACAGCTTCCCCAACAAGCCACTGGCAAACCCTTTTAATGACATTCACCTTCAGCAACCGGAAAGCAAAGAACAGCTTCGCAGGCAGCTCACCGGCATCCGGGAGAAAGTATGCCAGTTATTCAAAAACGCCTCTATAAGAAAGGGCAAAACACTGCATCCCGGCTTTCAGTATTTTAATGCCGCGGAATGGCTGCAATTTGCAGATATGCATTTACGGCACCACCTGTGGCAAAAAGAAAAGATCGATAAAGCAATTTTGCAGGCGTAATCCACGATCAGTTTTTTAATTCTTTATCCCGTTTTTCAAATAAAATGAATCAGGGTTCGTGCATGCGCGCCCTGACAAGAAAAATCATGCCGTCACCTGAGTTTTCCATTTGCAAAAACAAAATCATCCGAAAGTTCGGATGAGGCGATGACAATCCTTCTTAGGGGTTACCCTGAAGATGTCATCCTGTACCTGTTCCGGAATCTGTTTTTGTTTCAGGGCCTGTTGAGCGATACTATAACATAGATACTGAAATACCCGTCCGACCGGGGTCATCTGGTCAGGAGCACAGCATGACAAAAACAGGATTGGTTTTCAACGTATCATGTAATCTGTCATTGGCAGGCAATTATAAAGACGTTGCATTTAAGCTTATTGGGTGACAATTTTTTCAATCGTCATCCCCGCTACCGGCCGGCAGGTGCTCCGCTATGCTGCGGTCGAATCCGATGACTATCAGATAACGGAGCTATATATTGTTGATCTCAAAACAATACAGCATTTGTCAATAACAGGCAATCATAAAGCGTTGCTTTTAAATTCTTTAAAATGACAGGAGCCTGTCGAACTGTTAACGAAGCCTTGAGCGATGGCTATTATGTCCCTTCGTCAGGGTGACATTTTACCAGGCCTGTTACCAATCCGGATGCTGTTTGAACCGCTTGTAACAGTTTCACCCCTGTGGGGAAAATGACAATAGCCCGGAAAACAACCCCCTTATTACCAAAATCAATGGTTTAAAATATTCAGACAGCTTGTTTTCAGGCTGTTTACGCCCTTTTTTCCACAGTTTGTTGATATCTTTAAAAACGCTATTTTTGCCAACCTTTTTAATACTATATATTAATTAACAATGTCAGTAATACAGAACATTCAGGACAAGTATGGCAAGGTGATGGCGATTATCATCGGGATAGCCCTGGTTATATTTGTTGTGATGCTTGCTTTTGAGAACAGAGGAAGCCTTTTTAGCGGAGATGTAAGAACAATCGGAAAAGTTAACGGCGAAAAAATCGACTTCCAGGATTTTAACAATATGGTTGATCAGACCACCCAGATGATGCAGGCCCGCGGAATGAGTGGTGGTGAAGGCGCTGCCCAGCAGGCCAATGAGCAGGCCTGGAACCAGGAGGTTTCACGCATTTTGCTGGATCAGGAAACAAAGAAGCTGGGGTTGGATGTAGGCCGTAAAGAACTGAATGACCTGCTGTTTGGTGCAAATCCGCCACAGGAAATAGCACAGGGTTTTACCAATCCTCAAACCGGGCAGTTTGATGCTGCCGCGGCCCAGGCGCAGATTAACCAGATCAAATCCAAAGGAACTGCGGAGCAAAAAGCACAGCTGGGCGCTTTCCTGAACCAGCTGGCCTTTCAGCGTACTGCGGAAAAATTTGATGCATTACTGACCACCAGCATCAATTTTCCAAAATGGATGCTTCAGAAACAGCAGGCAGACGATGCCTTACTGTCAAAAGTGTCTTATGTAAGGGCCCCGTATACCAGCATTTCTGACTCTGCGGTTAAAGTAACCGATGCCGATATACAGGCATATATCGATAAGCATAAAAAAGATTTTAAGCAAACAGAAAGCCGCAGCATTTCCTATGTTGCCTTTAACGCAGACCCAAGCCCTGCAGACAGTATGGAAGCAAAAAAGCGGATCCTTGAATTAAAACCGGCATTCGACAGCACGCACAATGTAAAAGATTTCCTGGTAAGCCAGGGCATCAATAATTATTATGACGGCTTTATCAACAGTAACCGTATACAGGTGCCGATGAAGGATTCTATATTAAAAGTGGGCACCGGGAATATTTATGGCCCTTATGTTGACGGCAATTCTTATGCACTGGCAAAAATTGTTGCCACAGCAACGATACCGGATACCGTTAAGGTACGCCATATTTTAGTGGGCACAATACAACAGGATCCGCAAACCGGCCAGCAGATCCCCATAAGGGATACTGCAACCGCACATCACCTGGCAGACAGCCTGTACCAGGTTTTACAAAAGGGTGGAAACTTTGATACACTGGTAGCTAAATTTTCAGACGACCCGGGTAAAACACAAAACAGAGGTACTTATGACAATGTACCTTCCGGTCAAATGATGCCTGCTTTTAATGACTATATATTTACCCATCCCGTAGGAAGCAGGGGCATTGTAAAAACCGACTATGGTTACCATATTATTGAGGTGCTGGCAGCTAAAGGAAGCGGAACCGGCTACAAAATAGCCTATGTAACCAAGCCTATTGAAGCCAGCCAGGAAACAGATAATGCAGCAAATGCGGCGGCTACCAAATTTGCATCCCGGGCTACTGACCAGAAATCATTTAACGCTGCTGCAGCCAAACTGCAATCAGAAAAGGGAATTTATAAATCCGTTGCATCTGATATTCCGCCTACCGGCGCTACATTACAGGGGCTGGGCACATCCAGGAACTTTGTAAAGAGCATTTATAACGCAAAAGTAGGCGAGGTCATACAGCCCACCCGTGTAGGCTCTTTTTACGTGGTTGGCCTGGTTACAGAAATTAACGAGGAGGGAACCATGAGCCCTGCCAAGGCACGGATGATGGTAGAACCTTTGCTGGTGAACCAGAAAAAAGCAAAAATACTTACTGACAGGATCGGGAAAGTAACCACACTGGAAGCCGTTGCCGCTACCCTGAAAACGCAGGTTGAAACAGCAGACAGTCTCCGGTTTAATGCCCAAACACCCACAGCCCTGGGATTTGAGCCAAAAGTGATCGGAGCTTCTTTTAACAAGGAAAATCTGAACAAGGTGGTTCCGGAGCCCATTGCCGGCACACAGGGTGTTTATGTAATTAAAGTGGATAATTTAATAAGCACACCAACAGAAACGCAAGATGTTGAGGCATTACGTAAAATGCGTTATATGCAGGCGAAACAACAGGCGCAGTTCCAGTCGCTACAGGCGCTGCGGGAAGCTGCTGATATTAAAGACTACAGGAGCAAATTTTATTAATAGAATTACAACAGTATATAAAAAAACAGTCCATCTTCTTGACGGGCTGTTTTTTTATATGCTGGTTTCAGAGTAGAAGTAAGGGCTTCTTTTCAGAATCAGGCAGCTCAAAGTATGCTTGCCCCAGCCTTGCTTTAAGCTCGTTTTCAATAGGCACCGGCAATGCGGTATGGCAGCGTAAAGCCGCCTTCCTTCGCAACCTTTAGTTCCCCTGTATCCTATTGCAGCCTGAGGTTAAGAATACTACTTCGGGACTTGCAGCCCTGAGAATCGGCCGGATAAATATTTCATAGTTTTTATCCTAAAAATTTACCGTACAACAATCGCATTGCCGGCCGAATTAAGTACAGCATTCCCTAAATTAACCGGCACACCGTTTTTCCAGTATTTGGCTACCTTGCAGGTGCCGTTGTTTTCCCATCCTGATACATAAACATCATTACCAAAAACAGCAATGCCCGTAGCAGCGGAAGATGCTGTTGATAATTTTACAGGCACACCGTTCTTCCAGTATTTAGCAAAAGTCAGCCCGCTATGATAATAGTCTTCCTGTTCATATCCTGCCACATATACATCGTTTCCCACCACAAAAACAGCGGTGGCAACGCCTACTGAAGCAGTACCTGCGGTTAATGTTGTAGCCGTCCCGTCTTTCCAGATGGTGGCCATGGCCAACCCGGTTGTTGCATTATTTTGGCTGCCTGCCACATACTCATCGCTCCCGCTAACGAAAACAGCGTTGGCAAAGCAATGCTTATCGTTATTGGGTATGGTATTGGCCGGTATTATCCCGTTTATAAATTCCCAGGGCGAAAACCTTCCCTGTGAGTTGCGATAATATCCAACAGCATATATATTGTTGGCACTTACACAAATACCATAGCAGGAGCCATTGCCAAGCACTGTTTGTGATATAATGGGGTCATTTACATTTACCGATATTCCTGTTCCGTTCTTCCAATACCTCGGAATGTCAAACCCGTTTACTACTTCCCAACCACCTACGTGTACATTGTTTCCGTTTACAGCGATGGCATTGGCTACTGATGCCCCTGTGCCAAGCGTGGTTTTAACGCCGTTTTTCCAGTAGTTGGCCAATTGTAAGTTATTTATTCTTTCACTTCCGGCTGCATACACATCATTGCCGGTTATACAAATGGAAGTCAGAGCCGATTCCTCCGTGCTTAGCGTATCAGCAGCGCCGTTTTTCCAATAGATGGCTAAAGCATGGGCAGCATTGTTTTGAGAACCTGCTACATATACATCGGGCACATAGGTAATGTTGCCGCCACTTGCGGTTTGATTGCCTGTTTTTATTTTCACTTCACCGCCGGTAGCTCCTACGGCCGGGACGATTACTTTCAACTCCGCTGCCGTAGCCGATTGTACGGTAGCTGCCACATCATTGATGGTAACGGTATTGTTGGCGGCTGTGACAGAAAAATTGCTGCCCTCAATGGTAAGCGTATCCCCATAATGCAAAGTGGTTGTCGAAAGAGCGCTTATCCTGAGCGTGGTGTCCGGTGGTGTAATGGGCGTTACCGTAATGCCATTGTCTTTTTTGCAGGAAACCAATACAGACAGGTACAGCGCAAATGCTGCATAAGCTGCGGTGGTAAGGATGCTGCGGTTCATTGTTTTCATAAATGTGATTTTTTTTTACTTATTGTTCTTTTATGGCCTGTATTATTTTACTGTATGCTTTTGTTCCGTCTTTATCTACCTGCGCTATCCGTATGTAAATGTTACCGGGCATACCACGCTGTATTTCGCCGGAAGTTTTAGTACAGGAAATAAACGTGCTCACAAAAAATACCACGGCAGGCAGATGACGGTTTCTTTTACATACCGGCAATAACAGCATGGCCAGCAGGCCAAAACCGGCAACGCTCAAACTGGTCATATTAAGGCTGAAGCTGTATTGTACGGGCGTATCTGAATTGCCGGTCCCGGATTTTAGCGTTCCTATTTCTTTAAACAGTTTGCCATCTGATGAAGCCTCAATGACAAACCGGTCGTTATTTTTTTCTGTAAGGCAGGTAAAATTTACCTGCAAAGCATTTCCTTTTATAACTGCTGCAACATTTCCAAAAGTTACAGGTAGCCCGCTGTCGCCGGTAATAAGGGACAATGCCTGTAATTCAGTATCCTTCAATGCACGATTGTAAATGCGCACTTCGTCTATCATGCCATCGCTGTATTCGTCGGGGCCACTTAGGCTGCGCCCGATAGCATAGGTATTTACAGTATCCGAGCTAAAGACTTCGTGGTATTCTTTAGAACCAATCAGGTTGCCGTCCACATAAAATTTTGCAGTGTCCGTGAGCTTGCTATATGTTGCCGCAAGATGATGCCATTCGTTGAAGTTCCATGGATAATCACAACCGATGTAATTGGTATTGTAGCCCGACTCGAACAAAATCCCTCCGGAGGCCCAGTTGGCCTCCAGCAGCACCGAACCCCAGTCGTTATTTGGATCGTATTGTTCAAAAACAGCAAACACATTCCAGTTGTTGTACCAGTTGCGGATATTGATCCAGGCGGCAATCGTTACTTCTCCGGACGTATAAATTTTGGAGAGCGAAGGGCTTGCCGGTATCTCTATATAAGCACCCGTACCGTTAAAATCATACGCTGCATTTGCGGTGTTATTTCTATCAGCGGTAAGTGCAGCATTATGTACGATGCCGTTGTTGTCATTGCCGCTTGCATCATTGGCATTACCGTTGAAGGGCAGATAAAGCAACAGGCTGTCGTTAATAGCCTGTGCCCGTAACGATTGCACTGATAGCACCAAAAAAAGCAGCGCAAAAATGCGTTTCATTACTTTATAATGACTTTGAGATTTGACAGTTAAAGGTTTGACGAAAGAATTAAAGACATATTTCATTCGTAAATATTTTAAGTTTTTAATGGTTGAATGAACCCTTTGATTCAAAAAATTTTCATACCCCTATGTGAAAAAATGAAAATTTTTCTCATGCTGGTTTCATTTGCTTTTGATGGTTTTGGTAATTCAGGTGTAAAAGTAGCTTTGCACAGAGGGACGGTCAATCATTAAAAAAGATGATTTTTTAAATTACTAACCCCGTTTTTTACAAAAATCCCGTACATCATAGCCCGCGGTTTAAACCATGGGCTATGATGCGTCAAAAAAAATCATTAAAAAAGATGATAGACTGCATAGCTATTGCTGCTTTTATTTGCAATAACTTTAGAAGATGAAAAAAATTTTGCTGATAGTATTCCTTGGTCTCAGTACTATGACCTGTGTTGCACAGGGATTATTAAAAAAAGACAGCTTGCTGAAACTATTGGCCGCCGCAAAAGATGATACAGCAAAAGTGTTATTATATATAAACATTGGCAACCAATATGAAATGGATGATCCGCAAGTCGCCGGGAAATATTACCAAATGGCTGGCAATCTGAGCAAACACCTTCACCACAAATTAGGTATTATAAAATACATCTCAAACTATACGGCCATTCTTAATATGGCCGGTAAATTCGATAGCGCATTATTATTAAACAAACAATCTTTTCAGATTGCAAGGGAATTAAATAACAAATTATATATTGCTAAAACAGCAGCCAATATTGGTAATAGTTTTAATTATTTAAGCGAATACGATAGTGCCATTTATTATTACGAAACTGCAGGAAAATATTTTGAAGATATGGGTAACAACTACCTTTTGGCCAGGATGTATGAAATGGAGCAACTTGTTTACCAAAATATGAACCAGCACAAAAAAGCGCTGCAATATGGAGAAAAAGCGGTAAAAGAGTTAAGAATTTCAGGAGACAGTATTGATTTAGGTAGATGCCTGCTTAACCTTGCTAATAGTTATCAAGGCAATAATTTTCCCGACTCTGCACTGAGCTGTTATAAAGAAGCGTTGATCATTTCACAAAAAACAAATTATGCACAGGGGGAAGCAGCCAGCCTTTTGGGTATCGGTAATATTTATTTTCACCGCTATGATGCAGACCAAATGAAGCCTTGCTTTGAAAAAGCGCTTGCAATATCACAGCAATTAGGCGATCCGCAAGGTCAGTTAATAGCATCAAGAGGCATGGCGCTTTATTATCTTTTAAAAAAGGAGCTGAATAAGGCAAAAATATATTGTGCCGCTTCCGTAAAATTAGCCGATAGTTTAGGTACAAAATATGATAAATATGAGTCGATGCATGTCTTGTCTTCTATATTTTATGCACAGCATGATATTATAGAAGCTGAAAAAACAAGGGACAAAATGCAGGTGTTAGAAAACGAAATTAGAGGAGACGAGTTGCAACAGAAAACCATTTCAATAGAAAAGAAGTTTGAAACCGAGAAAAAGGAAGCACAGATAAAATTGCAGCAAACACAACTCAGGCAAAAAACTATGCTCAATTATTTGCTTTTTGTCGGGGCCGGGGCCCTACTGCTTATATCGCTGCTGGGCTACCGCAATCATCGCAACAGGCAAAAACTGCAACAGGCAAAGATTGATGAGCTTGAAACCGAAAAAAGGCTTACTGCTACCGAAGCTGTACTATTAGGGGAAGAACAGGAGCGCACGCGCCTCGCAAGAGACCTGCACGACGGGCTGGGCGGCATGTTGAGCGGTATAAAATTTTCATTAAGCAATATGAAAGAGAATTTAATTATGACGCCTGACAATGCGCAGGCTTTTGAGCGCAGCATGGATATGCTGGACAGCTCCATAAGGGAGATGCGCCGTGTGGCGCATAATATGATGCCCGAAATGCTGGTAAAATACGGATTGGATACAGCGCTGAAAGAGTTTTGCGATGAAATAACCCGCAGCGGCGTTACAACGGTGAACTATCAATCCGTTGCCATGCAGGACGCGGTCCTGGGGCAAACGCAATCCGTTACCATATATCGCATTGTGCAGGAGCTGGTAAACAATGCCATTAAACACGCCAATGCTCATAATGTGCTGGTGCAACTGCACCTGCACAGGCAGGAGCGATTGCTGGCCGTAACCGTAGAGAACAACGGCAGCGGGTTTGATACCAGGGCAATGACAGATACGGGCGGCATAGGCTGGAAAAATATCCAGAGCCGTGTAAATTTTTTACAGGGTAAGTTAGATATACAATCTGCTCCCGACAGCGGCACCTCCGTAATGATAGAAATTAATATCTGATGGCGGTAAGTATTTTTATAGTAGATGACCATTATATGGTAATTGAAGGCATCCGTTCTTTATTGCAGCATGAAAAGGAAATGGACTGGCTGGGGCATGCCACCAATGCCATGTCCTGCCTCAGCTTTCTAAGACAACAGCAGCCGGATATTATACTCATGGATGTGAGCCTGCCCGATAAAAACGGCACGGAACTGTGCAAAGAAGTAAAGCTGCTGTATCCTTCAGTATTTGTATTGGGCCTCAGCACATTTAACCAGCAGGCAGTTATCCGCAATATGATAGAAAACGGCGCATCGGGGTATGTGCTCAAAAACGCATCTAAAGAAGAATTGCTCGAAGCCATTGCGGCGGTAATAAAAGGCAAAACTTATTTAAGCCATGAAGCTGCGCTTTCCATGAAGGAAACGGTCAAAGATATTCCCCTTATTACCCGAAGGGAAAAGGAAATTCTGGCCCTCATTGCCGAAGGGCTTACCAACGCGGAAATATCCGAAAAGTTATTCATCAGTATTCCCACCGTAAACACGCATCGCAGAAGCCTTCTGGAAAAATTTGATGTAAAAAACACCGCTACGCTTATTGGCAGGGCAATAAAGACGGGATTGATATAAATATGTTTTACCCCTGCCTGTATTGCAGTTTTTCAACACGCTCAAAAAAAAGGAACCTAATACTTCCGATTTTTCGTATTGTTGTGTAGTTTACTTTAATATGACTTATTTATTGCTGTCCGGTAAAAACCATAAAATATGGCAGAGCTCCTTTACGGTATCGTGTGCCATCGGTTTTTGAAGCAGGAATATCTCTCTGATTTTGAACAGCATACCACATTGAGCTATATATAGTCATTTTAATTTTAGCAGGCAACAGAATAGTGAAAAAGAATAAAATTATTTTATGGGGCGCATGTCGCAATACGGACCTACAGCAATTTGCAAAATTAAAAACAAAGCCTTCCTAACTTTGTTTTATCTTTTATCATTATGGAAACAACATTCAGAAACAAAGTTGCGGAAAGCGGTATCATTACCCTGAACCTGGAAGATTATTACCCGCAGGAGCCCGTATTGCTTTTTGACATAAAGGATTACCTGTTTATGGGCATGATCCTGAAGGAGAAAGACTTCCGTGCGGCGTTAAAAGAGCAGGACTGGACCGTTTATAAAAATAAGGGGGTGGGCATTGTTTGTACGGCCGACGCTATTATTCCCCTTTGGGCTTATATGCTGATTGTGAGCTACCTGCAGCCTGTTGCCGCCTTTGTGCACCTGGGCGATGAAGCTACCGTAAAGAACAAACAACTCCTGAAAGCAATTGAGGCGCTTGATGTCAATGCTTTCCTGGACGCACGTATAGTGATAAAAGGTTGTGGTGATATTCCCGTTTCCGAAGAAGCCTATGCCCAGGTAGCGCTGAAGCTGTTGCCGGTAGTAAAAAGCCTGATGTACGGTGAGCCTTGCAGCACCGTGCCGGTATATAAGCGAAAATAAGATTTAAAACCAGCCCTTTCTTTTAAAGACCCACAGCATCCACAGGGGGATTAATATCATTGCGCCAACCGCTATCCAGAAACCAAAATGGTGACTGGTGAGCGGGATCACGTTAAAATTCATCCCGAATATGCCTCCGATAACCGTAGCAGGAGCCAGCAGGCAGGTAACAATGGCCATTACTTTCATGACCTCGTTCATTTTTAAATTCACATTGCTGAGATAAAGATCCTGCATTCCCATCAGTACATCGCGATAGTTATCTACCAGGTCAATGGCCTGTACAATATGATCGTATACATCTTTATAATACCGTTCATTGCTTTCGGTCAGCAGGTCGTTTTCGCTTTTTATGATCCCGCTGATCACTTCCCGCACCGGGTAAATGGTTCTTTTCAAGATAATGAGCTCTTTTCTTAAAGAGTTAATATAGGCAAGCGTGCGTTTACCGGAGCTCTTTATAATCTCCTCCTCCAGGTCTTCAATTTCATCGCCCAGCTTGTCCATTACAATAAAATAGTGGTCAACAATGGTATCCAGCAGTGTATAATACAGGTAATCTGCCTCTTTGGTACGGGTTTTACTGGTGGGCAGCTTCAGCCGTTCCCGCAAAGCGCTGAAAACATCCCGCGTAATATCCTCCTGGAAAGTGATCACAAAGTTTTTACCCAATACCAGCGCTATCTGTTCATAATCTACCGATTTTTTCTGCTCATTATAATACAACATATCCATGAGACAGAAAAGAATGTCGTCAATCTCATCCATTTTGGGGCGCTGGCCTACGCTTAAAATATCTTCCTGCAACAGCGGGTGAACGCCAAACCGGTTACCAATGGCCTCCACATCACTTTTGCGCAACCCGTCTATATTGATCCATACGATCTTATTGCTTTTTTTCAGGTTCAGGGCCTCATCAAGCGAAAGATCCTTTAGCTCTTCTATGGATGCTTTGTTATAGCAATAAGCCGTTATTACCACCCTCTGAGCTTCTTCCCGCCTGGGAATAATTGTTGGATTGACCGATAAGATCTCTTTTGTTCTTTCAGTTCCGAAAAGGTCCATCAGGTTGGGTAAAAAAAGCTTCAGGTATTTATCCGGGCGAACCTTCATGTATGGATGGTGATTTTATATTATTGCACAAATGTATCGGATTTGTATCACTTTATTTTACAGCACAGGAACCGGTCCCGTTATTGCGGAAATAATGTACAGCACACCAATAATGATTGCCGCAATACCCAAACGGCCCTGCCTGGGGCGCAGCCGGTCCAGTAATTGTGCCCCTTTTTCTGCTGCTTTTTTATTTTCTGAAAGCACATATTGCTGAATAAAACCATATCCCAGCAAAAAGCCCAGCGCTGCGGCTACCAACCCTGTAGCCAGCCATAAGCACCAATAAACAGGGAAAAAGCCCAACAGGTCAAGGCTTAAGATACAGCGGATGACCCGTATTATTCCAATTATACAAAACATGATCCCTATCCAGCCCTGATAGGGGGTTATTTTATCCAGCAACTCTTTTGCTTCCGGCTTACGGGAAAGCAACAGGGATGGTACGGCTAAAATACCCAGGCAGATCAATAAAATTCCATTTAAAATCATAATAGCTTTTTATTGGTTCAGGATAGCAGCGGCTTTTTCGAGGTCTTCCGGAGTATCGATCGCCACTGTCTGATAAGTGGTTGTTGCCATATAGATATCCACCCCGTTTTCCAAAAACCGCAGCTGTTCCAGCTTTTCAGTCTGCTCCAGTATGCTTTGCGGCCAGGTTGTAAACTTTAACAAGGCTTCTTTTCTAAATGCATAAACACCAATATGCAGGTAATAGGCCACCCCGGCTTTCTGATCCCGGTTATAAGGAATTATGCTTCGGCTGAAATACAGGGCTTTCCCGTTCTTACCTGTTACCACTTTTACCGCATTCGGGTTCTGTGCCTCCTCTTCACTGCCAAATTTCCGCATCAATGAACCCACCTGAACAGCGTCTGACCGGAAAAGCGCTACAATTTTTTGCAGCGGTTCGGTTTGCATAAAAGGCTCATCGCCCTGCACATTCACAATCACATCCACGTCCATATCCCGTACCGCTTCCGCAATACGGTCCGTTCCGCTTTCATGCGCGGCCATACTCATGATAGCCTTGCCGCCCCGTTGAATAATTTCTTTATAAATAATATCGCTGTCCGTTACCACAAACACCTCCGAAAACAGGTTGCTTTTTACAACGGCATTGTAGGTGTGCACAATCACAGGGTACTGCCCTAATTGCTGCATCAGTTTGGCCGGGAACCGCGTAGCAGCATATCTTGCGGGAATGACTGCGATCACTTTTTGTTCTTTCATTTTTCAAAAGTAGGAAAGTCCTTTGGTTTAAGCTATTCCTTTGCGGGCATTGCCGGGCACCTCTGTTTCTGCAGTTTCTTTTTTAATAAAAGGATCTTTTAACAACGCTAAAAAGTCTTCGTCCCGGGTGTTATCATAATACCGGTCCAGCCCGTATTTTATTTTTGAGGGATCCAGCTCTTTATAGGTGCCCAGCAGCCGGTCCCATATAGAAAACACGGCACCATAGTTACTGTCTGTATAAGGTTGTTTCCAGTGATGATGCACTTTATGCATATTGGGTGAAACCAGTACATAGCTCAATGCTTTGTCCAGCTTTGAATGAAGCCGGATGTTGGCATGTGTAAAGGCGGTGGTAACCACTACCAGTGTCTGATAGATCATGACGCTGTACATAGGGGCGCCGCTAACAAAAATCAATAAAAGAAAAAAGATGCCCCGTAACAGGCTATCGCCGGGATGATGCCTCAGGCCTGTGGTAACATCCACTTTATTATCACTATGATGTATTAAATGATACCGCCACAGCCAGGGTTGTTTGTGCATTATCCAGTGTACCAGCCAACTGCTGAAATCCAACGCCAGCACACCAATAAGCACAGCGCCCGCTACACTGGCATGCAGCCAGTATACCAACCCGAATTGTGCATGAAGGCACCAATCAGACAGCACTACTATCACCACTGCCAATGCAGTATGGATGACCAGATGCAGGACGGTAAAACCGAAATTTACCAGCGCATGAGCAAATTTTGTTTTCCGGTATTTCAGATGATACAGTGGAATGACCCCTTCCAGTATCCAAAAGATCAGCATTCCGCCAACCAGTAGTCCCATCCGCTCCAGTGGACGTTGTTCCAGTGTTGAAAAATAGGCAATTACTTTATCCATGGCAACGATATATAAAATGAACCTGTTTAATGAAAATATATTTCTGAAACGCACCCTTCTGCCCCTTTCTTGCAAGCGAAACTATTGTGCTTCATATTCATACCCGCAATCAAAACAATGGTGTACCTTATCTACCGGCAAAGGTGCTCCTATGCCTAACAGGAGATTTATAAGGGTGCCCAGCCAGTTGGACGCTTTTTTGGGCGTGCTCACATACTCCACGTTGGTGGAACCGCAATGGGGGCAGGGATGTTGCTGCTGGTATTCTTTTTTTGTATTCTTTAAAATATCCAACGCTCTTCCGATCTGTGGCTGTGCCACCATTAATTTTATTCCTCCTACAGCATTGGTCAGTATGGGATCGATGGTTACCGTATTTTCATCCTTCAGCCAGCAGTTAATGCTTTCACTCTGCAAATTGCCCATTGCAAGATGCGCTTCTATATAATTATTGTAGGTGCTGGCAATCACATAGTCCATATTTTAAAGTTATTACAGTATACCGGATAAAAAAAGTCCTCTTGTCTTTAAAATTTTACCGGGAACTACCTTGTTTTGATTAAATTTGCCAACTTAATAAGTTCTTTCATTTTTCATCAACCAGGAAAGGTCCCTGATGAAGATCAGGGATAATAGGGAATCGTGTTCAAATCACGAGCTGTCGCGCAACTGTAAGCAGCCAGCAAGGCTTTACCCAATGTATGTCCACTGTTTCGCCCCGGGCGGAGCGGGAAGGGCGGTAAAGCTGCTGTAAGCCAGGAGACCTGCCTTTTCTGTATGAGCAATGCTTTCGCGGTCTGAAGCAACGGTCTGTATGATGCCTTTTAAAAATTCCTACTTTATATCCGGAGTCCCATTCCGGTAACGGGCATCTGCTTGTCTTTTTCTTCTTATCCTTATCGCATTGTGAAATTTGCAAAGGGCTTTTAGCTTATTATTCATTAAAAAAGTTAAAAGAAATGCAAACACACAATCTGGGCTACCCGCGTATTGGTAGTAACCGGGAACTGAAAAAAGCCTGCGAACAATATTGGGCCGGCAAAATTGAAGCAGCACAACTGGAGCAGGTGGCCCGTGAAATAAGGTCAAATCACTGGCAATTACAGAAGGATGCCGGTATTGACTGGATCCCTGTAAATGATTTTTCCTTTTATGACCAGGTACTGGACACCTGCCTGATGACTGGTGCCATCCCGGAACGGTATCACCCGTTAATTGAAAAGGAACATCTGAAAACGATCGACCTGCTTTTTGCAATGGCAAGAGGATATCAAAAGAACGGGTATGACCTTACTGCCATGGAAATGACCAAGTGGTTCGATACCAACTACCATTATATTGTTCCTGAGTTTAAAAAAGACCAGAAATTCTCTTTTTTTAACAGCAAGGTTACTGATCAGTTCATCGAAGCTAAAAAGGCCGGCTACAATTCCAAACCCGTTTTAACAGGGCCTGTTACTTTTTTATTGCTGGGTAAAGAAAAAGAAGAAGGCTTTCACCGGATCGACCTGCTGAAAAATCTTTTACCCGTATATTTTGAAGTGCTGGAAAAACTGGACGCCAGCGGCGCTTATTATGTGCAACTGGATGAGCCCTGCCTGACGCTGGATCTTACCCAAAAGGAACAGCAGGCGCTGGTAACGGCTTACACCGCTATGCAGCAACGGTTCCCTAACCTGAAGATCATCCTGGCCAATTATTTTGATTGTTTCGGGGCCAATCTCTCAACCGCTTTATCGCTTCCCGTGCAGGTGCTGCACCTGGACCTAGTGCGCTGTCCTTCCCAGCTGGAAGATATCCTGGCGGTACCGGATTTTATCAGAGCAAGAACCCATTTGTCCCTGGGCATTGTGGATGGAAGAAATATCTGGAAGAATAATTTTAAACAATCCCTGTCACTGATCCAAAAAGCCCAGCAAAAAATAGGGGCAGACCGCATCTGGCTGGCGCCATCCTGTTCCCTGCTGCATACTCCCTGCGACCTGGATCTGGAAACTGATGAAAGGCATCTTACCGCTGAAATAAAACAGTGGATGGCCTTTGCCCAACAAAAGCTGGCGGAGGTAGCGTCCCTGAAGCAGATTGCTGCGGACCCTGAAACCCCCGCCTCAAAAACGCTGCTGGAAGCCAACATCCGGTGCATTGAAAGCCGCCGCAGCTCCGCGTTGATCCATAACCAGCAGGTAAAGCAACGCGTAGCAGCAATAACAGAAGCCGATGCGAGACGAAACAGTTCTTTTACTGCAAGAAAAGAAAAGCAGCAGCAGGAGTTCCGGCTGCCGCTCTTTCCTACTACTACCATTGGGTCCTTTCCGCAAACAAAAGAAATCCGGGCCTGGAGGGCGCAATGGAAAAAGCAGCAGCTTTCAGATACTGAATATGACCGGCTGCTGAAAGAGGCTGCTCAGGAAGCCATTCGATGGCAGGAAGAAGCAGGCTTAGATGTATTAGTGCACGGCGAATTTGAGCGCAACGATATGGTGGAATATTTTGGAGAGCAACTGGCAGGCTTTGCTTTTACCCAAAACGGATGGGTACAAAGCTATGGCAGCCGCTGTGTAAAGCCACCCGTCATTTATGGCGATATATACCGGCCGGCACCAATGACCGTTGAATGGAGCCGTTATGCCCAGTCCCTTACCCGTAAATGGGTAAAAGGCATGCTGACCGGCCCTGTGACCATTTTGCAGTGGAGCTTTGTGCGGGACGACCAGCCCAGGAGCGTAACGGGCGATCAGATAGCGCTGGCCATCCGGGACGAAGTAATTGATCTGGAAAAAGCGGGGATAAAGATCATCCAGATTGATGAGCCGGCAATAAGGGAAGGACTACCTTTAAGAAAGGAAAACCGCCGGGAGTACCTGGACTGGGCCGTAAGGGCATTCCGCATTGCAGCAAGCGGTGTACAGGATGCAACCCAAATCCATACCCATATGTGCTACTCTGAATTCAATGATATCATTAACAATATTGCAGATATGGATGCCGATGTAATTACTATAGAAACCTCCCGCTCCCAAATGGAATTGCTGGATGCTTTTGCCACTTTTGCATATCCGAATGATATAGGTCCTGGTGTGTACGACATTCATTCGCCCCGTGTTCCCTCAAAACAGGAAATGGTAGCATTGATTGAAAAAGCGCTGCACTATATTCCGGCAGAACGCCTTTGGGTGAACCCGGATTGCGGTTTAAAAACACGCGGATGGAAAGAAACAAAACGGGCGCTTACGGAAATGGTAAACGCAGCCAAAACACTGCGGGAAAAAATACAGCACCCCGTATTGCAATAAATGTGTAAACATGAACAGAAATACTGCCCCCGGTGCGAGCAACCTTTTGAATGCAAGGTGGGCAGTATTTTACTTTGCCAATGCAGTTCTGTAATATTAACAGATGCCGAGCGCGATTTCATCACCGGGCTGTATGAAGATTGCCTGTGCGCCCGATGTCTTGCTGATATGAAAATACTGTATCATAAACAAACCTTTCAAAGTAAACTCAAAAAAATACTGGGCGTTTTATACAGGGAGCCGCATTTACCACGGTGATGCCCGTTAGTAACAGTTGCATAAGATTTAGTAGACAATCTGTTAGGATTTGCCCCCGGTTCGCCACAGATCCCCCCGCTTCTCCCGCTATCGCGGACTGCGACCGGGATGACGATTAAAAAAATTGTCATCCCAATAAGCTTAAAGGCAACGCTTTTATGATTGCCAATGACAGATGTGTTATTGTTTTGAAAATCAATTTTCTTTTTTGTCATGCCGTTCCTACAGTTCGGAATTGTTTCGGCATCTATTTATCGCTAATTTGGACCCTAAAACAAAAACAGATCCCGGAATAAGTCCGGGATGATATCTTCAGGGTGACCTGTAAGAATAATTGTCATAGCCTCATTAATTTTGTTTTTACAAATGGAAAACTCCGGGTGACAGTGTTCTTTTAATCTAAATGGTATTATAAAGCAAGACGGTAAACCCATTTGCTGCCGGCTTTATTAAAAACCGGATCCTTATTCTATTTCTGAACCGGCTGCGGGTTAAAACTGATGTTCTTGCGAATGGCATCCATCAGTGCATTGGCGCCATTCCAGGTACCCTGGTAATACAGCCCGTTCTGGAAGGAAGGAACAAAAACAGATGCAATAATATTGTCTATCTGATCCCTGGGCAATAACCGGGTTACAAAATTTCCACAATCAATCGCTACCTTGTTTAAGGATTTGCTTACAGAAATCACCATTGATTTTTCAGCCTTCCCGTGCAGGGCATCCCACTCTTTTAATAGGGATTTATTATTCTTTTCAAAATTATCAGGCAGCACTTTATCCGTTCCCAGTGTTACTATTTTGATCGGGATCAGATTGCTCTGTTCAAATAAATGCATTAAACTATCCAGTTTCTGAACTTCGGCCGGAGAAAAAACCTGTTCATAGTCGTATACCATGTTCACATTGGCCGGGGTTGCCACAAATTGCTGCGGATACTGCAGCTTTACGTCCCTGCCATTTGCGTTGCGTTGTGTAACAGCCTGGTCTAATTTTTTTGTCGGGCTACAGGCAACAAAGAAAACGCCTGCTGCAATTGCAAAAAGAAAGGGATAGAAACACAGGTACTTCATAAAATGAATTTAAAATGATTTGTATGCTACAAACTTACTTTTTAAATGAATATCAAAAATTCATTTATTGAACAAAAGTTGCAGATAAAAAGAAGGCTTTGTTAATTTTTTACGCAGATCCACTTCATAAAACATACAGGAAAGCAGTTCCTGTACTTTTTTGTTTTTTGCGCCTATGTTGATGAAGAAATTAAACAGCCGGGGATAATTTACCAGTTTTTGGATACGGGTGCTCAGCCGCAGCTCCGGCCCAAAAACACGTTCTATTTCCATATCATATTTCGCCAGTCCGGCGGCTGAAAAATCATTTGCCTGTATAGCCCTTGCAGCCTGCAGCGCGGCCAGCCTGCCGGATCCCATGGCATTGCCAATCCCTTCCCCGGTAAACGGGTCTATAAGATAACCGGCATCCCCTACCAGCATAAACCGGGTGCCGCTGAGCCTTCTCTTTTTACTTCCCAATGGTAATCCATATCCCTCTATAGTTCCCTGCAGCGTTGCATTTTTAAACCGTTCCTTAAAAACAGGATCGTTCTCCACAATATGGACAAGCTCTTTTTTAAGGTTTACTTTTCCCCGGTGCACTGCCTCGCTCAGCATTCCGATTCCTACATTTGCCTCTCCGTTGGGCAATGGAAATATCCAGAAATAGCCTGGCAGCAGATTTTTAAGGAAATGCAGCTCAATAAAATGCCGGGGATGCATACCGGCAACTCCTTTGTAATAGGCACGTATACCGGCCATATAATGTTTGGGCTCCATAGCAATGCCCGCTACCTGTTTGGTAAAAGCAGCATGGGCGCCACCGGCAATAATCAGCAGGGACGCTTTTACCTCAAACCCTTTACCATCGCTGACCAGGTACCCATCCGGCTGCAGCTCATATTTTATAATGTGTTTGCCCTCAAATAATTTCACATGCGGACACCTCTTAAGCTCTTGCACAAGAAAATGATCAAAGTTCCATCTCTTACATACATAACCGATAGGCGTTTGCCGGTGCGCTGCATTATCCGCATCAAAATCTGGCCGGTAACCGATTCCCAGTAGCTGTCTGTTTGGAGCAGCAAAGCTGACACCCCAGCTGTTTACTTTAAATCCTGCGCCTTTCAGCCGTTCCGCAATGGCTGGATCAATCTTTTGCAGGCAGGTTAATACTTTACCGCTCAGGCCATCGCCGCAAACCTTATCCCTTGGGAATACCGCCTTATCTACTACCACACAATCAACTTCCTCCCTGTTTAACTGCAGGGCAGCTGTTGCGCCTCCCGGTCCGGCCCCGATGATACAAACCCTGGTAGCAATCATACAATAAAAAAGGCCCACTTTTGTGAGCCTTATTCTAATTATTTATCAGTTATTGATTCAGCATTAACGGCATTACCAGCATCAGCAGTTCTTCGCTCTCCTCCTGGTCTACGGGTTTGATCAGGCCTGCTTTTGTAGGTGTGCTCAACTCCATATATACTTCTTCGCTATCTGTAGCGTTCAGCATTTCAATCAGGAATTTGGCATTAAAGGCAATTACCAGGTCCTCACCATTGTACTGGCATTTCATACGCTCATTGCCCTCAAAGCTAAAGTCCACATCCTGCGCGGCCAGTTGCAGTTCACTGCCGCTGATGTTCAGGGCAACCTGGTACGTGCTTTTATTACTGAAAACGCTTACCCGGCGCAAGGCTCCTAAAAATTCAATGCGGTTCACTGTTAATTTATACGGGTTTTCCGTGGGGATCACCACTTTGTAATCCGGAAAACGCGCATCAATCAACCTACAGCTCATTTGCGTGGTTCCATGCACTACAAAGAAGTGGTTGCTGTTATAATTGATGGTAATTTCATCCTCATTATCCGGCAAAGCCGATTTTAAAAGGTTCAGCGGTTTACGCGGCACAATAAACGTATCTGCGTTCGGCGAGCTTACATCGGTTCTTTTATAACGCACCAGCCTGTGCGCATCCGTTGCCACAAATTGTATCCCCTTTTTATCCAGTTCAAAGAATACACCTGTCATAGCGGGCCTTAAATCGTCGGTACTGGTGGCAAACAGCGTTTTATTAATGGCAGTAACCAGCGCAGTAGACGTCATGGTAAAGCCGGAAGCATCATCTGCGGTTGGTTCTTTGGGGAAATTATCGGGATTTTCGCCCATTACCTTATACTTACCATTGTCGCTCGTAATTTCAACACCATAATTCTTATCAATATTGAAGGTAAGCGGTTGTTCCGGTATGTTCTTTAAAGAATCGATCAGGATCTTTGCGGGAATGCAAACACGGCCGCTGTCTTTTGCCTCTACCGGCATTTCCGTTTTCATAACCGTTTCCAGATCTGTTGCAACAATAGTCAGCCGGTTCTTATCAATGTCAAACAAAAAGTCTTCCAGAATAGGCAATACGTTGTTGGCGTTAATTACACCGGAAATGTTCTGAAGCTGTTTCAGTAATGCTGACGATGATACAATAAATTTCATCCGTATATTATTTTATGTTTTTGTTCCATTTTGGTAAATGGTAGCAGCGAAACTACTATTTTATTGCTGAATGTCTGAAAAATTCTGTCCCCATTTTTGGGAAAAACAGGGGGAAAAACGGCAATTTCCCAGGTAAGTAAATATCCCGCAAGATTTTTTAGGTAGTTAAATAAGGTTTAGTAACTTCCCCAACTTAAACAGGTCCTATGCTGAATAAGTTTTTAAACTGGGTTAGAGGTAAGGAGGAGCCCGCCGGTAAGGGAATCCTCTTAATGGACTTTGGCCGTTATTCCGATAATAATAAGGTTTCGGGCAAAGTACGCCGCTGGAAAGACGCCGATAATCTTTTTAAAGAAAAAAAATATGCAGAATCCGTTGATGCCTTTTTTGATTATTTAAGGGACGACGATGCAGAGAATGTTCGCTATACACGTGAAGGCAACCATGTACGCTTTGAGTTTTACCAGGGTTCAAAGATCATCCGTGGGGAAATAAAGGAAAACCATTTGTCGGCCGATGTAAAACTGGCACGTATGGCCGAACCTTCTGTTCCAGTAATGCGCCGCCTGCTCGAAATGAATTTTGCATTGTATTACAGTCGCTTTGCGCTGAATAAGGATGAGCTTTGTATGCGCTTTGATACGGATCTTGCCACCGCTAATCCCAATAAGCTCTATTACGGCTTAAAGGAGCTGGCTACAAAATCCGACAAACAGGACGACCTGCTGATCGATGATTTTTCCTCACTTCAGGCTATAGACCAGGACCATATTATTCCCCTGCCGGACGATGAAAAGGAAGTTAAATATACCTTTATGCAGCGCTGGATTACGGAGACCCTTGAAAAAGTAGGAGAAGTGGATGCCGATAAGTTCTCCGGGGGCATCTCCTATTTGCTGCTGAGCCTCGTTTACCGTATCGACTTCCTGATCATACCGGAAGGGCAGCTGTTGAACCAACTGGAAAAAATAGGGGGCATCTATTTCAAAAAGGATGAACGCTCTGTTGTTGATAAGAACAGGGACATGATCGAAGCTTTCAGGGAATTAAAAGCAAAACCCAGAGATGAGGTGTTTAAAAACCTTTTCCGCTCCAAGTACACTTTTTCCATTGTAACACCACAGGTGCATAAAGTGCTTGCAGACGCCATTCACGAGGCCAATGAAAATATGCTCTGGTACAGAGACAACCGGTATGACTATTTTGCCAATAAGCTGATGGAATATGGGTTATCCTATTGCCAGTACTCCTACAGCCTGCCCAGGCCTATTACCCTGCTCATCCAGCTTTTTATGCGGGTGAACTATCCCGACTACTTTAAGGCATTAGGTTATGGAGAAACTTTTTATGATCCGGCAACCAACCGTTTCAGGGAGGAGGCCATTATCCGTTATATGCGCACGATAGAAAGCCAGTGGAAGGAACGTTACCCCTATATGAGCTTCAGAACAGAAACATTGAGTTTTGTAAACCTTTTATCATTTAACTATAGTTTTACCACTTTAATTGAAAAGTTAAATATGGACATTCCGGCCTGACCGCGGGCCGTCATTAGCAGTTATGAACGCACAGGAAATTATCAATACATACCAGCGCGCCGTTATCCAGATAGCCACCCAAACAGGCACCGGCACCGGTTTTTACCTCATGGACTATGACCTCATCATTACCAATAACCACGTGGTCAATAACACACCGGAGGTAACCATACAGGGCAAAACGTTCGACAAACAGCTTTCAAGGGCTTTGTATACAGACCCCAAGCATGACCTGGCATTTTTACAACCTCCAACAGGGGCCGACCTTGCAGCTATACATATTGGAGATTACGCTGCCATGAAGGATGGCGATAATGTTATTGCCATCGGCCATCCCTATAACCTGAGCTATTCCGCCACACAGGGCGTTATATCAAAAGTGGACCGCATCCGCGATGGATTAAAATATATCCAGATCGACGCAGCCATTAATCCCGGCAACAGCGGGGGCCCGCTGGTAGATTATGCCGGCAATGTGATCGGCGTAAACTCTTTTATTATAAAGGGGGGCGATAACCTGGGCTTTGCATTGCCCGCAAGCTATTTAAAAGAAGCCATTGACCTGTACATGCCCTATAAGGGCCAGGAAGCAGTGCGCTGCTCCAGTTGCGATTCACTGGTTACAGCAGCCAATATTGATAATAATAAATACTGCCCTAATTGCGGTTCGGAAGTAAAGCTGCTGCAGGTTCCTGAAAAAGAGGCGGAGCTGATGGGCGTGGCCCGGCTCATTGAAGACATTTTAAAAGAGCTGGGGAAAGATGTGCGCCTGGCGCGGGATGGCGCCAACCAGTGGAGTGTAAAAGAAGGCTCGGCAAAGATCAACATCAGCTATAACCCCGATAACTTCTTCATAGCCGGCGATGCCTATCTGTGCCAGATGCCGCCGGAGCCTTCCAAAATAAAGCCATTATACCAGTTCCTGCTGCAGGAAAACAATAAACCAACGGGGCTGGTGCTGAGCTGTCAGAAAAACAATATTGTATTAAGCCGGTTGCTATATGACCTGGACATGACAAAAGAATCGGGAGTGCTGGAATTTAAAAACCTCTTTGAGCAGGCAGACCATTATGATGATTATCTGAAAAACGAGTTTGGCTGTACCGCCCGTTTAGAGGAATAGCGATAATAATATTCATTATATCACCTTTTTGATTTTTTCAGAGTAGCAAACTACAAAATAGCTTTGTAAAAGCAACAAAATACAGTCTAAAAAACTTAGTACATTTGTATAAGTGGTGTTGGGGTTATAGAAGCTGGAAAAGCTTATTTACAAAAAATGAAATAGAAGTGATACGTACCATAGTCAGGGCTCAGGAAAGGCAAATCAGGCTGGAAATTTCAAAAGAATATGTAGGGAAGGAGATTGAAATTACTTATATACCTCTTGAAGAAGTGAACCAGGAGGTACAATATGTTTCCGGCAAAAAAATGAAAGATTTCAGGAGCATCCTGTCTGATGAAACTGCTGCAAAGTTTCATACACATATTGAAAAGAGCAGAAATGAATGGGAAAGAAATATTTAATTGATTCCAATTGCGTCATTGACTTCTGCAATGGCAAATTGCCTGCTCCTGCACAAGCGTTGCTTTTTGCCCTGGAACAACCAGTTATTTCTGTCATTACACAGATTGGAGTTTTGAGATTTGATATAACCAATGAAAAGAAAGAAAAGCTGCTGAATTTGCAAGTTGCTTTAAAAACAATTGAAATTAAAAAAAAGGCCAGGATTAAGTTGCCGGATGCTGTAATAGCAGCCACAGCGATTCAGTTTAATGCTGTATTACTTACCGGCAATGTTACTGATTTTAAAAATGTTTCGGAATTGAACCTGCAAAATCCCCGGGATTTATAAAATTGGTTCATATAATATCAGGTATATGGCATACACTCATACATTCACCGAAGCACAGGCTCTAAAAAAACTGCAACAATACTGTGCGTACAGCGAACGATGCCATAGCGATGTGGTAAATAAATTATATGAGTTGGGTGTATGGAAAAAGGAGCATGATGCCATTATTGCCGCATTGATTGAAGCAAACTATCTGAACGAGGAGCGTTTTGCAAAAGCCTTTGCCGGCGGCCACTTCCGGCAAAAAAAATGGGGACGTAACAAAATAAAAAAAGCATTGCAGCAAAAACAGGTCAGCTCTTACTGTATAAAAACCGCAATGAAGGAAATTCCTGAAGCGGCTTATCTTCAGGTGTTGCAGGAGCTTTTTCTTCAAAAATGGGAAAGCTTAAACCACGAAAAGAACCGGTTTATAAAGATGCGCAAGGTTAGTGATTTTCTGCTTCAGAAAGGCTTTGAGCCGGAGCTTATTCAACCGTTATTCAGCAAAGCAAAAGAATAAATCCAGTGTATAGTTACCACGAACAGGTATTACTGCTTTTTTCGACCCCTTTTTATATCATCATCATCGGGGCGGAGGTCTTATTGTCCAGCCTTCACTTTCATAAAAAGACGTATACGCTTAAAGATACGCTTACCAATATCTATCTTACTATAGCCAACGGCCTGATTGATATGGCCTTTAAGCTAAGCTATCTGTGGGTGCTGGTACAGGTCTTTAATCACAGCCCTTTCCGGAACTGGCATACCGGCGCACTTTACTGGGTACTACTGTTAATAGCAGAAGATTTTACTTATTACTGGCTGCACCGCTTTGATCATGAATTCCGCTTTTTATGGGCAGTGCATGTTACGCACCACAGCTCCCGGCAATTCAATTTCAGCGTAGGATTCCGCTCCTCCGTTTTTGAGCCCCTTTACCGTTTTATTTTCTTTATTCCGCTGGCTTTTGCCGGTTTTAAGCCGCTGGATATTTTATTTATGTATTCAGCCACCCAGATATGGGGTACGCTGGTGCATACAGAACTGGTGGGAAAGCTGGGCTGGCTGGAAAAAGTATTTGTTACGCCATCACACCACCGTGTGCATCATGGCTCTAATCCCAGATACCTTGATAAAAACATGGGTATGTTCTTAATCATCTGGGATAAATGGTTCGGCACCTTCCAGGAAGAGCTGCCGGAACAGGAATATGCTCCCATTCAATACGGACTTACCAAAAACCTGGAAAATCCCAATGCGTTTACCATTATATTTCATGAATGGATACAGATCTATAAAGACGTTACTCAAAAGGGACTAACTTTTAAACAGCGCTTTAAGTATATTTTTGGCCCCCCGGGCTACAGCCATGACGGCAGCCGCAAAACCAGTAAACAGATGGAGCGGGAAGAAGCCGGGCAGCCGCCTCTTTCTTCAAAATAACCGAACTTCGCCGTTGCAATATGTCCTTACAGATTTCTATAATACAGACCCCACTTTATTGGGAAGACAAAACAGCCAACCTGGAAATGCTGCAGCAAAAAATTGAAAGCATCTCCCAGACCCAGGTTGTGATATTGCCCGAAATGTTTTCCACGGGATTTTCCATGAAACCGGAATTATTAGCCGAAACAATGGACGGGCCAACCGTTCAGTGGATGAAAGATATTGCTGCAAAAAAGAAGATCATCCTTACCGGCAGCATAATCATAGAAGAAGACGGGCATTATTACAACCGGCTCATCTGGATGCTTCCTACCAGGCAATATGGCAGTTATGACAAGCGTCATCTTTTTGCTTTTGCAAAGGAAGATGAACATTATACTGCGGGCAATAAACGGTTCATTGCATCTGTAAACGGCTGGAAGATCAACCTGCAGGTATGCTATGACCTCCGTTTCCCGGTTTGGGCAAGGCAGAACGCCCTGTTTCCCCAGGAGCAAAGTTCCGGGCCAGCTGCCCCGGAATATGATGTGCTGATCAATGTAGCCAACTGGCCCCGGCGCCGCAGTTTAGCCTGGAAAACATTGCTGCAGGCCCGCGCCATCGAAAATCAATGTTATGTAGCAGGTGTAAACCGTGTGGGTGAAGACGGCAATCATATTGATTACAGCGGAGATAGTATGGTCATTGACCCTTTGGGCAGGATCCTTTATCACCAAGCAGATGCGGAAGACCTTTTTACCATTACGCTTTCCAGGGAAAAGCTGCAGGAAGTAAGGGAACAGTTTCCTTTTTGGAAAGACGGGGACGCATTTACGCTTTATTGAGAGCTGTAAAAAAAACATACATAAATTACTTATGTATCCATTTCTTATGTATCTTCGTACTGAAATTTACAGAGATGAACAAAACCGCCCTGTATAAAGGTTGCCTGGAGCCCATTCTGCTGAAGCTTTTGAAAGAGCAGGGCCGTATGTATGGTTATGAAATCACCCAAAAGGTGAAAGAGCTTACAGCCGGAGAGCTAAAGATCACTGAAGGTGCCTTATACCCCCTGCTGCACCGTCTGGAAGCAGAAGGCGTGCTGAATGTGGAAACCGAGTACATCGGCAGCAGAGTGCGCAAATACTATTCGCTTACTCCTGCCGGTAAAAAAGAACAGGCCCGGTCAATGACGGAGCTGGAGGCTTTTAAAAATACTTTACAATTGATCTTTAACCCTAAACTGGCATAAAATGCTTACCAATGAACAAATAGCAGCCATTGACCAGTTCTGCCAAAAGAAAGGGATCTATTATTATGATCTGAGACAGGAGCTGGTAGATCATTTGGCTGAAAGCATTGAAACTAAAATGCAGAGCCATCCGGAGGTGTCTTTTGAAACAGCGCTTGCCGGGGTATATCAGTCTTTTGGCATCTTTGGCTTTTCAAAAGTAATTGAAGAAAGGGAGGCAGCTATTCGGAAAGCCACCCGCCGGCAGGAGTTTGAGCTTTTCAGATCCTATTTTACATTCCCAAAAATTGCTGTTTCCCTGCTTTGCTTCCTGTTGTTAAATGTTCCTGTGTATCTTTTTAAAATAAAAAATACGGAGCAGGTATATGGCGCCTATTGTATTTTTTTATTTGTATTCAGTCTTTTAGCGATCCTTTTTGTCAGCGTAAAATTTAAACGGCCCATGCAAAAGTTGGTTTCATTAAAGCATACAGGCAGCTTTGCCGCTTTTATAGGACTCTTCCAGCTGCCCAATCTCTATTATAATTTTGCGGTAAAAGGTTTAGAAATTGACATCAACCATGCACAATGGTTTAACCCCGTAATGACCCTGTTTTGCACCCTTGCCATCCTGCTCACCTGTGCAAGGTATCATGCTTATAAATCCATCTATAATAACGCCCGTCTTCATTATCCGCTGGCATTTGAACGATAAAGTGCCTGCGGTTATCTAAAAAGCGGTTCCTCTTATTGTTTCCGTTTTTTAAGGATCAGGTCTTCTGCACAATCCATCTTATAATCGCGTCCCCGGCGGATGGCATCAATGCTCGCTCCAACATATACATCCGGCCATACGCCTTTACCATCCATAGGCAGGTTCCTGTTCATTACGAACCGGTAGATAGGCAACCTGCAGCGGATCTTTGTATGCGGCAGCAGGATATTCGGTATTAAAAAGGCTGAATTGCCATAAGCAGCCCCCCCTGTAGGCTCTCCGACAATTGTAACATTCTCCTGGCCTTTAAGCGCATTAACCACCATAGTTGTTGCGGAGAAAGACATGCCACCGGTCAGTAAATAAATAGCTCCGTTATAATGGAACCTTCTTTTGGGGCCAAACTTATGTCTTTCATAATAGCTGAAATGGTAATAGCCATCCTTCTTTTTATGTATAAAGAATTGCAGTACCCATAATGCCATTTTATCTTTCCGGAGGTACCTGCTATAGGCTCCCGTTTTATTGAACAGCAACAGTGAGTCCCCTATTTTATAGGGTTGTTTTGCCAGATAACGGGTAAAAACCATTGCATTATTTACGGAGCCGCCCCCGTTGGTTCTCAGATCCACGATCAGTTCTTTTATTTTCCTTTTCTGCAATTCCTTAAAGGACTGGCGGAAAAAGGATTTCAGTTCCAGGTGCTGTGAAAAACTGCCCAGGTTCATTATTGCGAAATTTCTTACGGTATCTATCTTCAGGGACCGGATATCGCCCAGCTTTTCATCCCTTGTTTTTTTCGGTGCGTTTTGCGCACTTCCTGTGGCTTTTGCAGCGGTGTCGGCTGCGGGCGTATATAACCGGAGAAAGGTATACAGCAGATGCCCCCCGGAGCCTCTGTAACCGACCTTCAATGAATCTTTCCGCCCGTAAATAAACGCATAGAAATCTCCAAATGCACTGCCAATGCTTAATCGCTGGTCTTTTGCAATACGGTTATTGCCATCCGCCGGCAGGTATTGATAAAAGGTGTCCAGCAGGTGGCGAACCGGAATGTCATCAAATGATACCACGAGCGTGCCTCTTGTTAACGCGGTATCTTTTTTGTTCATATTGTATGCTACCACAGCCGTATCATTCCATACTTTCAGATAAACGGGAAACAATGGCCTGCCTTTCAGCGAATCCATATATTTCTGATAAGCTTTTGAGCTGTGCACTGATGTATGGCCGCATTCGATCCTGGTACTCACGCGCGACAGGATTTTACGGAACTCTGTTTCTGTAAGGCTGTCTTTCAGTTGTTTCCGTTCTTCATTAAATACCGAATCCATAACAGGCCGGGATGTATACCAGTAAAGACCGGGATGGCGTTTTTCCAGTATTGTCCGGTACAGGTCAAAGTCGGACCGCAATTGCCGGGGACTGAATTTTTTATTGGGGCTATACGCTTTCCGGTAGCTGCAGGAAAAACAGCAGATGATCATAAAAAAGAGCAAACCCCGCATAGCAACTATTAAAATCTTTTAACCTGTAATGTATAAAATAGCTCCAGAAGTGCTTTTAACATACTTTATTTACCAATAGGATTCCAGCCCTGTGCAGTAATTTCATGCCGGCTGCCGCCCTTTGTAATGATATGTGCGCCTTCCCCGGCTTCGGTCATATACCCTATGATACTTATTGCAGGATTATTGTTGATCTTTTCATAATCCGATTGCGGCATCGTAAACAGCAGTTCATAATCTTCGCCCCCGCTTAACGCACAGGCAGTAGGGTCTATTTCAAATTTAAAAGCTGCGGACCGGGTCTCTTCTGCAATGGGTATCTTGTCTTCATAAAGGACGCAACCCACCTCACTGTCTTTACAGATATGCAGTATTTCCGAGCTCAGCCCGTCGCTGATGTCCATCATCGATGACGGCAGCAACGACTGTTCTGCAAAGAACTCAATAATATCCTTTCTTGCTTCGGGCTTCAGCAGCCGGCCGATCACATACGCTTCTCCTTCCAGATCCGGCTGAACCTTCGGGCTTTCCAGAAATATTTTCTTTTCCCTTTCAAGGAACAGCAGTCCCACATATGCCGCGCCAAGATCTCCGCTCACGCAAAGCAGGTCGCCTTTTTTTGCCGTGCTCCTCTTTACAAATTTATCCGGTGTTACTTCTCCGATGGCCGTTATGGCAATCACAAATCCTTTTTGTGATGTGGTGGTATCCCCCCCTACCAGGTCTACCCCGTAATGATTACAGGCCGCATAAACGCCTTCATAAAATTCATCCAGCGCTTCCAGGCTAAAGCGGTTGCTGATGCCAATGCCTATGGTTATTTGTGTGGGAGTGGCATTCATGGCATAAACATCGCTCAGGTTCACCACAACAGATTTATAGCCCAGGTGCTTCAGCGGCGTATACATCAGGTCAAAATGCACTCCTTCCAGCAGCAGGTCGGTAGTAACCACTGTTTGTTTTCCAAAATGGTCAATTACAGCGGCATCATCGCCCACGCCCACCAGCGAGGATACGTTTTGCAGTTCAATATTTTTTGTAAGATGGCCAATAAGACCAAACTCACCCAAATCGGATATTTCTGTTCTTTCGTTGTTCATTTTCATTATATATAAAGCTAACCACCCGGTATCAACGCTATTCAGTGTTTAGCAGTAAGCATTATTTATTGTTAATAACCTTCAGCATTTCTTCATGTATCAGCCCGTTTGTTGCCAGGATGCGGTGCTGGTAGGGTGAAAAAGTATCGCCGTTAAAATCCGTCACTTTTCCACCGGCTTCTTCCACGATCAGGTAACCCGCCGCGCTGTCCCAGGCCTCCAGTTTGTGCTCATAGAACCCGTCGAACCTTCCGGCAGCCACCCAGCAAAGGTCAAGTGCAGCAGCGCCCAGCCTGCGTACAGGTACCCCTTCCTTTATAAACCGCTCAAATACCTGTAAGGGCCCGTTTTCCGTATTGATATAAACATAAGGGAAACCCGTTACCAGGCAGGATTTTAGGGCGTTGGTCTCGGAGCTTACTTTTAGCGGCTGCCCGTTCAATGTGGCCCCCTTTCCTTTTTCCGCAAAGAACAATTCTTTCATGTGGGGGTTATATACTACGCCCATTATGATCTCTGATTGATATTCAATAGCAATAGAGATACAGTTAATGGGTATGCCATGCGCGAAATTGATGGTGCCGTCAATCGGGTCAATGATCCACTTATAGTCCGAATTCTGCGGCAGATCACCGCTTTCTTCAGTAAGGATGTGATGATCGGGATACGCCTTCCGTATTACTTCAATAATAGCTTTTTCTGAAGCTTCATCTGCTGCAGTAACAAGATTATTCCTGCCTTCTTTATATTTTATTTCAAAAGCCTGGTTGAAATAGTTCACCACCTGCTCTGCCCCTGCCATAACGGCTTCCTGTAAAACGTTTTTTAACATGGGGCAAAGATAGCAAAGTCGGGTGGTCTTTGTTGTTACAGCACAACAGCAGCCAGGGCAAACGCGAATGATCAGCATTCAGAATCCGGTTCTTCTCAATTCATTTATTTTTGCAGCGGCTTCTGACAAAATTGAAATGACGCTATCCATTATCATAGTAAACTATAATGTAAAGTATTTTTTAGAGCATTGCCTGCATTCGGTGCGGCGCGCTATAAAGAACATTCCTGCTGAAATTATTATTATTGACAATTGTTCATCCGACGAAAGCTTTGATTATCTTTCACCCCTTTTTCCGGAAGCTATATGGATCTCCAATAAAAAAAACCGGGGTTTCGGGAGCGCCTGCAATCAGGGCCTGGCTATTGCCAAAGGAACATATATTTTATTCCTGAACCCGGACACGCTGGTACCGGAGCATTGCTTTGACGGCTGCATCAACCTATTTAAGGAGCACAAAGAGATAGGCGCTCTTGGAATAAGAATGTATGATGGCTGTGGTCGTTTTTTAAAAGAATCAAAAAGAGGCATCCCCTCAGTAAAGGCCGCTTTTTTTAAGCTCTCAGGTATCAGCCGCTTTTTTGCAGGTTCCCGCTTTTTTGACAGCTATTATATGGGGCATCTTGATGAAAACAGGGATCATTACGCAGAGATCCTTGCCGGGGCGTTCATGATGATACCGAAATCCGTGCTGGAAGAAACAGGAAGCTTTGATGAAGCGTTCTTTATGTACGGGGAAGACGTGGATCTTAGTTACAGGATCCATCTTACCGGTTTAAAAAATTATTACCTTGCCAACCCTCCCATCATCCATTTTAAGGGAGAAAGCACTGCTAAAAACAGCCTGGGCTATGTAAAAAACTTTTACCGGGCCATGAGCATTTTTGTAAACAAGCACTATTCCGGATTATCAAAAAAAATAGCTGCAGGGCTGATCCATGCAGGCATCTGGAGTCATGCGGGGCTAAAAGCCCTATCAGCAAAACTAAGGTCATCACCTGATACGACCCCTGCAACAACTCCTGCCACAATCATTATTATCGGAAAGAAAAGCGCCGCCCAATCCCTGCTTGCCCTTCTTTCAGAGCAGGTGCAGGGCCCTATTAAAGACCCTGTGGTTGTAGCCCCAGAAACTCCCGGCCTGGTATCATTGTTAGAACAAAACCCCACCGCTGCTGTTTACCTTTGTGAACAGGACCTTTCTTTTTCTGAAATGATCTCCATTGTTACAGAAAGCAGGCACCGGTTTATACACTTTTACAGCGGGCTGAGTATTATAAAAGGTGGGTAAGATCAATATTTTCTGTTTAAAATCACCAATTGTACCATTTTTGCGGGTTTTATAGTAACTTGTATACCCTGCAAAGGCGGAAACAGGCTTTTTAAGCCCTGAATTTTCAGAAAAACGCATTTAACCGATTTTTACCATGGCACAGCTTCTGATTATTATTAACTCCGGCGTCAAGTAAAAAACAATATATTTGCCGGCCTGTGTAGTATGAAGATATGGCATCAATAATAGATATTAAAATACCCCGATCGATTGCCAGCGCCTTGCGTCTTCCTAAGCGCAATGCAAAATCACAGCAGCGAAGAGTATTGAAAAAGCTGTTAAATAAGGCCAGGTTTACAGAATTTGGCCAACATTATCATTTCGATAAGATCTTACTCTCCAGGAACATAGAAAAAAGCTTTCAGAAAGATGTGCCCATTTTTGATTATAATAAAATTTATAATGAATGGTGGGTGAAAACCCTGGAAGGAAAGCCGGACATTACCTGGCCTGGTAAAATAAAATATTATGCATTAAGCTCCGGTACCTCAGAGGCATCCAGTAAATACATTCCCGTAACAGAAGACCTCTTAAAAAGCAATACGATCAATTATATAAAGCAGCTTATCAGCGTATTTGGTTATAAACAGGCTAATAAAAAGTCGCTAACAAAGGATTTCCTGATCATTGGCGGGGCCACCAACCTGCAAAAAGGTGAGGCCGGCTGGTTTGCCGGGGATCTTAGCGGCATCCTGGCAAAAAAACGCCCCTTCTGGTTCCAGACCTTTTATAAGCCCGGGGGCAGAATTGCAGCAATAGCAGACTGGAACCAAAAGCTGAATGAAATTGTGGACAATGCCCATAAATGGGACATCGGGTACATTGTTGGCGTGCCGGCATGGTGCCAGATGTGTATGGAAATGGTAATAGAACGCTATAAATTGGCAAATATTCATGAAATATGGCCAAATTTTGGCGTTTTTGTGCATGGCGGCGTTGCCTTTGAACCTTACAAAAAGTCTTTTGACAAATTATTGGGCAAGCCCATTGTATATGTAGAGAACTATCTGTCCAGCGAAGGATTCATCGGTTATAAAATGAAGGAAGACCGCGGGATGCAGTTGGTTACCAATAATAATATCTTTTTTGAATTTGTGCCTTTTGACAATTGCAATTTTGATTCAGACGGTTCCATTGTTGCCAACCCCGAAGCAAAGCTGATCGATGAGGTTGAGGAAGGAAAAGAATATGCCTTGCTGATGAGCACTAATGCCGGCAGCTGGCGTTATCTAATTGGAGATACAATAAAATTTCTGGACAAGGAAAAGGCTGAAGTGATCATCACCGGCCGCACCCGGCATTTTCTAAGCCTTGTTGGTGAGCATCTGAGCGTGGAGAATATGAATCGTGCCATACAGGATGCCAATGATCATTTTAACATAAGCATACAGGAATATACGGTAGTGGGCTTTCCCTATGAAGGGTATTTTGCACACAGATGGTATGTAGCCACCGCTGACCCGGTAAACAAAGATGCGCTGATAACGTTTATTGATAACAAGCTAAAGGAAATAAACGACGACTATGCAACGGAAAGAACCAGTGCTTTAAAGGATGTCTTCATTGAAGTGCTGGCTCCGGAAACTTTTATGAAGTTCATGGAGCTGAAAGGCAAATTAGGCAGTCAGCATAAATTTCCACGTGTAATGAAGGGCAAAATGCTCCGGGACTGGGAAAATTTTTTAAAAACCGGTCAACTTTAATTTTCCGTTTTGAAAACTTCCTTTATATTGTTTTTCAATTATGATTGAAGCCTTTATTAAAGGATTGACCATGGGAGTGCTGCTCAGCCTTTCGGTAGGGCCGGTGCTTTTTTCAGTCATTAAACACAGCATCAATGTGGGTCATAGGGGCGGACTGGCTTTTGTGCTGGGAGTTTCCGCCAGCGATGCTTCTCTTGCGTTTATCAGCAATTTTTTTTCACAGTTTTTTACGCTCCTCAGCTCGCACAAAGTGGTCATCAGTATTGCCGGCAGCACTTTTCTGATTATACTGGGCGTTTACTATGCCTTCTTTAAGAAGATAAGAATTAAGGACCGTATCAAAAAATCGCCGCCTCTTTTTCGCAAGCGCGATTATCTGCAGCTTTTTTTATCCGGCTTTTTTTTAAATACCTTAAACCCCGGCGTTTTTATTTTCTGGCTAACTGCTTCCACAACATTTATTACTCACACAGTTAATGAACGCATTGTAATTTTTGTAACCTGCTTATTATTTGTTTTGGGCACTGATATTACCAAGGTGATGCTGGCCAATAACATTCGTAACCGCCTTACTCCCAGAAACATTCATTTACTGAACCGTATAAATGGTTTTGTGCTGATGTGCTTTGGACTGGCGCTTATTATAAGGCTCCTCGTTTAAAAAACGGGAAATAATGGGACAGCTTTCTTATTTTTATCACAGTACTCGGTATATGATTTAAGAAGATGC
This sequence comes from Niabella ginsenosidivorans, assembly GCF_001654455.1. NCBI lineage: Bacteria > Pseudomonadati > Bacteroidota > Chitinophagia > Chitinophagales > Chitinophagaceae > Niabella > Niabella ginsenosidivorans. The sequence goes on from NZ_CP015772.1 coordinate 4,784,344, forward strand.
GCGTTTTAAAGGGAATATGGAAATGGGGCCTGCGGTTATTCGTAGTACTGTTCATTGGCCAGTTCATATATATTGTACTATTGAAATGGGTAAACCCTCCGGTCACCTTTACCCAGATCGGCAGTATGCTGGCGGGCAGAGGTTGCCACAGCCGGAACAAGTCTTCAGCAGATGTTTCAGAAAATGCCCGCCTGGCAGTAATTGCGTCAGAAGACCAGCTGTTTCCGGATCATAATGGTTTTGACTGGAAAAGTATCCAGAAAGCAATAGAATACAATCAGAAAAAGCCGGGACGGTTAAGAGGCGCCAGCACCATCAGCCAGCAAACCGCAAAAAATGTATTTTTATGGCAGGGCCGAAGCTGGTTCCGTAAAGGACTGGAAACTTATTTTACCTTTATGATCGAAAGAATATGGGGTAAAAAAAGGATTCTTGAAGTATATTTAAATGTAGCGGAAACGGGCAACGGTATTTTTGGAATTGAGCAGGCTGCCCAAACCTATTTCAATAAACCCGCAAAAAATCTTACCCAGTATGAAGCCGCGGCTATTGCAGCCATCCTGCCCAACCCTTTAAAGCTGAGTGTCAGACCTATGTCGCCCTATGTTGCTTCAAGGGCAAGAAAAATTGTTCAGCAAATGAATTTTTTAAAGCCGGACAGGGATATTCAACGCATTGTTCAGGCCGATTAAGCCGTTGCAGCATTGCTATCCTCATCAGTTGCTAACTGATGCACTCCAGTTTCCATGAAGCCGATCCAGGGATGCCAGTAAGCCTCATCAACGGGCACCGGTGCCTCATTTGCAAAAAGCGCCTCTTCTTTGTCAATAACGGTTTTGTATAAAATATGGCCCGGCCCCAGGGGCGAGAATGTTGATTTAATCCGGTGAAGCAATCGTTTTATTTCATCCACATTTTTTACATGCACGGCCTCTTTAAGTTCACGGCAATCATCTGCCCACTGGCTTTTTATTTCTGCCAGGATATCACTTATTGCATCTTTATCCGCCCCCAACAGGTCTTTCAGGTAGTTGAGATTGTTATAAGAGGACTCTGAATTATTGAGAAAGGATTCTGTCATTATAGCTAGCATTTTAGTTGCTTTATATTAATTAAAGAGGGTTCAATGTACAGGAAGGATGCGTTCCCTCCTCATTTTTTTGGCTTTCCGCTTACAAAAGATGCAGCTTTGCCAGCAGTGCGTCTTTATAACTTTCTGAAACAGGTATTGGTTGATTTTTTATATATACCAGCCGGTCTTCAATATACTCCACTTTATCTATGGCTATTATATAGCTCCGGTGTACCCTTATGAACTGATCTGAAGAAAATTTATCTTCAATTGCTTTCAGGCTGCCGTGTACCATATAGGACCTATCCGGTAATTTAAACTGCACATAATCGCCCTTTGCCTCCATCCATAAAATATCGTCCAGGTTCACTTTCCGGATTACCTTGTTTTCCTTTATAAAGAGCTGCTTTGGAGTGACCGTATTGGTTTGCGGAGATTGCTTGAAACGGATCAGTTCCTGCGCTTTGTCCAGTGCCGTTATTACCCTTGTCAGCGTAAACGGCTTTACCAGGTAGTCTACCACGTTTAATTCAAATGCTTCAACGGCATAATTCTCTTTTGCCGTAGTCAGAATAGTATGCGGCCTGTTGGTGAGTAAACGCAACAGTTCCAGCCCGCTCATTTCCGGCATTTCTACATCTAAAAATAAAACATCCACCGGGTTCTCATCCAGGAACGCTTTTGCTTCCAGTGCATTCCCGCACTCACCAACAACAGTTACGGCATTAATATTCTGAAGGATTTTTCTTAACGTGACGCGTGCCACTTTGTTATCATCAACCAGCAAACATGTAAGAGGGCCCTTCCTGTTCATTTCCAAAATGTTACCTAAAATTAAGGATTTTTTGCAATATGAAAAAACCAAGCTCTGTAAAAACATACATTTATTGCGGCGCAGGCCATTACAGCAGGGGAATGAGGCTGCCCCAAAAGACAGAAGTCATCATATCGCCCTGCAGCTTTGGAAAATTTTAATGGAATTTGCCGGTTCTTCCTGCTATTGCAGGATTCGCCCGAAACGATGACTTTTGATATCGTTTCTTCCGTTTCTAATATTGATCCAATAGTAGAGTTAGTTCCGCACTACAACGGCTACCGGCAAATAAAAAGCTGCCCGGAGGCAGCTTAAGATCATATATCCAAAGGATAATGTTATTATTTCTTGTACTGAGGGATGATGCTGTTGGACAGTTCCACCATTTTTTTCAGCCCTTCTTCGGGGAGGTTCCCTTTTTTGAATTCAGCCAGAACATCGGGGTATTTATTTTCCATTTCCAGCAGGAAATGCTCTTCAAACTCCTTTACCTTATTTACAGGAACGTCTTTGATCAGCCCGTTGGTGCCCAGGTAAATAATGGCAACCTGTTTTTCTACGGGATAAGGAGAGTATTGTGCCTGTTTCAGGATCTCCACGTTACGCGCCCCTTTGTCAATTACGTTCTTGGTTGCAGCATCAAGGTCTCCGCCAAACTTGGAAAAAGCTTCCAGCTCACGGTAAAGCGCCTGGTCCAGCTTTAAGGTACCGGCCACTTTCTTCATGGATTTGATCTGTGCATTACCTCCTACACGGCTTACGGAAATACCTACGTTAATAGCGGGGCGGATGCCGGAAAGGAATAAGGATGATTCCAGGAAGATCTGTCCGTCTGTGATAGAGATTACATTGGTGGGGATATATGCTGATACGTCACCGGCCTGGGTTTCAATAATGGGTAAAGCTGTTAAGGAACCGCCACCTTTTACAAGGTGTTTAATGGAATCCGGAAGATCATTCATATTCTTAACAATCTCATCATTGCTGATCACTTTGGCGGCTCTTTCCAGCAAACGGCTGTGCAGGTAGAACACATCACCCGGATACGCTTCGCGGCCCGGGGGACGGCGTAACAGCAGCGAAACTTCACGATACGCTACGGCCTGCTTTGAAAGGTCATCATAAATGATCAGTGCAGGACGGCCTGTATCACGGAAATACTCGCCAATAGCAGCACCCGCAAACGGAGCGTAGAACTGCAAAGGAGCCGGATCAGAAGCAGAAGCTGCAACAATGGTGGTATAATCCATTGCGCCATTGTCTTCCAGGGTTTTCATCACTCCTGCAATGGTAGAGGCTTTTTGCCCAATGGCGACATAGATACAATAAACCGGCTGACCGGCTTTAAAAAATTCTTTCTGGTTAATAATGGTATCAATGGCAATGGCTGTTTTACCGGTCTGGCGGTCGCCAATGATCAGTTCCCGCTGGCCGCGGCCGATCGGGATCATGGCATCAATCGCTTTAATACCGGTTTGCAGCGGTTCTTTTACCGGTTCACGGAAAATTACTCCCGGTGCTTTCCGCTCCAGAGGCATTTCATAAAGCTCTCCGGTAATAGGTCCTTTGCCATCAATAGGTTGCCCCAGGGTGTTTACCACACGGCCGGTCATACCTTCACCCACTTTAATGGAAGCGATCTGCTTGGTGCGGCGCACCTTTGAGCCTTCTTTAATATCTTTTCCTTCACCCATCAGTACCACGCCCACATTATCTTCTTCCAGGTTAAGGGCTATGGCACGAACGCCGTCTTCAAACTCAACCAATTCGCCATATCTTACATTTCCAAGTCCGTATACACGGGCGATACCATCACCCACCTGTAGTACGGTACCCACTTCCTCCAAATCGGCCTGAGCATTAAAATTGCTCAACTGCTCCCTAAGAATGGCGCTTATTTCGTCTGGTTTTATTTCCGGCATAAATAATGAGATTTTATAATTTAATTCTTTGAATTTTGGCCTAACGCCCGTTTTCAGGCTGCAAAAGTAGTGTATTAGCGCATTCAGAACAAAAAAATAAACGGGATATTGATTTTTATCCGCCGGCTGAAATCTGTTCCTGTCTGTTGCCGGAACCCGGCGTTTGAAAGGGCTCATTCGTATCTGCATCTCCGGCATTTACAGTGCTGATGCAGAAAAAATCCAGGTGCTTTTAAACCAGGGATCAGGGGGCATTTGCCTTTACAGCACCAATACCCCTGTGGGCTGGAACCGGATCTCTTTCTGAGGCTCTGTAATGGCGTCAATTTCAGCCTGGGTTTTTTTTGCGTCCTCTGCGTAATGCTTTAATTCACTAACGGAAGTGGTTTTGTTAAACGCAACGCCTTCTAAAACAACTGTTTTTCCTTTTAAGGCAACAGGCACGAAGATGTTATAATTCCGGGATTTTACAAACATCCCTGATTTGTCCGGCAGTTCTAACGTCAGCCAGCAGCCTTTTTTGGGACATACATCCAGCACTTTGCCTGTTACCCTGGTCTGCAAAGTATCAGTCTGATGCATTTTATCTACCAGTTCCATTACCGAGATGGCGCCCCGGGCACTAATTTTTTCGCCATATGTATCTCCCTTTTTTGCTTCACCGGCCGGCGGCTGTGCATATACAGAAGCGGTGATCATCACAGCAGCAAGCAATAAGAACCCTTTTCCCATAAAATATAATTATTTAAAATGCAGAGTTACTTACAAATTAAAGGCAATTATTGATGCTGTTTGCCATTTTTTTGTCTTTTTCTGTAACAATATCCCCCGCATCATGAGTATTTAGCCAGATCTCTACCTTATTATAGGTATTTGTCCACGTAGGGTGATGATCCATCTTTTCAGCGATCAGGGCCACACGCGTCATAAAACCAAAGGCTTCATTAAAATCTTTGAATTCAAATTTCCGGTATAATGTATTGTTTTTTTCTTCCCACATAACAAACCGTTTTAAAAAATGAGGTAATCCTTGTTCTTTATTTTTTCATTAGTGAGCTCTGTGATCAGTTGCACCCCCGGAATTTCCCGGAGCCAGGCTTTTACCTGTTCCAGGTATTCATCCGTTACCGTATCATTTTTCATCAGCCATAAAAAATCCAGGTGCTTGAATTCCGGCAGCAGGAACTCCCCGTCATGCAAATTATTGTATAAATAATGGCAAAGGGAGCTGTTCGGGTCCCGGTATTCATAAACGGAGAAAAAATATAATCTCCGTTTTCTTTTCAGCTTTATCTCAATATCATGATTGATCCTGAAATCCAGTTCCAGCAGGTTATTCAGGTTCCAGCAAAATTTATAATCCTTTACCGTGGTTACTATGCCCAGGAGCTTTGTATCTTCAAAAAACTCCTCGGTGATCTGCTCGGTATTTAATGATAATTTTACGGTGGCCATGAATTACATAGTTACTACTGCTGTATAATCCAGCATTTTTGTAAAGGTAATAACTATTGACAGTTGGCCAAAGATCCGGTCAGGCAATTATGGGCCGGTACTTTTTATAATTATCAACAAGCATCCAGCTATTTATGATCAGCAATACGATTGCTATCGGCAACCCGGGTATTGAGGGATCCAGGGTCGTGTGATGCAAAACAATGCCCACCATAACAGGAAAAATCACAAGAGCACCTAAAGCTCTTGTTTTGGGAAAAATAACCAGCAGGCCTCCTGTTGTTTCCATGATGCCTAAAAGCGGAAACAGCCATTTCAACTTTAAAATGGCGCCGGCTATTTCCATCTGTTCCGGCGTCATCTGCTGCGCAGGCATATACATAAAGAACTTATTAAGCCCGGCATTAATAAACATTAATGCAAAAAGGGTGAAGACGATCTGTTTTACTATTTTCATTTTTGTTTGATTTAAGCTGTTAAAGTCAGCTCCTTTACAATCCCATTACCTTCCGCCACCTGTTATAGTGTTGCTTACACACAGAGGCGCTTTTTTTCAAAATAATTATAGCTGGCAGCTACCCGCTCCAAACCATTTTGGGCTGCAGAAGGCGTTTCTATAATGCTGTACAGCATCCCGGCCTGTTCTTTTTGCCGGAACACAGCAGGAAAGTCTACTATCCCGTCACCGGCATTTACAGGTTGTCCGCCGGCATCCACATCTCTTAAATGCCATAAAGGAAAACGTCCCGGGTATCTTTGGATAAAGGCATCCGGATCATGACCGGCCTGCACGACCCATCCCAGATCCAGTTCAAAAACGACCAGCTCCGGGTCTGTATGGCTTAACAATGTATCAAAAGGCAAGGTGCCGTTGACTGCCTCAAATTCAAAATGGTGATTATGGTATCCTAACTGTATCCCCGCTTTTTTTGCAATACGGCCCAGTTTATTATATGTTTCCGCTATTTCTTTATAGGAATCTACCGTTCGCCGTTCGTCGGGGAACATAGAGCAGATGATGTATTTTATCCGGAGAGCGGCACCGTCTTCCAGTAATAGCTCAATAGTATCAGAAGCAGCGTTAGCATGTAAACTGATGAGGTCCAAGCCAAGCGCATCGGCTCTCCTCTTCAGGAGCCCGGGCTTTACACCCAGCACCGTACGGGCCTCCGGGCTATAACCGGCAGCTTCCGCATAGCTAAAGCCTTTACAGGCGAGGGCCTGCAATGTACCTTCAAAATCGGTTGCCAGGTCATTCTTTACGGACCAGAGCTGAACGCCTATTGCTTCTTTTTTATACGTCATATTTTGCAGGATAAAATGAATGCTCACGGGTTTCAGAACTTCCTGAAATCCCATTCACCACGATAGGGCCGGCTGCGCATCTGGTTGGCAGATTCATTGTCAAAAGCTTCTTTAACAGGATCCCATTTCAGCTTCTTTTGCAGCTCGTAAGCAATGTTCACCGCGTTGCAAACAGTAGCGGTGCGGTGCCCGGTTTCCACATCACAAATCGGCCTGGAACGTTTTTTTATAGCGTCCACCCAATCCTGGTAATGGTTATCACTGAAGTATAACCGCCTGTCGCTTGTTTTAAATTTCAGTTGCGCCAGGTTTTCGGGTTGTGTCCTTAAAAAGCTGCGGCTTACTTCTATTTTCCCTTTATCGCCAATAAACTGAATGGAGTTGCCCTCACCCCAGTTCTTATGATTTACCTTAATGCCGTTGGCATACATAAAGGACAGTCCTTCTTTTGCACCGGGCCCTTCAGGCGGAATAAATGTTACGGGGCCGGAATTGTCCATGCCCAGCGCCCATTGCACAATATCAAACATATGGGCACCCCAGTCGGTAATATACCCGCCGCCAAATCCCGCATAACCGCGCCACCAGGCCCATTCTTTTGCATCAACAGGCGGTGCCAGTATAGCGTTATATCCCCTGTAAAAGGAAGGCCCGATCCAAAGATCCCAGTCAATATAATCCGGGGTAGGCTCTGTAGGCAGGTCACATTGCTTTACCGGCTCACCAACGGAAACATTGATCTCTGTGATCTTACCGATATATCCATTTGTTACCAGTTCAGCCGCCTGCCGGAAATTATAGGAAGAGCGCTGCATGCTCCCGGTCTGGAAAACACGTTTGTACTTACGCGTGGCATTTACCATAGCACGGCCTTCGGCAATGGTCAACGCCAATGGTTTTTCGCAATAAATATCCTTACCGGCTTTTGCAGCATCAATAGCTATCTGCGCATGCCAGTGATCCGGAGTAGCAATAACCACGGCATCAATATCTTTCCGTTCCAGCAGTTCCCGGTAATGTTTGTAGCCTTTTATTTCCGTTTTTACTTTTTTTTCATTTGCCTTTTGGGCAAGGCCGGTAAAGTAATCCAGCTTTTTTGCATCCACATCGCAGGCGGCAAGCACTAATGTTTCCTTAGGACCGTTAATAGCATTAACAAGATGATGGGATTGTTTTCCCAAACCAATATAACCGAGCTGGACACGATCACTTGGGGCCAGGTGCCCCTTGCCACCCAGAACAGAACGGGGCACAATGGTAAACGCCAGGGCGCCCATGGCAGTTTGCTGAATAAATCTTTTTCTTTTCATTTTTACAGATTGAGGGAACAGGGCCTTTTATTGTATCAACCGAAATAAAATTTTACAGCATAAAAATACACAAAGAGAACTGAAAAGCTTTACCCAAAGTTTCTGATGGTTCAGATGATGACAATGCACAGAAGGAACAGACCGTTTTATTTTTGTAAACCCCTGCTGAACCTGATACGATTTCCGCCTTTTCAACAACAGTCCAAAGCCTCTTAAACAACCCGGAACGATCCAAAACCCGGTTTATAGAAAATAGCGTTTTTATGCGTTTTATATGATAAAAAATATAAAATAGGCAAATAATATCAACATTTCGATCATCTGACACTTTTCTGAAATACCTTTAAATATTGGTATTTTTTTACTTTTCAAAAAAAATAGAAAATTTTTGTTGCGTTTTTATGCATTTTTATTATAACTTTCTGCTACAAAACAGCAGCCAGTGTAAGCAGGATTACAAAAAGAGAAAGTTCGGGCGCCGTGTGATTGTGCTTCTCCGTTTGTAAAATGATGATGAAATGATTGAATGAGCCTGGTAATACACCGGGCAGTATGATGCCTTTTTTTTTATTATAATATTAATAATATGCTTCTGAAACATTTCCGCAACATAACACTTGCTGTTATCGGCTTCTGTATGGCTCACCCGCTTTATGCCCAGCATAGAGTATTTACCGGCAAAGTGCTGGATGCTGCAGACAGTAGCCCCCTGAGTGGTGTATCTGTAACTATTAAAGGCACGGAACAGGGTGTTACAACTAAAAAGGACGGCTCGTTCTCTATCAAAACGGCGGTTGCGGCTCCTTTGCTGGTTGTTTCTTACGTGGGATATAGTCAAAAGGAAACTGCAGCCACCGATTCCTTTCTTACCATTTACCTGGAGAAGACCACCAGTGAAATGAACGAAGTAGTGGTAACCGCCCTGGGGGTAAAGCGGCAAAAGGCTTCTCTCGGATATGCGGTCAGTGAAGTGAACGGAAAAGACCTTACACAGGCGCGGGAAGTAAATGTGCTCAACTCGCTGGAAGGAAAGGTAGCCGGGGTAAATGTAAGCGGTATAGCGGGTGGTCCGGGCGCTTCATCCAATGTCATTATCCGGGGTATTTCCAGCCTTACCCAAACCAATCAGCCCCTGTATGTTATTAATGGCATTCCGGTTGAAAGTCAGCCTAATTCTTCAGACGGAAGCCAGTACTCCAACGTTCCGGATCTGGGCGATGCCATGAGCAATATTAATCCGGATGATATTGAAACGATCTCTGTGCTAAAGGGTGCCGCAGCCTCCGCCTTATATGGCTACCGCGCAAAGGCAGGCGTTATTTTAATCACTACCAAAACAGCCAAATCGAACAGCATAGAGCTGAACTCCAATTACGTGGCAGAAAAGGTGGTGGACTTGACAGACTGGCAATATGTTTACGGGCAGGGCGCCAATAACCTGAAGCCCACTTCACAACTGGTAGCCTTCCAGTCTGGTCAGTCCAGCTGGGGCGGCAAGCTGGATGGCAGCCCTGTTGTGCAGTTTGATGGTGGTGTACGGCCTTATGTAGCCCAGAAGAACAATCTCCAGAACTTTTACAGGACCGGGGGCACTTTTACCAATACCCTTGCATTGAACCGGACTTTTGAGGGAGGCGCTATACGTTTTTCGGCCAGTGATCTTACCAGCCGGTCTATTGTTCCCAACAGCGGTATCAACCGCCAGACATTTGACCTGTCTGCCAATTATAATCTGACGCCAAGATTTCTTGCAGATGTGCATGCCAATTACATCCTTGAGCAGGCAAAGAACCGGCCCCTGCTCAGTGATCCGTCCGGGAACTCCAATTATAATGTCATGTTTTTACCCACCAGCGTAGATGTGCGGACGCTTGAAAAAGCCACCAATCCTGATGGGTCCGAACTGGCTTATTCCCCGTCTGTAAACGCCACCAACCCCTGGTTTGCCGCCGAAAAGTTTATTAACAATACAGAGCGCAACCGGTTCATTTCCTCCGTACGGCTTCGTTATACGTTTGATAACGGGGTTTTCCTACAGGGCCGCGCAGGCATAGATAATTATAACGACCATTATTTATCCGTTGTTCCCACAGGCACAGCTTACAGGCCCAAAGGCTCTATGTCTGAATATAACACCAGCTACAAGGATCTGAACGCAGATCTTCTTGCCGGAAAAGATTTTAAGCTCTCCCCCGACCTGACCATAACGCCTAACCTGGGCGCCAGCTACCGCCGTACAAAATCGGCCGAATATGAAAATCATGGGGAAACGTTCCAGATTCCCTTTGTATATAATATCCTGAACACATCTGTAAAAACGGTCTATTACCTTCCCTCTGACCAGGAAGTGCAAAGCGTGTACGGCACCCTGGATCTTGCCTATAAAAATTACCTGTACCTGACCGGTTCCGGAAGAAACGACTGGTTCTCTACACTGGCTACACCGGGAACCAATAATAAAGTCGGCGTTTTTTACCCTTCTGTAAGCGGCTCTTTTATATTTTCCGAGCTGCTGAAGCCCAACGAATGGTTCAGCTACGGAAAACTAAGGGCTGGCTATGCAGAAGTAGGACAGGCTACCGCTCCTTACCAGACGCAGCTCAGCTACATCTTTGCCGGCACCACCTTTAACGGGCTGCCGCAGGGCCTCATCAATAACTCAGACATTCCCAACTCTTCCTTAAAACCTTCACTGGCAAAGGAACTGGAGATCGGAACCGAGCTTGGATTTTTTCACAACCGTCTGAACCTGGATCTGAGTTGGTACAACAAAAAATCATCCAATGAAATCCTGAGCGCACCGGCTTCCATTGCTTCCGGTTATGGAGGCGCTGTTTTAAATATCGGCCAGTTGCAAAACAAAGGCTGGGAACTTCTATTATCCGGTACGCCGGTAAAGGGGAGCAGTTTTACCTGGAAAACAGCCCTGAACGGTTCCGTAAATAATAACAAGGTGCTTGCCCTGGCTAACAATCAGTCTTCACTGGCCGTTGGTACCTCCAGCACTGCTGTTGGATTCATTCAGCAGATCGTTGGGTTACCCGCCAACCAGATCATGGCATATGATTACAAATATGACGATGCCGGCAATATTATAAAGACCGCCAGCGGCGTACCGGCCAGAGGGTTGCTGAAGCCTTATGGATCTGCCTATGCCAAATGGATGGCCGGTTTCAGCAATGATCTTTACTATAAACATTTTCACCTGTCCTTTCTTATTGACGGGAAGTTTGGCGGCAAACTGTTTTCAGGAACCGATTACCGCGGATATACATTTGGCTTGTCCAAGGCAACGCTGGTAAACCGCGAAGGCACTTTTGGCAATAACCTGGATGCCGCTACCTATTACAGTACTCTGGCATCCAATGTTTCAAAATTATTTGTAGAAGATGCCGGTTTTATAAAATTCAGATCGGTGGTGCTGGAATACACGTTCCCCTCCGGACTGTTTGGAAAGGGCATTAAAGGCGCTTCTCTCAGCATTGTGGGCCGAAATCTGTTTTACCTGATGCGCAAAACAGAAAATGTGGACCCCGAATCGAGCTTTTCTCCTACCGCGTATGGGCTTGAGCTGGGCGGTGTGCCCTCCACGCGCACATTTGGCGCCAACCTGAATTTAAAATTTTAAACGCGTTCCAAAAAATTACAGCAATGAAAAAATCAGCTTTATATATTATTTCTGCTTCCGTGCTTTTTTTACAGGCCGCCTGCACAAAAAATTTCGACAGGATCAATACTAACCCGGCTACTTACAATGAGCAGAATTTTGACCCAAACTACCTGCTTACGACCGCTCAGGTAGCTTATACCGGCAGCTACGACTTTGCCTATGACACCTGGCGCGCCAATCTTATTTACTGTTCCGGCATGATACAGGGCTTTGCAACCGTGCTGTCCTACTGGGGCGGAGATAAGTATACGCTGAACGAAGGATATACGGCTGCCTACTGGGGGTTCAGCGGCGATGGCGCATATTCCGAACAATTAAAACCTATTGCGGATATTCTGCAAACAACAAAAGACAAGCCCCAATACAAAAATCTTTACCAGATTGCGCACATTATGCGCTCCTTGATTGTTGAGCGCATTACGGATCTTTACGGCGATTGCCCCTATTCAGAAGCCGGTTTGGGTTATTATGATAAAAATTATTTTCCGAAATACGACAAACAGCAGGATATTTACAAGGGTATGCTGCAGGAAGTAAGTGATGCTGTTGCTGCGCTGGATTCATCGGCAGACAAGCCTTCCGGCGATGTTATTTACAATGGCGATATTGAAAAATGGAAACGGTTTGGCAATACCCTTATTTTGAGGATGGCAATGCGGCTTACAAAAGCAGACCCTGCAACCGCAAAAACCTGGGTACAGAAAGTTGTGGGAAAAACAATGACCGATAATACAGATAATGCATTCATCAACGGGGATGAAACCGGTGGTTTGTCTACCATTAACCGCAACAGCCTGGTGCTGCTGGGCGATGGCGGCCAGGAGCCCTATTATGTAAAATGGTCCAACACCTTCATCAATTTCCTGAAATCCAACAATGATCCGCGCCTTGGTAAAATAGCCGTGATCCGGTTATATACGGACGCAAACAGTACCACACAAAATCCCGGCTATAGCGCAGACCCTTCCAAACAAAAAGGAATGCCCAACGGAAAAGACCTGAGCGGTATTGCCGGAAGAGATATTTCCACAGACCCTTCTTATACGGGTATGCCGGATTATTCTTCCCCACATCCGGGCATGATCAAAAATAACGGCCCTACCTTCCTTTTAATTTATCCTGAAGCGGAACTGCTTTGGGCAGAAGCAGCACAACGTTTTGGCATTGGAGGCAGTGCCGCAACCCATTACAATAACGGGGTTACCGCGGCCATGACCTATCTGGCGCAATATGATCCAAAATTAACGATCAGCGTTTCCGATGCCGGCACTTACCTGGCGGCGCATCCGTATAATGCCGGCCAGGGACTGCAGATGATCAATACGCAATACTGGGCATTAACCAACACTATGCTGGATTTTTATGAATCATGGTCAAACTGGAGAAGAAGCGGCTACCCGCAATTAACACCGGTAAATGCGCCCAATAACGCAACAAACGGACAGATACCGAGGCGGTTCCCTTATCCCCTGGCAGAATCCAATGTGAACCCATCCAATTATCAGGCGGCTTCCGATGCCGTTCCCGGGGGCGACAATTTACTGGGACGCGTATGGTGGGACGCACAATAACTCATTTACTAAAAAACAGGAACAGCCATTATGTATTTTTGGAGATCATTTTTTCTTTTTATTTTATTATTTCCCGGCATGGCAATAAAAACATTTGCCGCCGATGAGTGGATCCGCATCAATCAGCTGGGATATATTCCCAAAGGTATCAAGGTTGCAGTGTGGGCCTCAAAGAACAATGCTATACCCAAAAACTTTCAATTGGTCAGTACACAAACCGGTTCGGTGATTTTTTCGGGTGTTACAGGCGCGCCTTTTGGTGCTTACGGCCCTTTTTCCCAAACCCTGCGGTTGAATTTTTCCGCATTCCATACACCCGGCACCTATTATCTTACCTGCGGAAATGCCCGGTCGCCTGTCTTTACCATTGGCGATGATGTATATGCAGGGATCGCCGATTTCGGGCTGCGCTACTTAAGACAGCAGCGGAGCGGATTCAATCCCTTTTTAAAAGACAGTTGTCACACGCACGATGGTTATACCATGTATGGCCCGATGCCGGATACCACCCGCATTAATGTATGGGGCGGCTGGCATGATGCAACAGATTACCTGCAGTATGTGACCACTTCTGCAAATGCTACTTTTCACCTGCTGTCCGCCTACAGGGATTTTCCCGGGATCTTTACGGATCATTACCAGGCAAACGGACTGGAAGGCAGCAACGGCATGGCAGATGTATTAGACGAAGCCAAATGGGGGCTTGACTGGCTGCTGAAAATGCATCCCCGTAAAGACTGGATGTTTAATCAACTGGCGGATGACCGCGACCATCATGGTTTCCGCCTGCCTGATGAAGATTCTGTGGACTATGGCGTGGGCCCCGGGCTGGGGCGGCCTGTTTACTTTGCCACCGGAAAACCCCAGGGTTTGGGAAAATACAAAAACCGGACAACCGGCGTTGCTTCTACCGCCGGTAAGTTCAGCAGCGTCTTTGCTTTGGCCGCCATCATTTATCAAAACAATCCTTCCCTGGCTTCCCTGTTTAAAGAGCGGTCCCTGTCTGCTTATGAAATGGGGCTTGCAAAACCCGGTGCCTGCCAGACAGCGCCCAACCGGGAACCTTATTTCTATGAGGAGGATAACTGGACAGACGATATGGAGCTGGCTGCCGCAGAGCTTTACAGCCTCACCGGAGAAAAAAGCTATTATACACAATCGATCCGGTATAGCAAAGAGGAAAAAGTAACGCCCTGGATGGGGCAGGATACCGCCCGTCATTACCAATGGTACCCTTTCCACAATTTCGGACATTATGAGCTGGCCAAAGAAGCAGCGGCACCGGAAAACAAAACGATAACCAGCTATTACAAAGAAGGCATTGAGCGGGTATGGAACAAAGCCAGGAAAAACGCTTTTTACCGGGGTGTTCCCTTTATCTGGTGCTCCAACAACCTCAACACGTCTTTTGCCATACAATGTTACCTGTATAGGCAACTGAGCGGAGATAACCGGTTTGATGAGCTGGCCCAGGCCTGCTTTGACTGGCTCTTTGGATGCAACCCATGGGGAACGGGCATGGTGTATGGATTACCGGCAGGTGGTGATACGCCCGCCGATCCGCACTCCTCATTTTCCCAGCTGAAGCATTATCCCCTTGATGGGGGCATGGTCGACGGTCCTGTATACGGCAGCATCTTCAAAAACCTCAGGGGATTAAAATTGATGCATGAGGATCCCTATGCCGCTTTTCAATCGGATTATGTGGTGTATCATGATGATTCCGGCGATTACAGCACCAATGAGCCTACAACAGACGGAACCGCCTCGCTGGTGTACCTGATGGCCGCAAAGGAAGCGGAAGCCCGTAACCTTTCAGGGAATAATACCGTTACGGCTTATGGAGGGATCATAAGAGGAGACACGACTAAAAAAAATATTGCGCTGGTTTTTACCGGGGATGAATTTGGAGACGGCATTTACTCCATTGCCCGAACCCTGCAAACAAGAAAGATCCATGCCTCTTTTTTCCTCACCGGTAATTTTTACCGGAACCCTTCTTTTAAAAAAGGCATACAACTGCTGCAAAAGGACAGTAACTACCTGGGCTCGCATTCAGACCGGCATCCCTTGTATTGCGACTGGACCAACCGGGACAGCCTGCTGATCTCGCGCAGGCAGTTTTTGAACGATTTAACAGCAGCTTACCAGGAACTGAAACAATGGAACATTACCCCCAAGGAGGCTCCTTATTTTTTACCGGCCTATGAATGGTACAATGATTCGATTGCCGCATGGACAAAAGACTTTGGTTTACAGCTGGTCAACTTTACACCGGGTACGCGGAGCAATGCAGATTATACTTTTCCCAAAATGGGAGAAAAATATGTGCCCGGTGACACCATTTATAACAGCATCCTTCATTATGAAAAAAAAAGCCCTTCCGGGTTAAACGGTTTTATACTGCTGCTGCATATTGGTACTGACCCGGACCGTACGGATAAATTCTATGACCGCCTGCCCCAACTCATTGACGCACTCAGAGAAAAAGGCTACCGGTTCCTGCGGATCGATCAGCTGTTGAAGGAGCAATGAGCGTTGAGAAATAGTTATCAGCTTTTAGCAATTAGTACCTCATGGTCATATAAAAACAGACGGATGAAAAAAATATTCCTTTTTATAGCAACCGGTTTTTTAATGATGGCCGCCAGCGGGCAGGTAAAGCTGCCGGCGGCTTATCTTAAAGACAGCTTTCCCGTATTGGTCAGTCATTGCAAAGCTGTTCTGGATAAGGCATACATGGCGCAGAAGCTGATAGCAACAACGGATACCTTACCCGGCTGGGAGGGTTTTCCGGTAAAGCTGTATCAATATAAAACAGGCAATGACCTGTATACCGGTCAGCCCAAGACAGGGATGGTCTATTTGCTGAATCCTTCTCCTCAAAAGCTGGCGCTGTGGATCGCCACGGCCTGCTGGATCGCCAAAGGGTCAGTGGCCGGCCGCTATACAGATTCCCTGCTTGCGTGGATCAACAGGCAATCCAATGCCCAGTTTCCGGTAAAAGGCGTGGTTTATGAAGATCAGTATACAAATGACTTCCAGGAGCCTTATGTTTTCAAGGATGGAGTTACGGTGTATGTAAAAGACAGTACGATGTTCCCAAAAGACAAGACCTGTACACCGGAGCAACTGGCATTTTACCTGCGGTTAACCAATGATGACCTGAAACCGCAAACGGGGCAATATGCCCGTATTGCAAGCACCCGGCGCGAAGATTATATTGCTAACGGGGGCACAGAAGCTGTAGGCGATGCCGGCAACCGGAAAATAAAATGGCTGGATGTAGTACGTGATCTTTATAAAAAAGCCTGGAACTCCGATGAAAATGAACTCATCATTTTCTGGGCAAAAGATCACTTATAACACGATCATATTCTTTTTATAGGGGATCAGCTTTTTATCGGAAGGTTTTAACTCGGTGATCAGGTAATCGATCTGCTGCGGGCTGCAGATCTTCATATTGAATGTAGAGTTCAGCTTTTCTGAAATAGTGATCACGGCCAGCCTGTCGCAGCACGCGATCATTGCCTTCTTTACCTGGGCCACGTTCCATTCCCTTTCCGTAAGACCGGTTTTGGCATTTAAAGCATTGACTCCAAAAATGCACAGGTCTGCCTTTATCTGGTTCAGCTCATAAACAGGCTTTTCGCCAAGGGTGATCTGGGAAGACATATCCATCTGGCCACCAATCAGGATCACTTTCAGCAATGAATATTCTGCCAGGTGCAGTGCCATTAAAGGGCTTACTGTAAAGAAAGTAGCTTCCAGCTTTTCCGGGAGCAGGCGCACCAGCTCCAGCATCGTAGTGCCCGCCTCAATCAGGATCGTCATGCCCGGTTTTATTAATTCGACCGTTTTTTTTGCGATGATCTTTTTCTCTTCCTGCGCATAGACCTTTGTTTGCTGCACCGGGTAGTGGTACGACTTGGAAAGCGCCCCTCCATGCACTTTTATAATGTCACCGGCTTCTGCCAGTTCGGCAAGATCCCTGCGGATGGTATCTTCAGAAACATTCAGCTCCTCGCTCAGCGAAGAGGACAGCACTTTATTATGCAGGTTGATCTGCCTTAAAATATACGCCTGACGTTCATTTTTAAACATACCGCCGCTGGGTTGTTCCATATCTGTCATTTAAAAAAGCTTTTGTTTTGATTGTCTGCAACCGGTGCATAGTAAACAACCGTGCTCAAAGCTAATTAATTCTCCCAACAGGAAGCGCATACCTGCGTGAAAATTTTGTCAGCAGGTTTATGCAGTATTATTACACAACAGGAGTTACCCGTTCAGGGAAAAACAACGGCAGGCCCCGGCAATGATCCTGTTCAGGGATCTGGAAGAGCAGCCTATGCCCTGCAAAAAATTTCAGAAAAAATTTTTTTATTTTTTGTTTGCGTTTTTATGCGAATATATTAAATTAGACAAATAAAATCGGCTTAAAACCGCACTTCTTAAATAACTCCATTTATGGCAGTAATCGGATTGGATTTAGGCGGCACCAAATTAGCGGTTGCTTTATTTACTGAAGAAGGCAGCCTGCTTTACAAAGAGCGTGTGCCTTTAACGCTTTTGCAGGGCGAAGCAACAGGAGCACTGATCGCCGACCGGATCACAGCATTAAAGAACAGGTTTCCGGAAACAGCCATTACCGGTGCCGGCATTTGCGTGCCGGGCATTTATTATGCAAAAACAGGTAATGTGTGGTGCCCGAACATCAAGGGCTGGGAGAATTACCCACTTGGAAAGCGGCTTTCAGAAGCCTGTGGGGCTATGCCCATTGTCATTGACAGTGATCGCGCCTGTTATATTCTGGGAGAAGCCTGGAAAGGAACAGCAAAGGGATGCAACAATGCCATTTATTTATCTGTAGGCACCGGTATCGGTGCCGGTATCTTATCCGGAGGAGCTGTTGTAAGAGGCCAGCATGATATTGCCGGGGCCATTGGCTGGATGGCCTTAGCCCAACCCTTTCAGCTTCCTTTTAAACAATATGGCTGCTTCGAGCATTCCGCCTCCGGGGAAGGCATTGCCCGTTATACCCGTGAGCTCCTGGATACGATGAACGATTACAACGGACTGTTGAGAGCCATTGATGCAGAACGTTTAAAAGCACAGCATGTTTTTGAAGCATTTGAACAGAAGGATGTGCTGGCAACAGCCGTGATCCGCCACTGTGTGCAGTTTTGGGGAATGGCGGCTGCCAACCTTGTAAGTCTTTTTGACCCGGAAAAGATCATTTTCGGTGGAGGTGTTTTTGGGCCTGCCCAAAAGCTGATCCCTGACATACGGGAAGAAGCAGCAAAATGGGCACAGCCGGTCAGCATGCCATCTGTGTTATTCGTACCCGGCAGCCTTGGTGCTGACGCAGGGCTATACGGAGCGGCATCACTGGTATTACAAAAAGCCATTCCGTACCCCAACCATGATCAATAAGCAACTTCTTTTCAGCGCAGCCTGTGCCGGCATGCTCTTTTTTGGCGTTTGCCTGATAACGCTGGGCTCCGTTGTACCGGATTTAAAAGTTACCTACGGGCTCAATGATCTTGAGGCCGGGGCTTTATTTTCAATCTTACCTTTTGGCGTACTGGCCGGTTCACTGATTTTTGGCCCTGTTTGCGACAGGTACGGTTATAAATTTCTACTAAGCATTGCCTGCATCTGTATGGCCATAGGGCTTGAAGGGATCGCTTTTGCGCCTACGCTGCTTGTTTTAAACAGCTGCGTGTTCCTCTTCGGGGCCGGAGGCGGGGCTATCAATGGCGCTACAAATGCACTGGTAGCGGATATCAGCCATACCAATAAGGGAGCCAATCTGAGCCTGCTGGGCGTTTTCTTTGGTATAGGAGCGCTGGGCATGCCTTTTATCCTTGGCCTTTTACAACATCATTTTAATTATACGGTCATCTGCGCGGTTGCAGGAATTACCTGTTTTTTATTAGGTATCTGTTATGCGCTGCTTACTTTTCCAGAGCCTAAGCAACAACCCAACGGAACCGGTACCAAAAGCAGCTTTCTGCTAAAAGAATCTTTTTTATGGCTTATATCGTTCTTTCTTTTTTTCCAAAGCAGTTTTGAAGCCATTATCAATAACTGGACCACCTCCTATCTTTCTTCCCGGTTCAAATTTGAAAAAGAAACAAGCCTGTTTGCTTTATCCCTTTTTGTAACCGGCATGGCAGTGATGCGTTTACTATTGGGCAGCTTTTTCAGAACAGCCAAAAAAGTACACCTGTTCCCCCTTCTGTTCGGGTTGGTTGCATCAGGTCTTCTGTTTCTTACATTCGGCAACAGCTTCTTTACCGCTGCATCCGGCCTAATTCTTACAGGAGCAGGACTGGCAGGCGGGTTTCCTTTTATGCTGGGCTATCTGGGAAGCCGCTATGCAGCTGCATCCGGCACAGCGTTCAGTATTGCACTGACCATTGCCCTTACCGGCAATATTCTTATCAACTCCATTACAGGCATCATTATCCAGTACTACGGTATCCGGCATTTAACGACTATTGCCTGTACAGAGCTCGCCTTTATGATCTTCCTTTATTTTTTTATAATTAAACAACTCAAATCTTAAGTTATGTTAGCAACACAATGGTTGAATAATGTGCGGTCCATTATGACAAAAATTGAAGAAACACAAATGGATTTTATAAAAAAGGCGGCAACCGTAATGGCCGATTCTATTGAGTGTGGCCGGTGGGTGCATACGTTTGGCTGCGGGCATGCAACATTACCTATTGAAGAAATGTACCCGCGCATTGGCGGCTTTGTAGGGTTTCATCCCATGGTGGAGCTGCCCCTTACCTTTTTTACAAACATAACAGGGCAGATGGGGGTGCACCAGTTCATTTTTTTAGAGCGTGTGGAAGGCTATGGTGTTGAAATTATGAAAGGCTATAATTTTGACAAACGGGATACGATGTGGCTGTTCTCTCACTCCGGTATCAATAATGTAAATATTGATATTGCGCTGGAATCCAAAAAGCGTGGCATGCAGGTAGTGGTATTTGGCTCCGCTGCTGCCGCAAAGGGAAAACAGACCCGTCATTCCAGCAGGAAAACGATTTTTGACATCGCTGACATTGTAGTAGATACCTGTGCGCCTATTGAAGACGCTTCTGTGCCTGTAAAAAACCATATTGACAAAATAGGTCCTGTATCTACTATGGCTTTTGTAACCTGTGTGTGGATGACGGTGACCACCGTTGCCGAGATCCTGGCCGACAGGGGCGTGCAATTGTTTATTCACCCTTCACATAATGCCCCCGGAGCTCAAGACGCTAAAATACGGCTGGATGCCGCTTTGGATGAGTATAAAAGAAGGATCACCGGTGTTTAACCCTGTTCTTTATTGTTTTATCAAAAGGACAGCGAAAGGTTATACAAATGCCGACACAAGGAAATTTTATAGGATATGGATATAGAAATAAAAAGATTAAAGGAGGATACAGATACCTTAAAACAATTGATCCGGCTTTATGCCGAAGTATTCGAAACACCGGTTTTTACAATGCCCGATGACACCTATCTTAACGGGCTTTTACATAACCCCATGCAGCTTTTTATAATCGCCTTAAAGGATAAAACCCTGGCAGGAGGGTTAACAGCATACGTTTTACCTTCTGTTTACAGGCCTTCACCGGATATCTATTTATATGACATCGCTGTAAAGAAAAATCTGCAAAGAAGCGGTATCGGTACTTTATTAATGCACCGGTTATTTGAAGAAGGTAAAAGGATGGGGGCTTCTGAAGTTTTTGTTCAGGCGGATAGTGCTGACAGGCATGCGCTTAACTTTTATAAGCAATCAGGCGGCCATGCTGAAACAGATGTAATGCATTTCAGCTATATTATAAAATAATCCGTTATTTGATCGGAGGTAACTAAAAGGTACCCTGATGGTCATCCTGAGACTTCGGAAGCTTCTGACGAAATACAGACAATCAAGGGATCAGCTTTCGTCAAGCCCGTACGACCATTCCGGCGGTACCCGGGCTGACATTACTTTCTGGTAATTGCCAGGCTGTTCGTCGGACAGGAGCCCTGACAAGCGCTGTTATGCTGATTGGAATACTGTGCCTCAAATAAAACAGGGTTTAAGTTCATTGAGGGCAAATTCTTTAATCGCCATCCCGAGTTTTTTATTTGCTTGGCAAAGTCAATAGGGCCATGACGCTTTTCGGAGATTCCGGATTGAAGTTGCCCCAATAGCAGGAGTACTGCTTCGGCCTAAACATAAAAATCCTAAGGCTGAGTGTCCGCCAGCTGGCGGACCTGCCACTATGCACAGAAGCTGATAGCAGCTCTTTCCCGGAAGCGTGCCGTAACCCCTGCCCCTCCGGTCAGGCAGGCATTCCGGGGGCCTTTGGGGGGAGGTACCTTTTGGGAAGCAAAAAGGTACAGAAGAAAAATAAGATTGTGTATCAATTCAACAGAAAAGAGCATTGCAAGTCAGGTTCTTGGTAATTAGAATCCATGGGGAATATATTGGTTTTCTACTCTTCCGCCGGTAAATAATTTCAGGACCGCATAGCCGGGAGGCGTTTCCAGATAATAGCCCGGACCGGCAGATTCTTGATCACCCCGGCCCCACCAGAACCCGGACATGGCCCCGTTGCAACAATAATATACATTATTATACAAAGTGGTATCTGATAAATGATTGTGCCCGCTTAAACAAACCTTTACCTTATCCCTGTGTTTATAAAACAGATCCTTCAGCTTTTTAAAGTCGCTATGTCCCCCTCCCACCAGAACCGGTGTAGTGCCCAGTATAGGGTAATGAGACATTATGAGTACAGGCTTATGGTCCGGCAACTGCTCCAGTTCCTTTTGCAGCCAGTTAAACTGTTCATCGTCCAGTGAAACATTGGCATTATTACCGTCCAGCACTATAAAATGCCAGCCCTGCCGGGAAAAACCGTAATAACGGCCGGGCATTTTCAATCTTTTTACAACATATTCCTTTCCAAACATTTCATCTTCTTTTGACGGAGCCTTCCACCAGGGGTCATGATTGCCGATGCAGGAGTACATTTCATACTGTTTTATCACCTCCAGACAATTATCCCATATTTGCCATTGGCTCACGACCTGCTCTCTGACAACATCATCATACGAAGCATCCTGTATAGAATCACCGGTGTTTAAAAAGAAATCGGGCTGATGTTTCCTGATGATCATTTTTAAGCATTCCTTAAACCGTGCGGGAGCATTGTCACCCGGTCTGATATGCACATCTGTAATATGTGCTACCGTTATAAAATCTTTTTTTGAGATACGCTCTTTTTCAAAATACCCCGAACCTGGCAGGGCAATACCTGCCAGGCCCAGAGCAGATCCTTTAATAAAATTTTTCCTGTTCATTACTTCCTGTTAAAATCATTATATATGGTTTCTGACGATTGGGCACCTGCACTGTTCAAAAAGACAACTACCATCCAAACGGTTGTTTTAACTGTCCGTTTTGTGTTGTTTCCAGAACAGGAATGGGCAAATAATAATACTTCGGCTCTATAAAGGCCCGGGGAGTAACCCCTGTAACAATAGGTCCGCCGGCTTCTCCGTTCTGAAGAAAAACCGTAACGTTCTGGTCTCCGAAAACACCCACTTTATAGTAGATCAGTGTTACGCCTAATGCATTTTTTATCTTGTTTTTCTCATCCGGTATTGAGGCCGTTTTGCTGATCAGGATGATATCCGGAATACCATCTCCTGTAAGGTCATACTGTCCCAGGCCAGGGAAATAAAGCCCCTGCGCATAAGGCGCAAACCCTGTTGTTCCGGCATGCCAGCGCATCAGGTCATTGTACCGTTGTCCCTCCAATGCAAATTCAACGCGCTTTTCACGCCGTATCTCAAGAATCAGTCCTTTATTCGCTCCGCCTACATCAGGATATTTGGCGGCCAGGACCGGATCGGGATTTGCATTGGCACTGGTTATGAGCAAGGGGGGCATACCAGCACGGGCCCGTAGCAGCCCGATTGTTTTATCAATGTCGTCCTGCGTTACTGCACCCAGTTCAGCGCTGGCCTCGGCATATACCAACAGCACTTCTGCATACCTTATTGCCGGAACATCTGTACTGTTAATAACGGTTGCATCCGTACTGCTGTTCTGATATCCTTTCAACTGATGATATCCCGTAAAATTGTTGTTCAGCTTTTGTATATACGGCGTTGTGGCCGGCAGCAGAATAAAGCCGGGGTACATGAGCGTAGCATAGATCCTCGGATCCCGGTTTTTAAATTCCTCCACAAATTGTTTCTGCTGATAATTGGCAGCATCAGTAAACCTTGTGCCGTCCTTCATCAGATAGGTTTGCACCAGATCACGGGAAGGAGATTGCTCATAGTCCAGTATATTTGCGTTTCCGGAGCTTGCTATTTCCTTAGCCACATCATACGCAGTATTTAAAATCACCTCTTTATTCTGACTCAAGTCCTGGCTGTTAAACAGGTCTGCATAATTGGGCGTTAAAGCAAACTGACCGGATGCAATGATATCACCCGCCTGTTGTTTTGCCAGCTGCAAAAAACGGGCTGCAGTGCCTTGCAGGTTCAGCTCAGGATGATACTTCCGGTATGTTCCTTCAAATAAGGCCATCCGGGCATACATCGCTTTTACGGCCCAAAGCCCGGGGGTTCCTGCAGGAACCTTTTCCTTAACATTACCGGCCGCAAAATCCAGATCAGCAAATATGCTGTCCACCACCAGCGTTCTGGGATCGCTGGCTTTGTATAAGGATAATGAATCTGTAGGATCAATTGTATGGCTGTACCAGGGCACATCAGAAAAAAACTTTACTTTGTCCAGGTAAAATTTTGCCCTGTAATACCGGGCCAGACCGGCATAATGGTTTTTTATATCCTCTGAAACGGCAGCTTTGGAATAGTTGTCTAAAAAATAATTAATACTTCTTAACCTGCCCCAGTTCCAGTTGTTGGGTACGTT
The DNA here is from genome assembly GCF_001654455.1 of Niabella ginsenosidivorans. Taxonomy (NCBI): domain Bacteria; kingdom Pseudomonadati; phylum Bacteroidota; class Chitinophagia; order Chitinophagales; family Chitinophagaceae; genus Niabella; species Niabella ginsenosidivorans. The sequence goes on from NZ_CP015772.1 coordinate 4,808,414, forward strand.
CTGGGGGCTTATATTCCCACTCAGGAGATTTTTAACGGTCACATTGCCGGTGGTGGCATAGTCGTCCGTAGCCTGTTCATTCCCGTTTACATACAGGGAGGTTCCGGGGTGGTCCAGCAGGCCGTTAATGTATAACGACAGATCGCTTTCCGTATTAAAATAAAGCTGGGGTGAGATGGACGTTTGCGGATACCGGTCCAGAAAACTTTTTTTGCAGGAGCTCATGCCGGCAAGCGTAATAAGGATTGCTATATAATACTTTTTCATGTGCATATTTTTTATTGATTTTGGCCACATGGAAGATTTCATTTAAATGCTTTTATAAGACAGCGGGGCTATTAAAGATCAAGGTTAATGCCTACTGAATACTTTCTCTGGTAAGGATAAGCCCAGCCATAACCATCAATAATAGATTCAGGGTCTACATATTTTTTGATCTGGGAAAATTCAAACAGGTTCTCTCCTGTAAAGAAGATCCTTAACCGGCTTACTTTTATTCTTTGTGTAAGAGCGCCGGGCAGGGTATAGCCAAACGTAAGATTTTTAATTCTCAAATAGGCGGCGTTCAGCAGGTATTTGGTCTGGGGTATATCCAGGCCGGACCCATAGTTATTATCTGCCAGCCAGGATTGCAGAACCGGGTAATAGGAGTTAAGGTTCGCATTTGCCAACCCGGCGGCGATGTAGGACTGGGAGTATGCGGCCTTTTCATCATCCGTAGCCGCTGTTGCCCTGTAAAAGTCCAGGTTCCAGGGATAGATATTGGCATAGGGCTGCTGGTACGGGCCCCAAAAAAGATAATGATGCGGGTAATAATCCATTTTTGCCACACCCTGTATAAAAAGGGAAAGGTCAATATTATTCCACGCCAGGTCTACGTTAAAGGAATAACGGTACCTCGGGCTTGAATTTCCAATAATGCGCAGGTCCGCAGGATTTTTATCACTGGTGCCCACGGTAATCTTATGATCGCCGTCCTGATCAATATATTTTGGCCAGCCGGGCACAATATTCAGCGCGCCCCAGGGTATAATGGCGCTTTCATCCAGCCCTGCTATATCATCTGCATCTTTAAAATAGCCGTCGTTTACCAGCCCCCATATTTCTCCGATCGTTTGTCCCTGTCTGTACGAGGCAGAGAACAGGCCCAATGGGTTATCATATCTGGTAATTTTGCTTTTATCATCCCATAGCTGCGCTTTTACGGTGAGTGCAAAAGGCTTATGCGCCACATCAAAGACCGTATTGTATGCTGCTGTAAGCTCCCAGCCTTTTGTAGACATGTCTGCTGCATTTTGTTTCGGAGCCGTTGTTCCCAGCACACCGGGGAGCACTTTTGATGCCACCAGCATGCCGGTGGTGTTCCTTACATAATAATCGAAAGTGATGTTCAGGTGGTTTTTAAGCAGGCCGATATCGGTTCCGAAGTTGGAGGAAGCCACGCTTTCCCAGGTATAGTTATTGGGGTCAACATCCAGGCCGGGCACTGAAGTAACCGGTTGCCGGCCTGCGCCATTGATGAGATAGCCGGAAGTGCCTAAACCCAGCCCCTGGATATATCCGTAATAGGCTACAGACTGGTTGCCCTGTTTTGCATAAGAAGCCCTGAGCTTAAAAGTGGAAATGGCAGGATCCAATGCTTCCCAGAACCGTTCCTTATTAATGACCCATGCGCCAGAAACACCTGGTGTAAATGCCCACCGGTCGTTGGGAGGAAAACGGGAAGAACCATCTCTGCGGGCTGTAAAGGTGGCAATGTATTTATCTTTAAACGAATAGTCCGCCCTGCCAAAATAACTCCTGATGGCATAGTCATAATAATCATCTCCAAAACCGGTTTGGGTAATGGAGGGATCGGTTCCCAGTGTAAGCCCGATGTACGGAAGGCTGGTAGAGATCAATTGGTTCCGGTCTACAGACAGCGGGTTCCATTGATAATACTCCTGGTTATATCCTGCGGTAAGTTTGATCCCATGCTCCCCCAGCGTTTTATTATAGTTTGCAAACAAATCATAGATATCCTGCCTTACCATGCCATTTACATTTGTAATGGAGCCGGGTGCGTTCACTTCGCGCACATCATCAGGCCCATAGCCCACCTGGATGGGCAGGTAAGAATAATAGCCACTCCAGAGCTCTCTTTTATTACTTGCCGTTCCGGTAATGGTAAGATCTCCGTTTAAAAGGGTAGCCGTTCCTCTCAGAATATTGGTAAATCCAAAACGGGTTTCTTTATTTCTTCCTCCGTCCACCAGCTCACCGGCTAAAATGCCCGCAGTATTATTTCCCCAGGAGCCATCGGGGTTCTTAGGTACATTAACCGGCTGTGTATAATAAACATCTGTTACATTATAAGAGGGCATATCTTTTATGAGTTCATAAACGCTCAGATTATCTTCAACCCGCAGCCAGGATAAGGGGTTAATACCAAGATTGGATCTGAGCCCATACCGGCTCCAGTCATTCTTTGTGATCTTGATCAGCCCGTTTTCTTTGGTATAATCGGCAGATAACAGATAATTGACGGGCCTTTTTCCTGCCGACGATCCGCTAAATGAAAGCGTATGATACTGAGAGAAGTTGGTGTTGCTGAAAAAATAATTGTTGAAGTTATAATTGCCCATATAGGCCCATTTTGCAGGATCGTCCGGGTTGACCATTACCTCCGGCGCTGAAGAAGGGTCATCGGAGCGTTGTTTGGCCCAGGTTTGTTCCCAGGGAGTAAAGCTGGCATAATCCCAGGGAGTATTCTGGGTAGCGATCTTCATTACTTTTTTATAGATATAAGGATCCGTAATGGGATCCGGCATTACTGTTCTCCTGGATAAAGCAAAATAGTCATTATAGGAAATGGTTTGCCTTCCGCCTGATTTTCCTTTTTTTGTTACAATCATGATCACACCAAATGCAGAGCGGGCACCATATATAGCAGCGGAAGCGCCATCCCGTAAAGTGGTGATCGATTCTACATCTGAAGGGTTCAGGCGCAGCAGGTCGTCTGTTTGCGATGCAACGCCGTCAATCAATATCAGCGGGGAACCTCCGCCACCATTGATGGAGCCCATGCCCCGGATATTTATGTTGGGAGTGCTTCCCGGGGCACCTCCTGAATAAGAAATATTTAACCCGGCGCTTAAGCCCTGCAGGCCCTGCATAATATTAGCTACCGGCCTTTCGGCAATCTTGGCGCCCGAAATCTGGTCAACCGCACCTGTTACTTCTATTCTTTTCCGGGTACCATATCCTACATTTACAACAATCTCCTGCAGCTGATCACTGCTGCCGCCCGGTTCCAGATAAACATCAAGCACGGTATTCCCGTTCAACGGAAGTTCCTGTCCGGTATAGCCCACCGAGGAAAATTCCAGTATCGCGTCCCTTGGGGAAACAATAGCGTAAGCCCCCGAAGCATCTGTAACCGTTCCCCTTGCAGCACCCTTTAAGGTAACAGAAACTCCCTGCAACAGGCTGCTATCCTTAGCAGACCGCACTACACCACTGATCTTCAGATCCTGCGCCCCTGCACAAATACAAAGCGCAAAACAAAAAAGTGTAAAAGCCAGTTTTTGCATCGTTTAAATTTTTGATTATTGATTATTGTAAAATTTTGAAAGAACAGTCTGGTTGTTTTGCATTCACTGATTGAATGGGTACAGTCAGTCTCCTTCCGTTTATGTCCTTGTTTCTAAAACACAAAATTCATTATTCCGGCAGCATTCGTCTTCTTTCCCTCTTTAAATAATTAACACTTTTACCTTATGAAATTATTAATTATTTTGATTGAACGTTCATTCAATTAAAAATACGGGTAAAAAAATTATATTCGTACCCCTGTGCAACCGGGCTGTACTGTTTTAAATGTCAATTGCCAGCGCGGAAGGTTCGGTGTACTGCGCGGGAGATACTGTACTGGCCTTCAAAAATGTTCTGTATCATTTTCTTGGGCAGATTCAGTATTTTTCAGCCCTGAATTCGTCATGAACTAAACCAAAAGAAAAAATGGGCAGAAAAAGTTTGCGGGAGCCAAGGCAAAAAGAAATCGTAAAGGCCTTTTATAAGGTAGCCAAGAAAGAGGGACTGGAAGAAACCTCCATTGCCAAGATCGCTGAGGTTATGGACATTAACCCCAGCCTTATTGTTCATTATTTCAAAAACAAACAGGAACTGGTATATGCCCTGATTACCTATATTCTTGACAAATACCTTCTCATTTATGAAGTAGAAAATACGGAAAACCCGAAAGTTTCAGATTTAAGGAAAATGATCGACAACCTGTTCTCAAAAAAATGGAACCGGCTTTTTGATGACGGACTTTTTTACAGCTGTTATGCGCTTACCTTCAGGGATAAAAGGGTGCAGCAGATGTATCTCAATATTGCGCATACCCTTCGCAGCAGGCTGGCTGCTTTTATTGCGGCCTGCAACAGGGAAAAGATCTTATCCGTAAAGAATGTTGATGAGATTGCCGACAGGCTTTTTGTTTTGGTGGATGGCTCCTATTTTTATTTAAGCGTGATCACCGACAAAAAGGAGTATGAGCAGATCGTAGCCCGGCATAAGGCCGGAGCCTATGCATTGCTGGGAATTTCCTGATCATTGTTTCTAGGTCTGTTCCTGAAATATTTGATCATACCAAAACAGGCAATGACCAGCCACAGGCAGTTGGCCAGAAAGTTGGGCGTATCATCAAAATCCAGCGCTTTTATTGCCAGACCGGCACCGCCCAAAAGATTTAATGCCTGGAACAGCCACCCGTCAAAGCGGATGTATTTTAAATTCAATAACAGGTAGGCCAGTGTACAGCTCCCCAGCCCGATCCAGCCAATGCTATTCAATAACATAATGTAAATTTTTTCCTAAAAGTAATGGATTAACTACTAAAGCCATCCCGTACCGGTAACCTTTCTTTTGAACTGTTGCCGGCATAACAGCTATAATATGGATGTGGAATTTTAATCAGACCGAAAGGGTTTCCGAAAACGCAACGCTTTTTTTTGTTGGTCTGTAATGAATTTCACTTGCATGTTATGTCCCGCTGTTCCGAACCTTCGGAACGCAGGCTTCTGCCAATGACGGAAGCGCAGATGGACTGGTTGTCAGCGCTGTTCAGGGAGCATTGAATGGCACCAGCCCTTTCTTTTGGTTCTTCCGGGATGCCGGGAATACCCTATCCTAAAATCCATCTGCTTTCGGAAACCTTTTAATGCTCTGGCTACTTAGCCGCAATGCTTTGTTCAGATCTATAATAAATTTCACTTGCGTATAAGAAGTCAATTTTCACCAATAACAAAAGATGTCCGGATCAACCAGAGAAAGGGCGGCCGGTGAAAAACACCAGCGGAAAACAGGCTGAATTACCTATTGGCATTGGCCTGTCAAAAATCTGATGGTTGCCCGGTCATAATCACTATAGATATGATGATCGGCTACAGCAATATGAATTTGCTCCAATACGGCAAGCTTTTGATTCAGCGACAGGCTTTTCAGTACAGGGAATGCAGCCGGGTCGCTTTGTAAAGCTGCTGTTAACGCGTCAGCAGATGTACTGAAATAGTTTTTATTATCAATAAACCCATTGGCCTTCAATTCTGTAAATACAGCAGCTGACTGTTTATCGGAAAGCTGGCCACTTCTTGAAAAACGTTCCGGATAAACCGGACTTCGTTCATTAACCAGGTACTTACTGCATACACCTCTTGCATTCAATGAATTTGAAAAAGAAAACGCTGCAGCATTTCCGGCAGCCCCAACCTCCGGATTACTGTCGGACCCTGCCATACAAAACTGAACGGGAACCGTGGTGTTTTGCAACACATTGGTGCTGCCCTGTGAACAATACTGCACTTCTGCTTTAAAATGGTACAGGAAGGATAACGCCGCCGAGAAAAAACCGCCGTCGCTCATGCCAACAGCATATCTTGGCACCGAACGATTGGCGATGCCCCGGGTGTAAAGATTGTTGGTTATAATGCGAATGTTGGCATTATCTACATTCGACATACTATCATATGGCAACAGGGCCCACCGTATTTTACCATCTCCGTTCTCATCTACGCCGGTAGTAGCTTCTTCGGCTTCCGTAATAAGCACTGCAAAATGATTATTGACCAGCTCTTTTATCAGTTGCTGCCATTCATAATCATTTGCAATGTTTGCAGCGCTTCCACCAGTACCATGCAACAGGTAAACAATGCCCTTGTGTTCCCCGGGAAAGCAATAATATACCGGTTTTAACCGATCCTTTCCCATAATCTGCTCATACCGCAAAGTAAAAGGATCACCGGTTCTTACGGTGCCGGTCAGGGTTACATTCTTCCCCGGCATAATAAACCATGTGTGCCATTCGCCTGCATCATTCAGCAGGGAGCTATCCCCGCTCCAGATACCGAAAACCTGGTCTCCTGTATAGGCCCTGGCAAACAGGTGCACTGTATCCCCTGTCCTATACCTGCCGCTTCCGTAACCGTTGTGTATGGTAACCGTAAAACTATCTGCTGAAGGTGCAACGCCGGCACCAGCTTCCTTTTTACAGGATGTAATTAACAGGTAAAAAAGGGAGATGGATATCAGATTTTTCACAACCCTGTTTTTAGCCTTTGATAGCAATTTCGGAAAAAGGTTTAAAGGCAAAGCATTGATGCAGGGGTTTTACTTCCCCAGGCTGGTCCTGTTGAGGTTCCGGAGACGGAACAATAGGTGGATCCGCTCTACGCAGGGTTTGTCAGCAATGCAAAAGACCCGGTGGCAGCAAAAAAAAGATTTAAGCGACCCTTATCCGGCAATTTCTATTTCCCCGGATGATGCCAGGCATTCCGCAAAAACCGCAACCAGTTGCCATGCATGATCTTTTCAATATCGGCATCAGCATATCCCCGTTTTTTAAACAAGGCCGGAAGCTTTTGCAGATCGGCAATGGTTTCCAGGTCATACGGGCATTGCTCTTTTCCAAAGGCGCCGTCCAGGTCTGACCCCATGCCGATATGATCCGCATTTCCTGCCAGCTGGCAAATATGATCCAGGTGATCAACCACAACCTCAAGGTTGCAATTCATTGCCCGGGGTTCCGATTGTCCTCTTACCCAACCTGGAACCATCATCCAGGCATCCAGAGCGCCGCCAATCACCGCACCACGTTCTATCAGCGCTTTTAGCTGGTCATCGCTGTACTGGCGGTTATGATGCACCAGTGCGCGCACATTGTTATGGCTGGCCCATACCGGGCCGTTAAAATGTTCCAGTGCTTCCCAGAAACTGTCGTCACACAAATGCGTTGCATCCAGGATGATATTCAGCCGCTCCATTTCTTTTAATAAAGCATGGCCTTTTACTCCCATAAAGCCGGCAGCATCCGTGCCCTGCGCATAAACGCCCGGGCCGTAGTGCGCCGGGCCCACCGCCCTTAGTCCGTATTGGTAAGCTTTTTCGAGATGTTGTAAACCAACGATAGAGTCCGCTCCTTCAAGGCTTAAAATATACCCCACTGGTTTTTTATCAGCTGCTGTATTGCCCATCCAAAGACGCACATGTTGCTCCAGAGCATCCAGATCTGCTATCTGCACCATTTCTCCCTCTTCTTCCATGGCATTATACCACGCCAGCTGGCCCTGTGTTTGTGCCCAGGCCTGCTGTTGCGAATGCCAGCCTGGCAAAGGATTTCCCGGCGCCACATAACGCGCTATCTGGGTGGCGACCACCAGCCCGATATTCCCTTTTCTCAGCTCGGGTAATGCTACGGTTGCCTTTGCCCTGTCCGGCTTATCTGTCAACCCGTTTTCACGCTGGTTTATCTGCGCTACCGGCAGCCGCAGATCGCGGTTCCATTCCAGCGCATTCATGCTCAGATCCAGATGGGCGTCTATTGTAAACATCATACCGTTATTTTTCTGTCGCGCGCCGTATTTTCCCATTCACCTGCTGCGATCCCGTTTTCCACAACAATAGCTCTTTCATATAACGCACAGGTAGGACAGATATGCACAGGCATGCCATAAAGCGCCTCCCCGATTTTAAAGAGATGCTCTTTATCTGCTCTTAATTTTAAATGCTCCTCGCTCTGCCCTTCAAACAAAACATCCGGAGCATTGAGAAAATGCACCCGGTCATTTAACGGGTTTTCCGCGGCAACGGATTTATGCCCCAGATCTGTACAAACGATACCTGCTTCCGGCAGGGAAATGACCCGGGTAACCACCAGTGCTGCGGGCTGAAACAAATGTTCCTTATACCGGGTGGCATAGCCATAGTCCCAGTAAACAAAAGTACCCGGGCTGCATTCCACGTCTGCTCTTCTGGCATGAACAGAGAAGGTGGGCGATCCACCAATGATCAGAGCAGGCTTTACAGATCCTGCATTCATTATTGCATCTTTTATTTTTGTTACCTGGTCAAAAACAGCATCGCTCTGCTGTTTCCGTATCTCATAATCAGGATCCGTAATATGCCCATCGTAGGCATGCAAACCTATAAAGCGGATATTCTTCAATGCACAAATCTCTTTAAAAAGAACAAACACTTTTTCCGGAAGAATGCCCGTCCGGTTCATTCCCACGTTTATGTCAATATACACTTTAATAACAGCGGATGCACCCTGTGCCGCTTCATCGATCTTCACGGCTGCTTCCGTATTATCCACCAGGCATGAAAAACGGGTTTGCGGATATTTGCTGATCAGCTCCAGCAACCGGCTGATCTTTGGGCCAACGGGCTGATAAGCCAGTAACACATCCGGGGCATTGACCATTGCCAGCATTTCTGCTTCTGCAATGGTGGCGCATTTGAACCTTGTAATACCTGCCTCCAGCATTAACCGGGTTATTTCCTTTGTTTTGTGCGTTTTTACGTGCGGCCGCAGCCGGTCTGCATTCCCCACCATTGAAAGGGCAAGCGCAATATTTGCCTTTACCCGTTGAGGATATACCACCAACGCCGGTGTATCTACCTCGTTGATATTATTAATCCGGTACCACTCACTCATATTTATTGCAATTCAAACACAGCTTCTATTTCAACCGGAATATTATCGGGCAGCGAACCGAAGCCCACAGCGCTCCTTACGCCGATACCGTTTTCTTCACCCCATACTTTCGCAAAGAGCTGGCTACATCCGTTGATCACATAAGGGTGTTTTTCAAATTCCGGAACGCAGTTCACCATTCCCAATACCTTTACCACTCTTTTTATCCTGTTCAGGCTTCCCAGGTTTGTCTGAATGGTTGAAAGGATCGTAAGACCTACCTGTTGTGCCGCCTGTTTTCCCTGCTCTATATCCAGTTCTTTGCCGATCCGTCCGGTAATTAAGCTTTTATCATCCTGTACGGGCCCATGCCCGGATACATATAATAAATTGCCAATGACCAGGCAGGGCTTGTAAACCCCCAGGGGTGGAGGTGCAGGAGGCAGTGTAAGCCCCAGTTCCATAAATTTCTGTTCTGCGTTTTGTTCCATAACTAATGAATAAAATTATTTAAAATCAAGACCCCGATCAAGCCAACCACAGATACAATAATTTCCATTATTGACCATGATCGTAAAGTGTCCTTTATACTTACATTAAAATATTCTTTAAACATCCAGAAACCGCCATCATTTACATGAGAGAACATCAGGCTTCCTGCGCCAATAGACAATACCATCAGGTTCGGATCGGTATGTGTTTGCCCTATTAAAGGCGCAATAATACCGGCGGCGGTAAAGCCCGCTACGGTGGCGGACCCTACAGCGGCGCGGATAATTGCAGCAGACAGCCAGCCCAAAAATAAGGGAGATAAATCGGTTTGCTGCAACAACCCTGCGATCTGATCACTTACACCACTGTCTGTTAACACCTGTTTCAGCCCTCCGGCACCACCAATAATTAACAGGATCATGGCTACTTCTTTTACCGCATCGCTGTACATCAACATCACCCGCTGCATATTACGCCCCTTTTTTAGCCCCAGTATCCATGTGCCGGCAATCAGGGCAGCCAACATTACAATGGAAGGCTGTGCTAAAAACGAAATCAGTGAAGCGTATTTGTCATGCAAAACAAAGGGCAGCAATGTCATCAGGGCAAAAAGCCCTACCGGTAAAAGCGCTACAAAAAAACTGCTGAATGTGCCGGGCAGGTTTTCTTTTGCGATTGCCTGTGGCCGGAATGCCTCCAGTGGCGCAGCTGGTATTTTTAATAAGGCCCTGGAAAAAACGGGGCCTGCAAGAACAATCGCCGGAACAGCCACTACAATTCCATATAATAATGTTTTACCAAGATCTGCATGAAACTGGGAGACCAGCGCCGCCGGAGAAGGATGCGGCGGTAAAAACCCATGTGCCACGGAAAGCGCTGCCAGCATGGAAATGCCGGTGGCTACTGCCGGCAGCCGGTATTGATATACCATTGAAAAGATAAGGGGCACCAGCAGCACAAAACCGGTATTATAAAACAACGGAATGCCCACGATAAACCCTACCAATGCCACGCCCCAATGCACTTTTTTTATGCCTGTTTTACTGACAATGGAGGTGGCCACCTGTTGTGCAGCGCCCGTATCTGCAATCAGTTTTCCCAACATTGCCCCGGCAATAATGATCACCACATTACTGCCCAATATATCTCCAATTCCTTTTTCCACAGATTGAGTGATCTTGTCCAGCGGCACCCCCAGGCAAAGCCCTGCTGTAACGGATACAAACAGGAAAGAAAGAAAAGCATTGATCTTAAAAACGCCAATCAGCACTACCAGCAACAGGATCGCACCCAGAACAATAATTAAATCCATGTACAAGCATTAGAGAGTGAACAGATTCGGGGCTTAAATTTAAGGGCAAATCCTGAGAATATTTAGAATTGTTATACGGAAGGCTTCTTGCGAAGCCGCAAAGAGGGCTGGCCGCAATGTTTTGCCTTATCTGTAATACACTTCCTTTGGTATCAGTACAGGTTACAGGATAAATATTTTTAGCTGAAGGATACCCTATAAACAGGTATTGATCATAGCGTCCTTTATGTAAGGCAGCAAGCCAAGCAGCGTATTCATAACATTTCCGGTAAATATCTGGCTTTACGCCGTTAGAGGAAACTATACCCTATCCTTATCCAGGTAACTGTTTAATAAATGATAGCAATACCATTCCTGCCTGGGTAAATGAAAGGGCCCTTTGAATAGATTTCCTTTTGCTGTCTGTGCAATGGTTCCATCCCTGTGGAGATAGCCAAACCATTCCCCGTGCTGCGGGTCATGAAAATGCTGATAAGAATACGCATGAACCATTTGATGCCATTGCGCATACTTTTCATTTCCAGTAAGCAGATATGCTGACAGAGTTGCTATAATGGCTTCATTATGCGGCCACCAGAACTTCATATCCTGCCAGTATTCCTGCACCGGCCTGTGGTATACGTCCCTGAAATAGAAAATGCCGCCCTGCTCCTGATCCCATCCGCGCTCCCACATATAATCCAGCATACGGCAGCCTAAATCAATTAAATGCGGATCGTTATTGCGGTGCATGGCCTCCTGTAAGATAAACCAGGCGCCCTCAATGGCATGGCCGGGGTTTAACGTTCGCCCGTCAATATGATCAATAATGCTGCCATCGGGAGCTACCTGCTCCATCACGCATTGTATATCATCCTTTACAAACCCTGTTTCTATTTCTCTGATCCATTTGGAGATGTACTCATCACAACGCGGATCACCAATCGTTTCGCATAGCTGCCGGGCTGTGTTGATCATGATCATAGGTATGGCAATGCCTTTAGATGGTCGCGTATCTGTGAATTTCGGGGGAAGCTTTTTTTCTCCGTCTGCATATTGAATACAGGTAGTAAAAAGCGCTCTTGCCTTTCCGGCAGCCTGCTCATCGCCGCTGGCTTTGGCATAAGCGGCATGCGCAATGCAGGCAAAGGTTTCAGAAAAAAAATATCTTCTTTTTCTTATGGGCCGGCCATCTCTTGTAACATGAAAGAACATTTGCCCATCGGCATCAAAGCAATACTTATTTAAAAAATCAATACCGGCTTTTGCAGCGTCCAGCCACTCCTGCCGGGGCTCAATAGTGTTATACAGGGTAGATAGCAGCCAGGCTGTGCGCCCCTGTATCCACACAGCTTTGTCATCATCAATTAACGAACCGTCCGCATCCCTCATTAAAAGATAACCCCCAAATTCATTGTCAATGCTTCTCGGAAACCAAAAGGGAAGCGTGTCATTTAATAGCTGATTTTTATAAAACGCCCGGAGTTTTATAAGTTGTTCGCGATTCATATTCTGTTATTTTACAGGTTCAATAAAAGTACTTGCCGGTAATAAATCTCCGTTTACCAGATTCGCCCTGGTAAATGGCTGCCAGGCATAGGCAACTTTTTCCGCATGCACACCTTCAGGTATAGTAATGATTACTTCATCCGCTTTCACAACAGCAGGCACTTTTATAAATGCTCCTTTACCGGACATAATTTCAAAGCCCTCCAAAGACCTGCCGTTGGCCGCCTTCAGCCCTGTGGCATACTGAAACCTGATCCTGATCTGATTGCCTGTTTTTTTCAGGGATTGAAACAACGGGCCAGATGGTGTAATACTTTTATGATAGGTTTTATTGAGCGCTAACCCTGCAAGACGGTTGCCAACGGGTATTTTGTTTTTATAATGCACATCAGCAGTATCCCCCAGATCGCTAGTAACAACCATACCGCAATGATCTACCTGGTTTATTAAATTCCTTTGCACATCCCGAAAGTAATTCCAGGAAGGCCTGTTAATGCTGGAGAGCTGAACATAATAAAAAGGCAGGTCTTTTTGCCACTGATTCCGCCAGTCCTTTACAAAAACAGGGAACAGTTTTTGGTATAGCTCTGCATTTTCAGCATCGCTCTCTCCCTGGTACCAGATAACCCCCTTAACGGGGTAAGGAATCAGCTTTTCAATAGCGGCCTCAAAGTTAAAGGACGGATCATAAGGGTGGCGTTGAAAAGGTGAGGCGGCATTTTTTAAATTTACATCGGCTCTTTGCCTGCACCATTGCATCAAATAATCAGACTGGCGCCAGTTATGGAAAGCCGGCTCAAAAAGCGGGGCCGCTTCAAGCGCATAACGGCTTACCCAGGAAATAAGCGGCGATCCTCCAACAGCAACTTCAATAAGTCCCACAGGTACATTTACCTCTTTAAGCAACCTTGCGCCAAATATATATCCAACGACAGAAAAATCCGCAGCGGCCTTTTTATGATTCAATTGCCAACTGCCTGAAAAAAAGTCCAGCTCATTTGCCTTGCGCAATTCATTATTTGTCCACGGGCGGTTATCCGTTTCAGCATAGGGTTTATATTTAAACAAGCGTAAAGGCTGCAGGGAATCGGTATTTTGAAGGAGACTATCTGCCCCGGTGGTTTGTGATAACGGAAAATACATATTTGACTGACCGGAGCAAAGCCATACGTCACCAATTAGCACATTACGAATTGTTACCCGGGTTGACAGGCTGGATATTTCAATAACCTGTGGTGCGCTAACGGCCTTTGATGCAGGAAAAAGTACCTGCCATTTGCCATCATAACCGGCTATTACGGTTTGTTTATTCGTCATAAATTTTACAGTAATGGCAGCGCCCGCGTTTGCTTTTCCCCATATCTTAACAGGTTCATCGCGCTGCAATACCATATTATCTGTAAATACAGGCGGTAGCTGCAGCCCGCCGAACTTCCCGGTAATGTATTGATAAATGGTTTGAGCTATAATACCGGCTCCCGTTTCATTGGGATGCAGGGTGGCCGCATCTGTAAATACATCGGGACGGTTATGAAGCGCCTGATATAAATCGATCAATGGCAGGTTGTTTGCTGCGGCTACCTTTCTGATTTTTTCCTGTACCTTCCAGTACCAGTCAAAAGTGCTCGACATAAACCGGCTATGCCCCGTAAACAGGGGAGTTAACCGGCAAATAAATATTTTTACCCCCGGGCTCATACTCCTGATGGTATCTATAAGCCAGTTATAATCCACCATAAAATGATCGCGGTAATTGGGAAAATCCCTTGGATCCGTATCATTTAATCCCAGATCGATGACTGCTATAGCGGGTTTGAATTGTAATAATTCCTGAAACTCTTTTGTTTTAAAATAAGGATTATGACCTTTCCTCAGCAGAGTGGCACCGTTATGTCCGAAGTTCCGTACTTCATATTGGTCGCCCAGTTTTTGCTGCAGGAGCGCAGGATAGGACATTTGCGCAGGATCCTTCAACCCCCAACCGTATGTAACGGAATTGCCAATACAGGCCACTTTCATAAGCCGCTGCTGTGCATAACAAACGGAGGCCCATAAAATCATTACCAGAAAGCAGAAAGGGCGCTTATACATTGTCACTTATTCAATAGTCAGTTTATAATATCCGCTACAGGGATTTTTACAAAATTCAGGTCTCTTATCCCTTCATATAAAACTCCAAGGGTCTCTTCATCCACCTGCACCAATGCAGAGTAGCCATAAGCCTTCCGCTCATCAATCAGTAGCTGGTGAGCCGGCAGCCAGGTTGCGCCCAAATCAAGGCTCGCTTTAATGGTTAAATGCTTGCGCGCGTCACTATTATTCATGTTACTAAAGAAAACCACTTCCCTCAATACACCTTTTATCTTTACGCTTGCCTTAATGATGGATGCCATGCAAACAGGGTCTGGCAGTGCTTCGTAAGAAGTTGGATGCTCCAGCCATGTTTTACCCATATCTTTTGTGGTAGCAACGCTGCGAAAACCACCCCGGTTATCCCGCATGTTCAGCATCAGGGTTCCCGGCGTGGTTTCTATTACCTGGCTTTCTGTGGTATTTGATTTAGCGCCAATGCCGGATTTCCAGGTTTTTCCATGATCCATACTGTAAATGACTGATCCGTGTGGAATGCCGGGCTTCTTTGTTTCATCCCAGTACTGGGATGCGAAAACAAGCGTTCCGTTTTGCATGGCGATGCCGTTGCCGGGCCCCTGAAAATATAAATGCCAGGCAGGATTTTTTACCTGCGAAGTAATATTGATCGGCGCAGACCAGGTTTTTCCGTCATCAGCACTGCAGACTAAAACAAACTGCCCCGAAACATCCGGTGACAAACCAGGCTCAGATCCGGCAATGGACCGGTTACCTTTGCTCCATAACCCGGCTACCCATATTTTTTTACCGGCCGGATCAAACAAAACGGCGGGATCACCAATGCCGCTGTTCTCCCCGGGTTTACCCATACTCATAATGATCTTCATGGGTTCCCAGGTTTCGCCGTTATCAGTGCTGCGGCTCATACCTATATCAATATCAGCAGGAAGATCCCTGTCATTTTTATACCGTACGTCATAAACAGCGATCAGTGTATTTTTGTCGGTTCTTACAATACCGGGAATCCGGTAGGTATTAACGGAGTCATCACCCGGTTTGCGGATCCTGATGCCGGTGTACCACCCCTTCTCTAACTGATTACCGGCCCTGATGGGCAGGCTGCTGCCATTTGATAGAATAATTGTATGTGTGCTTAGCTGAACCTTCTTATCAACAGGTGCCTGCTCTTTTAAAAGAACACTTACCCACAGGTAATTGAGTCCCGGCGCCAGTGTGTCGTTGATAGGAATAGCATTTTTTCCTGCAACAGGCTGTATGTTAACCGGTATGCCTTTACCGGAAAACACCGGTTCATTGCGGGTGTTAAAAATACGGATCTTATCGATCAGGGAGGCACTTGCCGCGTCTGTGTTTATGACCAGTTGCTTTGCTGTTAATGATCCGCCGGGAATAAAAATCCTGACCCGTTGAACGGGGTTTTCATCTACCCTTTTGAACACAGGGATCCTATAGTTGAGCACTTCAGCATCCGCTTTTGTTCCCTGTGCGTTACTTATTGCCGGTATAAAAAAAAGAACAGCCAGGCGGGCAGCGGTAAGCAACGATTTTATTTTATTCATAATCTTTTTTTTAAATTTTAATCCTTATAATTATTGGTTCGGGGCTTTAATAATGATAATTGCAGCAACACGGCTACTGCAACAATTACTGACATCAGGGCAAAATTGCCTCCCAGCTTGCCGGCGTCCGTTGCTTTCCCCAGGAGACCGGTAACAACGGCTCCTGCAAAAACCCCGCTCATATTCATTAGCCCGTATGCTGTTGCCCGGTACTTTGCTGAAACAAACTGGCAAAGTATCGGCATATTATTCGCATCAAACATTCCAAACCCAATACCAAAACAAAATGTTGCCGCTATAACGCTGAGCATGGAGTTGCCAAATCCCAGAAACATCAGCGCAGGAATGGTAAGTCCCAGGCCGATAGCGCTGGTATAAATACGGCCCCGCAGGTTCTTTTGTACCCATTTATCTGAAAGAGTACCGCCAATAAGTACCCCAATAAACGAGGATACAGCAATCGTAATAGTAGCGGCAGGCCCGGCCTTTGCCATATTGATCTGCAGGTTCTCCGCAAATAAAGTAGGAAGCCAGTTTTTTGTGGCCCAGCCCGGAAGGCTGGGCATGGCAAAGCAGAACAGGATTACCCAAAACGCAAGATTGGAGAACAGAACAGCCAATCCTTTTAAAACCGGCAGTTTTCCGGTGATGTTCTCTTGTTGCCGGAGCAACGCTGTTGATGGCCGCCTTTTTGATTTCAAAAAAAGGATCAGCACCACCGCGTAAATAATGCCGGTAATGCCAAACCAGTGAAACGTTTGCTGCCATGAAAAATTACTGGCAACTGTAGCACCCAGCCCTCCCAATGCCTGCCCAGCGTATAAACCGGTCATGTGCAGGCCAATGGCCAGCGATCTTGTTTTTGATTCGTGATATTCGGTTATTAATGCCAATCCTGCCGGGATATAAAGCGCTTCGCTGACACCCATTACCGCCCTTAATATATATAACTGATCAAACGTAGTCGCATACCCCATCAGGTAAGTTACGGCAGACCAAACAAAAAGACTTCCTACGATCAGCCATTTCTTGTTTAGCTTATCTGCTATCATACCGGAAACAGGGCTCATCAAACCGTAGATCCACAGGAATACAGCCATCAAAATTCCAAAATTCTCTGCGCTCTGCAACTGGTGTATGTCTTGCTGCATGGCGGGCTTCATCGTTGACAGCATCTGCCGGTCAAGATAATTCAGCAAGGCCACTACCCATAGTAACCCTACAACTATCCATGCATAAGAAGCGCGTCTTTGATCAGACCTTCCGTTACTGCTATTGAGGTATGTTGTTTCTGTAATTTCCAAAATCTAATGCTTTATTGCCACTCTTAGTATTTCCGGTGTTCTTACACCTGCTTTTATTTCTCCTGAAGGAATATAAATAGCCCCCGGAGTTGCAACAGCCGTTGTTGTTACGGGCACTTTAAACGGAATTATTCCTTTAACAGACCATTTATTTTCAGCAATATTCAATACCAGCACCTGATTGCTAAACCCCGGATGCGTTTCCTGAAGCCGCATCCTTTCAACATTTAATATATGCTGCTTTTGCGTATCTGGTTCATTATTGATCTGCTGAATCTTTAATTCCGTTTCATGAAACCGTTCACCTTTATCACCACCAAAGAGCACAATTTCATTTTCATTAATCATAGCGCCGGTGCCTGCAGCAAGCGGGTAGGGTAAGGATTGCAAAGACTTCCATTCCTTTTTCACCAGATCAAAGGCATAAACATCTTTGTAAAGGGCGCTGATGCCATCTGCTCCTTTTTCCCGGCCACCAATGTAGTAAAGCGCCCGGTTGCTGCCTACCATCACTCCATGGGAAGCGGCATAAGGGAGGTGCGGAAGTTGCTGCCAGCCCTTATTCAGCGCCCTTATATCAAGGCTGTAACATGCATTGGAAACACGATCCTTCATTTCACCGCCTGCTATATAAATGATGTCCTCTACACAGGTAGCTGCAGCATTGGTAACAGCAGCCGGTAACTCCGGAAGCTTATAAAACATCAGTGAATCCCTATGCTTTTTCAGTAGCATTGCATTCCTGCTGATACCGGTTTCATTTTCTCCTCCCCCAATAAAAATGCCCTGACTGAACGAGGTGCAGGCGGCATAAGCCAGATTAAAGGGAAGCACAACAGAGCGCTCATCAGCCAGTAAGCTGTCACCTCTTATTTCAAACGCGAATAAATGGTCATAATATTTTTTCTTTCCTCCTTTCCACGGCATTCCATCCGGAAAATTTGCCCCTCCGCCAACAATCAACTGATCTCCAATGATACCAGCAACAGGCCCCGCGTAACCCAACGATTTCTTTTCATTCTTAACTGCAGGCAGCTGCCCGGCTATATTCCATTTCATTTCCATACTGTTATAGCTGCAGGAACAAATACCTGCAAAAAGAAGCAAACAGATCACCCGTTTTTTCAATGCTTTAAAAATCATTGATTATTTTGAGCAAAAATTATAGAAACCAATCCGCTCTGCATCTTCCATGAATTTTTTAAAAGAAGGATCGTCCATATTTTTAACGGGCAACCGAAATCCTCCGCAGTCAAGGCCTATGAGTTTCATATATGCTTTCCCCACTGCTATGCCTCCATATTTCCCTAACAGCCTGATCATCTCTATTGCTTGCACCTGCAGGTCCCTGGCCCTGCTAAACTCCTTATCATTGAATGCCTTAATCAGCTCATGATAAAGCGGTGCGGCGTAATTATAGGTGCTTCCCACGGCTCCCGAGCAGCCCAGGGCCAAGGCGGGCAGCATATTCTCATCTCTGCCCCAAAGCATGTCATAGCGGCCATTTTCCATGTACATGCATGAAAGAAAGTCCATAAAATCCTCATGTGTATACTTAATGCCGGCAAAGTTAGGAATAGCGCCCCCGATCGCATTCAGTAAATCATACATCGGAATATTGCAACCCGTAAGCGCCGGAATATGATAATAATAAAATGGCGTGTTAGGCGCAGCAGCAGCTACCCGCCGGCAACAGTCTGCCAGGGTTTGCGCTATTACCGGAGTAAAATAAAAGGGTGAAGTAAAGGATATGGCATACAACTTCAGCTGTTCTGTATATGCTGCCATTTCCTCACAATCTTCCAGTGAAGCGCCTCCTACTAAATTAATAATCTTAAACTCAGGATCATTTTCAGCTGCCTCAGCCCATGCTGCTGCTACCTGTTTTTTTTCTTCTATTGTAAGCGAAACACCTTCTCCGGTAGACCCGTTTATAAACGCACCCGCAATCTTATTTCTCTTTAAAAGCTGATAATACTGTGGAATTACCTCAATGTGCAGCCGTCCATTTTGCAGCAGAGGCGCAAACGGCGCTGCAATGAGGCCTTCTATTTTTTTAAACTTCATTGTCTGATATATAATTTTTATAAATGTTTTTTCAATGTCATTAAATGGATTCCCGGTTCAGGATGTCTTTTATTTTTTGAACCATAGAAGCTGCCTGTCCGGATCCTGCCGATTTTATACTAAATTCTTTTAATGCATCGGTCAGATCACTTAACTGTTTACTGGTCTTACCGGATCGATTGCTTTTTATTATCCTGATCTTTTCATACAATTGTATTCCCTCAATAAGTTTTTCAAAACGGATAGAGCTTGTAGCAAATGGATATACCAAAAAGCAGTCACCGGCCGGCGCCATAGTAAACCTGCTGTCCTGAAGCGGTTTGTCGGGCCAGCTGTTATAGGCCCAGCGAAGATAACCGTCAAAATGATTGGCGGCTGCATAAATACCTAACCAGGTACTTTCGGCAGGTGGAGAAAAGGTAAAGCTATTGGGAAAACGTTCTGCACAGCACGTATAATAAGTGCTTTTGAGCTTTTCAGCTTTCCTCCTGTTCAGAACACTATCCGGATAAACAAATTTTGATGCCAGGCAATAATCATAAATATCTTTTTCGATCTCCGGATGATAATTGCCTGCCAGTGCAACTTTCCACTTTTTGTTCAGTGATTTTAGCAGGCCAATGATATACTTCATATCCTCCAGGCCTCTTTCATCCATTGCTATGGTAGTTATATCAAACCATCCTTTTTGTTGAAGATGCCTTTCAAAATCAATAAGCATCGGTTTCCACATCCGGGCGTATGCATCGCTGCCTGGTTTGCATTTTGTACTTTTCACCTGTTGGGTTGCTTCATCATAATAGCTGAAGGATAACCCCCACGGAAGCATTGAATAACAATTGATCTGTTCGTTGATCCCGCAGCTCATCACAAATGCGACGTACCTGTCAAATAAGGAATAATCATATTTCCAACTGCCATCCCGTTTTTTGATCCACCTGATTAAAGCCGGATAGTCGTCATACGTTTGATGCCCCCAAGGTTCATTTACAATACTTGTTGTAATGACCTTTTGTCCGGCTTTTGCCAGCATGCTGTACAGGGAACGCATTGCTTCAAAATGTTCATTGCTCCAAAGTGGTACATGTTCAGCACGTGCCACAGCAGCCGGATGTTGCCATAAGTCGAGGTGGAATTTCCATTGCGCCGGCGGAGGCAACGTTTTGTTGATCACCTCTATATTGATTGGCAGTCTGTATTTTTTCTTTCCTGTTATTTCAATAGCCCCTTTGTAAATACCTGCCGATATGTCCCGGGGAACCTCAATAGATATCCAAACCGGCTGCAGGTTTTTTGTTGTGCTGTTGCCAGGGCGTGCTGCAAAAAGCGGATCGGCAACCATTGAGGAATCAAATACAATCCCACGCCTGTCAGAAATACAGCTTCTTTCCCTGTTGCCAAATCCATCCGTCCAAACATACCCTACATAAGACACAGAGAAGGCGCCTTCCGCAATAAGGTTCCCTTTTGCATCTTTTAGCGCAGTTGCCTTAACTTTAATACCCGGCAATTGCTGATCAGAGTAAACAAGCAGCTGCTGGCTTATTTTTTCCCCTTTCCATGCCTTGCCGTTCCAGGATGAAGCAAGCGTGGTATTTTTAGCCAGCGGGTATGAATAACGCATATTGGTATCCGCAAATCCTATAACCAGGCTATCCTCAGGTATGATCGTATAGCTGCAAACCGTAAGTAAACAGACAAAATAAATTATGCGCTTATAACTGATTATGTTCTTCATTAAAATGCTGCCAAAGTATATTTTTTTTTAATATTTCTATCATAAACAGGAAGACTGCTTAAAAGTTACTTTGCTATTCTGAAACAACCTTCCTGTTTTTTGTCAATAACCCGGAGTTTGTGTTAACAACGGATCATTATTCATCATAGTCTGGGAAATAGGCAACAGCAATTTAGCAGTTGTAGTTGGTGAAAGATAAGAAGGCCTGATCGCCGCATATACATAATCATCTCCGGCTCTTCTCAATGCCCACCAACGTTTTCCCTCGCCAATGAATTCCCTAAGATATTCATCTAAAATGGCATTCATATTGCTGCTAACCGATCCGTTTGTAAAAAGCTGCGCAGCATCGCCATGTGCTCTTTTCCTGATCTGGTTAATTTCTGAAGCAGGATCTTCTCCCAGTTTTGTCTTTGCTTCTGCCATCAGCAACAACACATCCGCATAACGGTAAACCGGGTAATCATTATTGTATACTTGCGTAGAGCCGGATGTAGTTCCTATAAATTTGGTTAGCAGAATCCCTCTTGTATCAAATGGAGATTTTGCAGTGTACATAACCCTGAAAGTCTTTGGAATGCGTTGGTCAGTTGTATCAGCCGTTAGCTTGTTAATAGTTGCCTGCGACATTCCTACGCCATTAGCGCCACTTACATATGGATACACGGATAAGACCTTTGGCGTTGTATCTTTTGCAAATGACAGGCCGGAAGCCTGGATATTATTCACCAGAAAACTTGTAAAGGTTGTCTGGGTTGCCTGTCCCAATTCATAATTTACCGCAAAAATAATTTCAGGGTTATTGCTCTTTTTTGTCGGATCAAAAATATCCGCATAATTGGCGTTTAACATTAACGAGGTTCCCTGTAAAGCTTCTACTTCTGCCAATGCAGCTTTAGCTGTGGTAAAGTCAGCTTTTCCTCCTTCAAGATGTGTACCCGACCAGATATATACATCTCCTTTTAGCACAAGCGATGTTATGCGGTTCCAGAAAACACGGTTCCCGGATGGGAAGGTATTAGCATTACCAAACAATTCGAGCGATTTTTCAATATCACTTTTTATCTGCAGCATTACAGAATCAGGAGTGCTCCGGGCTTTGTAAGTTTCTGCAGCATTGTTTATAGTAATAACCGGCGTTGTTGTTATGGGCACCCCGCCCCATGTTTTTAGCATTGTGTAATAAATGTATGCTCTTAAACCATACATTTCTGCAACTTCTCTTTGACTGATGGCTGCATCAACCGGGCTTTTAGGCAACACATCAATTACGTTGTTAATATTATATATCAGGTTATAAAAACCAGCCCAGTTGTCGAAAGGCACATTTAACGCGCTAATATTATGCGTATATAATTGTAACATTCCGGCATTGGGCGACTCTGTATAAATTCCGTCAACCCATATATCAGACCGCATTTCACCCAGGTTAAAAAACGTGCTCACATTTGAACGGAACAATGCGTATGCTCCGGCATATAATGTTTGAGCAGCCCCGGCATCCGTGAGTGCCAGAGACTTGCTGATGCGGTCCTGTGGAATCACTTCTTCCAACTGGCGCTTACATGAAATTAACGATGTGGTAATAGCCACATATAATAACAGTTTATATATTGATGTATTCTGTCTCATCTTTTCTGATTTTGATTCGATTAAAAAGTGATTTGGGCGCCAAAAGTCAATCTTTTGGGTAACGGATAACGGCCATTATCAACACCTCCAACTTCAGGGAAAATGCCACTATACTTAGTTATATACATAAGGTTTGTTCCTGTTAAAGAAAGGCTTATACCTTTTATTTTATTATTCAGTATGCTACTCAACAATTTATTGGTCAGGCTGTAGCTCAATGTCATTTCCCGCAACATCAGGTAATCACCTTTTTCCCAAAGATTGGCAGCAACAACATTGCCGGAAGCATCGGTAAAACTCCGTCCCTGATTGGCCCAATAGAACAGCGGTAAAGTTGCGTTTGGATTATCGGGCGTCCACGTATTCAGTACATCCTTTGTACTGTTTTGCGAGCCCTGGGCCTGTGTTAACCCTCTCACCTTACTATTATTTAAGATAACAAACCCATACGCATAGTCAAAGGCCGTATATAAATGTATGCCTTTAAACCCTGCATTGAAAAAGAAGCTGCCCAGTCCTTTTGGCGTGGTACGCCCAACAAAGACATATTGCCTTGAATCAATGGTATCATTTTTATATACCTGGTACCATTTCGCATCCCCCAGTTGTTTAAATTTTTTATTATCCCCTGCGTAAGGCAAAAAAGCATTATAAACACTGGCATCAGCCGTTATCATTTCCTGGCTGGTATAAATACCGGCCCATTTAGGCGCCCATACCTCATCATATCCAACCCGCTGTCCTTCTATCAGGCCATTCACCTGCAGCAGTTGTCCTGGATTGTTGGGATCCCAAACCTGTATAGTTCCCTGCCGGTTGCCCGGTAAACCATTATAAGGGAGCTTTACAGCATAGTTCTTAACAGTAAAGTAAGTTGCTCCAAAATCAAGGTTAAACCCTCCTTCTTTTTGGGGCGACACAATTTTTGCATTCAGCGTAAATTCCCATCCTCTGTTTTGCAGCTGAGATAAGTTAGTGGTATAACTTGTGAAACCGGTTTGAGCAGATATGGGCAGACTGGCCAATTTATCAAAAACGTTCCTGATAAAATAATCTCCGATCAAGGTAATCCGGTTGTCAAAAAAGCCCAGGTCGGCACCAAAGTTCAGTGAGTTTGTCCTTTCCCACCTTAAATCCGGATTGATGTAACTGGGGGCATATGTTCCTCCCAGGCCATTGTAAACACCAGCGTTTGTATATACCTGCGCTGTAGGATAATAATTGGGAGCAGGCGTATCAAAAAACTTTAGATTCCCGTTCTCCCCATAGCTTATCCGTGGTTTAACTGTGCTGACGTATTTAGCAATAGCGCTGTTTTTATAAAAATTCTCGCTATGCAGGTTCCATCCTGCCGAAGCCCCGGGGTATAATCCGTAAAAGTTCTTACTGTCTAATCTGCTGGATCCGTCATACCTGAGAATACCAGTAAAAAAATATTTATCGCGGAATGAATAATTCACTCTTCCAATGGCTGATGCCAATCGTTCCCAGCCCGAAAAGTTGGATGAAGCGCCTGAAGGATTTACAATCACGCCGCCCTGTACCGAAGGGGTATTTGAAGCTACAAGCCAGGGGATAATATCTGTTGGCGCTCCGGATGCAGACCCGGAAAAGGTGTATCGTTTGTAGTCCTGAAATTCGCCGCCAACCAAAGCGGTAATATTGTGATCATTTATATTTTTGTCAAACTGTAAAAATCCGTTATATATGTATTGTATATCCCGGTAATTACTGAACGAAGCAGATCGTGTTGTGTTGAAAGAACCTCCGTTTCCCTGCTGGAATGCCTTGGTAAAATAATTGTTATTCTGGTAGAGCATATACCCGGAACCACTCGCAATAAATTTCAGAAAAGGAAGGAATTTGTACTCTATATTCAGGCTTCCCATAAACCGTTGCTGATTGGTGCTGTTGATGTACAGATTACCCCAGTAAGCAGGGTTCCCTAAAGTAACATCATTAGGCCCGGGCAAGATGGTGCCGGAGGTATCGTTATAATAACGAACGGTTGGAGCAACACCCAAAAAGCGTTGCATCAGGCCGCCGGTAGCGCCTGTGGTACCGGCAATGCCGGGCTCAGAATAAGGTACTCCCTGCTCAAGGTTATAGGCAGATGTATTTAACATTACCTTAAAGTTTTTACCAACGTTCAGCGAACCGTTAAAATTCATATTCATACGTTTCAGCCAGGAGCCAACAATTACACCGTTATCCTTTACTGAATTAAGGCTTAACGCAAACGCTCCCTGATCATTTGCCCCGGAAAATGACAGGGAATGTTCCGTGGTATTTGTTCGCTGCATAATCATAGCTTCCCGTTCCTGTGCAGTTATTTCCCTGTATAAGATACTGTCCATAGTACCCGGATAAAACGGATTGGGATCTACCAGCAGTTTCCAGTTCGGGTCCGATAGATACTTGCGGTTGGCGTCTGTTATAAGTTGGGTTGTGTACAACCCTACGGGGGAACTGTTGGTGCTTCCAAATGCCCATCCCCAGGCACCGCTTAGCTGCCCTTTATCACCCGCTATATCTGTATGTGTCAGTGAATCTGCTATATATCTTGCCTTTATACCCAGGCGGTTCATCCGGAGATAATCTTCTGCACTTAAATAATCATTTGCAATACTCCTTGGATAATTGATGGTTTGCCTGATGCTGTACTGCACCTGCGTTTTACCCTTTTTGCCTCTCTTGGTAGTAATCAGCACAACACCATTGGCGGCCCTTGCCCCATAAATAGCTGCCGATGCCGCATCTTTTAATACATCCATTGATTCAATATCATTCATATCCAGGCCATATAAAGAGGGTACCACGATACCATCAACTACAATTAATGGATCTCCCGTTCCGTCAAAGCCGGTACCACCCCGAAAAACAATCCGGGGGGTAGTACCCGGCTGCCCTGTGGTTTGCTGTACCATTAGCCCCGGAACCGTACCCTGTAAAGCCGTAGCAACATTTGAATTGGGATTGTGCTCTAAAGCAAGCGGGTTTACTTTTGATGCGGCCCCTGCGAACTCCCTTCTTTTCTGTGTTCCATAGCCTATGACTACCACCTCGTCCAGCTTGGAAGTTGCCTCAGCAGATAAGCTGACTGAAAGATTGAGTTGCTGCCCCAGTTGCAGCTGCTTCGTGGTATAACCGGTAAAACTGATTTCAAGCGTATCTCCCTCTCTGGCCTCTATACTAAAATGACCATTTTCATCTACTATTCTGGCAACGGCATTACTTTTATTAACAACCGTTGCCCCTGCCAGCACATTACCAGATCCTTCATCAACCACCTTTCCGCTAAATGTTTTGGCCTGCCCCCACATGGCATGTGATAAAGAAATACTGATCAATACCAGCACCACTTTTAACAAAGCAAATCGCATAATTTAAAAATTAATTTATTAAGTATTATGTATGACATAATAAAAATAGGTGCTTCTTTTTAATTCCCAAAATTTTTTTTATTTTTTCTTTGCGGTAGTTTTATTTTTATTTGTTGAATTTTTAAACGGCAGTGATGTGAAGCATCTTTTTAAATCGATCGATAATCATAGCCTGGTAGACCGGGTAGAGGCAAGCCTTATTGACTTGCTGCATCAGCGGAAATTAAAAGTGGGCGACAGCATTCCCAAAGAGCTGGAATTGGCCACCACGCTGGGCGTAAGCCGTACGGTGATCCGGGAAGCGTTAATGCGGCTGCGGATCATGGGACTGATTGACACCAAAAAGAAAAAAGGAACAGTAATCACCAGCCCGGATATATTCGGCAACCTGTCTAAAAGCATGAACCCCTATATCTTAAGCGATGATACATTAAAGGAGATCTTTGAGATCCGCCTGGTGCTTGAAATAGGAATGGCAGACCTGTTATTTAAGCATGTAACCAAAGAAGATATAAAGGAACTGAAGCAAATTATCAAAAATGAGCCTCTGTCGACAAAAAACCAAATGTTCGAGGCATCGTATGAAATTGCATTTCATGGAAAATTATACCAGATCAGCCACAATGAAACATTAATGAAATTTCAAAGCCTGTTATTGCCTGTATTTGATTATGTTGAAAAAAGCTCTCTTTTTAAACCCATTGTAAATCCTAAAAAATTCACCTCCCACAAACAGTTGGTCAATATCCTTGAAAATGGCACCCCGGAAGAGTTCCGGAACGGCATGCGCAATCATTTGGAAAATCATTTTCTCCGTATGAAAGACTGATCCGCGAAAGCAGCAAACTCACTTATAAACAAGTTGCTGTTATGCCCTTTTTACGGGTGAAAATACTTTTCAAAACAATCGGCCCAAAAAGCACCCAGCTTCTGAGCTCCTAAAGCATTCGGGTGCAGGTAAAAAATACCGGAGGGATTCTTTTCCGGGGTAAAATACTTTTCCGGGTTTTTCTTAAAGAAAGCAAATACCTTTCTGTCTCCTTTTAAAACAAATTCCGGGTTTTCTTTTATCAATAATTCTAATTGAGGGGTATAGGTTTGCAGCCGCTTTAACCCTTCTTCCAGGTATACTGAACGGTTCTGTGTGTTCGGACTATACCATATGGGCTGGTGCAACATAAAATGACTGCGGGGGTACCGCTGGTGCAGGCTGTCAATAATTAACTGCAGGTTTCTCTTGTATTGTTCCGGGGCTACAGGTGCACCCGCAGGGCCTTCTGCAGCGCTGTCGTTGGTGCCCAGCATTATTGAAAAAAGCAGTTCAACCCCGGCATCATAAAGGCTATCTGCCGCCTGCATCACTTTTGGAAAAAGTCTGTTGGAGGCCGGTAAAAAGTCCGCCGTTGTACTACCGCTGTGTCCACAATTGGCATAACGGATAGGATACCCTTTTCGTTCCAGGATCTTTACCATTTGTACGGGCGGCGCTTCTTTTTGAGGCGATCGCAACGTGGCTCCGTAGGTAATGCTGTTGCCGATAAAAACAAGGGCATAGCGGGTTGGCGACTGTTGCGCCCATGCCTGCATAACAAGCGTACCCAGTAAACACACTATAAATACACGTTTCATATGCCGGTTACTTTATTTTTTTATTCAATGCTGCCACAATTGACAATAGTGTTTCTTTTGTCTGGTGACCGACATTCCTCAGCAACCATTTCTCGTGGTATTGCAGATATTGACCCGGTTGTACGTTACTATACTTTCCATGGTTTTCCAGTTCCCGGTACCGGCCCATGGGCGCTACATAAATTTCCGCTGCGCCCTGACCAGGCGGCAGGTCCTTTTGGGGAACCTCGGGAAAACATTTTACCAACAGCAGCCCGTTGTAATAATGTGCGATCCATCCCTCCTTAATACCTGAAAATAATTTCTGTCCTTTTTTATTCCCCGCTCCAGTAGGCGGCAGCCAGAGGATCCCGTTTTCTGTCACGGTGCCGGAAATATCCGATTGAGCGCTGACACCGGGCGCCCCAACCGGGAAGAAACTGCATCCGCCCAGGACCCGGGTAACCTCCCAGGGAGCGAGCTTTTTTGACGGGCCGGATGCGTTCCGGATGGTATAACAAATGGCAATTGACGTATCTGCCTTTGATACTGAAAATTCCTTGATCACCTGTATGCCCTGATCCACCGGGCTGGTCAACCGGATGGATTTTGAAGTGCTTTCCAATTGATACGGCAGCAGATCCATAACAGAATATTGCGGCCAGTAGGCTGATTGCGGCGAAAGCCAGAGCGTGGCACCATAATAAAGGGGATGCACGGTATCAGATGCCAGCACCTCTTTACCCGCTTTTTTAAAAGACAGGATCCGCCCGCCTTTTTGAGGCGCCACCGTAAATACCAGGTCGCCAAAGCACAAAGAGATGCAGGAATCAATAGTAGGCCGTTTTTCTTTATACTGCCGGATGGTTTGCGTTTTTGCTACCGGTAAACTGCCTGATAAAAACGGAATGACCATCAGCAACCATATGCTTTTTTTCATAGCTGTGCTATTTTTCCACCCCAAATTCCACTTCATTAGCCCAGTGCTCTTTCCAATCGGGATGAAAGGCCCTGGAATTGATCTTCGATACACTACGTTCCCTGGCCAGTTCCATACAGGCGCCGCCGGCACCATCATCGTTGATCCGTGCAGAGAACTTGATGGGTGCGCCCCGGTCGATCGCTTTTTTTACATCGGGCAGCTCGCTCCAGGGAAGGGCGCATTCCGTGTACAGCGTTTTGCCTTTACGCACGGTTATCAACTTTCCGTTCTTTACAGCACCATCAAAAGGCGATTTGGGCTGGCGCGGGTAAAAATGCTTACGCGGCATACCCGGAACCAGCATTCTCCAGATCTCAAAGCCACCGCCATATTCCGGGGCCACGGTATTTAACGCATACTCATAATCGGTGCATTTATAACCGATATAACGGGGCATTGTGCCCTTTGCAGCAGCTTCCATACCATCTTCCCCGATGGGGATCACGTTAAATGCGATCAGTATATTATCAAACTTTTCGCCGGAAACGCCATCCGGTAATGTAGGTGTTTTACGATAAGTAAATCTCCTTACTCCTTTTGGCCATACCAGCGGCACCAGATCATCCTGTGCAACCATCGTACAGCGAATGCCTGGCGGTAACGAAGCAGCTGCCCCTGCAAGAGAATAACCCGTTTTACCATAAACACCGATCCAGTTGCCCTGTGTGTCAAAGTCTTTTGTTATGAGCGCAGCAGCAGCATTGCTGCCAGCAGCGCGGATCCTGTTATCGGACGCATCAAAAAAGATCCCCGCCAGCTTGGTGGTATTTCTCCAGCTGTCCCAGCTATAAGCTGAACAGCGGATGCGAACGCTTCCCTTTAGATCAAGGCTCAGATAAGCTCCGTTCCACAGGTTTGCTATTGCAGTTGCCAGTAATTCTTTGCCGCTTTTCCGGTCATATACCGTTACCGAAACA
Organism: Niabella ginsenosidivorans; assembly: GCF_001654455.1. Lineage (NCBI taxonomy): Bacteria > Pseudomonadati > Bacteroidota > Chitinophagia > Chitinophagales > Chitinophagaceae > Niabella > Niabella ginsenosidivorans. The sequence continues at coordinate 4,837,961 of NZ_CP015772.1, forward strand.
TTCCGCTGGTTTGTTGCCGGAAAATAAAGCGTTGTACGGGTAAACCCTTTTGTGGGCAGATCTATATCTACTCCAATCGACCGGGTAGAAAGGCTGTTTTCATAATAATTCATGACCCGCCCGCCGGATGGTAATTGCAACGCAGCCCTGTCTGTTGCTGCAGCAGGCTGCTTCACCAGCACCGATTGCATGGCATAAACGGTTTGCAGGAACGCCGTATCCGGGTAAAAACAGGAGTCATCGTTCCGGGTCTCAAAACGCGGAGCGCCTTTGCTGGGTGTTTTGTCAGCCACTTTTGCTGCAAAATAAAAATACTGATCATCATAGGCCATATAGGTTTGCGCCAGCCCTTCGGCTGTTGAATCCAACCGTTCATACGGATGCCAGGCGGCTTCTGTTACTGAAATACTGGCTTTGGAGGAACCCCTGATCGTTTGAGGAATTACTCCGTTCCAGTCATTCAGATCCCCATCCACCGCAATTGTTTTTTTAGCGATAACGTTCACGTGCATCTCTTCCCGGTGTTGCGCAAAACCGTCTTTTCCCGCGTCAAAATACACCTGAAGCGGGTAGCTGTTTTTGCTGTTTGCCTTTCCGTTCATCACTTTTACATGTACCGTTTTTGTTTCATGAGGCCGGAAGCTAAGAGCGGATGGACCAGTTGTTTCCAAACCATCAACCGTAACCGATAAATTACCTTTTACCGGGCGGTTCAGGATATTGGTCAGCAGCAATTCCAGCTCTGGTTTTTCAGCAACAGGCGCCGTAAAATCCTTTGCAATGATTTCCAGCGGTTCATACCCTTCGATCCTTGCATTGCTGATGGCTGTAACCAGCTGATCAAATGCCCCTTTTTTATTCTTCACCCGCATAAAGTATCCCTGGTAATTCAGCGGGACCTCATACACTCCTTTTTGTGGTGCGATCGTATTGCCGTAAAAGTCATACAGTAAAAAAGAAGGATCGGCCTTTACGATCATTTTACCATCGGTGATCGGATGATCGCTGTCGAGCTCCTCCTGTATTTTTTTTCGTTCCACAGCATCCTTTGTTGTTTCCAGCCGTTTTTGCAGATCCTGTTTTTTCCTTGCTTCGCTCAAACTGCGCACATTCCTGAAAAGCACATTTGCCGCACCAAAAGCCTCTCCCAGGTCTCCCGCAATGACAACCGTGCCATCTTCTTTATTTTGGTGATACCCGTCAAACAGCATCACCCAGGGCAGGCCGTTTTTAAAAAGCAGCCGGTTAAAATCCCGCTCCCCGATCAGGCTCTGTACCGCGCCCATTGCCGCTGCCGCAGACCAGGTATTGTGCAGTTTGGGTACTGTTTCTATGCCGTTCTGAGTACGAACAGCCATCGTTTGCGCAGACCGGTTCGGATCACCGGAATACATATACCCGCCATAGATCCCCATCGACCGGTCGTACCCCGCCGAACGGTTTGCTGCTACCACCAGGCCAATCCGGTCATCTGTATTGCCTACCCAGCTTTCCGTGTCCCATATTTTCACCCTTCCTTTATAGTCCTTTCGCTGATTCCATTCCGGGTACAGCACCGGCGCTTCCATCCCCTGGTAATGGATGGATAAAAAATCAAAGATAGGCAGCATTTTCAGCGTACCATCAGAGAAAAATTTATCCAGTGCATTGGAATTGGAATCACCGCCACCTACCAGCACATCCCTTTTTTCCTTACGGGCTTCCAGCACTGCTTCCGCCATTTTTGTATAGATCTCCCGGTACCGGATCATGTCGGCCTGCCAGCCGGATATGGAAGCTCCTTCCCAGGGTTCATTCCAAAGGCATACCGCAGTAACAGGCCCGTTTGGCCAGCCAAAACTGAGGCAGAGTTCTTTTACATATTTTTTAAAATCCTCATCTTCTGAAGGCAGCCATGCCAGATCCTGCTTTGTCCGCAGCAATCTCCCGCCGCTGTCCAAATGAGGTCTTGGGGTGCCCAGGGGCATTGACCAGGCGGCCTGGCCCTCCCCAAACATCAGCATTACCGTAATGTTGTTATCCTTAAAATTTTTCATCAGGCGTTTTAATTCCTGCATAAAATTCTGGTAGCCGGGATTGGTGGTGGACATATACGGTATCCCGTAACGGATGGCCTGCGCCCCGATCCGGCTCAGGAAATCCACCCCCAGGTAATCCAGCGACTGTTTCGGATATTGCATGGGCACCGGTGATGGCTTCATGCTCAGTGCAAAGCTGGTACCCAGCCTGCGGCCGTATGGCCCCAGGTCAAATACTACAGCGTACCCGCCATATTCCTTAATATCATCGATGGCCAGCTCCGTATTCACATAACCGTTGGGCGCAATGGCCAGCCGGACCGGTATTTCTTTTTCATAATCCAGTTTCACCATCCGGGGCAGCCAGATATCATTGGGGATGCCCTTTGTTCCATAGCGGATCACCTGCATTTTTGCCGTTACATCTATTGTCTTACCGGTATTATTGACAACCTGGAATTTCAGGTGCACCGGGTCTCCCGGCCAGAACACATTTGCCGGTGCCGGGGAGCTGATCAGCTGTACCTCATAATCGTAATGCCGCAGCCCGTTCTTAACGCCCAGCACCTCTTCATATCCTGCCCAGTCCTGCGGTTCCTTCATCTGGCTTTGCGCCGTCAGCGTTACCCAAAAAAGAAGTATCCCGGCTATAGAAAATCGTGCCCGCATGTTATTTTGAATTGATTTCGAAATCATTTTTTATCCGGAACTCTTCATCCGGTTTTTTCAGCGCCTTCACATAACTATTATTACTGGAAAGTCGCAGGTATTTATGGTCTGCAGTTACAGTTACCGGAGGTACTTTAATAGATGCGTTATCCGCTGCCATCGAAAGCGAGAGACCGATGACCGCCTCTTTCATAGCTGCCAGGTTGAACGTTTTCCTGCGGCCGGAATAAATGACATAATCGGCCCATTGCTGGTCTTCCGTTCCGCCAAATTCCCAATGTCCTTCCGGAAGCCCGTCCCAATTAATATAGGGTATTCCTATACGCGCCTGTACAAGTCCTGACTTCAGTAGTATTTCTTTTTTTACCGGATCCGTTACCGAAAAACCGGAGGCAGCAACGGCCCCTCCCACCTCAATGCGTACCCGCAGATCAGCGGCTGAAATCGTGGCATCTTTTATCCGGTCGATGCCGGGATGCTTATCGCCACCGTTATACGCCACGTTCAGGATGGAGAGCACGGTAGCCGTATCCTGCATACTTTTTATATGTACCGCTGAAAAATCATAAAAGTCATGCAGGAAGCGCACCCGCAGGCATACCGGCTTTTCTGCGGTGCCCCAATGCGCTATCAGCGGGCGGCATTGATTCCACAGGTACCCCTGGTTCACAGATGCCAGTGCATATTGCGGGTGCGCGTACAGGGTGCCAACAATATCTCTGGCCATTACTGCTTCACCATCAGCATACCGAACCGTATTCTTTGGCTGAAGCCGCCCCATTGTAAAGGTATCCGTTTCTGTACGGGGCAGCTCCTGGTGCAGGAATGCCGGTATCATTGCGGATGGTATCTGGTGTGGCACCAGCACGTCCGGGTCTTTTAAATAGGTACCGGGTAAAACGATCTTACCACCGGATGCGGTAAACAGCAATCGTTTCAGATCCGGTGTCAGCAAATTGCTGTAGGCCCTCAGGTTGGGTCCGCACCATTGCCCCGAAGGCGCATGAAAATGACGGGCGATCATGCGCCAGCATAACTTATACAGTTCCTCAACTTTTCTTTTATCTTCCGGGTTGGTGATCACCTGCTTCATCCGCAGCAGCTCATTCATGGCCACCACCGTATAGGTGGGGCTGTTGTATTCTGTAAATCCTTTGTTGTCTTTGGTATACTGGTAAAAATAAGCCAGCCTGTTGCGGGCATAGTTACTAATGTCCGGTATCCGGTACAAATCACCCACCACATAACAAACGTAGGTGCCCATAATGCAGATATTGGTATAATCTGCTTTCACATCCCTTTTCTGAATAGCACGGGCAGCCAGTATCAATGCTTCCCTTACCTGTTGCTTTAAATCTCTGTTCAGGTGCTCAGAAGCATTGAGCACGATATCTGTTAATGATACCGCCATAAAATCGGCCCAGTTATAATCTACAGGCGCTTTGCGGCCTTTTAACGGGTCCTCCGGATAATAAGGCCACACCCCGCAAAACGGTTCCCGGCTATCTTTTTCCTGCAGGGGCAGTATGTTTTTTAAAATGGTGATGCCGCGTTGAACAAGTACGGTGTCATCCGTACGCAGCAGGGCAGCCGCATACTGTACAGAGGCGCGCGTATCGTGCACCCGAACACCGCTGTCCAGGTCGCTATGGTAATGTTTTTCTTTTGTTACCGTCCATAGCAGGCCCTGTTCTTTATCATAGTGCGCTTCATTTTCAGCCAGCTCCTTTTTGAGCGTGGCAACGGCCGTTTTTGATAACCGGTCGGGCGTTTTCCGAATGTTGCTGCTCACCGAGCAGCCGGAAAAAACCATTATCGGTATTATTATCCAATTGATTGGTCTGTTCACTGTTTTAGTTTTTTATCTGACCGGTCCAGCATCTGTTGTACTTCTATACCCGCAAAGATGACCGCAAAAGAGCCATGCGTATCATTATCAAAAAAAGGACGGTTCATATAATAATTAATGTCTTCCGAGCACATGGTGCCGATACAGATTTTGTGTACTGTTCCATCGTCTTCAATCTCCGATGCAACCGCCTGCCAGCCTTTTTTAACGACCGGTTCAAATTGTTTCGGGTTCAGCCAGCCCAGGCGCACCCCACGTGCCATCGCCATTGTAAATATAGCCGTTCCGGATACTTCTTCCGGCGAATCCGGCCGGTTAATAACGTTGTGCCAGAAGCCATCAGCGCTCTGGTACCGGATCAGCGAGTTTACAAAAACCCGGTATTGCTGCAAAATGGTCTTGTATTTTGGATGGTTCCGGGGCAGCGCCATTAATACTTCGGTCATGGCCCAGATGGCCCAGCCATTCGCCCGTGACCAGTAGGGTAATTTTACCTGTGGCCTTGATGAATAACTGGCATGCATATAAAGCCGCGCCTCCGGGTCCCATACATGTCTGGTAAAATCGATCAGCTGACTGGCAGCATCATCCAGAAAGGCTTTTTTTATTTCCGGTGAATCGGAATAAAGCCCTGCCTGCACCAGGAAGGGAATACCCATAAACATATCATCTACCCAAACCGTGTACTCTTCGGGTGTTGTGCGCGTATAATTGGTAAACCCCTTGCTTCTTATTTGTCCAAACCGCGCATACTGCATCATCTTACTGATGTAGGCCCTGTAAATGCTGTCATTTTTAAACTGTTTTTCCGTGCGCAACCGGTAAATGATCGGTAAAGAAGGCGCCAGTGTAAAGTCCAGCAACGATGAATTAATAACCATTGCATTAGCGGAATTATAGGCTTTCAGTTCATTGACCTGGTAGTTCACAAACGGCATTCCTTCCATCTGGTAATCGCAGAAACGAGTGCCCCATTGCTTATATTTCTGCTCTCCGGTAAGCGCGCCCAGCACCTGCATGGCCCAGGCAACCCCACCGTTATGATAGTTCCACTGGTAAGTGGTACCCCAGGCCCTGGCGCCGATCATATCCCCCAAAACTTCTGTTTTTGGAATGGTCCAGGTAACAGGTTTATACAATCCTTTATACATATACCCAAAACTAAATGTCTTTTCAGGTTCATGAACTATATCCATACCCGGTGCAAAAGGCCCTATTACCAGCCAGTCTGTTAATGCAGCCACTTCCCGGTCTATATTTTTTACATATTTCAACCCGATCTCCGGATAACTTCTTTCTGTAGAGATCACAGCGTCCTTTTCACTGGGCGGCTGTAAAAACACGCACCACTCTTTTCCGGCGGTCTGCGATTTTATTAATAAGGAATTATTGCCTTTTTTTAACGGCAGGGTAAAAGAACCGGACATTTTCATACTCCGTTCATCTCTTATAATCTCAATATGCCGGGTACCTTTTTTTTCATAAACAAGCGCTCCGTTGCACCATATTTTACAGGCGTCATTATGTTCTACTTCCACTGTTATTACCGTATCCCTGGAAAACGTCAGCTGCGTAAAGGCATAAGCAACTGCTTCCTTTCCGGTGCCAAAGCTGCGCCCGAAATCAATAAAGTGCAGCGTATTGAAGCAGCTGTCCCGGGCAGGCACGGTAAGCCGGTAAGCAAAAGGGGTTTCCCGTATCAGCTTATCGCCGATCCTTTTTATTTTATCAACGGGCCGATCCTGTGCTGTGCCCGTATGGGCCAGCAACAACAGCACAATAAAACATAGATATTTTTTAATAGTCATCTTCGTATCTGGATTCATCATTTTCATTTACTTTTAAAAACATCCGCGGTGTACAAACCTATTCCAAGTGCTCCCGGGCTGCAGCCTAAACCGCCTCAAAAACAGGAACAAAAAGCCAACAAAGTCCGGACAAAACCGCTGATCACGAGTGACAGGCTATGAAGCGTTACATTTATGCCTGCCTGTCCTGTAAGATTCTTTGACATGATAAAAACGGCTGTTATGCTGAGTCTGTCATAGTGAGGCAACCATAAGGCGTTGCATTTATGCTCATTAAAATGACAATTTATCCAATCGTCATCCGAACCAAACCCGCTTTAAGCGGGTGCGCAGAGGGGATCTCATCTGTTATAGAGATCTACCTGCGGGGAAATTGTTCTCCGCTCCGCTTCGCTACGAAATGACGGAACTATATATTGTTGATCTTCAAAATAATACAACACTTGTTATTAACAGCTTGCCGAACTACGAACCATGCCCTTTGTCAGGGGTGACAACCACACAAAGTATGCTACCCTTACCTGCCGTTCTCCTGTTCCCGGTTTCCCGGCAAAAGCCGGAGCCATTCTGTTAATGCTTTTGTCCAGTCTTTCTTATATAAAAAATGATCATTTAAACCCCATCCATGGCCACCCTCCGGGTATACATGCAGTTCCGCCGGTATCTTCATCCGATGCAACGCTTCATAATAACGGACACTGTTCAATGGCGATACCGTTTTATCATCGTCACTAACCACAATAAAGGCCCGTGGCGTTTGTGAAGTAACCTGTAACTCATTGGAAAAATAATTGATCCCCCTGTTGGTTGGTTTGTTGCCCAGGAACGATTTGCGGGAGCCGGCATGACAAAGCTCTTTTTTCATTGAAATAACCGGATAAAGCAGTACCTGGAAAGCAGGCCGTTCCCCGTCTGACGCATGCGTACACAAAGTTGCCGCCAGGTGCCCGCCGGCGGAAGCGCCCATGATGCCTATTTTATCCAGATCAATATGCCATTCCGCCGCATGTTTCTTTACCACATGCATGGCCTTTTTTGCATCGTTCAGCGGAACATCCGGATGTCCGTTGGGAAGGCGGTATTTCAGTACGATCAGCGCAATACCCAGGTCATTAAAATAAGAGGCGAAACCGGTTCCTTCTTTTTCAAGCGCCAGAAAGGAATAGCCGCCACCAGGACAGGCAATTACGGCCATGCCATTGCTTTTTGCCGGAAGATATACTTTTAAAAGAGCCGTATCAGCAGTTTTCACCCCCTGCAACTCCGGCCAAAGCAGCAGCTCCCTGTATTGCTGCGCCTTAACGGGCAGGGAACCTGCCATTACCAGGAAAAGAAGCACTGCTATTTTTAAACAGGTATTTTTTTTCATTCTGTTCTCCTGTTGTTATTGCAATTAAAGCCCGGTCTGATTTTTAAAAAAACAACACCATGTGCGGGTACTTCTGATGTATAGTTTTTACTGTACACGCCCAGGTCTTTTTGCTGCCATATATTGCGCACCCGCTGTTTCCCGTTCAGATGCAGCTGTTTCCAATCAATGGATAGTTCCTGCAGATTGTCTGACAGGTTAAATAGCCCTACTGCTATTGATCCATCGCCAAGCGGGCGGCTCCAAATTTCCGTTTCCTTTTCCCTGTCTGCCGCTACACGCTGCCCCTGTATACCCGCTGCATCCTGGTCAACAGCAATCACCTCCCTGTTGGTCAGCAGGCTCAGCGTAAATGCATCCATCTGCTTCAGGTCGCATCCGATCAGCAAAGGCGCAGCCAGAAGGCTCCAGAGTGTAATGTGCGTGTACTGTTCATCGGGTGTCAGGTTGGTGGTATGAATATCCTTTCCCCAGCCCAGTTTTCCAAGAACCAGCATATCCGGGTCATTCCAGCTGCCGGGTTTTGCAAAGGGCTGCCATTTGTTTTGCAAAAACCCAATGGTGGTCATACTGCACCAGGAGTCATGAATATCGCCCGTGGTGCGCCAGGCATTTGCTAAACGGCTCCAGTCTTCTGCCAGCTCAAAAGGTGCTGCATTGGAAATGCTGAGCGTGATATCTCTGCCGGATTGCCGGAACAGGTAACTGAGCTCTGCCGTATGGGCAATATCATTGGTTACCCAATCGTATTTTACATAATCAAAACCCCACGCTGCCCATTGCTGCACATCCTGTTTGGCAAAGGATACCGCGCCATACCTTCGCGACGCATTTATGATCTTTCCTTCCGGCGTATCAGCACTGCTGCCTGTATAGCCTGCATAGGTTTGTACCCAGGGAGAAGAGTAGATACCTATTTTAAGCCCTTTGCTATGCACATAATCCACCAGCGCCTTCATATCCGGAAATTTTTTATTGGGCATAATTGCATTGAACTTACCGCCGCGCTGTCCCTGCCACCCGTCATCAATGTTGATATAAGCATAGCCATATTGGTTTAAACCAAGCGCCACCAGGGCATCCGTCATATCTCTTATTTTCTGATCCGATATATCCGCGCCAAACACATTCCAGCTGTTCCAGCCCATTGGTGGCGTCCGGTTTATTTTTTTGCCGATCTCAATCGTGAGCTCCTTTGTATCAGTTCCATATCCATTTTTTGCAGTAACGGTAACCTTATAGGTTCCGTTTTGCGCTGCCTTCCCGGTAATGATGCCGGTGCGCTCATCAACCGACAGCCCGTCCGGTAAATCCCTTGCAATAATATGCACCGGGCGTTCACCGGATACCGGTATTGTAAATAAAAACGGGTTCCCTGCACGCGCGCCCAAAATATAGGGAGCATTTATATGGGGTTGCTTTTGAGGAACCGGACTTAATACATATTCTTTTTCGCGTTTCCGTTTTACGGAAACCGGATTTGCCCCTTCCACTTCAAAGCGGGCGTTTACCCAATCGGCCCGGTCCCCGGCAATTCCATCACCGGCATGATCTACCCATAAAATAAGAGAATGAATCCCTTTGGTGCTAATGGCCAGCTTTTTTGCTTTTTGCCGGCCATGCATTACCCCGCTGCGCCAGATTATTTTACCATCGCCGATAATGATAAACTCCGCGCTTGCCTGTTTCAGTTCGTGTTCCGGAGCCGAATCATCAATGCCCACGGCGGCTTTGAAGGCAACGGTTCTTCCATCCAGTTTTACCCGGAAGACGCCTGCTGCATGTGTGCCTACGCCCCGTTTGAATACCTCTCCTGAAATGGAAAGTGGCGTCCTCCACATAGACTGGTTGGCCAGCGCTTTTCCTGCGGACTGGTCTACATTGGTCAGATCCAGTTCATTCAGCCATACAATACGGGTAGGCGGTTTATAACCGGTACATAGGATTGTTAACAACAGACCCAACAACAAGAGATGCATGTGTTGTTTCCTGTTTGAAAGAATCATCATTCTGAATCAGTTTATTTTTGCAGAGGCTGCTTCACTAATACCCCTTATTCTGTACGCAGTTGGCATTCCTGTCCAGCTCTGTTTGCACAATCGGCAAGGCATACTGGTTATCCGAATTCCAGGTTAAAGAGCCCGCGCGCGTTTTCTCATACACTTTTGCCTCGTTGGGCCCAAGCGCCCATCTTCTTACATTGAACCACCATTTTGCCTCACCAAAGGTTTCCGCCCAGGTTTCATAATAAAGCGCATTTAATGCCAGTTGATCTTTAAATGAAGGATCCGCCTTATCCGGATTCAAACTGGCTTTCGTGATCTTTGAGGTGGCTGTAATTGCCGTATAATCCACCCCTGGCTGACCGGCCGCTTCAGGTAGGTTCCAGGCGCGGCGATGCACCTTGTTGATGTAGCTTAATGCATTTGCATCCGTGTTGCTGCCGCTGATCTTCCAGTAACATTCTGCCAGGTTCAGGTAAACTTCCGGAAGGCGGGTAAAATAAAAATCGGCGCCATGCATACGGGGGTTCTGGCTGGCCTGCACATCATACAGGTTAAACTTCCGCAAACTCCATCCGTGTTTGATGATATCGCTGCCCAGGTGCTCATTCAGCTGGTACTCTGTTTCCGTGCCGGCTCCATAAGGAAGGATGGCTACTTTGGCGGTATTGTTCATTACAGAATCTACCCAGGGCTGATAGGCAGACACCCACAAACGCGGATCGGGGTCCACACTGTACCGCTTTAGCTGCTTCATATGCCGGCAGGAATCTACATAGGCAGCACTTACCGTACGGCCGGGTGTGCCCAGGTTTTGCAGAACCGGATAGTATTCCTGCGGAAAACCAAAACGGCCAAGGTTCCGGTCGTGCATAAACATATTGCCATAGCCGGGCGTAGCGCCGCCCGGGGCACCGTTATCATAGAAGGGTGTATACAGCAGGCTTACCGCAGATGCCGTTGAAGCACCGGCCATCGCGTTATCTCCGGAACGAACAATAGCAATCTGGTGCAGGGCTTCCGTGTTATTATTCTCTGTATTGGCATACTGGGGATTGCCATTCCACATATTATAATAATCCTGAAAGCTCATCAGGGTTTTCCCTGAATGCTGAACAATATCCAGAAAAGCATCCCGCGCTTCGGTCCAGCGCTCTTCATACATTAAAGCCCGGCCCAGCAACGCCTCGGCAGCATAATAATCAATACGGCCTTTATCGGCACCCGTCCAGATTTTTTTGGTGCCATCTGCGGGATCTGTTAGTTGTTCCATAGCGCTTTTCAGATCGTAGATAATATAATCCCAGCACTCTTTTACCGTGCTGCGGGGGCGCATTTCATCTTCCCGGTCCCCTATTTTAATATCGGAAGTAAATAAGATCACCCCCGGGTTGGTATTATCCCCATTATTCTTTACCACCACTTCCTGCGCGTACAGGTTCATTAAAAAGAAATAATGCCAGGCACGCAGGTAGTGGGCTTCTCCCAGTTTATACCGTAAGGCAAGTGTATCAGCAGGCGATAGCGTTCCGCCCTTTTTTTCTTTAAAATTGGGAACGATGAGGTCAATAAACGTGCGCGCCTGCTGAACGCCCCTGTACAGGCCTCGCCAGGGAGCACCGGAATAGCTGTTAGCTGCATTGACCTGCAAAACCTGCAATTCATTCCACTCGCTGGTGCCCAGCCAGGCTACATCACCGGTATGATCTATGTTATAAAAAAAGCGGCCCAATCCGGAAAAACCAAAGAGCTCCACGCAATGGGTATTGGCATAGGGGGAGTTTAGAAAATAATTCACCTGGGCCATGCTTTCCGGGAAAATATCCGGACTAAGCACATTATAGGGTTTGGACGCATCTACAAAACCTTTCTTACAACCAAAAAACAACAGGCTGAGGATACAGGCAATGATGATAAAAGTATGTTTCATTTATAGTAAAATTTTGTTTTTAAGAATGGATCAGAACCCGAATTCAATTCCGAATGAATGCAGCCTTGTTTTAGGATACACCTCAGCCGAAATAATGCCCTGTGCCAGGGCGCTTGCATTGGCACCGGCAAAGCCTACCTCCGGATCCACATTCTTTACTTTGGTGATCACAAATAAATTCTGCCCGCTGTAGTAGACCCTTATGTGCGTCATTTTTATACGATTTAACAGTTTTTGCGGCAGGTTGTAGCCCACCTGCAAATTCTGCAGGCGCAAAAAGGAACCTTTTTGTATATGAAAATCAGAGATTCTTTTATAGTTGCCATTGGGGTCATACTGGAAAGAGTTACCATCCAGGTATCCCCAGCGGGGCTGGCCGGTAAGCCCGTTCCCATACATAAAGGAGCTGTTAAATACCTGGGCTGTGGTATTAAAATCGTTATAAACGCTCTGGTAATAACCATCCATACCATTATAGATATCGTTTCCATACACCCCGTTAAAGAAGGATACCAGGTCAAATCCTTTATAGGATAAACCGATATTAAAGCCATAGGTCATTTTGGGAAGCGGGTTGCCGATGACGGTACGATCCTGGTCGTTGATGACGTTATCCCCGTTCAGGTCTACATACCAGATATCGCCGGGGCCAGATCCTGCTGCATACCAGTATGCATTCCCCGCTGCCTGCGCTTTTGCATTCAGCTCATCAATCGTTTTCTGATCGGGGATCAGCCCTTTTGTTTTAAACCCGTAGAACTGTGAAATAGGTGCATTCAATTCTGTACGGGTTACTGTTCCTGACCAGTACTCACCTGCGGATCCGGCATCTATCGGCAATTGCTCTCCTCCAAAGGATAAGATTTTATTATGATTAAACGCGGCGTTCAAGCCAATATCCACACCCAGCTTTCCAAAATTGTCCCGGTAATTCAGGGTAAACTCCAGCCCCTTGTTCCTCATTTTTCCCAGGTTCATATCCACGGCGTATGTATCTGAAGAAGAATGCCCAAAGCCCATGCCCGAACTGAGCGGCAGCTTGCGCTGGTACAGCATATCTCTTGTATCCTTTACATAATAATCTACCGTTACGTTCAGCCGGTTATTAAAGAGGCCGATGTCCAGTCCTGCGTTTGAGGTCACCACCGTTTCCCAGCGGATGCTCTCATTGGCCACTTTACCAATACCCCAGCCGTTTACCGGACCGGTGCCGGGTAATTCATTGAACTGTGTTTTTTCATAATTGGCCAGGGAGGGAATATATACATAACTGCCCACCCCGTCATTTCCCAGACTTCCGTAAGAAAGCCGCAGCTTCAGATCAGACAAAGGACGGATCTTGTCTTTAATAAATTTTTCTTCAATCAGCCGCCAGCCCAGGGCCGCAGAAGGAAAAGTGCCTTTGCGGTACAGGGGTGCAAACCGGTCGCTGATGTCCTGGCGCAGGTTGGCCTCAAACAGGTATTTATTATTATAGGCATAGTTAATGCGGCCAAAATAGCTCTGCATACGGGAAATGCCATAATCCATATCTGTAGAGCGGCCGCTGGTATTGCCCGGCACATTGCTTAAGGCAGATGACTCTGCAAAACCCACCGGGAAAGCATCGGAAATGACCGGAACCGAGTAGGCAGAGTTCACAGCATAGATGGAACCGGAAAGATTATCAGAGGAAGACATGCGGGCTTCTGTTCCTGCCAGCACTTTAAACTCATGCGCTCCCAGTTTCCGGTCGTAAGATGCCACAAGGTTGCCCACATAGGCCATGGACAGGCTGCTTTGCTTCCTGAGGTTGTCCTGCGGCTGGTTGGATTGCCCGGATACATACCATTTGGGCTCAAACTGCCGGGCCATGCTGGTGCTCCAGTTGCCCCCGCCTGTAGAGCGGATGTGCAGCCCTTTAAGTGGTTCATAATCGATATACAGATTGCCTTCTGCTTCCAGCGAATTATAGCGCCTGTTGGTCGTGTTGATATAGGCGGCCCAGTTGCCCCCGTTATAGTTGCCGGATGACGGCAGCCCGCCCCAGGAGCCATCATCGTTTTGCGGCCGCATCATTGGGGTGGAACGGAAGGGCAGTGCATAGGCATTGGCCTGGCTGCCGGTAATTACCGGGGGATTATCCTGGTAATAATACAGGTTCAGGCTTTCGCCTATTTTTATTTTTTTACCCAGGTTATAATCGCTATTAATGCGGAAGCTGTACCGCTCCGACCAGGTATTGGTAACCACACCATCCACCCGCCGGTAGCCGGCAGAAATATAATAGTTCTGTTTTTCACTGCCCCCGCTAACGGAAGCATTATAATTTTGTTCCTTGCCGGTACGGTACAGGTAGTCCACCCAGTCTGTATTTACAGATTCGTCCCAGCCCGTGGCGGATGGAATAATGGCCGCCCAGGCCCGTTTATAATCCGGCGTTCCCAGCAGTTTTGGCAGAAAAGTAGCAGTGCTGTACCCCTGCGTCAACGAAAAATCAACGCTCATTTTTTCCTTACGGGCGCCTCTTTTGGTGGTGATCAGGATTACCCCGCCGGCAGCCCTGGAGCCATAAATGGCAGAGGAAGAAGCATCCCGCAGTACCTGAATGTCTTCGATATCCCTCATGTTCATATTGAACCCGGTATTGCCTACGGCCGGCACCCCGTCTATCACATATAAGGGGGCCATTCCCCTTATATTTCCTACTCCCCGTATTACAACCGTGCCGGTAGAGCGCGGGTCGCCGCTTGCATTGGTTACCTGAACACCCGCTGCACGGCCCTGGATGAGGTTGGCAATACCGGTAACCGCCATTTTGGAAATATCCTTTGCCTTTATAGAGGAAACGGCACCTGTAAGGTTTGCTTTTTTTTGTGTACCATAACCGATCACCACTACATCATCCAGCTGTTTCGAATCGGCTGTTAACACCACTTCCAGTTCCTTTTCCTGGCTGTTTACCGTTATTGTTTTTGTGGTAAACCCCGAGCTGCTAAAAACAAGATCGGCCGGTATTTTTTTGAGAATAATGGAAAATTGCCCGTTAGCATTTGTGGTTACCCCGTTTGTGGCTCCGCTTTCGGTTACGGTAACGCCTATCAATGGTTCCTGCTGCTCCGAAACAACCACGCCTTTTACCACCGTATCCTGTGCCCATGACTGCTGTGTTCCCAAAAGGGCCAGCATGAGCAATACAATGCTAAAGAACTTTTGCACTTTCATATGACTTACAATTTTTAAATGGATTTGAAAAAGATTCCGGGCGCAAATGTATCAGCACCCAGGTAGCAGCCTCAAATAAAACAGGAAAAAAACAGCAACAAAGGGAATACAAAATAAAAACAAAACATATAGAACACTATTAATCAAAACGTTATGTTTTATCAGAGGCATTATGTGGAAAATTACTATCACGCCCGGGTCTTAAGAATAGCTATCAGCGATATTGCCTGTCCGATGTGGCGGACTTCCAAGCCACCTGTCTAAAAAAGAATATAGTAACCCGTATTTAGTGTTTCAGCGGTTTTTCAGTTACCTGTCGTGCACTGATTGGCTGCTGCACCGGGAGCAGGTAGTGGGGGGCACCTTTTGCTGTGATGCTGCTTTTGCACCAGTTGCGCCGCTGAAAGTGTACCACCATTTGGCAAAACTGGCAGAAGTTGCTCATTTCATTAATGTACGGGAAGTAACCTATGTGGGTAGCTGCCTAAAAGGAAAAAGTATTGGAATATATGAGCCGGGTTAACGCCAGGCCACCGGTAAACCGTTGCAATGAAATCCATATATCCGGCAATAAATACCAATTTTTGCCAATTATGTATTTTAAACAGAAAATCCGGTCATAAAAGGGTTGGCTTTATGACCGGAGCATATTGCTAATTTCCCCTTTGGTGCGCACCCATTGCCGGCGGCAGGGTTGCGGAAACCGGGTTCCCAAAAAAGTCCCGGCCGCCATTGTCCATAACTAAAACCCCGGCTGCAATAGCAGGAGAACCGGCTTTTAGTTGATAGCCTAAGAGTGTAGTCATGCCATCAGCGCCTGTACCCGCAGCCTGTAATAAAGGATCTGCTGTTACTGCATTTACATCGCCGGCCGCTTTCATGCCCGTGTAATACAGGTTATGATCATACCCGATATTTTCCGGATCATCAAACCGGAACTGTGGCGCATAAAAAATATTATTATGGAAGGCAATACCGGGGTGCACACCGGCCCCGCCGGCCCTGTCCAGTACGCCAATCTTTGTATCGTTATAAAAGGTATTGTTATAAACAGATATAGGCACTACCTTGCCATTGGGGTGACCATGCAGTTCAAAAACGCGGTGCTCAAACCCGTTGCCATCATTCTGGCTGATGTTATACCGTACAATGCCATAGGTAAAATCCGGGCCCGGATCGCCCATGTGCAAAAAGAACCCGCCCTGGTTATCGTGCGAATAGTTGTACTGGATGATGGTATACCCCGGTGTGCTCAGATCAATGTCAAATGCCTCGGAATCCATCGACTCATAGGGCACCGGGTTGGTCAACCGGGTATAAGCCACTTCGTTATACTGGATGGTCATGTTCTTGCCCCTGCCCCATAAGCCGGCCAATACAATATTCATATCTACCCCCAGCGTATAGGCGCCGGCATTAAAGACCTTATTATGCTCAACCAGTACATTTTTGGCGGTATATACAATGATCCCTTCTAACGCCGTTTGGTTTATAGTGTTATTGCGGATGACCACATGATTATTATAATATCCGGTGTCCTTATTGCTGCCATCGCCCATAAGAATGCCACGGGACGAACAACGTTCCAGGTTATTGCCTTCTATCAGCAGGCTATCCAGGTAGCCTTGCGCCACATTGGACCGTACAAAGATGCCGGCCTGCATATGCCGGTTAAAAATGGGCATTCCCTCTACATCATGTATATCATTGTTCCTGATCACCACGCCCGGATAAGCACCATTTTCTGACAAGGCCACGTATATACCACATAAAGAAATATCCGGCGGGCGCACCGCACGGGGATGGCTGATCTCAAAATTCTCAAACGTAAGGTATTTGGGATTCTGGATCATTACAGCTGCCAGGGTGCTGTTATTGCCGGTAATGCGGGGTTTGGCTCCTGTTCCGTAAGCGCCAAATACAATCCGCGCTGTAGCCGTTCCGGCATTTTTGATGGATAAAGTGCCCGTCCAGCTGCAGCCTCTTTTAAACAGGATATTATCGCCGGGGCTAAAGGTTACGGAGTTTACTTTATTGAGCGTGCGCCATGCGGTAGCGGGTGATAGCCCATCACTGGAATCATTTCCGGTACTATCCACATAGTATTTTCTTACCGTCAGCGTATCGCCAGGCACCCCGGGCACTTCCGGCAGGTACCGGGTACAGGAGGTAATCACCCCCAAAAACAGGCAGACTGTTGCCAGCAGGCAGGCGGTGTTTATCAGACTGCCCTTTTTTTGTCTTTTCATACGACCTTTAAAATTTAAAATGAACAAAAACAATCTTGTTGAGCAAATCTATTGGCCCAGAGCACGGGGGGCAAATGAAAACAGGGAAAAAATAAGGACAAAGGAGATACAAAACAGAAGCAAATTTTACAAGCAACTATTAGTCAGTGAATTGCAGTATTGGTTATGCCTGTGAACAGGGGGATAAGGGAACATGTCATAAGTGATTTGTGGGAACACTATTGCCGTCAACCTATGGGTCCGAGCCTACAGCTCTCCGCTTTTATGAGTGCCTCAATATGACAGTCAGGGAACCTTTGGAGTCGCCCCCAGCACATTCGACCGAGGCTATGCCTCTACACGCATTATTATAGCCATTCCCAGGTAATGCCCCTGGAGAGCTTTTCAATTCCCGAAGGCCATCGGCCTGATTTCACAGAGCAACTCCGGGATACATTCCTGTGAAACGTTGAGTGCCATAGGCACGATGCATTTCTTTAGTCCTGACAGCGATACACAAAGATCGTGCTCCCGCTCTTAAATTTACGGCTATGGTGGGAACACAAACCATGGCGTCAGATTTTTGTAGAGAACACAACCATGATATTAACCGCCAAAAAGACCGTAGGTTCTTTAAAGCGGGGAGTCGAAATTTTCTTCGTATACCAGGCTGCCATCCAGCCTGCGCAACCTTACATAATCTACGGCGCCGCATCCTTTAAAACGTAAAATCAGCTCATTGGCGGTACCTATGGATTTGTTATATTCCATATCCAGGATTTTTTCTCCGTCTACATAAAAAGCTGATTTTTTGTTGGCCACTTTTATGCTCATCACATGCCACTCAGAAGGATTAAATCTAAAGCGGCTTAAATTATAATCGTCCCCTTTAATGGTTTTTTCGCCGCTTATGAATTTGATATAGGCATACCCGTTTTCATTCATAGCAAAGCCATGCATGCCCGTATCGGAAAGAATGTACATTATTTCGTCTGCCTGTGGAATGGCGTTTTCTTTTGCTGAATTACGTACCCGGGCTTCCAGTATAAAATTATCGCCATCTACCAGCTTATCTTTATAGTATACATAACTTACAAACAAATGGCCCGGCCGGGCATCCGGCGGCACACTGTCCAGCGGCAGGCTTACGTATCCCTCTTTTGTATAGGCCTGGCGTATGGGCAATGGTTTAAAAATATTTTTCCGCTCATTGCGGGTAAATACAGACCAGCCGGGTTTACGGCTTTCTACATTGATCGTCTTTAGGGTCTGGCCTTTATATTGCAGGTGGCAGAATGCATCCCCCTCAGCTATATACGTTGCATTTACCCGTCCAGAATCCCGGGTCAGCTTTTTTACCGAAGTATCGCCATTGGCCTCTTCATATACCAATTGAATATTATCCAGCAACCGGGGGGGGATTTTGTAGGAGAAAGTAGCCGTTAAAGGATAGGCTCCTTTTATGTTTACCGCTGAAAATTTTATTTTAGAGATCAGATATTCCGTATACCAATCCTTAAGTTTTAAGGTATACAAAAGATACCCTCCCATAACCAGCAGTAAGGTAAGCGGTACATAAAGATAGATCCGGCTGCTCTTTTTTACAGGTACCGGTATTTCTTTTGATTTAACCGGCGGTTTCTGCTCCTTTTCAGCAACCGCTTCACTTATGCACTCTTCCTGTATGTTTCCGGCGGCCGGCGCCTGGGTTTCCCGCGGGGTTTGGGTCTGTTTCAGTACAAAATCCGTATAGCCGGTATAGCCCAGGAAACGGCACAAAGCATCTCTGGTGGCCAGCTGCGGGTTACCGGTACGCTGCTGAAAAAAACGTTTCAGTGTATTGGCATTTACATCAATATCGGTGGCGTCAAAGATCAGGTTTTCCAGGGTCTTGAACTGATCCAGATCCCAGGTATCGGACGGGCCCCATGTGGCAAACCGGGCATTGTATTCTTTTATAATTTCTTTTATATAGCGCCTGTCCTTCTTTTCATCCATGATCTTGTGTAAACTTCGTTAGTTTCTTACCCCAATTTGCGTAAAAAATGAGCTTTTGCAGTAAAAAATATCTCAAGGGCAAATATAGCATATTCGGTTAAGCAACGATGCTGCACTGCTTTTGATATAAATTAGCTGTGGACGTAATAGGACAAGAAAGACCTATTATTAGTGGTTCTGTGGCCTATATCAATGCCTCCCACCATTTTTCCCAGGCCTTATTTAAGTTATTGAGGTCTGCCTTTTCCCCGATCATGGGCGTGGTAACAGGTATCCCTGCTGCTGCTGCAAACCGGGTTACTTTTTCTAAAGGCTCATACCAGGGATGCTGCGCCAGCTTGAATTTAGAATGATGCACCGGCATAAAATTCCGGGCATTTAGTTCCTGTACCTCCGGGATGACCTCTTCCGGCAGCGAATGTATATAGGGCCATTTTTTGTTATACTGCCCGCATTCAAGAATAGCAAGATCAAACGGTCCGAAACGGGCGCCGATCTCTTTAAAATGAGGCCCATAACCACTATCACCGCCCAGAAATAATTTTTTGGCGGGTGTTTCTAAAACAAAAGATGTCCAGAGCGAACAGTTCCGGGTAAATAATCTGCCTGAAAAATGCCTTGCCGGCGTCAACGTAACCCTGAACCCATCTCCAAGATCCACGCATTCATACCAGTTCTTCTCCGCCAGCTTCTTTTTATCCCAGCCCCAGTATTCAAAATGCTGCGCCACACCCAGCCCACAGATCACCTTCTGTGCTTTTTGTTTTAATTGCCGGATGGTGAGGTAATCCAGATGATCCCAGTGATCATGTGAAATAAACAGCACATCAATGTTGGATATATCATTTGCCTGATAATTATTGGTTCCCGGAAAGGCTTTTACCGATCCGGGCACGGGAGAAGCATTGCCGCTGAAAACAGGATCTACCAGGAAGCGTTTGCCATCCACCTGTAAAAAATAAGAGCTATGTCCAAACCATACCAGCACGTTTTCTGTGGATGACAGGTTTTTCAAATCTGTTTTTACAGAGGGCAGCTCCTGTTTGGGCACTGCATCCGGCTGCTTGCTAAAAAAATCGCAAAGCACTTTTGTCATGCTTTCCCCCTCCGCCAAAGCAGGTGTAGGAACCAGGTTTTGAAACTGGTCATTCTTATAATTGGAAAGGGCTTGAAACCGGGCTTTCCTGGCGGCGTCTGGCTGTTGGCCCATTTTTTTGCTGATACTCATTTTTACCGGCTGTCTTTCAGATCATAAACTTTTCTGCAGGAATACTCCAGCCACTGCTATTAAACAACTGAACCTTCATTGTTGTTTTCTAAAACCAGTTTTCTGATCAGGGAGATCTGTCCCAAATGATAATAGCTATGTTCAATAACCCCTTCGATATTCCGCAAATAATTACCATATTTTTCATCTGCAAACGGGGCCTCTAATTCATCATCGGTCATCTGCCCTACCCGGTCTGCAAATTTTTCTGCATTTTTCAGAAATGAATCAACCAGTTTGTTCCAGTCTGCAGCTCCCAGAACCGGAGGCAGATCAAAACTATACCTGTCGCTTATTTCCAGTTTTCCCCCGTTCAGTACCTTTAAAAGCCCCTCCAGGTAATAATTTATATGAAAGGTTAATGCGGCAATTGTATTTACATTTCCAACCTTCTGTATAGCCTGTTCCCAGGTAATGCTCAATAGCTGCTCCTTATAGTTGGTATTTGCAATCCAGTGTCCATTGAGCAACACTTCCCGCAGCCGGTTTGCTATAGCGGTGCTTTTGATCTTATTTTGCATATGATTTCGTTCCTGTAACCGGCGGTTTATTTTCCGGCGTTACAAGATACCTATTTTATTAATGATACCCTACCGTTCCTGTTCAGGGTCAACGCATCTAAAATTTTGAGATTGTTTAAGATAACCAGGACGGTAGTCTATTGCAGACAGTTTTTTTTGATGTGGCCTATGTTCTTGCCGGAAGTAGCAGATAGTACCGCAGATTTTTACAGGAAGGGCCCTATACCTTTATAGTGTATCTATATTTTTTGAGATAGTACGGCACGCGGTAAAGGAAGTACTAATTTATAACCTATGTACAGTCCATAAAATCTTTTATTATCTTAATTTATAAATGACTTTAAGGAGTTTGTTTCACTTATTCAAAATTCAAAGGAGGCTGATTCAGCAAATTGCCACGATAACAATTTTGAACAATAAAGCCGTGAGGGTATAATCAAAACCCGCCACGGCTGCAACAAATTTAAATGCCTGCTGTAGTATACGGTATGCGTATAGCTTTTAGCTGATAATAGTACGGATCTGTACGGTTATTGGTGCAACGCGACACGCCATCGCAGCCGGTAAAATTAAGGCAGTAGGTAACCAGCAGTTCATTACGCCCGTTATTGAAAACGGGGTGCGCATTGACAACATAATGATTCGCCAGCACACCATTTATCTTATCCTGTATAGCATATATTTTTTTGCGGGAGGTGAACGGCCCTGTTGGACTGCCGGAGGTGGACACATAGATATTATGCGGATCGCTGCCGCCCGGGCATCCGTAACCAAAGTCCATCTCAACAAGCACATACCTGCCGTTAACATAAGCAACGCTACTGTTCGATTTTAGCCCCTTGGTAGTGTTGCCATCCAATCCCAACTGGGCCGCTGAAGCAGTTGATGGTGTCGCCGTCCAGTTTGTACCATCCCAAAACTGCCAGGTGAAGGGCGTTCCAGCTGCAAAGCGCGCTACATGCAGATATTTGCCCCCAAAGGCATCGGTGAGGTTTCCGTATGCATATACATAGCCATCGCCCGGTTTCACAAAGCCTAACGGGTAACTAATGTCTGTTTGGTTTGAAAGGCCGCTCACGGTATGCCGTACGGCGGTTCCCCAGTCAAGGCCTGAAGTGTTTTCTGTGAAATCGTAGATAACGGTTTGATTGTACGAGCCACCACCTTCGTGAGCATACATGTACACATGGTTGTTTATTTCGACTCCTACGCCCGGCCAGGTATAGGTACCACCGTGATCATTTGGATTTGGACTAGCCAGGATCTCGTATGCATAAGCTGAATTATGCGTGATAATATTGGATGTTTGTGAAGGGTCCCAATTGGTAATTGAAGGCTGCAAAAGGGCCGAATTGCGTATATCAAAAAGCCACGGCTGGCCTCCATTGCATGGAAATGTTTTTGTTGCCGGATCCCAGTCACTGATATTGGAAGTATAGGTATCTTCTCCAATCCATAGTACTTTGCCATTGTTTGCACCATACGTAAGCGGGATGCTGCTGCCCTGATCGAATGCAATGGATCCGTTTGAGCGCCTGAAGAACTGTACTACCTGGTCGTCCCGGTAAGCTTCGGCAGTAATGGCGCTGAAATTCCAGTACTGCCAGGTATTATTAACCAGCGGCGCCTGCGTAATAGCCGTGCCATCTGTTGTAGAGCCGTAATTCATAAGCACCATGCCATTATTATTTTGAATATAATAATTATTGGAGGTGCCTACCTGATGCAGATACCATATTTGCGAAGGGAAAGAATTGGCATGGTCGGTAAACAGTTGCGTTCCTCCATTGCCATCGGGCGCTTCTAGATAAAGGCCGTTGGCCACATTCATTATTTTAAAAGGCGTAGAACCCGTTATGGGGCCGGTACCCTGTTGTATGAGATACCATTTTTGATTTTGGGAGGTACCCGTGCCAAAATCAAAATTAGTGTATTGCTGCACGTTTTTAGGGTTGGCCTGCGCGGTCATAAGGTTATCATCCCCCCTAACCTCCAGTACCTTGCCTGATGCTACATTTATGATGGAGAAGCAACCATAAGCGCCTGGAGGTCCTACAGAAAGTGTGGAAAGCGTGGATTTGCCTGATGCTGTTGCTTTGTCCATTTTGGCAGGCAGATCCATTTGCCTGGAGCTACAGCCAGTAAGCAGCACGGCAGCAGCAGCCAAAGCAGCTGCGCCTGCAATCAGGTTCGTTTTCATAACTTAATTTAATTTTAGCTTATCCCTACTCTTATCAGGTTTTTCGGGTTTCACCTATTTTAATCGTTCTGCATACAAGCAATGCGGGTGTCTTCATTATGATAACATCTAAAAACCGATCTGTACTCCCACATTTACTACGCGCTGGTTCATATAAGCATCCCCGGCAGTATTGCTTGTTACCTCAGGATCCTGCTGGTACAGGCTGTAGTTGGTAGATGTGAACAAATTATAGGCACTTGCATACACCCTTGCATTATTGATCTTAAAGGGAAGCATCCGGAGGGGTAACTGATAGCCGATATCCACCGTTTTTAAACGGATATAGCGCGCATCGATGAGCCAGAAGGTTGATGGATAGGCGGCAGGACTGTTGATGGAAGCCGAGTTAGTAGTTAACCTCGGGAACTTCGCATTGTCTGCGTTGTCGGGCGTCCACCTCAATTCATGAACAGGTTGAAACTGGCTTTGGAAGGGCTCTATACCTGTGCCGGTAACATAAAAACTATAATTAAAGGACCCCTGGAACAGGATACTTAAGCTGAATCCTTTGTAACTGCAACCTAATGTAAGGCCGGCTGTGGTATTGGGTAAATTCGGTTTACCTATAGGCCCCATATCATTCTCATCAATGACGCCATCACCATTCAGGTCTTTATACTTCAGGTCGCCCGGCTGAACGGGGGTGAGCGGCTTTGCGCTGTTATCAATATCTGCCTGGTTTTTATAAAATCCCTCAAAAGTATACCCAAAAGGCTGGCCGATCGGATGCCCGGTGCGCAACAACCAGGGGAATGCGGGTGTTGCTTCATCCTGGAACAGGATCTTGTTTTTTGCATAAGAAAACACACCGGTTATATTGTATTGAAAATCGCCGATATTATTGCGGTACGATAACTGGCCATCAAAACCGGAATTGAGTACCCGGCCCATATTAAACCGGGCAGTGCCCACACCCAGTATCTGGGAGATGGATCCGCGTGTGATCAGCTGATCATACCGTATATCCCTGAAGTAATCAACCGTCATGGAAATTTTGTCATTGAACATGTTCAGATCCACTCCGATGTCCAGCTTCCGGGCCTTCTCCCAGGTTACATTGCTATTACCAAGATCTCCTTCATATATAGTAGGATAAGTGACAGCGCTGCTTTCTCCGAAGGGATAGCCGTTGCTGCCGTTGTTATACTGCTGGTTATAAAGATACCTGTTGCCTATTACGACATCCGAGCCCACCATCCCATAAGAGGCCCTGAGTTTTAATAAATTAATCGCTTCCGCTTTGAAGAAGCTTTCTTTATTGATGTTCCATCCCAGGCCAATGGCCGGGAACAGCCCGTACCGTTCGCTTGATTGAAACCGGTCCGACCCGTTGTAGCCCAAATTAAAGTCCAGCAGGTATTTCTGCGAATAATCATAGCCGATCTTAAAGCTATAGCCCTGGAATTTATTGGGAACCGCTGCATTTTTCTGATCGGTATAGCTTTGCCGGTTGAACAGCAAGAGAGAGGTAATATGATGCGCTTTAAACGTACGGTCATAATTTAAAAATCCCTGCAGGTTGATGTTCTTATTGTAATCATTGGTTACGCCTACCAGGGTATAATTTGCAAGCTGGTATTGTCCTCTCGGATCAAGGGTGTAGCTGCCATCGGCCGGGTTATAATAATAAGACGGGGGAGAATAGCCGTCAAACAAACCACCCCTGAACAGCTGCCGTGAGGTCAGCTCCGTGCTGGCATAGGCCACCCGCCCGGTAAAAGATAATCCCTTTGTAATCATATCCAGTTTTTCAACCACCCCGAAAAGCACGTTCAGATCGCTCCGCTTATCCCGCTGGTAGCCGCTGTTGGCCAGGCGCGCATTCAGCGTAGCCAGGTTACCGGGGTTGTACCGGTCATAGGCATAGCTGCCGTTGGGATTCAGAAACGGGGCGGAGTAAGGCCGTATTTTCTGGAAATTGTAGATCTCCGAAACAATGTTCTGGGCATGGGGCTGGTTGATGTCTCCAAACCGGGTGGTCACATCTAAACGGACAGACAGGCTTTTGGAGGCACGGATATCCAGATTGCTCCTGAAATTATAGCGGCGGAAGTTATAATTGTTATCGACCTCATTGCGGGGGTCTGAAAAATCTTTCAGCGCACCGTTTTGCAGGAACGCGCCACCGGACACAAAATATTTAACAATGTTATTACCACCGGAAACATCTACATTGGCATTTGTTTGTAAGGAATAGGGCTTAAAAATAGCATTATACCAGTTTACATTAGGATGGCCATAGGGATCGTCTCCTGTTCTGAAATGTTCCAGGTCCGATTGGGAGAACGGAGGATTGAGCCCGTCATTGGTATAGGCCTCATTTTCGAGTATCGCGGTATGATAGGAATCCAGAAACTTCAGCTTTGTTACCGGGCTTTGTGTGCCACCTTCGATCCGCGCATTTATTTTTGGCCGCCCCATTACCCCTCTTCTGGTGGTAACAATTAAAACGCCATTGGCACCTTTGATGCCATATACCGCAGTGGTAGAGGCATCTTTTAAAATGGTGATATTCTCTATTTCATTTACATTGATCTGCGCCAGCTGCTCATAGGTATATTCAATATCATCCACAATAATCAACGGCTTATTGCCGTCCGGATTTAACGAGCTTACCCCCCTGATAAAAAAATCGGAGGCATCCTTACCCGGCTGACCGGAGCGCTGCTGGGAGAAAAAGCCCGGCAACCTTCCTGCAAGGGTATTCTGAACATTTGCAGTAGGAACGGTTCTGATCGCTTCTCCGGTTATGGCACTTGTAGCACCGGTATTCGTTACCCGTTTTTTGGTTCCGTACCCCACCACCACGATCTCATCCATACCCTGGGGCTTGGTCTGCATTGTAATTTCAAGCGGCTTATCCTCTTCCGGCTTTATCTCAAACGTTAAATAACCCACCAGGGTAAAAACCAGCTCACTGCCGGCAGCTGCAGCAATCGTAAACTGCCCGTTCTCATTAGTGGTCGTTCCCCGGGTGGTTCCCTTTATGGTAACAGAAACCCCGCGCAAGGGACCCATATTGTCCTTGACAATACCGGATATTTTTCTTTCCTGACCGAATACCGTTGTTCCCAAAAGCAGGCAGAACATGAGTAGATAGATACGCTGCATAAAAAAGCAATTAACCAGTTTGTTCAATTTTATTTTCATCAATATTGCCATAACTTACCATCCCGGGTTTTGACGCATATTTGAATTTTTAACCACTTCATCGTACGGAATGGGGTATAAATATTGCCGGGTGCTGAACACAGGTGTTAACACCTCAGACAAGGTATAGGTCAGCCTTCCTGACGAACTTTTTATAATAGACATCCCGTGCAACGGCTTATTTACCACAGTTTCTGCAACCTTCCACCGCCTTATATCCCAGAACCGGTGCTCTTCAAAAGCCAGTTCAATCCTTCGCTCATTCCGGATCACCTGCCGCATTTCCTCCTTCGTCATGCCTGTTTTCAGGCCATAGCGGTTATCAGCTCCGGCATCAATACCTGCCCGTTTTCTTATGGCTGTTAAAGCAGCGTATACATCCGCATCCGGGCCGGAAAATTCATTCTGTGCCTCGGCAAAATTCAACAGCACTTCTGCATACCTGAAAAGAATGAAATCATGATAGACATCTGAAAAGGTGTTGGTGGCTTCAAAAGCCCCCATAAATTTTCTCATATAATAGCTGGTTTTTGTTTCCATATTTAGTGTGCCCGGATGGCTTCTGCCACCTTCAAAGGTTTCCAGGCTGGTATTCAGCCATGGGTGGCCATTGTAAAAGATGCTCATTCCCAGCCTCGGGTCCCTGTTGGTATAGGGATCGCTGACATCATAACCGGAGCCTTCGGCATTGATATCCATCCCGTTTTTCATCGGGAACGCATCTACCAGCTCCTGGGTAGGGCTTGTTCGTCCATTGGCAGTACCGGGTGAGTAGCCCACCGGTCCGTTGATTACCTCAATACCCGTACCTTTGCCGTCTTCCCTTACAAAGATGATCTCCCTGTTCGTTTTTCCTTCTGCACCATCTACGGTAATAAAAATATCTGAAAATAATTCTGGCACCAGGTCGTATTCCTTCCGGTCGATCAGCTCTTTTGCCGCATCTGCCGCCAGTTTCCAGCGGTTTCCATCAAAATTGGTATACCCGGTCAGCTCGTTTCCGGATTCAATGTTCCCACCATTAAACAGCGGGCTGGCGGCGTATAATAATACGCGGGATTTTAATGCCAGACAGGCGCCTTTTGTAACAGACTGGTATTCTCCCACAGCCCGGGTCTGTGCCATGGTGCGCAAACTGTCTTTTATATGATCACATTCACCAACTATATAATCAACACATTCTTTAAAGGTGTTCCTGGGCAACTGCATATCATCTCCCAGCGTTCCTACTTTATCGCCTACCAGCGGTATGCCCCCGTATCTTTTTAAAAGCTCAAAATATAAAAGTGCCCTTACAAACCGTGCCTCGGCCTTATAGGCATGTTTTTTTGGGAAGCCCGGTTCTACCATCTTTTTCAGCGGCACTATGTCTATATTATTGATAAAAATATTGGCCTTCCGGATCCCCGCATAACAGGTGGCCCATACATTTTCACCGGATGGAAACGTGGCAGCCGTATAGCCGCCTGTGGCCAGCTTGTAAACATCCACACTCCCCGTTTCGGAGGAAACGGCATCATCTGTGGCTGCATCCAGCAGGTCTGTGCCTACCCGGTTAAACCCCCTGGGCACAGTAAAATAAATACCGCTTAAATAGCGCTCCGCATTAACGCCCAACGAATCGTCTTTATCAAAAATGTAATCAATGGTATTGAGCTCCAATGGGATCTTTTCAATATTCTTGGCACAGGAGCACAGTATAACCATACCGCCGATCAATATCCTGGAAATATTCCGTATCATACCTTTCATTTTAAAAGTACCCTGATCTAAAATTTTACATTAATGCCCATATTATACACCCGCTGTATGGGATAAACACCATACGGCACTTCGGGGTCCACCCGGTCGTAAGCCGACCAGGTAAATAAGTTCTGCGCGTTCACAAAAGCAGTAACACCGGACACCTTAAACCGGGAAGTCCATTTAAAGGGAAATGTATATTGCAGGTTGATATTCTTAATCCGCCAGTAATCGCCGGAATGCATCCAGAACGTACTGCTGCTTAGCGTGTAGGCGTCACCCAAACTCCCGTTTGCTTTCAGGCGCGGATAGGTAGCAGTTCCGGCTGTTTCAGGCGTCCACCGGTTAAGCAGCCACTGGTATATTTGGCCGTACAACTGCCCGTTGGCTCTTAAGATCTCCGTATCCCAGCTATCAATATATAAATTCCTGTTTTTTACGCCCTGTAACAGTATGCTGAACCCGATACCTTTATAATTAAAGCCGGTTGTAAGCCCGTAATAGATCATGGGTTTGGTGCTGCCTATGGAGGTCATATCAAACTGATCAATCACGCCATCCCCATTCAGGTCTTTGTATTTTATATCTCCCGGCTGAATGTCGTAGCCGGGTATCAGCGCGCCGGACTGCACTTCTGCTTCTGTCTGGAAGAGTCCTTCTGCTATATAGCCAAACCGCTGACCAACGGGCAAACCGGTCCGCACGTTCCAGGGATAATCGCGCCGCTGTTCATCCATATAAAGCACTTTGGTTTTTTCCAGTGAGCCGTTTGCAGTTACGAAATAGTTGAACGAGCCGATATGATTCTGATAAGAAACGGATAATTCCCCGCCTGTATAAAGGTTCCTTCCAATATTTTCCTGCGGGTACGGGGTGCCCAGTATGGCGATGTTTTTACCCCTTACCTGCAGCAGGTCGTAATAAACATCCCTGTAATAATCTGCATTTAAGGAAAGGTGATTGTTGAACAAAGCAATATCAAGCCCTGTGTTCCATTTATTGCCCTGCTCCCAGCTGATGTTGGTATTGGCCAGCCCGTTTTCAATAACAGCAATCTGCGCCCGTATATGATCGATGCCCGCAATGCCCGTTTGGTCATTGCTTTGCGCATAGGTCTGGCGCCATATAAAATAACCGGAATTATCGATCCCGTTGCCGGTGTGGGCATAGGTAGTTCTCAGCTTCAGCAGGTTGATCCAGCTGATGTGGTCTTTGATAAACTTTTCTCTGGCAATATTCCAGCCTGCCCCGGCCGCATAAAACAGTCCGTATTGCTTGCCGGGCGGGTACCGGTCGTAACCACTGTAATTAACCGCCGCTTCCAGCAGGTACTTTTGCAGGTAATTGTATTCGGCCTTGGCCATATAATTGGTAGCGGTACCGGGCAGGTCAAAATTGAGCGTGGAGCGGCGGGTATCTGCCATCAGGTAGCCGGTGAAGGAGTGGCCGGCCGGGAATTCCTTTGTATACCCTAATTCCCCCTGAGCATACCAGTACCGTGCATTGGAAATAGCATAGAAATTATTGGCCTGTGCATTTGCGCTGCCGTAGCGGGCATATGTAGTATCTCCGCCATCTGCATCCAGCTGCATCAAATATACCGGTACCTGCATACTCCGGTCTGTTAACGTGGCAGATTGTACAGAAAGATTTCCTTTCACCTTTGCCCATAATCCTTTTACCCACTTGTCAAAACTGTATTTCATGTCCACATTGGCCATAATATCCCGGTCATTGTTCATCATATAGCCTGAGTTGTCTAATGAGGCTTTCAGGTTTGTCTGAAAAGAGTTATTGCCACCAAAAGAACCATTGGGGTTATAGATGGGGTATGCACTGTTGGGAGTTGTTAAAAGGTTTCCCAATATGGTATTAACAGTTGCTCCCGGCTGGCTGCCGTCCTGTATGCGGCCAAACAGCTGCACACCTATTTTAAAATATTTTGTTACGTCAATGTCTACTTTTGAATTGATCAGGTAGCGTTGCAGCTGCAATTTTGCATCCGAGTTCTGTGTATTTAATAATCCCTCCTGATTCATATAGCTTAAGGAGACCATGTACCTGGCCACCTGGCCGCCACCACCCAGGTTCAGGTTATACCGGTACATGGGCGCACTTTTTTTCAGCACTTCATCATACCAGTTCACGTTGGGATAACGATACGGGTCGTTGCCGTTTTTAAACCCTTCCAGGTCGGCCACGCTGTACAGGGTTTTCCTGCCCTCATTGGCCAGTGCTTCATTTACCAGGTAGGCATAATCAAAAGCGCTCACCGGCTGCGGCAGCTTTAAGGGCTCCTGTGTACCCACCTCCGCCGTAAAAGACAGTTGTGGCGGCCCCAGCTGTGGTTTTTTGGTGGTCACCAACAATACGCCGCCCGAGCTCCGCTGGCCTAAGGCTATGGAGGACAATCCATCTTTTAAAACCGAAACGCTTTCAATGCTTTCCGGGTCCAGGGAGAAAATATTCCGCTGGATACCATCTACCACTACTACCGGGTTTTGTCCTCTTAGTTTTAATGATATTTCATTATTATCGCTAAAGGGCGCCAACCCTGTTCTTGCCAGGGTGCCCGCCAGGTCACTGACCGAATTGGCATCTGCCGTTCCCGCAAAAGACCGGAACCCGCTTAACTGCTCCGTGTAAAGGCCAGGTAGCCTTCCGGTAAGCGCGTAGGGATAAAGAGTGGCCGGTGTGGTAGCTATCTGGGGGGTATACACCGTAGCAACAGACGCCAGGGATAAATCCGCTTTTTTGGTTTCATATAACACATCAATACTGTCCGCCTGCGTTAAATAGCTGTTCCTCATCTGAACAGTAATATCATTTTCGCCTGGTTTTGGCTTGTAATACAGTACTTCCGTGTTGGCTCCGGAAAAAATTAATGAAGCCGCAGCCGCAGTTTTTATTTCAAACCGCCCTTCTTCATCACTTACAACATAATTATCCGTTCCTTTTTCCCGGACCCTGATGTTTTGAACCGGGTGGCCATATTCATCGGCTACTTTCCCTTTTACCAAATGATCTGTTTGAGCAACGCTTCTATTGTAGAGCAGCATAGCTATTGCAACAACAACCGTTCTCTTTAGACAAGAATTTAACCGCGGCATAAAATTATTTCTGTTTATTGTGAGCATGTTAGATCAATACGAGCCTGTTAAACGATCACTGGCAATTGAACGTAAATTTGAACGGATCAGATGGCAGGGTACTGCCTCCATAACCCACTTTTTTTGTTCCCGTGGCATCCATTAAAAAATATTCCATCTTGGTCAAAGACTGATCTTCTTTTAACCCGAAGAACGAGCGCGGCCAGAAATCGAACCGGAACCTGTTGATCCCCGGTGCCGGCTTAAAAGCTGTTTTGTCACTCACTGCACATTGCTCAATCACCTGCCCGTCATTGGTGTATCCCTTTGCACAGAGGTATATTTTTGTTTCCGGGCTTAAGGGAGTTGTAATCAGGTCGCCATCGTAATAGATGGTTTGAATATCGTTGTCGGTAGCTTTTGAAAGCTCCATCATGGCCAACTGTGGATTTATAAAATCGATCAGGTCTCCTGTGCCATTGATAACGCTCAGACGTGCGGATTTACCATCGTGGTACTTGTCGCTGCCCGGGGCTTCCAGACCGTTATAGGTATTTCCTACAAAATAGCCCAGGTTCACCAGCATGTTTTGTTCCCCGGTTTTTGTAACAATTTTTACAGTATAGTCAACGCTGTTATTGACGTCGTAGGTTTTTGTGGAACGAAAGACCACCCATTCCATATCGCTGATCAGGTTGCCCATTAATGCATATCGTTTATCCTGCATTAATGCCTCGGGCCAGGATATCTGTGTATGCGTTTCTTTTTCTGAAGCGGGCATCAGGCTCATTTTTTCATTTTCAGCACTTAGTGCCGTACAGGTATAATAGACCGATGTGTTTTTAGAAGCATTCCAGGATTTGGGCACCAGGAATCCTACTACCAGGGTTTTACCCAGGTTGGTTCCTGCAACATCCAGATGCACTTTTACAACAGCAGTTAAACTCTCCCCGGCATTTATCGTTTCCGGCTGGTCCACACCTGTAATATCCGTACTACAGGCCACCACCAGAGCCAGCAGCACAAAAGCGATCAGCAGTTTTCGAAAATTTTTCTTTATAAAAGGATTTGTTCTCATATACCTGTTTGAAAAAATGAATGATTTATTGTGCTACCAGTGAATACTGGTAGGTGTTGGAAGTACATCCGGGGGCACCCCTTAGCACAATGCGCCGGGCGCCTTCCACAACCGGGTAGTCGAACTCATTGGTAAAGGTTTGTGAAGCGCCTTCCTGCCTAAAAGAAATATGCAACGGATGTGTAGGATCATCTAAGGACCATGTACCGTTTTTTGAGATCACAAAGGGTGCCTGGTTGTTGACTATGTAGCTGCCGTCTTCTTTAAACTCAATAGAGAAAGGGGCAAAATCGAAGTAGGGAGTTATGTCTACCCCGTTTCTTATTACGCTGGCAATCTTCCAGGTTCCAACAATATTTTTACTGGCTTCCGGGTGAATCTTTGTCTGCTCTTTTTTACAGGAATTGATACCCACCGAAAACAGGGTGAATCCCACAATTAAAAAAAATATTTTAACAGGCTTCATAGCAGGATAATTATTATGTTATTGAATGGATCAATCTTGGCGGAGCGGTATCTGTTTTATTGCCCTGTTGTACTCCAGTAAGGGTTCTGTAATAAATAAGTCGATTTGGCCACTTCAGACTGGGGAATGGGGAATAGATACATGGCGTTCCTGAAATTCCGTTTGCGAACATTCACTATTTCGAAAACCGCGGGAACACCGCCACTCCGGGTCACCTTCATTCCATGCATCTGTTTGTTTTCGGTGTCGCCGGCAATCAGCCATCTGCGTACATCCCAGAACCAGTGCTCTTCAAACGCCAGCTCTATTCTTCGCTCATTGTGGATCACTTCCCTCATTTCATCTTTGGTCATGCCCGCCGTTAGCCCATACAGGTTATCATCCCCTGCGTCAATACCGGCTCTTTTCCGCAGTGCAATAAGCGCATCGTACACCTCCTGTGTGGGACCTGCAAATTCATTTTCAGCTTCTGCAAAATCCAGGTACATTTCAGCAAACCGGATCAATGGCCATCCACGATCCGTACCATGAATGCAATTTCCTGCAATGTCCGGCTTCAGCATTTTGTTTACATAATAGCCGGTTGTTGTCCGCTTAAATATAGCATCGGCGCCAGCGCCTTCGTACAGGTTCAGGGCAACGTTCATAATTGGCTGAATATAGTCGGTGTACAAAACGATCAGCGAGGAATCG
Source organism: Niabella ginsenosidivorans (assembly GCF_001654455.1). NCBI lineage: Bacteria > Pseudomonadati > Bacteroidota > Chitinophagia > Chitinophagales > Chitinophagaceae > Niabella > Niabella ginsenosidivorans. Next base: position 4,871,286 of record NZ_CP015772.1, read on the forward strand.
TGCATAATTGTATATGTTAGTCTTGGGTCACGGTTATCATAGGGCCGGTTGGGATTATACCCGGAACCGCTACTGTTGATCGGTTTGCCGTTCTTCATCGGGAAGGCATCTACCAGCTCCTGGTAGGGATAGGCACCCGATCCGTCGCCACCCCGGCTGGGCGGCATCCACCAAGTTTCAAAGTCTTTCGTACCTGCATTCATCCGGGCAAAAATGTACTCGTTGTTTGCCCGTTGTGAAAAGACGCTCTGGAAGGGCTGCACGGTAACGCCGGATACCTGAGTGGTGGAATTATACAGTTCATAAGTACCCAGAGATAAAACCGTTCTAGCCGCATCAGCAGCCAGTTTCCACCGGTTCGGATCGGCCGTTTTATAGCCGATTACCGACCGCAACGGATCACTTACACCTGTATTAAATGCATTGTCCCCGTTAAACAAGGGGCTGGCAGCATACAGCAGCACGCGGGCTTTTAAAGCGAGGCATGCGCCCGCTCCAGCCCTGCCATAGTCAATGCCCTGTTGCCTCACGGGTAATACACTTGCAGCGGCATCGCATTCCGAAATGATATAATTTACACATTCTTCAAAACTATTTCTGCTGGCGGTAATATTGTCTTTATCCGTAAAAATCGTATCGCCCACCAGTGGTACACCGCCATAATGCTTTAATAATGTAAAATAATACCACGCACGCAAAAACCGGGCTTCGCCTGTTGTGCGGTTGATAAGGTTTTTTGCAAAAGGTAGCGTAGCTGCATGTTTTAAGTATTGATTCACGGCCCTTATCTGCGCATACCCGGTTTTCCAGGCATCATCTGATACGGTAGCCGGAGTAATTGATCCCGTTGCAAAGCCGGTTGAAGTGGCCGCTACGCCCGCTTTGGGTACATCTGCCTCTGAAGAAGCAGCATCCAGTCCACCATTGGCAAACCGTACCGGGCTAAAACTAAAACCGATGTTTGAATAAATATTATTCAAGAAATTCATTGCATAGGCACTATCGCTGAAAACCGTCTGCTCATTAAGGTTGGTGGTGGTGGTCTCTTCCAGGAATTTGTTCTTTGAGCAACCTGTAACCAACAGGAGTACTATAGCCACAAACCCTGGCTTTATTAACAGTTTTGCATGGTCATACCTTTTCATATATAAAGAATCGTTTATCTTTTCTTATAGTAAGTACCCTAAAAATACCCCTACCTCCATACTGCAGCTATTTTGTTTTATTTTTTGCAAAAAGGGAAGGAACTAGTGTAAAAAGCCTACGCTCTAAGAGGGCAAAAGGCTTGTGGAGCAGATATCCAGTTATAAGCCCGGGCTTTCCTGCCCTCTGACGGGCACCTTTCCCGGTCTTAGGTTTTGTGCAGGCCCTTTGTTAAATTGTAAACCTACTTTCACCTGCTTTTAGCGCATACGTTTTTTCTTTCCAAACCAAAACGCCTGATGTGTTTTGCGGGAGGGTAATGCGGATGTCCCATTTTTTGTTTTTGAATGTATAGGATACCACCACCTTGCCGTTGGGGTGGGGCATTTCCCCACTGGCTTTTGTAAGGTTACCCAGGTGGGGTTCCACCTTTATCTTCCCAAAACCCGGTGCATCGCTATCTATTCCCAGTACGGTTCTGAAAAATTCTATGTTGGGACTGCTTCCCCAGGCATGACAATCAGAGCGTGTTTTATGCAGATCAGGCTCCTCCGCCCAGGTGGTAAGGCCCATTTTTATATTATCGCGCCAGGTATCCAACCAATTCATATAATCATTTCCCAGGCCCGCTTTTACCAGTGCCTGGTGCAGGTAATACTTAAAATAAATAGTGCATTGTGTAAGGGTATTGTCCGCAAGCAGCCGTTTGCCAAACGCCTGCATCCCATCCTTATTGACCAGACCGGTGAGCAATGCCAGCGCATTGGCGTGCTGGGAAAAACTGGTTTTTTCTTTGGTATCGGCATACAGGCCCTTTGCCGCATCCCAGTATTTTGATTGAATGGTTTGTTTTAGTTGCGCTGCCTTTTGCTGGTACTGGTCAGCAAAGGCTGCGGAACCAATATGGCGCTCCAATGCTTCGGCCCACTGATAAGCCCATAATAACTGGAGGTCGAAGATGGCCGAGCTTCCGTCAGCCCCGTTGGGCGGTGCGCCCATCATCCAGTTTTTGCCATTGGCCCAGTCCACAAAGGTCCAGTAAGGCGTGTTGTGTAAAGAGCCGTCCGGCTGCTGGTATTTACCAAAAAAATCAAGGATGGCCCGTGCTCCCATTAGCTTATCCTTTAAAAAATCAGGATCGTTCCGGTACATCCAGTAATCATACAGCATACCAATGTACCATAAGGAAAAGGTGGAGATGACCTGCGTAGAACGGGTGGGGTAACGGCTGAGCGTAACCCCTTCGGGCAGGCGCGAATCGTTCATCAGGTTCAGCGCATTGCGCGCCAGCCGGTCGTCCCCGCTGTAATAATAAGAGATCATTGCCTGTATGCGGGTATCGCCAATATATTGCAGCTGCTCATAATAAGGACAATCCGTATAGGTTTCAAAAGCATTGAGCCTTGCGGTACGCCAGCCAATGTCCAGGATCTGCTTGATCTCCGCATTATCTGTATTAAATATGGCCGCCTGTTTAAAAGGATATGCAGTAAAAGTGCCATACAGGCTGTCGATGGTTAACGGCGTTTCTTTGGTTTGCACAATCAAACGCAGGTACCGGAACGTGCGGAAATGGAAAGGGGTAAAAGCCTGGCCGTTTTTTCCGCTGGAAACCAGCGTGTCCCTGAGCCCTTTAAACTCCCGGCCTTTTACTTCATTACGGTTGCCTTTGCCCGCACTGTTATAAAGCGCTTCTGCATAGCCCAAAGAAAGCCCGGCCTCCTTACCGCCGCTGAATACAATAGTGGGATAAGCATTGGTTTCATAGGTCTGGTCCAGTAAAATGGTAACGTTTGTATGGGCGGGTATGGTTAACGGAAATAGTTTGCCGGTTGCAGAAGGGGGCTGCATGCCGGACACTTGCCGTACCACATTGATGGGCTGGTAGGTCAGTTCCCGGGCCGGGATGGGGGAAGGCACCAGCATATACCCAAAACCATCCGTCAGCCCTTTGGGTTGCCCTCCGAATAACTGGGTAGCAGGTGCCCACTTGCTGTCATCAAAACCCGGTGCATTCCACCCGGTTATGGTTTCGTTCATGTTTACAAACTGGCCGTTGACCGCAACAAACGGGGCCCATGCAGGAGCAAAAGCCTTATCCTGTATACTCTTCCAGGTAGCATTGGTATTCAGGATTTCCGTTGCTCCGGTAGCGCCCTGCACAATAAAGGCCGCCCGTAAGGACTGCTGGTATTCCGGCCGGAAATTGGCTTCGTTCCATATCATGGCTGCAATAGTGTTTTTGCCGGCTGTAAGGTATTGCGCTATATCTGCTGTTTCATAATTCCAGTTATAAAGGCTGCCCCGCGCCGGGCCTATGGAAACCAGGGTATTGTTGACATATAACTTATAGCAGTTATCTGCGGATATATGGATAGGAAAAGACGCCGGTTTTTCCGGAAGAGTAACCGTTTTACGAAAATAATAGACACCGTACTCTTCGCCATTATGCGGCAGGTTGGCGGTACTGATCCATTGCGCATTCCAGCGCCTGTTAGTTTCAGGTGTGGCTGTCGATTGGCTATACACCTGTATTACAAATACAAGTAAATAAGCGGTTATGGTAAGCAGATATTTCATATTATGCGGTTTTATTGAAATCATTTTGTTAAGCGATCTCCTGTTTTTTTTATGGAAAGTTCTAACGTGTTTACTCCAAACGGGGGTATTGTTTTTATGATTGTATTGTTCCTGATGATTGCCTTGCCTGCATCTGCCCCGTTTAATTGGATCCAGCGGGCTTTTTCTACGGGAACCCGCAGTTGTATTTTTGCAGCATCCTGTTTTCCCTGTGCATTATAAAAGCGTACCACCAGCTTATTGGGATGCAGGTTATACGAAGTGATTTCGTACCCGGTTCCCGAAACATCCAATATACCGTTTATTTTGTTCTTTTGCGCACCTTGTACTACCATCAATGGCTCGGCTTTATACAATGCTTCTTTATTAAGAGCGCCTGTCTGCCAGTTGCCGGCATGTGGCACAATGGAATACTGCACGCGGGTGGAATCGTGCAGCTGGTAACTCCCGCCCCATAATCCTTTACCGCTATAAGCTATGGTTAAGGATAACGGAAACCCATTGCCATAGGAATAGCTGGTCGTATGATCTGAAAAAAGAGCGATCCCGTTTTTTCCATCTGTCAGGTCTGCCCACCGGTAAATAATATTGTTTTTAATGCTGTCCCACCGGTTAAAAAAGGTATTACTTAAACGGCTCTCCGTTACATCAAAAGGCGCATCTTTAAAAACCCTTACGCGGCCGATGTTAGCAGGAAAGGAAACAGACAATTTAGAGGTATCTACATAAAAGGCTTTATATACATCTTTACTATCATATCCTTCTTGCTGGGCATGGCTGTCGCCGATGCCTTCATTTTTTGCCCAGTAGATGATGGTTTCAAAATCAATAGCCGGCTGCCCGTTGAATAAGCTGATGTACTGAACAAAATCATGTAGCCCCAATTTGCCGGTGACTTTTATTTTTTTGTGTACCGGCCCGTTTTCAGAAATGGTTATGGTGTTCTTTGCATCGCAGGAAGACAGGAACAGCTGCTGCTCATAAAACTGCCCTTTTATTTCATTAAACTTCCGGCCGGCTTTTGCGTCGATCCATTCTTTGTTATCCTTTTTTGTAACCAGGCTGCGGATGGTGCCTGTTATGGAATCCAGTGTGAGTCTGTAAAGGTCGGTTTCTACGGAATAACCGGGCGTGGCCGGTGATTGTTTGTCAGTCAGCAAAGCCGGGCTTTCTTCCAGGCGGTAGGTTCTGGCGCTTGTTGCCGGAACGGATGCCATAAATAACAATTCGATAGCATCAGCCGTGGTGCCCGGCTGGAGCTGTGGTATTATTGACTGTCCGTCTTCAGTTTTGAGCACGATGTTTTTAGAATACCGGGCAGCCGGTACTGCAATGCGAACCACTTCTTTGCGGCTGATACCGGAAGTGTTGATAACAGTAATGCTGTTTGCAGCAGTTCTATTGATCAGCGCTGCTTCTGCCTGTAACAGCACACTATCCGTCAGCTGACTGCTTTTCTGGATCCATCGTTGCACATGTCCATACCAGGCCAGGGGCACAATCCAGCAGTCGTGGTGCTGCGCCAGCAACAGGTTGCGCCAGGCTTCATCCAGTAAGGCACCGGGCCGTTTATAATTTCCATACAGGCCCGCCATCGCGCTGAGCTTTTCGGCCTGTACCAGCCGGTTTTCTGTATGTCGTACCATCTGCGCTATCTGCTGTAATTTTTGTGAGCCCCACACCAGGCTCACCTGTATATCTTCCTGCGATAACTTCCAGTTCAGGCTGGGGCGGGAGGCAATGCTGTCAAAATAATAGTTCCAGGTAGTGTAGCGGGTGCTGCCTTGCCTGTGATTGAGCCAGGGGCCGTTGCTCCAGCCGGCATCCTGCAAGCACATGCCTACAGGGTTGTTGATTCCCTGCTTTAAAGCCGCGGCATAATATTGATGCGAGTTGGTCCACGCGTCTGTTTGCCAGGTAGAAAAATTAGCCAGCCCTTCAGAAGCATACCGGGGAACAGTTGAAAGTGCAGCACCATCCGGCCCCACCCAGTTAAGCACTTCGCCCCCAAAAGCCCTGGTATAGCCGCCCCAGCAGGTATTGGGATTTTTTAAAGAAGCATATTTAAAGCCAAAAGATTTTAAAATACCGGGCAGCGCGCTGGTAAAGCAGGGCTCTTCTGAAGAATAGGTAACAAAGGTTGCCGCAGGGAAATGTTGCTTTATTTTTTTGATGCCGTATTCAAACTGCCGGATGATGCTTTCCCCGGAAATATTAAAGAGATAGCTTTGCCCGTAAGCAGGATTTACAAATTCGATCCGGTTATTTTTCGGGTGCTGCTGCTCAAAATAAGATTGAAGTTGTTGATAGGCTTCCGGCTCCCGCACCTGAACGCTGTCCCATGTTTCAGGCTCAATTTCCAGGTTAATGTTCCAGTCGGGATGCGCTTCCAGGTTTTTTACAATGAATGCCGTAAAATTTTTTGGATAGTGCCCATATATGCCGCCATGATACCCATCAATAAAATACGTGTTTTGTGCCGGAATGCGGTTATAGAACAGTACAAACAACAGAACAGGAATCAAACGGGGTATCAATAGTTTCATTTCGATTAAAAGGCATGCCACCTAATCAATGTCACGCAAGTTATTGGTTTCCGCTATTACTGCTCTTTATTTATTACAGGCGCGCATTCACCGGGTGTTTTTTATCAGGCTCCCGGCTGTAGTGCTCCTATAAAGCCTGGTTACCTGCCGTTCCGGTAGCAGGTGTCGCACACTCCAACGTTCTGTTAGCTATTATGCTCATCAATAACTAACTGATAAGAAATGATAACAATGTTTTATATCCAAAATTTATTACACGCAAAATAGCAGTAAAAGAAGCCGGAAGTGACTTAAACACAGGCGCGTTTTATGAAGTAGCAATCGTACTTTTCAACAGTACCAACTATACGCTTACTAATTACCGCAAAACTGATTTTTTTACTCTATTAAACAGATACAGTATATGCTCAAAGCTATTTGTATTTTTTTATTCCTTTTTATTACCGGTCTGCACGCTGCGGCGCAGCAAAAAATTTCTTTAAACAGTGACGGCCATCTTGCAGACTGGAAGCTGACGCCCCAATCAGCCATTGGCAGTGACAGTATGCAGCTGTTTAACGACTCCTATCCAACAGCCAATTGGGTAAAAGCGCTGGTGCCGGGAGCAGTATTTAGTTCTTATGTTGCCGCAGGTATTGAAAAGGATCCCAACCGGGGCGATAATATTTACCGGGTAGATAAAAAGAAGTACGATCGCAATTTCTGGTACAGGACCACTTTTACAGTGCCGCAAAAAACAAACGGCAGGCTGTGGCTGAACTTTGAAGGGATCAACCGGCGCGGAACCGTTTATTTGAATGGTACCTTACTGGGCCGGCTGAATGGCTTTATGCAGCGCGGTAAATATGATATAACCCGCCTTTACAGGCCGGGTAAGAAAAACATACTGGCCGTTCTGGTGGAGTGGCCGGGCCGGCCGGTGCCCAATTATGCCATGCCAGCTTATATGAGCAGTGATAGCTGGGACTGGATGCCCTCCGTTCCCGGGCTTTTACAGGGCATTACGGATGATGTGTATTTAACCACCTCAGGCGATGTGCTCATAGAAGATCCCTGGATACGTACAGATGTGTCCGAAGACAGGAAGGACGCTTACCTCCGCCTGCGCTTTGATCTGAAAAATAACAGCGAACAGCAGCAGGAAGGAATTGCTATTGCCACCATCCAACCGGGAAATATCACCGTATCCCAATCCGTCAAGATCGCTCCGGGAAAAAGCGCCCAGCTTGCATTTGATACGGCCTTTTATAAGGAACTGCATATACAGCAGCCGCTGTTGTGGTGGCCCAATGGCTATGGCGACCCGAATTTATACCACCTTACCCTTTCTTTTAAAACAGGGAAAGAGATTAACATATCCGATACCAGGACCCTGCAATTCGGTATTAAAAAATACACCTATGATACACTGGGCGGGGTTTTGCACATTAATATTAACGGTGAACGGATTTTTATAAAGGGCGGCAACTGGGGCATGAGTGAGTACCTGCTTCGCTGTCGTGGGGCAGAATACGATTTGAAAGTAAGGCTTCATAAAGAAATGAACTTTAACATGATCCGGAACTGGATCGGCAGCATTACGGATGAGGAGTTTTATGAGGCCTGCGATAAATGCGGCATTATGGTGTGGGATGATTTCTGGCTCAACAGTCACCCAAACCTGCCTAATGACGTCTTTAACTTTAATGAAAATACAGTGGAAAAAATCAAACGGCTCCGCAACCATCCCTGTATTGCACTATGGTGCGGAGATAACGAAAGCTATCCCTTGCCCCCCTTGGATAGCTGGCTGCGGGAAGATGTAAAAACCTTTGACGCCGGAGACCGGAAGTACCATTCCAACTCCCATAGCGATGGGCTTACCGGCAGCGGGCCCTGGGCCAATTTTAAACCCAGTTGGTACTTTACAAAATACCCCGGCGGCTTTGGCGGGGATGTGGGCTGGGGCCTGCGTACAGAAATAGGCACGGCCGTATTTACCACCTTTGAAAGCTTTAAAAAATTTATGCCCAAAGAAAACTGGTGGCCGCGCAATAAAATGTGGGACCTGCATTATTTTGGCCCACAGGCTGCCAATGCGGGTCCGGATCGCTATGAAAATGCCATCAACAATAATTATGGCGCGGCAACAGGCATTGAAGACTGGTGCAGGAAAGCGCAATTGCTGAATATAGAAACCAATAAGGCGTTGTTTGAAGGGTGGCAGCATCATATGTGGAACGATGCTTCCGGTGTAATGACCTGGATGAGCCAGTCTGCCTACCCCTCTTTTGTATGGCAGACCTATGATTATTATTACGACCTCAACGGGGCCTACTGGGGCGCTAAGAAAGCCTGCGAGCCGGTGCATATACAATGGAGCTATGCAGATAACAGCGTAAAAGTGAGCAACACCACGTTAAAAGCATTCAGTAATATGACTGCGGAAGCCATTGTTTATGATATTAACGGAAAACGGTTTGACCCTTATTGTATGGAAAGCAAAGTGAACGTTAAAGCCAATGCGGTTACCGACTGTTTCCGGCTGAATTTTAATACCAACAACCTGGCCTACCAGAAAAAAGCCTATGCATCTTCCACTACCAAAGATGCGGAGGAAGCCGGTGCCGTGGCCGATGGCAACAGCGGCAGCCGGTGGGCGAGCGATTATACAGATGATCAATGGATCTACCTGGATCTTGAACGGCCGACCAATTTTGATGAGGTAGTGCTAAACTGGGAAGACGCTTATGCAACGCAATACCGGCTGCAGGTATCGGATGATGCGGCCGGCTGGAAAGATGTTTACGCGCAAAACAACGGGAAAGGCGGCCGGGAGCTGGTAAAGATCGCCCCGGTAACAGCCCGCTACATCCGGATGAAGGGCCTGCAACGGGCTACCCAATGGGGTTATTCCTTATATGATTTTGAAGTATACAGCAACAGTAAAAAAAGCCGGGAGATCTCCACCACGCATTTTATCCGCTTACTGTTAAAAGACGAAAAGGGAAAGCTGGTATCTGATAATTTTTACTGGCGAAGCTCCAGATCTAACGACTATACGCAGCTCAATACACTCCCCCCTGCAGTAGTAAAAACAACGTCATCCATTAAAAATAGAGATGGAAGGTCTTTAATAATCGTAACAGTAAAAAATACAGGCAGGAGCATTGCCTTTGCTACCAAGGTACAGGCCTACCGCACCAGCGATGGTGAAAGGCTGCTGCCTGCAATTATGAACGATAATTATTTTACGCTGCTGCCGGGCGAATCCAGGGAGATCACGATTGAGTTTGAAACCCGCCTGCTGAACGGAGGAGGTTATAAAGTGGTTACGGAACCGTATAATCTGTAAGAAGGCGCTATGCAAAACCTATATGGCCTATTCTACACCAGGTAAGGACCTTATAGGTTTGCTGTGCAAAAAACCGGTGAGTTTTTTTATTTTCCAAAAATGGCAGCCGGGATTGGGAGGCATGCCACTCCGGGCAACAAATCAAAAGGTCAGGTCTACTCCACAATTATATAAAATACCGCAGGTCGTTCTTGTCCTCCACAAAAACGCAGGTGCTTAATGCCGCATCCATTTTTCAGGTGGTAAATAGGCCGCCGCTATGCGGCTTGTTATAACCGGCTGTTTATGCATCTACACATATTAAGTCCCGATGGGGCTATATGCAGGTAGCTTATACGTACAAGCTACATAGCCCAACCATCATATCACCGCTCCTAAAACAGGGGCATCCTCTCCCAGGCTTGCAATCCTGATGGGGACGCTTAAGTTTTCTTTTTGCAGCCGGGCTTCAAGATTTGTTAGAAAAAAACGGCTGGCCCGGGCTATATTGCCACCCAGCACAATCACTTCCGGGTCTTCTTCCTTAATAAATTCGGAAAGAAACCGGCCCAGGTTTTCAGCAAACTCATTAAAAATAACCGGTACGGAAGCATCCGTATCATACAGCGCTGCCAGGCTTTTAACCCCCGTGGTCTTTTTTCCTGTAAGCTGGTAAAACCGGTTTAAGAACCACCGGGTAGAAATATATTCTTCTGCAATACTATCCAGAAAGGGCCTGCACCACAGGTTGGCATCTTCTGCATACTCATTTTTAAACCGGGCGGTACCCAGGCCCGTACCCAATGTGATTCCTATTGCCCGCCGGCAATTATCATCCGGGTTGGAAAAAAGCTCTCCCTTTAAAAAACAACCGGCATCATTGGAAAAGCAGATCCGGCTTAACGGTACGGATAAATGATCCGACAATACCTGCTTAATATTGATGCCGTATAAGGACTCATATTTGTCGTTGCCCTTAATAAGGCTTACGCCATTTTCATAATCAAAGGGGCCCGGCATGGCAATGCCGATGCGGGTTACCGCAACAGGCGCCAGCGATAAAGACTTCCGGATGGCTTTCAGCCAGTCTTCCGTGATGGCATTTGCCGTACCTTTTGAATTTACCGATTCCCGGAAACGGGTATGCTCCAAAATCCGATGCCTGTTCAGGTTTACGATGGCGGTGGTAATATGCGATCCGCCTATATCCACTCCCAAACCAAATTTATCCTCCATAATTTTTATTACAAGTATAATTCCTGTTATTTGTTGAACGAACTATTTCATCGTTAATGACAGGTGTTATAGTATTCGTCACCCTGACCGTATTCCGCTGAAAGCGGAAGAAGCGGAAGAGTCTCCCGATTATTAAGCCCCACCTATTATTCAGAGATGCTTCGGCTGCGTTACACTTCGCTCAGCATGACGACTCTTTATTTATCTGTTATTTCAACAAACTTAATTTTCCCTTTTATGTTTGCCCTATCCCACAACATCCCCTTGTTTGTTGTTTTAAAGAACTTTACTCCTGTTTGTTCGCACTTTTACCCGGAAAATCCACTTGCTGTTACGCCCGTTTTATATTTCATTAACGTAAAATTGTTTCATTTCTTATTTATAATTTTTATTAGGGCCGCTGCCCATTACCAGTTCCAAACAGCCACCCCGCGTTATATCCCGGTAATCGATGTAGCATTTGTTATAAGGCTTTCCATTTAACAATGCTTTTTGTATATAGCTATTTTTGGCCGTATTGTTTTTAGCAATGATAGAAAAAGTATTGCCATTTTTCAAATGAATATCGGAGCGGGAAAACAGGAGACCTGTGATCTCATACCTTGTACTGCCAGGGCAAACCGGATGAATGCCCATGGATGCCAGCACATACCAGGCGCTCATCTGGCCCACATCTTCATTCCCTACCAACCCTTCCACCTTGTTATGGTACGCGCTATCGCAGATAATACGTGTCCATTTTTGGGTCAGCCAGGGCACCCCCAGGTGGTTGAATAAAAAGGGAACATGGTGCACCGGTTCATTAGCGTGGTTGTAGTAGCCGTTCCACATAAAGTTTTTGGGCGTCTTATTAAAAAACTCCTCAAGATCTGCTATTACCTTTTTCTTTCCGCCCATTAAGGCCACCATCCCCTCCACATCATGCGGAACAAACCAGCCCTGCTGGTAAGGATTGGTTTCAAAAGTACCGTACCAGTCTGTCAGCCGCCCGTCTTTTGGCCAGGGCTGCCAGGAACCGTCTTCATTACGGGGGCGGAACCAGTGATGTGCCGTGTCCCAGATATTCTTGTAATTCAGCGATCGCAATGCATATTTTTTGGCGTCGCTCCGCTTACCCAGGCTATCGGCCAGTTGTGCCAGGCACCAATCGTCAAAAGCATATTCCAGGGTTTTGGCAATACTGCCCGGGGCATAGCCCAGCCTGCCGTTGCCAAATTTTTCATTGGTGTTTACCGCGTACCGGTATGCTTTTTCAACATCATAATTCCGGATGCCTTTTGCATAAGCGTCCGCCAGTACCACCACAGCGGGGTTCCCCAGCATACAGCCGCTATAGGCATTCAGCAGCTCCCACCGTTCCAGGTAACTGCTGTCCGTTTCATCAGCAAGGGTCACCAGGGAATTGATCATATCGCTTACCAGGGAAGGGTTGATGATGGTTTGCAAAGGGAACTGGCTGCGGAAAACATCCCACCCGCTGAAGATGCTGCGTTTACGGAAGGTTGCCGCCTTGTGTATTTTTCCATCGCCACCGGTATAATTACCATCCACATCTGTTACAATACGCGGGTCGATCATGGTATGGTATAACGCCGTATAAAAAACAAATTTTTGTTCTTCGGTGGCACCTTCAATAGAAACCACGCTTAAGGCATCATTCCAAAGCTTTACCGCCTTCTGATGTGCGTTCTCAAAACTCCAGTCCTTTATTTCGGATTCAAGATTCTGCCTTGCGCCATCCATGCTTACAAAAGAGATACCGGCTTTCATCAGTACCTGTTCCTTTTCAGTTGTTTGAAATTCTGTATAAAAGCCCAGGTGTTTTCCTTCAACCTCACCCTCTACCCCCTTTCCAAAAGAGAAGGGTTTAACTGTTGCGTTAGCAATCCACTGCTGGTAATAATCGCTTTCGATGGCCTCCCGTTTGCGGCTGGCCGTATCGGGAATATTGGCACTCCATACGCCAAAATCCTTTAGCGGCTTGCTGAACTGCGCACAGAAGTATACGATATAATTGGCCTTGCCCTCGCCATTGCCCCAGCCGCCGCCTTCAGGCGTGCATTGCATCCAGCCGGCAATGGTACTGTCATTTACAATTTTTACAAACTGCCGGGTGGAAGTGCCGCCTACCCTTCTTGCCAGGTCTATTTGTATACGCGATTGCCGGTTGGCCGGAAACGTAAACCGCAGCATGCCGCTATGGGGCGCTGCCGTCATCTCTGCCAGGATCTGATGATCCGTTAGCTGAACTGCATAATAGCCTGCGGATGCTTTTTCACTTGTTTTATCATAACGCGATCGGTACCCGGTGCCGGGAGGATCGCTCATTTTTCCTGCTGCTGTTTTTAACGGGCCTGTTGATGGCATTACCAAAAAATTACCCAGGTCGCCATACCAGCCAATACCGCTCATTTGTGTAAAGGCAAACCCTTCAATACTGGTATGCTCGTAGCTGTAGCCGGACCCGTTATCTCCACCGGTAATGGTGTTGGGACTTACCTGCACCATTCCGTAAGGAGTTGTGGCTCCTGGAAAGGTTTTTCCCAAACCATGATAAATACCGGCTTTGCCGGCGCTGGTACTGGCACCAATAAAGGGGTTCACATACTCAGCGGGTTGCTGGGCGCTTACATTAAGCAGGTGCGAAAACAGGAACAGAAAGGTTAAATAGCTGTATTTTATAAATGGCATTACTGCAAATCAATATTGTTTAGCTGATTGTTCAAAATAATTATTTCCAGTTAAAGACCCGTACAAAGTAAGGCCGGTACCGGTCTGCACTGCCCGGGTTATTAAAGTTACTCCAGAAATCAACAGGATTGATGTTGTAGGAAATTACCAGCTCTCCCTGCTGGGATAACCCTGCATGTACCGATGCATTGTAAGTCAAAATATCTGTTCCGTTGTATTTATCCGGTATCCGGTAAAGCGTGCGCTTGTTGGTCCATGGCCCTACGGGCGATGTGCTTTCAAAAATATAAATATCCTGGCCGTAAACGATTTGCTGGGAAACGAGGTAGTATTTACCCCCGTCTTTAAAAACATTGGGCAGTGTTACATCCCTGGCAATAAAATGCCCGTCGGGTTGATCAGCCCAGCCACTCTCTGTAAGATATTCCCATTTTGCGGTAAGGTCATGACCGGGCGCCCTGGCAACATGCAGCATCGTTGTCAGCCATCCGTTCTCTGTTCCGTATATATAGGTATAGCCATCCTCCGCATCAAAAGTACCGGAATCATAGCCGGTATTCCTTGTGGTATCCACATCCCTTACAATTTTTTCAACAGCAAGATCCGGTAGGGAAAGAATGGCCACATCTGTTGAAAGATGTTCCAGCTGGCCCGTTTCAGGATTTTTATGCATATGCCCCATAGGCAGCTGTACTTTATTGTTATAGATATGGGCACTCCCCGGCCAGTACAGGTCATCCTCATCATTGGTATTGCCGGGGTATCTGATCCATGTCTGGGATTGGTTGCCCGTACCGGGGTTCAGCTGTATAAAGCTGCTCAGAGAGCGGTCTTTTTGCAATATGCCGGTATTCCGTACAAAGGCATTGTCGACCCTTGCCCGCTCCGGTGTTACCTCCCCGAAAAAGCTGTCCTGGAAGGTCCACAATAAACTGCCATCCGGTAATAGCGTGGAGTAACAGCCATCCGCACCGTTCCAGCCGGAATACCGGGTTAAATAACTGTTATAAAGGGTATCGCTGTACACCTTTACCTTCGCGTCCCATTTCCCTTCATTGGGTATTAAGACCAGCCCCGGAAAAGGCTCCTCTGAAAGCTGTATCCGCACGGTCCATTCTCTTTTGCTGCCATCCGCTGAAATGACGGTATAGGTCTTGGTTTTACTGGCAGAAAAATCGACCGCTTCCCCGGAAGCAGGAGAAATGGTGGCATTTTCAGAAACAGCAATCTGTGGTTTTACAGCCGTAAGATCCATCGTTGGCGGCAGGGTAACCGTTACCACTGAGCTATCTACGCTACGTGTGATCACTGTTTTGCCGATCTGCCCGTCAATATTGTAAAACAGGATGGCCCGTTCCGGGCTTTTATATCCTTTCAATACGTCTTTCTGGCAGGCGATTGCAAACAGACAAATAAGCATACCGGGTAAAATATTCTTCATTGACACCATTTTTCGCATAAACGTCTTTTTACCTGCCATTCAACCACAGCAGGGCCTTTTTCGCAGGCATTTTAGTTCCTTCTTTTAAAAGACACTTTAACAGGCTAAAACCTCTATTTTGCCCCCGATAATAGTTATTAAGGTGGACAATACTTTGTACACATATTTTCCTGAATTGATCAAAAAGGCTTCTTGATTTTCCTATTGAGTTTTTTGCGTAGTAAAATCATCCGGGTAACGACATATATTCTTGTCGTCACCCTGACCGGAGCGAAAGGGTCCCCGGGATTACAGAGATGCCTCGGCTACGCTCGGCATGACGAGAAAAAGATTGATTTTCAAAACTGCACATCTGGCATTAACAGCCTGACGAAGGGTGCGTTTACAATCGGATCATGGTTCGTCAGGCTCACCACGTCATCCCCGGAATTCAAATAAAAAATACCTCCTGATGAATGGCATAATAATCCTCCCGCCGGAATAGAGGTAAGCGCCTTATTATTGTACTTTATTATATAGAATGGTTTTTTTCATTATTAAGAAATGTATATGAATAAAATGCTCATCGCAGTTTGTTGCTACTGCTTCACAATTACACCTGTTCTTGCTCAAAAAAAACCTGCTCCTTTTGTAAACGGCGACCGGGTGGTATTTGCGGGTAACAGCATTACGGAGCACGGCTTTTATGAAGCCTATATCTGGCTGTACTACATTACCCATTTCCCGGAGAGAAAAATTACCGTCTACAACGGCGGCATCGGGGGGGACGTGGCAAGGCAGATCTATATACGGATGGACAGTGACCTGCTGGCAAAAAAACCAACAGTATTGTCGATCAGCTTTGGCATGAATGACAGCCGTTATTTTGAATACTGGATGCATAAGGACAAGGTCGACAGTGTACGCAAAGATGCGATTGACACTTCTTTTAAATGGTTTGAAAAGATCCGGGATAAAGCAAATGCCTACCCCAACATCAAAAAAATCATGATGACCTCTTCTCCTTATGATGAAACGGTAAAGAACGGCAAAGACCCGTTCCGGGGCAAATTTAAAACAATGGAAGGAATTGTTGCTTTTCAGAAAAAAGCAGCCATAAAAAACAACTGGGCGTATGTAGACCTGTTTTACCCCATGACCGAGCTGGATAAAAAAGGACAGCAAACAGATACAGCTTTTACATTAACAGGCCCGGACAGGATACACCCGGGCAATGCCGGGCATTTTGTAATGGCCTATTTATTTTTAAAAGCCCAGGGGCTGGCCGGTAAACCCGTAGCGGATGTAGTGATTGATGCAAGCCGCAAAAAAATAATCCGTGCAGAAAACGCCGCCGTTAGTTCAGTTAATAAAAATACACCGGGCATTTCATTTAACTATCTGGCAAAGTCGCTGCCCTTCCCAATAGATTCCGTTTCCAGGGTCTGGGAGAATCCTCAAAAACAGTATGATGCCTTAAAGTCCATACCGTTTATAAAAGAATTTAACGAAGAGCTGCTGGCTGTAAAGGGATTGGAAGCATCAAAAAATTATGTATTAAAAATTGACGGCATTACCATCAGCAACTTTACAGGTGCTGAGCTGAACAGTGGCATTAACCTGGCTTTGCTGGGCAATACACCTCAATATAAACAGGCAAAACAGGTAGCCGCCCTGCAATTAAAACGTAAAGAACTGGAAGATCAAATACGTGCGTATTATTGGGTAAACTATGACTATCTCTATGACAGGGGGTGGTTCCTGCAGGATTCCCCCGCCATTACGGATTCTGTGGTTGCAAAAGCAAAGACAGACTGGGCCATTGCCAGCAAAAAGGATAGCTACCTGGCTATGCGTGATAAAAGCGCGCGTGTTGCCACTATAAAAGAAATGAACGATATGGCCGACAAAATGTATGCACTGGCCCAACCGGTAACTCATACCATCACCATTGAAGCAGCACACTAAGAAAAAAGGATTTCATGAAGTTCCGATATACGCTCGCCCTCTTTTTGCTGCTGGCTTCCAGTGCGGCCCGGGCAGATATAAAATTGCCGGTCTTATTCCAGAACAATATGGTGCTGCAAAGAGACAAACCCTGTACTATATGGGGTACGGCAGATAAGGGCGAAGTGGTGACCCTTACATTCAATAATACCACTTACCGCACCACCGCAGTAAACGGGAAATGGAAGATTACCTTACCGGCACAGCCGGCCGGGGGGCCTTACAGGATCCTTATTAATGGGAAAAATACAATAGCCCTGGATAATGTGCTGTTTGGCGATGTATGGATCTGCAGCGGGCAAAGCAATATGCAGTTCAGCGTGCGGGAAGCAATACCCCAGCCGGACAGCTCTGCATGCAACAATCCCCATATCCGGTTATTTACGGCAGGAACCGGAATGGATTTTGTACCGCAGGATACTTTAAAAGGAGGTTCCTGGAAAACAGCCACAGCAAAAGAAGCAAAAAATTTTACGGCTGTTGGCTTTTTCTTTGGCAGCTACCTGCAACAGCATTTAAATGTTCCTATAGGTTTGATCAGTGATAACCTGGGCGCAACAGCCATTGAAGAATGGATGAGCAATGAAGCGATCCACCAATTCCCGCAGTTTGATGGTTTTTACAACCGGTATATTGCCCCCGATAAAAGTATGAAACAGATAACGGATGATTTTGAAAAGATCAAATCCTCCTGGAACAAAAATTATTATCTGAAAGACGACCCGGGTTTAATACAGCAATGGTTCCGGCCCGAAACAGCTACCAGCGACTGGAAGCCGATGAACCAGCCCTCGCATTGGGAAGATAACGAGCTGAAAGACTATGACGGATCTGTATGGTTCCGCAAAAGCTATGATTCTTTGCCCAGGGATCTGCTCGGGCAGGCCAACATCAGCCTGGGGCAGGTGGACGATTACAATATCTGCTGGGTAAACGGTGTGAAAGTTGGTGAAGGCTATGGCAATATGAATCTGTATACCTATAAGATCCCTGACAGTATCATTCAACCCAAAAATAATGTTGCAGTGGTACGTGTATTTGATGCCGGTGGCAAAGGCGGCATGTATAATATGTTCTGGAGCCCTTTCTGGGCGGGTGAATGGAAGTATAAAAAAGGCGTACAGATAGATGCTGCCAAATTTAAAAGACCGCTTTTTGCAAATGCCTATATTTTTGGCACCCCCACCATTTTATATAACGCGAACATTGCCCCTTTAACGCCCTTAAGTATTAAAGGATTCATCTGGTACCAGGGAGAGGCCAATACCGGGCGGGCGGAAGAATATAAACAACTGCTGCCGGCAATGATCAGGGACTGGCGCAAACAGTTTGACCAGGGTAATCTGCCTTTTTTAATTGTACAGCTACCCAATTTGGGAAAAGAGCCCGAACAGCCGGAGAGCAATGACTGGGCCGAACTGAGAGAAGCGCAAGCCGCTGCTTTATCCTTGCCCAACACGGGCATGGCAATAACCATTGACGTGGGTGAAGCAACTAATTTACATCCGCATAATAAGCTGGCGGTTGGTAACCGGCTGGGCATGACGGCCCTAAGCCTTGTATATGGAGCAGATAGCATTGCTGTAAGTCCGCAATACAAAAGCATGCAGGTCGTCGGAGACAGCATACTGGTTACTTTTGACCAGAATATCCGGACCAAGGACAAATACGGTTATATCCGCGGGTTTGCCATTTGTGGCAGCGACCATGTTTTTCACTGGGCAAAGGCTGCGGTTAAAAACAATAATACGGTGATCGTTTACAGTTCCGCCGTATCATCTCCCGTTGCAGTAAGATATTTATGGAGCGGAGAGCCTGGTGTAATTGACCTATATAACAGGAATAACTTACCGGTTGCCCCTTTCCGTACGGATACTTTACCACTGACCACTGCCGGGAAAAAATTCTCTTATGCGGAATAAAAGAAGGGCGAGTGATTAGTAATCAGTTGTCAGTATAGTTTATTTTAAAAAAATCAAACGCCGCGGGCGCAGTGCCCTGTTGTATCAACCCGGGCCTTGGGCTGCGGTCCCATTGAGATAAAAAGTCGGCATTAAAATAGGGTTCACCAGTAGTAAGCTCCTTCCATGCTCCGTCAGCAGTGCCCCGGAAAAACTGCAACTGATGCCCTTTCCTGACAGTAATCTTCAAATACACGAACGCTGCTTTTACCGGTATTTCACTCAATACTTTCTTTACGCTATCTTTTACAGACCACACCTGCACCAAATCATTTTGAACGCCTATACCGACAGCCTGGTTGGCATCACCATAAACCACCAGCCCTTTCAGGGATGCATTGTGGTTCTTTACGACTGTAGTGATTTCATAATTGGCGGAGTAAGGCCGGATGGTCAATGCGGTTCCGGTCTTATTATTCGCGGTGGTCTTGCCGGATAAATACAGTACCCCATTCTCTGTCTTTATATCCGGCGTTGCATGACGGAAATCCCATTGCCAGGCATCACTTAATTTATTGGATAAAAACTCATCTGCAAAACCTGCCGGCTTTTCACCGCTGACCGGTTGTAACAACGGCCAGCCTATATATTCGTTCCAGCTCAGGCTTGCCAGCATTCCCTGTCGCCCGGTGTACACATCATCTTTCTTACTATAGGCATGGTATAAATAAAAATCTTTTCCTTTTGCCGTGGTAACGATGGTTCCATGACCGGTACATTTCCAGGTATCATATCCGGTAAGCACGGGGTTTTTATCATATTTTACATAGGGCCCTTTCAGTGATGCAGAGCGGGCAACATTTACATGATAGCTGCAACTGCGCCCGCAACAGCCACCGGCAGAATAAAATAAATAGTAATAGTTATTCCGCTTAACAATGCACTGTCCTTCCATTCCCATGCGCTCTTCATCGCGCAGCAACATAAACGGTTCGCCAACCGTTTTCAATCCATCGGCTGTAAGCTGGTAGCCCAGTAGTTCAATGGGGCGTTTATCCAGGCCATATGCCTTAAATGTGATGTATAACATCCCTTCGCTTTCAATAACAAAGGCATCAATCGCCTCTTTACCAAATGCTACTATGATGCCATGATCCGTAAAGCCCTTTTCAGGATCCTTTGATGTGGCTACACCAATGCAGGAAATGCCATCTGATTTCCGGCGGGCTGTATAATAAACATAATAGGTACCGTTATGATAAAATAATTCAGGTGCCCAGAAAGAAGCCGACGCCCAAACCGGCGTTTGAGGGAATACATACCCCAATTGCTTCCAGTGAATCAGGTCTTTTGAAGTAAAAAGCGGGTAATGCGGTGCCCACTCGGAGGAGGTGGCCGCAGCATAATAGGTATCTCCCACACGGATAACCGAAGGATCCGCAAAATCACCGGGGATCACAGGTTGAGTCAGTGTAGTATCCGTAAACTCAGTCCTGGCATTGTCAAAAGTGTTTATGACAGCTGCTGAAGCGGGTACGAACAAACCGGTAAGCACCTGGCTGACCAGGCTGATAAGCAATAACATTCTATTCATATGCTGATTCTTTGGGAATTTTTCGTTTTTGACTATTTATCAGGCAGACAAATATCGTATAAAACACAATACACAGGGAAGGGATCAACAAAACCAACAGATCAACTTGAGGTCGCAAATTGCGACTTCAAGTTGTCAAACTCTTTGTATGAACAGCTCCTGCTGATTTTCGCAGATTGCTTTCACTGATCTACGACAAAGCTCCCAGTCTCAACCGAAACATCTCTTACAAATCTGGGAGACCCTTCGGCTCCTTCCACCTTTAGCGGAATCCGCTCAGGGTGACGCGTCTAACATGGTTCCCTCCCTGGCGAGCAGGCATCAGGCTGTTATTGACAGGTATCTTATTGTTTTGAAAGCCAACAATATACAAGATCGTCATCTCGACCGAGTTCGAAGAACGAGCGGAGAGATCTCTGTAACAGATGAGATCCCTCTGCGCACCCGCTGAAAGCGGGTTTGGTCGGGATGACGATTAAAAAAAACTTGTCATCCGAATGAACATAATGCCCTTTATTTGTGCCTCACCATGACAAGCTCTCTATGCAGATAATTTTCTTCTGAGTAGATCAGCGTTTTCTGCGGTAATACTAACGATCTGCAGGCTTAAACAGCCCATCATCGCTGCTTTGTGGTTATTCATCCTTTCTCATCACCGTATTGTTTAAAACCGATCTTATTCCTGGGCGTTGGCGTGCTTTGTTTTTCTATAAGCTCTTTCAGCACCACGAAAATATTTTCAATATCCTGCGTATTGCCTTTTACTTCTTTTTCCAGCTGTGCAAGCTGCATCAATATTTCTTTATGAGTAAGCGTGTATTCTCTAAGTTTGGTAAATACCCTGATAATACGAATATTCACTTCAATAGCAGTTTTACTGTTTAGTATGCCTGACAACATGGCTACACCCTGTTCCGTAAATGCCATTGGCAGGTACCTGGTACCACCCCATCCTGCCAGGTTTGCCGGCAAACTTGAGGTGCCAATTTGGTACCTCAGGTTTTCAAACTCTTTTTTTGTAAGCTCAAACATAAAATCTTTTGGGAAGCGTTCTATATTTCGTTTCACCTGCCTTTTTAATTGCTTCGTTTCCACCCCATACATTTCAGCCAGGTCTTTATCCAGCATAATCTTTTGACCACGAATGACGTAAATGCGGTTGAGTATTTTTTGTTCTGCTACGAGAATTTGCAGCTCCTTTTTTGCCATAAAGCGGTGTTTTATCGGTTAACTAATAATAATTGCCAGGACTTTTCATCCCTTTTTATCACCGTATTGCCGAAAGCCAATCTTATTCCTGGGTGTTGGCATACTTTGTTTTTCTATCAGCTCTTTTAATACCACAAAAATAGCTTCAATGTCCCGCGTATTGCCTTTTACTTCTTTTTCTAATTGGGCAAGCTGCCGCAATATGTCTTTATGCGTAAGTGCATAATCCCGGAGTTTGGTGAAAACACGAATGATACGAATGTTTACTTCTATAGCTATTTCGCTGTTCAACACGCTGGATAACATGGCAATCCCCTGTTCGGTAAAAGCATTAGGCAGATAGCGAATACCACCCCAACTTGAGGTCGCAAATTGCGACCTCAAGTTGCCGAACTCCTTTTGTGTAAGCGTAAACATGAAGTCTTTGGGGAATCGTTTACCATTGCGTTTTACCTGCTCATTCAGGCGCTTTGTTTCCACGCCATACATCTCTGCCAGATCTTTATCCAGCATTACTTTCTGGTCACGAATAACGTAAATACGGTTGAGGATCTTTTGATCTGCTACCAGAATTTGCAGTTCCTTTTTTGCCATGAGGTAGTGTTTTAAACATTGGCTAACAGATAATCATCAGGTGTCTTTCATCAGCTTCTCTGCTTTATCATCCTTCCTATAAAGATAAACAAAATATCTGTTTACAGAACTGCAATCCGGTACTTTTCTGTTCCGGAAGTATTGCAAAACAAGGTGTTTTATTCCCGCTTAATGATTTAAGGAAACAGAAAAAGGAACCGCGTCCGGCCCCGTGCCTCTTTCTTTATTGGGCACAGCGCTCATTTCCAGTTCCAGCACACCACCGTTCGTAATATCTGCATACGTGATCCAGTTACGATCATATATTTTGCCATTCAGTTTGGCTGATTGTATATATACATTTTTTTCACTGTTGTTCTTTGCCAGCACCGTAAACTGTTTGCCGTTTTCAAGCGTAATTGTTATCCTATTGAACATCGGGCTGCCGATCACATACTGATCCGTGCCCGGGCAAACAGCGTACAGGCCAAGCGCGCTTAACACGTACCACGATGAAGTTTCCCCCTGGTCTTCATCGCCCGGAAATCCGTCAGGCGTGGCGTTATAGATCTTCCGCATGATCTCCCGCAGTTGCTTTTGCGCTTTCCAGGGCTGGCCGGAATAGTTATACAGGTATGCCGCGTGTTGTACCGGCTCATTACCATGCGCATACTGGCCTATATCCTGCAAAACCATTTCCTTCATTTCATGGATTTCATGACCATAGGAACCATATTTTACCGTGTTGGGTGCGGTAAACAGGCTATCCAGCTTTGCATTAAACCGCTCCTTGCCACCCATTAATTGCATCAACCCGTTGATGTCATGAAAAACGGACCAGCTCCATTGCCAGGGATTGCCTTCCGTAAACGGGTCGCCCCATTCCACAGGATCAAAATCTTTGGGCACCCAGTTTCCGTTTTTATCCCGGCCCCGCACAAACCCAACGGTTGTATCAAACACGTTTTTATAATTGAACATTTGCCGCGCAAATATATTTTCATAAAACCGGTTACCCGTAGCTTTGGCAAGCTGGTATCCACAAAAATCATCATACGCATATTCCAGGGATTTTGCCCCGCTTTCCGATACTTCTTTATAGGGAATGTATCCCAGACTGAACCAATACTCATGCCCTTCTCTTCCGCTGGAACCGCCCCAGGGGCCTTTATTAGTAGCTTCATGAAAATAGGCCTGAAGTACTTTCTCGGGATCAAAGGTCCGGATGCCCTTCATCCAGGCATCTGTTAATAAGGATATGGCATGATTGCCGATCATTACTCCTGACATGCCCGGGTTGGACCAGGTGGGGAAAAAACCGTATTGCTCCTGTGCATCCAGCAGGGATTGCATATACCGGCCCTGCATGGTCGGGTGTAAAATATTGCTTAAAGGAAATTGCGCCCGGAAAGTGTCCCAGAACCCGTTGTCGGTATACATATAGCCATCATGCACTTTTGCATCATACGGGCTGAAATAATACGGCGACCCGTCCTCCTTCAGATCGTAAAATTTGTGGCTGAACAAATTAGCCCGGAACAAACAGGAATAAAAGGTAGCTTTATCATCTTCTGTCCCCCCTTCTACCTTCATCCGGCCCAGTAAGGTATTCCATGTTTTATCTGCCGCCTGCCGCGCCTCTTCAAATTTGCGGAAACCTCCCAGCTCCTGTTTCAGATTCAATGCAGCCTGTTCCGGGCTGATGTATGAAGAGCTTACCCTTACCTGCACCACCGTACCTGGTTTAAACCGGATAAAAGCCCCCTGCTTTTCTCCGGAGGCCGAACTGTTTTTGGGAGTTATTGTTTTCCCCTCATTACTCCAGGTACCATAACCGGCAAAAGGCTGATCAAATTCGATCACAAAATAGTTCTTAAATTCCTTGGGAATAAAGGTGCCGTTGGTTACATAGCCGATCAGCTTTTTCTGTTCCGGTACAATGGTCACCGATGAAAATTTGGTATATCCGTCAAACACCAGAAACGCATCGCCTTCTTTTGGGAAGGAAAAGCGCATATAAGCCGCCCTCTCAGTAGGCGTAATTTCAGAAACGATCCCGTTATCAAACCGGACCTTATAGTAGGACGGTTTGGCAATTTCATTTGCATGCCGGAAAGGTATGGCCCGTTCTTCCTCATTTACTTTCAGGCTTCCCCAAACCGGCATCAGGGAAAAAACCCCATAATCACCCATCCAGGGGCTGCACTGGTGCACCTGCTGAAAGCCTCTTATGGTAGTGGCTTTATAAGTATATTTCCATCCATCGCCATTTTTACCGGTCTGTGGCGACCAGGAGTGGACCGGGAATGGCAGCGCTATCGTTGGGTACACATTTCCATAAGACAGGTCCCAACCGGAGTTGGTTCCCTGCAGGGTGCTCACATAATCTACCAGTTGTTTTTTTTGCGCGTGCGTAGTTATACAAAAAAGTAAAAAACAAACCGCTTTGATAAAACTCTTTTTATAAAATAAGAACATAATCAGTTAATTGAAAAATCAGCAACCAGTAAATTCGATTTTAAAAGCCGCAGTGCCTTGCTGATGTGCTTTTCCACTGTGCTGACTGATATTCCCATATAGCCGGAAATGTCCTTATAAGACAGCTCTTCACTACGGCTCAGCAGGAAGGCGGTTTTGCACTTATCGGGCAACGCGTTTATAGAAAGCTGAATGTTCGTATTCAGGTCTTTTACCTCACAATCAAAATGACTGTTTTCCGGGGAAATTAACTGCCCCTGGAAAAAAAGATGCCGCCGGTAGGCATTCCGTACCCCGGAAGAACGGAACTCGTTCAATATTTTGAACTTTATGGCTTTGAGAAGGTAATATTTCAGGGAGATCTTAATATCAATTTGTTCTCTCCGGCAGTACAGGTTCAGGAAAATCTCCTGTACAATATCCTCCGCCACCTGGGTGGATTCCAGCATTTTTTCAGCCAGTGACTTCAGCAGGCCCCGGTAGCGTTTATAGATCTCGTCAAAGGCCCTATTATCCTCTTTTTTCAAAAGCAAAAAAAGCTCCTCGTCAGACAATGTTTTGTAATAGCTGCCCATTTTAATCATAGCAATCGATTTATATTACGGAACAATCGTTTTTCTGTGAAAAATACCGATTGCAATATTGAAAATAGATTGAAACAAATCGGCCTGTTTTTGTTTCAAATATCTCCTTTTTTGTCTCATTCTTCTTTCTCCTCTATAACAACAGCGCCACCATTTGCATGAATTCAATTACTTTGTTGTATCATTTATACGGGATACGTCATATGAGGAAACGACTGTTACTTTTTTTGATCCTTTCTTTTTGTGGAATTTTTAATGGCATTTCACAATCCTATTATTTTACCCATTACCAGGTAGAAGACGGGCTGTCCAATAACGCGGTATTGTGCATGATGCAGGATAAACTGGGCTTTATGTGGTTTGGCACACGCGATGG
Source organism: Niabella ginsenosidivorans (assembly GCF_001654455.1). NCBI lineage: Bacteria > Pseudomonadati > Bacteroidota > Chitinophagia > Chitinophagales > Chitinophagaceae > Niabella > Niabella ginsenosidivorans. The sequence goes on from NZ_CP015772.1 coordinate 4,896,937, forward strand.
GTTAAACCGGTTTGACGGGTTGTCCTATAAAATATTCCGGAACAACCCTTCTGATCAGCGCACCATTGGGAGTAACGCCATTATCAGTTTATCTGAAGCGCCTGATAAAAAAATATGGGTGGGTACCGAAAAAGGGCTTTATATTTTTGATGAGCTCACAGAAGAATTTGAGCCCTTCAAACCCGCCGGCAACGGGGCGGTTCAATCCGTAAAGGTAATTGGGGATGAGGTTTATTATATTACCCTGTATGTTCTGTACAGTTATAATACCAAAACCAAGCAGCTCCACACCTATTCATTCCAGAAAGAGGTTACCGCATTTGCACGGTTCAGCGACGGCAGTTTATGGATCACCACCTCTACCGGCATTATTGCACGGTATAATCCGGGCCGGAACAGCTTTGACAAAACCTATGACCTGTTCAGCAGGTCGGCACATCCCGTCTCCAAATGGATACAGTCTGTTTGTGAATTGGGAAACGGGTTGGCACTGGCAGGAACCTCCAACGAGGGGTTAAAGCTGCTGGATACCCGTACCGGCGCCTATAAAAACCTGATCACCTATAACCCGGATAAAACGGATATTACCGTTATGGACATCCTGAAAGCCGGTACGCATGAGTATTGGGTGGCCACACAGTCGGGCATCTATATCATCGACCCGTTTACCAGTCAGTATCATTACATCCGTAAAAAATACGAAGATCCCTATTCGCTTTCTGATAACATTGTACAGGCACTTTGCAAAGACCGGCAGGGAGGTATATGGGCCAGCACCTACTTTGGAGGGGTCAATTATTATTCCAAGGACCAGATGCTCTTTAAAAAATATTTTCCCAAAACAAGCGAAAACTCCATCAGTGGTTATGCCGTGGGGGATATCCGCAAAGATAAGAACGGCCTGTTATGGATCGCAACAGAAGACGCCGGGTTGAACCGGTTTGATCCAAAGACATCAACTTTTAAAAACTTCAACCCAGCCATCAATAAAAACACGATCTCTTATTCCAACGTGCAGAGTTTACTGGTTACAGAAGACGCCATATGGGCCGGTACCTACTTACACGGGCTGGATCTGCTGGATCTGAACGGCAACCGGCTGCACAATTACAACACGTTAAACGCTGCCATAGGAAGCAATTTTATCGGCTCCCTGATAAAAACCCGGCAGGGGACTATTATTGCAGCAACAGACAAGGGTGCCTTTATTTTTTCCAAACCGGAAAATACCTTCCACCGTATTACACAGCTGCCAAATACATTTTTCAGAACACTCCATGAAGACCCCCAGGGCAACATCTGGGCCGGTACCTATGGCAACGGTGTGTACAAATACCAGCCTCAAACCCAAAACGTATGCCATTATGTATTCTCGATCAACAATAACAAAAGCCTTGCCTGTAACATCACCAATGCTATTTATTACAGCGCTGATAGCATTACCTGGCTGGCAACGGAGGGTGGTTTATGCCGCTTTGACGAGCAGACCCGTCAATTAAAGATTTATACCACCCAGGAGGGCCTGCCTGCCAATGTTATTTATACCATACTGGAAGACGGCAAAAAAAATCTCTGGCTCAGTACCTCAAAAGGGCTGGTCCGTTTTACCCCGGCAACCGGGCATATGCAGCTCTTTTCAAAATCACAGGGTTTGCTGACGGACCAGTTCAATTACCGCTCTGCATACAGAGACAACGATGGTACCCTGTATTTTGGAAGTGTAAAAGGCATGATCAGCTTTCACCCTGATTCTATTCCTGATGTACAATTCTCCGCACCTGTGTACATAACAGGTTTCCAGATCTATAATAAAGAGTTGCCGATCAACGCCGGTCATTCACCGTTAAAACAATCCATTTTATTTACCCGAAAATTAACATTGTCCCATAACCAGTCCACATTTAGTATTGATTTTGCAAGTGTAGACTATAATTCCCCGCTTACCATACAATATGCCTACCAGATGGTGGGGCTGGATAAAGGCTGGAACTATTTATCCAGCAACCGGAAGGCCTATTATACGGAGCTGGCGCCCGGTCAATACACGTTTATCGTAAAAACCATTACAGATGATACCGGTAAGCCCGTTGATTTTGCACAGCTTGAAATCGAGATCCTGCCCCCCTTGTGGCAAACCTGGGAAGCTTATGTGCTTTATGCAGTCACCGGGTTGCTGCTTATTTTCCTGACAATAAAATTCTTTATCAACCGGTCTAAAGAACGGCATAAAAGAAGAATGGAAAAATTAGCCTTTGAAAAAGAAAAGGAGCATTATGAAGATAAAATAGATTTTTTCACCAATGTGGCGCATGAGATCAAAACACCTCTTACCCTGATCAAAGGCCCTATGGAAAATATTATGGACGAGATAGAAGCTACTTCTCCCATAAAAAAGAACCTGGAGCTGATGAGCCGCAATACCGACCGGCTGACGCACCTGGCCAACCAGATCCTTGATTTCAGGAAGATTGAAACGCATGGCTTTCACCTGAATTATACCACCGTGAACATTTCGGAACTGTTACAGGAGCTCTTTTCCCGGTTTCAACCCATTGCCGCGTATAACCACCTCTCTTTTGAATTGCAGGCAGAACCGGATGTGTTTGCTTATGCGGATGAAGAAGCGCTGAATAAAATATTCGGCAACCTGATCGACAATGCGGTGAAATATGCCCGGAGCTTTGTACGGGTTCACTTAGCCTATACCAATGAGCACAACAGTTATAAAGCCCGTTTTATCAACGACGGGTTTGTTATTCCGGAGGAAGACCGGGATAAAGTATTTGAAAGTTTTTACCGCGTTAAGGACACGTCCGGCCAGTCAGGAACGGGCATTGGTCTTACGTTAAGCCGTACGCTGGCCGAAATGCATAATGGGCGCTTATTTATAGATCCTGATCAGCAGGAGGTCAATGTATTTGTGCTGGTACTACCTTTGAACCCTCAAACCCAAAAACCGGAAATAGTATGAAGGCTGTAATTCTATTGGTTGAAGACAACAGGGAGATCCTGGATTTTATTGAAAGCAACCTGTGCGATCAATATACCGTAAAGAAAACCGCCAATGGCAAGGAGGCACTGGAGGTGCTCCGGAACGAAATAGTGGATCTGATCGTAAGTGATGTGATGATGCCCCAGATGGATGGGTTTGAATTATGCCGGATCATTAAATCCGATGTGGAGCTCAGCCACCTGCCCTGCATCCTGTTAACCGCCAAAAATACCTTGCAGGCACGCCTGCAGGGACTGGAGCTTGGGGCAGACGTCTATATAGAAAAACCCTTTTCACCTAAACACCTGAAAATACAGATCTCCAACCTGCTGGAGAACCGCAATAAAATAAAAAACTATTTTGCCAACTCACCCCTTGCCCAGCTAAAAACGATCGCCCATACAAAAGCCGATGAAAAATTTTTAGAAACAGTGAACCATATTATAGAAGAGCATTTGCAGGAGCCGGAGCTGGATGTGGACCGCCTGGCCCGGTACCTGAACATGAGCCGGCCTACTTTTTACCGGAAAATCAATGCGATCTCGGACCTAACGCCTAATGACCTTATCAACCTCACCCGGCTGAAAAAAGCCGCCCGGCTGATGAGCGATGGCCATAACATCAATGAAGTATCCGAAATGGTGGGGTATAATTCCCCCAAGATCTTCAGCAAAAATTTTGAGAAACAATTCGGCATGATGCCTTCAGAATATATCTCCGGCCATTTAAAGGGATAAGGGGAATAATACCATTTAAACTTTTAATTCGTCAGGATCTGACAGTGTTCTTTCAATGTAAATGGCATAAAAACCCTGTAACATCAGCAAAAAAGGAACCAGGAAGGTTTTCTTCAGACAGTCTTAAACCGGGCAGCGCCCGTTTATTTGATATAACCAAATTCTTTTAAAAAACGGGTAAGCTGCTCCAGGGTTTCGTTATAATATTTTGATCCCCTGTTATAATTGAAAAAGCCATGTCCCTGGCCTTCATACAACAGCAGATCACAACGGCTGCCTACCTCCTGCATTTTTTGCTGGTACTGTTTTGCTATTGCTACAGGAACCAATTTGTCCCGCGTTCCCAAAAAAATAATAGCAGGCGCCGCACCTTTCTTAATATTATGAAAGGGCGAAATTTCCCGGAACCGGTCCTTGAACAGGTCGTAACCATAATTACCGGGTCCATTGTTCAATACCGGGTTAAACAAGGCCAGCAGATCGGGCCGCGCATTGATATGAAGGTCATCTGTTGCCTCATCAATTTGCGTAAGATCGGCCGCTGCTGCTATATGCCCACCGGCAGAACCACCGGCTGCGGCAATTTTATCCGGGTCAATGCCCAATGCTGCGCTATGGCCCCTCAGATAACGGATGGCAGAACGCCCATCCTTTACGCTTTCAAACGGAGTGGTTCCCTGTCTTGATTTTACCCTGTAGTCTGGTGTTATGGCGATCATTCCTTTTGAAGCGAAAAACAACGCCTGGTTTTTAAACTGGTCCATAGTGCCCTCTGCCCATCCACCGCCAAAGAAAAATATGATGGCCGGATATTTTGCTCCTTTTTTATAATCCGCCGGGTAATAAATTTTCATTTTGAGCTGCGTGGCGTCTGTTGTTTTATACGTTATTTCCACCACAGAAGGCTGCGCAGATACAATGACAGCACCAAACAGCATTATAATAAAAATGTATATGCTCTTTTTCATCATCTTTTTTTAAAGAAATCAATCGTATGCCCGGCAGCAATCAACAACTGCTGCTGTTTTTCTTGCTGTTTGTTTTAATGAGCACTTACTTTGTATCTGCCGTTACTGCCGGTTTACCGGCAAATACAATATAGCCCGGCTTTTGTATTTCATATCGATCGTCCGGGTTCAATACCTGAACCCGCACATGATGCCGGCCTGGTGGCAATAAATACTTCCAGGCAATTTCCTGCTTGCGGGAAGTAAAATCCGTAGGCAGGTGCACTGTTTCCGTTTTTTTACCATCAATAAATACATCGGCATGCACTATATACTCGGGGCTTTGATTGTTTTTCTTTTTTACTTCACCCCGAAGCACAAAGCCGTTCCCTTCGAAATCAAAGGAGAGCTCATTCCCCTTTATTATTACCCCTTTTGCCAGCACCGGGTATAAGCCCGGAAAACTTTTTTCATACTTTACCGGCACCGGCTTTTGGGTAAGGATCGTAACCGTACCATCGGCATACTGTCCGCCATTGCGTTTAATATTTTCCAGGGCATGCTTGTATCCTATTTCATAAACTTTATTCAATGAGATCGTTGTGTATTTGAAATCAATATCCTCAGCCCCTTCCAGGCCTTTTTTCCAGTAATCAGGGATCCGGTCATACCCCAATACAACGCCTAATATACCACCGGCGGATGAAGGGTTACAATCCGCATCCTGACCGGCACGTGTGGCTATTTCCAATGTTTTTCCAAAATCGCTATTACCATATAACAGGGCCATCACCACGTAGGCAGAATTAATGGTTGCATCAATATCAAAGGGAAGAAAGATTCCGTCCGGACAGCTCAGATCGCTGGACCACTTGCGTTGCAGCTCAAACCAGGTCTGCTGCCAGCTGTCAGGATATTCTTTATGCCAGCGGATTACATCCGCAATGCACTGGTAATAGCTGCTTTTAGCCGGGATCACCTGCAAAGCCTGCTCTACTATAGCATTAACGTTCTTATTCAGAAAAGCCAGCGTATATAAAGCGCCCATATACACACCACCATACCACCCATCACCATAATTCATAATATGCCCGATCTTGTTGCTGATCGCCGAAGCGGCATTGGGCATACCCGGACTCATCAGCCCGGCATAATCCGCTTCTATCTGGTAATCGATATCGTCCGCATGCGGGTTGTTTTGCCAGTGCCCGCTTTCCGGGGCTTTTATGCCATTGAGTATATTATACCGGGCAGCCTGGTTGGCGTGCCACAGCTTGTACCCTGCATAGGCAAAAGCATGTGCAAATGAATCTACAGGCGCATCAAGCCCCAGGCGCTCAAACACCTCCACAAAGGTCAGGTCCATATACAGATCATCATAGAGGCCGGGTGTTTCCAGCATCGTTTTTCTTACATAGCCTTTTTCCCAGAACAAGGGTTGATAGTCCTGTATAAAAGTGCCATTATACCGGAACTCATAGGGCCCTCCAAAAGTAACGCCGATGGTCTGTCCGGCCCAGCCGCCCCGGATCTTATCTTTTAATACTTTTTCACTGATGGTGATCTTTTCGCCCAGCTTTACCGGCTTCCCCGGTACCTGTGCCTGTATATGCGCAATACTTAAATACAGAACGAGCAGCAGTGCACTATTTTTTTTCATATATATCTTTTTATCGATTTTAATACTGTGTAACTCCGCAAAAAAATATCATTGACTATGATACAAAAGAGGGTGTATCAAAAGCAATACCAGCTCAGTCACTGATAACCGCAAGTTCTTTAAAATAACAAAACAACTGTCGTGCTGAGTTTTTTATTTGCGTAGCAAAAACAATGAAACAATGACAAACTTTTTATCGTCACCCTGTATGTAATGCAGTAGAGCCGAAGGGTCTCTAAAATCGCAGAAACTCCTCGGCTGCGCTCGGATCCGATAGCTATCGGATGACGATCTAAGACTCTTACGTTCAGCCTAATCAAAAATCTGTCATTAACAGGCACAAATAATAGAGAAATTAAGTTCTTTAAAATGACAAACTTTTTTACCGTCACCCTGAGTGGAGCAAAGCGAAACCGAAGGGTCTCTAACTTTTGTAGAGATTTACCTTCGGTGAAATTGTTCTCCACTACGCTTCGCTTCGGTGCCAATGACAAGATATGTAATGCACTATATTTCAACTAATTTCAAGTTGTGTTTTGTAGCCAGTTTCAATAAATACTGTTGCTCGCGTTGCTTTAATTGCTGTTCATATTTAGCAGCTCCTTGTTCTAAATAAGCTGTCCCTTTAGTCAGTAAGTTATAAAATGCAATAGCAATTTTTCTGGCTCCTGCTTTTATTGCAATTGCGGGACCTTTCCTGGTGCGTATTCTGCGTATAAATGTTCCAATGGCTATATGTTTGCTATTGAGCAGCGATTGTGCGATCTCCCTGAATATCTGGCCCACTCTGGAACTGTTTTTCATTTTTGCTTTCCTGCTGCGGCTGCCGCTTTGGTTATGACCAGGGGAAAGCCCGCACCAGCTTACATAATGCTTTTCCGTAGGAAATCTACTCAGATCGGTACCTGTTTCTCCCAGCAGCTTCAACATAGAATAGTTGGTTACTCCCGGCAGACAGCCCGCATCTACACCGTATATATTGAGCAATTTTTGATTTAAATCCTTAATCATTGGCTTATGATGGCGTACGGGCTTCTCCTTATGTACCGGCGCTACAAATGAACTACCTTGCTCCAGAAAAGAAAGCAACACTTCCATACGCTGATCTACTATGAGTATTTGCTGCTCATGAATTTTCCAAAGCTTGAGGTTCTGTTCCAACAAGAACAGCCAGCTTTCATTGTAGTTGCCTTCTAAGGCCATCAATACCTCGTCTGCCTTTTTATCTTTTATACTTTTGTGACACAGGCTTAATAATACCTTTCCGTCCCTTTCCCCTCTAAGGATCGCCTCTATCATACGGATACCACTGACACCAGTAATCTGAGAAATAACCTCCGTCAATTTGATGTTCATCAACTCTAATGCCTTCTGCATTTTATTTACATAACTGCTGCCCATACTGATAATATCTTCCCGCTTCCGCATTAGCATCCGGAGTTCTTTCAATCTACCGGCCGGTATATAGCTTTGCCGTACCAATCCTGCACTAAACATTTTCTGCATCCAACAGGCATCCGCAACATCTGTCTTCCGACCTTTTACCTGCTTTACCTCTTTGGGATTTACCAGGCATACACAGAAACCGGCTTGCTCCAGCAGCTCATGCAGCGCAATCCAGTAGACGCCTGTAGCCTCCATACATACATTTTTCACCTGCTGGCTCCTAAGATCTTCAATACACTTACGATAGCTAAACGTAAAAGTATCGTAACTTTTAACCGTAATCCCATCACAGGAAACGAAGATTTTCTTTGAGCCGATATCAATAGCGGCTGCACACGCATTGTGTTGTTCAAAACTGACTAAATTTGACATAACTACTTTTTTAAGTATTAATTAAAAAAAGCAGGTTACAGCTCAAAGAGGTTCAATAAAAAAGCAATGTGCCAAACGGGAATGCTGCTGCAAACAGTATCACCAAACATTAATGCACCATTCTTTGAAGCAAGTGTCGACAGGAGGTACAAAACACTAATCGATACGACGGCTACGCTGCTGTAACCTGCTTCTTTCAAAGATACCACTTGTCATTACTCATTAATTTTGATCCCTAATTAACAAGTCGAAATGACGAAACTATGTATATTCATTTCCAACAACTTACAACACTTATCATTAACAGCCAGCCTGACGAACCATGATCCGATTGCAAAAATTCGCCCCTTGGCAGGCTTAACAGGACAATCAAAACTCTTTTGATACAGCTTCAAATAAGCTCTTATTTTTCCTTTCATGGTGAACGATACTGGCTTAAAAATGTTTTGAAATTATCCTTCCGAACAATAAACACACCCTCATGGGCATGCGCCTCCAGAAAACCGGTCAGCATTTTTATTTCCTGATCAGGGACGTTTCCTGTGTGCTGCAACCGGCGGATGCGCAGATCCAGATCCGCATACCGCAACATCAGGCCCAGCCGATGCAGGTTTTCCGCGATCCGCTTCTCCTGCATTCTTTTCGCCATTCCGGTTATAAATTCGTACTGTTTTGCCAGTACTGCCTGCGCCCTCCTGATCTCCTGCGGCGCCTTAAGGGTCGTATATGGGATACCGCTGTACCGGGGCAGGATCCGTTCAAGATCCGAATAAACGGTTAATGCCGCGGCGGCCTGGCTGCCATACCGTATTTTACAATATTTTTTTATCAAGGCATCTACGGGTACGGACGGATCCCATGCAAGGGCCGCCAGGGTATAATGGTTCAGCTCATAGGTGTACCAGTCTCCCGGCTCCGCGTAGGTTGAAATACCCTGCAAGGGCAGGCCCGCATACCATTGCAGCTCTTTTTGAATAAAATGAGGAAAGATAACCGGGCGCGAACGCCAGGCATACTTACGGTAATAGGAATACAGGCCGATATTCCCCTTAAACCTGTTTCGCCAGGCCCGGATCGCAGCAGCGTATGCTGCGTTATTCGCATGGGCAGTGTCATAAATGGGTTGTTCAAAGCTCTGGTTGATGGGGCAGATATCCACCAGGATCTGTTTATTTAATGTTACCTCCTGCGGCGGCAGCAAAACCTGCCCGTAGGCGATCATCTCCAGCCGCGTGGAGAGCCGGTAAGCACGGAGGGCCGAGTCTACCTGGTTCAGCAGCGCTGCCTGGCGGTCTAAAGGCGATCCCAGCATTTTCATATCATCACTTTCTGCCCATTTGGCTACATCGGGTGGCCAGCAATCGAAAATGTCTATTTCGGGATGTGCACGCAGGTAAGCAATAATATGGTTGATGAAGTACCGCACTGCCGGAGGATTGGCGGTATTGAATACCAGGTTCCGGGTGGAATCCCATTGTCCGTTCTTATTTTTGCCAAACCAATCAGGATGCCGGTGGAACAGCGTTCCCTGCTCCATATGTGGGTTAATAAAATTCTGGTATCCATGACCACCTACTTCCAGGAGAATCCCTCTTTTCTTTAATTCGGGGATCAGTGCATTGCGCCAGTGATCCCATTGCACGCGACCTGCGCCCTGGTAATTCAGGGGCACCATTAATACATTCAGCCGGACCTTGGGCATCCAGTCGATCAACTGCTGCAGGTTTTCACTATTGTGCGACCGGCCTTCTTCCACATCCAGTTTCCGGATGGCCATGCGGGGATGTTCTGTTACAGCGCCTGATGTGTACCGGACCGTTGCAATTGAAGGAATGTATTCCGATTGCCCCTGATAAAAAGAAAATTGCGGGGCCAGCCACTCACAGCCCAGGCGATGCAGGAGGTCATATACAGCATACAGCAGCGCACGGCCGGAGCCGGCGGTGAGTGCCAGTACCTGTTTGCTGACCCGGATGGTATAGGATTCCTCCGCTAACGTTTTTTCAATTTGTAAAGAAATGGCAGGCTGCCGGGTACTGCCCTGAACGATAAGAAAGGAGGCGCCGGAAATCTGCTGTAAATAGCGGGCAAGCTCTGCAGCGGCAAACCGTTGGGTATTTGCAGGAGCAGACGGAAGGAGGATAACTGCAAGGGCTTTGCGGGCTTCAGCAATCCGGAATTCCGGAGCTGCATGCCACAGGTCATTACCACAGACGGGATTCACAAGGGACCTCTTTGCCGACACCTGCATTGTCCACAGAAGTGCTACCGTTAATATATACCAGTACCGGTTCATCTATTGAAAGGTGGGCGTTTGAACATTTGCCACGTTAAGATTCATGAGCGTTATCCAGTTAGCAGCGGTCAGTTGTGTACCGTTGAACAGGAAATGATCAAATACCAGACCATCGAAAGGTTTGTCCGGATCGCCGGCAATGATGTAATTATGAAAGCCTTTTGACAGATCCATCTTTACGTTCCAGTTTTTAAAAGTGAGCCCGTGTATTTCGTTCGGGCTTGCTGCATTGGGAGAGACCCGGAAGATGAGCGGTACCGGGGTTTCGGTAACCAAATCCTCAATCACCCAGTCCTTTTGCAGACCGTACATACCTCCTTCGGCAAACTTATCGCCCACGCAACTGATAACGCCGCGGTTCACCGCTTCATTGTTCCATTCTGCATGCAGGATATCTATACGGCTTACAGTAACATTGGTTGCATTTCCATTGCCCCAGCTCATTTGTATGATACCGCCGTTGTTCAGTTGCCAGCAAACACAATCCGTAAAGCGGATATTGTTGCGGTAGATCTTGATATTATCGTCATTCGCCCATATAAAACAATGGGACACCGTTGAGCCTTCATACGCGGCAATGCCATCGCAGTTGTAGGTCCAGGCCCCGATGGTCTTTACCCAGCTCACGGTATTGTTCTTACCGATCAACCGCACCGCAAAATGTTTCTGATCGGCAATGGTGATCCCTTCCAGCATAATGTTATTGCTCTGGTTGATGGCTTCCACGCAATGCGATTCCCGGTAATTCAGTTTTGCAGAAGATAGTATGCCTCTTCCGAAAATGTGCACATCCGGGTTGCCGTCCATGATCAGAGCGCCGTATACCCATGCCCCTTCAGCCAGGTACACATTTTTGATATGAGCGGGAATATGGAACACGCCCATATTGTGCACGCCCGGCCTGAAATAAATACCGGTGTATTGCGCACCAATATCCGCAAAATCAGTATCGACAGCATTCCGGAATATCCTGTAGCTGCCGCTGGCAGTATCCGGTTTGTTGGTTTCTGCCGGGTTGGCAAAGAGCATCAGCCCGTTCTTATACCCATTGGCCCCAATCTCCACCGAGCACTGACCGGGCTGGTTCAGGGTGAATGTAATGGTGTTGCCATTTACGGCGGGCGTAATGCCATATCTGGAGGGCAGTATGGTTACATTGCTGCTCATGGTAAGCCGGCTCTGGCTCAGCAGCTTTACTTCTATGGTAATGGTTCCTGAAAATGAAAAGGTAGACCAGTTGATGGTGCGGCCTTTAAAAATATTCAGGGGATACATATCATTGGTGGTCATGTTCATATACCCGGCCTGGTAAACCGGGCAGGCATTCTGGAATACCACCTGCTTCTGCCGGACGCCGCCATTGCGGATAACGGTCACTTCATAAATATCAGACTGGGGAACACCTGTGTAAGACACAGTATCCGTTGCAGGAGGGTTCTCTCCATTGTCATTGTTGCCATCATCAATACTGCTGATCTTTGAACAGCCCAATGCCAGCAGCAGCATGATGCCACCCAAAAACAATTTCAGATTGCTGTATAATAATCGGCGGATCGTTGTCATTTGTAAAATGTTTATAATGAGGCTTCTGTATTAATGCGCTCCTGCCTCCTTATCCCTGAAAAATACTTTTGCCTTTTCAACAGGCTGGCGGCGCAGGCCCGGTCCGCTCCAGTCCAGCTTTACAAAAGGGTCTCCATTCTCTTCATCGCGGTAATATGAAAAACTGAACGGGTGCAGGCCGGCCTTTAAAAAGATCGTTTCCTGCCGCGGCAGATTGCCGGAATACCCATAGTCCGCATCCAGCACCTGTATATCATGAATGCGCAGGAAAGACTTACCATCGCAAGCCATGTAAAAAGTGTATTCCCCATCACGAGGCACGGAAATATATCCGGTAAACACGGTTACCGTTTTCAGTTCCTTTCCTTTTTCGTTCAATTCCGGAAATTGTACATGATCCCTCGTTACCGGTTTCAATCCCGCCGTTTGGGGTATCCAGGGAAAGTTGCCGGTATAAATGCTCCGGTTCAACCCGGGAACAGGATCCACAACTTTTACAGCGGGCACCAATGCACTATCGTATGGGCGGGGTGATCCAATACCGATGTGATGCAATTGCAATACCCGGTCCTGCACATACGACTGGAATACTGATACGCTTACAGAACCGGACGTATCCACATACGGCAGTTTTACCGCAAGCTGCCGGGCAGGATCATTGGCCAGGTTCTGCAGCTCCGCCGGATCATTCACCACATTGTAAATTTCAAAAGGGTCTTTGGCAGATTGGATATTGTACCGCACGGCTACATAATCGCCTACGCGCAGCAATTGTGTCTGCCCGCGTACCCGGCCGCGCTTGGCAGGAGCGAACGCTGCGTAGTCCGGCGTCTTTTCTTCTCCGTGATATTCTATGTACACTGTCGGATCTCGTTGCACCCCTTTCCCGGTAAGCACCGGTAAAAGGGAAATGCCATCCATGCGTTGCGGAGCAGGCTGACCGGCAATATCAATAAAGGTGGGCGCCCAGTCATAATTGATGGCAGGTGTGGCCACCACTTTTTTTGCCGGGATATGCCCGGACCAGCGTACAATAACAGGCAGGCGCACACCGCCTTCCCAGGTATCGGCCTTTATCCCTTCAAAAGGACCAAAGCTGGAAAAGAACGTGGGGCGGTTGGGTGGGAACCGGTCTTCCGGTAAATAGGATTCGTTGGACGGGCCGTTATCGGAAGTATATACAACAAGGGTGTTGTTATCAATATTCAGATCTTTCAGCAGCTGCATCAGGTCTCCCACGGCATCATCAATGCGCCGGTTGGCAGTGGCGTACCGCTTGTAAGTGGCCGGCCAGGGTTTGTTGGGTGTGGAAGGGTCATTGTCATCATCATAGGTGGCATTTGCATATTCGGGATACATGTAGGAGTCCGGTGTGCCCGATGCGGTTGTGATCATGTGCCCTGGCTTGCCGATCCACTGCATGCCACCATGCAACCCGCCTCCTTTGGGATACGCCTGCGTGGGCAGCTCCTGTACGGCATGCGGTGTTTCAAACGCCAGGTATAAAAAGAAGGGTTTTGACTGATCCCTGCCGCGCACATGATCGGTGATATATTTTTTTGCCGCGGCGGTCCACAGGTCCGGTGTATAGCATTTATCCAGTTTTGAAGTGATGTTCGTTGTGTTCTGCCACACCCCTTTTCCATTCTCTGCCCAGTACTTCCGGTAGAGCGCTTCTTTCGGGTAATGCTCATGACCATCTGCATGGCGCATGTATCCGAAATAATAATCGAACCCGCGCTTTAACGGGTGCGCCGGCCACTGGTAACCGTTAAGGTCATATTTGTCATTCCCTTCAAGCCCCCATTTGCCGATCAGCGCCGTTGTGTAGCCCAATGTACGCAGCGTATTGGGCATGGTATAATTATCATCCAGTGCTTTGTCAAATTCATTGTCCCGCACATTGGAATGTCCCTGGCTTACGCCCAGCATCAGCGAGGCGCGGGATGGCGCGCAAATAGGAGCTGCCACATAATGCTGGGTAAATACTGCGCCCTCACTGGCCAGTTTGTCCAGGTGAGGTGAAATTTCGAATGGTTTTGAAGCATCGTGCAACTGTGCCCGCTGATTCTGAAAAAAAGCGCCGATGTCCCCATAGCCCTGGTCATCCGCAAGAATAAAAATGATATTGGGTTGCCTACCCGCCTTGCTTTGTGCTAACAGTTGCAGAGCACCAACCGAACAGGTCAATGCATATAAAAAAACAAACCGGAACAGCTCTTTTTTTAACCACATGCAATAAGATGTTTAATTAATCAATCTGATTTTGAAACCAGGCCAGCCGCCAACCTCCGGTCTTCCGGCCACCCGCTTCATAAAAGGGCACAAAAATCAATGGTGCAATACCGCCCGGATCAAAACGGAAATACACTGCCTGCTGGTTTTGCCTGCCGGAAACCGGTGTAAAAAAGGAACTTATTTTTTCCGGGGACAGCTGAAAATTCCGTTCACGGTCTTTATGATCGATTAACCCGTTGCCGGCATATACCAATGGACCTTTGGTAACAGCGAACCAATCTGCGCGGTACATGTCTGCAGTTCCCTGCGGCATAGTAGCAAATTCGGCACTGCGCACCACGCGCAGCGGCATCGGAAAATCAAGCTCAATCACATTTTGCTGATCCCAGTCCCTTACTAACCGGTAATAAGCGCCGCTGCTGATGCTGTCTTTATTGATCTTTTGCCCCTCAACGGTTATTACGGCATCTTTTGCCCAGTCCGGTATGCGGATAAATAAAGGGAAGCTGCTTTTTTGTGAAGGTTTTACGATCAGTTTTATTTTACCGTCGAAAGGATAACGGGTCTGCTGTATGAGCTGCACAGTATTATTGGGGCTTAGCGCTATTGTAGCAGACCCTGGCGTAAACAGGTTGCAGGCTATACCTCCCTGCCTTTTTGTATATATGATTGATGTTAATTCTTCAAGGGCCATCGCCCCGCTTGAGGGGCAGCAATCATTATAGTTGGCGGCAAAGATGCGCCCGTTGGTAAAGGAATGATAGGTCCAGAGCTGGCCATCAGACAACTGCGCGCCCAGCAATGCGTTATAAGCAGCTTTTTCTGTTTCCTGTGCATACCGGGCTTCTCCGGTAAGATGCAATAATAGTTTATTCAACTGGATCCATGCCATAATGCTGCAAGTTTCCACAAAGCCGGAAGGGTTCCAATATCCTTTGGTATTAAAACATTCCTTATGTTTCCCGATACCGCCCCAGGGGCCGCCAGTAATGGTAAGATGGTAATCACGGATATTCTTCCAGGCGCTTTCAACCGCTTCCAGGTATTGGGGCTTATGGGTTACTTCATATAACTTAGCCAGCCCGGTAAGGTTCCAGATGATCTGGTAGGCCTTTCCATCTGCTACGGTTTCCAGGTCTTTATGCTTCTGCATGGACGCGATCAGCCGTAACCCGTCACGCTGCTCCACCTCTTTTACGATCAGCTCCCCAAAATTCAGGTACCGCTGATCGTGGGTAGCCTTATATAATTCAACAACAGGATCCAGTACAACAGTAGCCGAATACCCGTAACGCGTGCCATAATTGGTAATATTGGCAGCACCGTCTCCAAAGGTTTTCAATAACAGTTCCCCGATCTTTTTTGCGGCACCCAGGTAGCGTTCGTCCGGTATTTCTTTATTCAGTTCCAGCAACCCGAGTACCATGCATCCCAGGCTCCATACATCCCAGGATTTCTGATGCTGCAAAGAAGCTTTACTGGTAATCCGCAACTGCGGGGAATAGGTGCCCATATACCCATCCGCCTCCTGGTTGGCCACCAGGTAGCCGGCTGTTTTAAGCAGCAGTTTTCTGAGGGTGTCATTTCCGGTTCTGCCTACGGCAAGTGATGCAGCATACAGCCATTTGCCGGCATGCTCGCCATACCAGTCTGTGGTCTGGTTCTGCTTTCTTGCTTCAGGGGTAAACATTTTAATAAGCGCCCCGTTGTTCCATTCCGGAAGTGTGCGTAACCGCCCGTGCTCACTGAGCGCCATGGCACTCCCCAAAAGCCCGTCTACGGCAACCTGGCCGGGAGGAATATAAGCATCAGCAGGTAAACTATCATAAGGAATATTGCCGGCCCTGCCATTTGTCCGGCACAGGAGCAGGAGCACTAAAAAAAAGCATGTTTTAAAAAATCGTACAGCCATATCATTATTATTAAACGGGCTATTGGATCACCAGGTCTTTCCAGTAAGCATTACCGGAAACCTTACCCGGTATCAGCACCCGCTGATAAATCCGGATAGTCACTTGCTGGTGCGCAAACTCCGTAAGATCAATCTTTATAGTTTTCCAGCCGCGGCCGGATGCGGGTCCTTCCATCAACTGATCGAACTTTTTATAATTATTTATAAAGACCATGCATCTCCATGCCCGCATGGAATCCACCCCGACGCTCAAACGCAATTCCTTTTGTCCGTTAAGGGTAATGGTGCGCGTCAACAGCACTCCTTTTACCTCATCACGCGGATAGGTTGCCAGCACACTGTCTTCCAGATAAGTAATGCCCCTGAGGCCGGGCATGCCCCCTCCCGCTCCGCCAAATCCCGGGTTACGGAGCTTCCATTCAGGGTTCCAGAAGCGGGTAAGCGCTTCCAGGCGGAACAATTCCGCCGGCTGTGTATGTACCGGCTCCGCTATTAGTTTTATACGGCTTCCTGCAATAACCATCCCCTTGTTTTTAAGCAGCTGCAACCCGATTGCCGTGGTCCTGGCGGCCAGTTGAGCAATCGATTCGTTCACAGCAGGGGTCAATATTACACCGCCTAACTGCCGGCCAATGATCCGGTCACCCAACTGACGGACCATGCCAGCCGGAAGCGCGCTCATACCGTGCATAGCCGCCACTACCGCACCAGCGCTGGCGGCATTACAATCTGCATCTGTAAAGTCGGCCGCCTGAAAAGCCAGGTTGACCGTTTTTAAAAAGGAGCCGTTGCCAAACCAGACACAGGCCGCCACAATGCCACCATTAGCAACAGCGTTGTTGGAAGCGGGGTATTCTATCCGCCAGCGTTTTTCTATTGCAGAAAAAACTTCCGGTGCAGATTTGCCGGCTGCAGCCAGCCGGATCACCATATCCAGGCATTGACGGTAAGGAGACGCCGGATGGATCAGCTGTGCGGCTTTACGTACAATGGTTCTGGTATCCTTTTCGGTAAAGCCAAGGCTTACCAGTCCGGCAACAAAAACACCGCCATCGGCCCCTTCAGCATACCCGTTGATGTGCGTATATTTTCTTGCCAAGCTGCCGGCAACATTGGGGAGGCCCGGGGCAAGCATTCCATATAATTCTGAAGAAAACTGCGGGCCAATGGTATGCCATAATTTATTATACCGGGGATGCCCGCAATCCGGAGGCATTATGCCCCGCAGCATTAATAAGCGTGCCTGCTCACTGGATCCCCAGCTGCCCGCAGCATTCTGCAGCCATTGCTTTCCAAGCTGCTGCACGCTCATATCAATGCCGTACTGCTCAAATGCCCTTAAAGCCACCATTTCATAATACCAGTCATCGTCTACCGGCGCATGGGTTATGGTGTCGCTTAGGTGATCGATCCAGCTTACCGAAGCCGCCTTATGTTCAAAAGGCCAGCCCAGCATGGCTCCCAGGATCTGTGCCGCCCATACTGCCTTTACCCGGTCCTGGTACGCGGATAGCAAAAGCGGTTCCGGAGGCTTTTGTGCCTTAGCCCTGCAGGCTATACAACACACAATAAGGAATAATATGATCGTTCGTGTCTGCTGCATTTATTTACCTGCATAAATAATGAGCCCGATACCGACCAGGAATAACAGGAACATGGCTGTAAGCAGCGCATTAATGCGTGAAGCGCCTTTAAATTCTTTCCAGATAAACACGCCCCATAACGCCGCCACAAGCGTAGCGCCCTGGCCCAGGCCATAGGAAATAGCCGGACCGGCCTTCCCCGCGGCGATCAGGTTAAAGGAGTTACCCAGTCCCCAGATCAGGCCGCCTAATATCCCTACAAGATGGGTTTTAAAGTGGCCTTTGAAATAATCCGAATAGCTGACGGCAGCCCCTTCAAAAGGGCGCTTCATCAGCAATGTATTAAATACAAAATTGCTCAGCAGGATGCCGCAGGAAAAAATAAATACGGCTGTATAGGGCGTCATTTTTCCGGGTTCAGGATTTACAAAATTTTCCAGATCCATTGAGGCGGCAATAAACCGGTAAAAAAAGGACATCAATATACCGGCAACTATGGAAAGGATAATCCCTTTTGAGGAAACCGTTCCGGTACCGGCAGCTT
Source organism: Niabella ginsenosidivorans (assembly GCF_001654455.1). NCBI lineage: Bacteria > Pseudomonadati > Bacteroidota > Chitinophagia > Chitinophagales > Chitinophagaceae > Niabella > Niabella ginsenosidivorans. Next base: position 4,915,227 of record NZ_CP015772.1, read on the forward strand.
TTCTTTTATAGGCAATGGCATTAAGAATGATGGCAAGCATTACCAGGGCAACACCTGTAAATAAAAGCACCGGATCGCCTTTTTGCGCTCCCAGGTAATTGATAAACACACCCAGGATAAGCGCCAGCCCGATACCGATGGGAAAGGCTACCGCCATACCGGCAATGGCTATGGCTGCAGAAAGCAATATGTTTGCTGCATTAAAAATAACGCCGCCCAATAATGCTTTGCCAATGTTCACCGGGTCCGCCTGTGCCAGATCATTTGTAAAACTGCGGCCTTCACTGCCCGTGCTGCCCAGGGTAAACGCAGAAAGAACGGAAAAAAGAAAGATACCGATGACATAATCCCAGTAAAAGAGCTCAAAACGCCAGCTTTTACTGGCCAGCTTCTGCGTATTGGCCCAGGAACCCCAGCAGAGCATGGTAATGATGCAGAAAAGAACCGCCTGCGCATAACTTTGAACAATAAACATGTTTTCTTTTTTTGAAGTTTTTAAATGAGCAATCGTTGAAACCTTTATAAAATCTAATTGTAACAGCGTGAAACAAAACTACCGGATACTACCCCGGAGTTTTGATCAATGCATTACATTTAAGTTTATCAGATCCGATCATTCGGATGACAAGTTCTTTTAATCGTCATCCCGACCAAACCTGCTGAAAGCGGGGGCGCGGAGGGATCTTATCTGTTATAGAGATTTCTCCGCTCCGCTTCGGTCGAAATGGCGCATTTGTATATTATTGATTATCAAAATATTATGCTGTATGTCATTAATAGCTTGCCGAACAACGAACCATGATCCGATTGTAAATAACCAGACTGTCGCCATTCACTCTTTCGGCAATCCCGATCCCAATAGCTATTGGGACAGAAGACCTTTCGCTTACGTGATTTATCAGTATTTTAAAGAACTCAAAACTATTTTTATTACGGCCCTCACTGCGGCAGGCTGGATGCCTCCCTTAATGATCCTCATCAGGATCTTTTTCCCCGTTGCCCGGCCATTTGATGGCAGGATTGTATTTGGGATTGGCTGCCGGCATTTTTGCCCCTACGTCTTTGCGCCATTGGTGTAGCATGGATTGCAGCTCACCGGCCTTTGCTTTTTCAGTGGCCGCCAGATTGTGCTGCTCATAGGGGTCCTCCTTAATATTGAACAGCTCCACCGTATTGTTTTCAAAATATTCGATCAGCTTATAATCGCCATACCGGATGGCACCACCCGGGCTTTGCGCCCCGTGATTGCTGTAATGCGGGAAATGCCAGAACAGCGGTTTATTCTTTAACTGCTGCGCCTGCTGCTCATTTCCTTCCAATAAGGGCACAAGGCTGGATCCGTCAACCCCATTCTGCCCCCTTGGCCGGGCTCCTAAACCAACCATATCCAGGATAGTCGCATAAAAATCCGTACTGATGACCGGTATGTCAGAATGAGCGCCCGGCTTTGTATGCCCGGGCCAGTAGATGATCAGCGGCTCCCGGATACCGCCTTCATACAGCCACCCTTTACCGCCCCGTAAGGGATAATTAGAAGTAGAAAAGGCTTTATCTGCATCACAAACGGAAACATTGCGCGCCGGGTTCCCGAAATTGGCAGCCGACATGCCTCCGTTATCCGAGAAAAAAATAATGATAGTATGATCTTCGATCCCCAACTCTTTTACCTTGTCTACCACTCTACCGAAATTTTCATCCATATTTTCCACCAGTGCGGCAAACTGCGGATTGTCCTGTCTTTGTTTGATCTTAACGGTCCGGTCGGCAAATACCTTTATTCCCTGGTGTTGGCCATCATTCAGGCGTTGATTAAGCTGGTCCCTGGTAAAAGCGGCCGGGTCATCAGGGTTTCCTTCCAGTATAAAAGGTAAGGAATCTTTTTTGGGCAGCTTATTCTTCTTTTTTTCATATTTGACCACCAGATCTCCACGCCCCTGTATGGGATCGTGCACCGCAAACTGGGCAAGGTAAAGGAAAAAGGGGCGCTCCCGGTTCTGCTCCATCCATTTCATGGCCTCGGTAGTAAGCCGGTCTGTAAGGTATTCTCCTTTTGGGCCGCCTTCAAGCCCTTTCATATCAAAGGGAGAAAAATAGGTGCCGTTGGGCCATCCTTTATTGTATTGGGGCACATGCACATCAAAACCCTGTTTTTGGGTGGAAGCGGAGTCTTCTCCCAGGTGCCATTTCCCGTAAACAGCCGTTGCATACCCGTTTTCTTTCAGCACCGCAGGCAGGGGGTTGGCATTATAAGGCAGGTGCTGTTCAGACCGTACATTCTTTAATTTCTGAAAGGAAAAATCCTTTCTGCCCGGCAACCAGTCTGTAAGACCAAGGCGTGCGGGGTACTGGCCGGTAAGAATGCTGGCCCTTGTAGGGGAACAAACCTGGCAGGCAGCATAAGCCTGTGAAAAACAGAACCCCTGTTTTGAAAAGTTATCAATATGCGGCGTTTCATAAAAGCTGCTTCCCTGGTACCCCAGGTCTTTCCAGCCCAGGTCATCGGCCAGGAAAAAGATGATGTTCCATTTTTTTGCCGGTGAACCGGTTGAAGGCCGATGAGCAGACTGGCTGTAAACAATGCTATCAGTAAATAATAACGCAGGCAGTATATACAATACAATCCATTTTTTCATCTGTTTATTTTTTATTTTTTTTAAAGATCATTGTATCCCGGCGAACAGGATTCCCTGCTGATCAATTACCAGCCCGGGTTCTGTGTCAGGTTAGTGTTCAGCTCTCTTTCTTTCTGGGGCACCGGCCACAAATAATTCTTATTGTCCCAAACCTGTGTCCAGCCGGGCACTTCTATTGTCTGCAACTGTCCCTGATCATCCTTATAAGTAATACCATATACTTTACCAGGCATAACTTCCCCGGCAATCTTCCAGCGCCGGATATCAAAAAAGCGTTGCCCTTCAAAGGCCAGCTCCACCATTCTTTCATGCCGGATGATGTTCTGCAGCTGTGCCTGTGATTTGCCGGTTGTTATTGCCGGCTGGTTTACATCAGCACGCTGCCTTACTTTATTTAAGGCATCATAAAGCTTTTCATCCAATTGGTTCAGTTCTGTCTTAGCTTCCGCAAACGTCAGCAGCACCTCTGCATAACGTATCAGGATGAGGTTAATGCCGCAATTACCGGGATGGGCAAGATCTTCTTTGTTCACATACTTTTTAACATTGAAGCCTGTTGGGGAAACCACAAAGGATGAGCCAACGGCATCACCTGTTTTACTGTCTGGCAGCGAATTAAATATTTTACCATTGGGCAGGCTGTCTCCCGGAACAAATACGGAATACTGCAGCCGCGGATCACGGTTCTTATACGGATCGGCCGGGTCATACCCGCTGCCAGGATCGGTAATAGCTGCACCGTTTTTCATTTCATAGGCGTCCACTATTTTTTTGGTCGGCACCCATTTGCTGTTTGCATTCACACTGCGCGGCGCCAGTGCCTGAAAAATACTGTTGGAATAAACATCCTGAACATACTGGATATCCAGGATCACTTCCGGGCTGTTTTCTGATTGATAACTGAACAACGTTTTATAAGAAGGCAGTAAGCTGTAAACGCCCAGATCCATTACCTGCCGGGCAGCATCGGCGGCCTCCTGCCAGCGGCCGGCGTAGAGCATTGCCCTGGCTTTCAACGCCAATGCCGCTCCTTTTGTAAACCGTCCCACATCGCTTTGTTTAACGGGGAGCACTGCTGCGGCGGCATCCAGTTCGCTGGCAACAAAATCCCAGACTGCTTTAGCCGGGTCGCGGGTAACCCGCCGGCTTTCATCCACTGTTAATTCTGAAGTAACCAACGGAACATCTCCAAACAAAAACACCAGCTGGTAATAAAAATAACTTCTCAGGGCCCTTACCTCTCCTTTCAGCCGGTCAATAAGGGCAGGGTCTGTTACTTCTATCTTATCCACATTGGCCAGGAAGCTGTTGGCCGCGCGGATGCCCGCATAATTCCGCGTCCAGTCACCTGAAATACGGCTGTTTAATGCGTTGAACTGGCCCTGGGAAATAGAGGCTTCCTGCGGGCCCGTTGGGTTGGTAAACACAATATCAGACATACAGTCCCAGCCTATAAAATGATCTGCATCCTCCGCCATATACGTATACACCGCATTGGCAGCAAGCACAGCATCTGTTTCTGTTTTCCAGAAGATCTCTGTTGAAATGCGATCGTTAGGAATCGTATTCAATAGATCCTTTTGGCACCCCCAAAGAAAAAGCAGCAGGAAAAGGACGCTCAAACTATTTACAGACTGTTTCATTGTTTTTAATTTATTCTGTGAAAAAAACACACCGCTTTAAAATTGAATATTGACCCCTACAGTATACAACTGCGTCTGAGGATAGTAATTCTGTACACCGGACATCGATTCTGGATCTATTTTCCAGTCGTTCAGCTTTGAAAAAGTGAGCACATTGGTGGCAGATATATACAGGTTTGCCTGATCAATAAATGCCTTTTTGATGAATCGCTGCGGCAACTGCCAGGACAGCTGAATGTTTTTGAACCTCAGGTAAGAGGCGTCAAGAACCAGCAGATCACTATTGGTCTGGTTCCGCAGATCCTGTTTTGTAGGCCGTGGAAAATAAGCGCCCGGGGTTTCTGGCGTCCAGTAATTGTCTTTATAGATACTGGGCACCATTCCTTCATAGTTACCTCCCTGGCCAAAGGCGCCGGCCATACGGATGCTGGATTTTGCAGCACCCTGCAACGAGATATTTAAAGCCACTGATTTATAGGAGAGGTTAAAGGCGCCGCCAAAAGTATACCTGGGAAACGTATTGCCCAGGTAGGTCTGGTCTGCCGCATCTATTTTATGATCATTATTCATATCCACATAGCGGACATCGCCGGCCTTGGCATCGCGCATATAAAACGGACCGGCAGCCGCTTCTTCATCTGACTGATACAATCCATTGGTCTTATACCCCCAGAACGCATAGATGGGATATCCTTCCTGTATGGTATAGCGCGGGTTTTGATCGGTACCATAGTAGAAGGGGCCCGTACCTGCCAGGTCCACCACCTCATTTTTATTAATGCTCAGGTTCAGGTTCACCGCCAGGCCAAACTGCCCGAATTTATTAACGGAACCCGCCTGAAATTCCCATCCGGTATTATCAACCTTGCCTGCATTGCTGGGTCCGGCCTGCAACCCAAGGGTTCCCGGCACCGGAAGCGTAAGCAGGATGCCGGAAGTGCGTTTTTTATAATAGTCTACCGTAATATTCAACCTGCGGTTCAGCAACTGGGCATCTATGCCCACATCTCCTTCCGTAGTTGTTTCCCAGGTAATATCAGGATTGGCCACCTGGGTTTGCACATACCCGGATACCGGGGTACCACCAAAGCTGTAGGTAACCTGGTGCAATGTTGGAAAATAGCTGTACAGCGCTACTGCCTGGTTGCCTGTTTGCCCCCAGGAACCTCTTATTTTAAGATCATTTACAATGTGTGCAATACCATTCCAGAATTTTTCCTGTGATATACGCCAGCCCGCAGAAAAAGAAGGAAAAAAGCTGTATTGCTTATCTCCGGTAAACCGGGAAGAGCCGTCAAAGCGGGCATTGGTCTCAAAAAGATACTTATCGCGGAAGTTATAATTAAATCGCCCGAAGTAAGAACGCAATCCCCATTCCGCATCTGTTCCGTCATTATTTTTTGTAGCATCATCTGCGCCCTGGCCAATGGACTGAACATCGTTATTATAAAAGTTCTGACGATAGGCTTCCAGGTTGGTTGTTGTTGAAAGGATCTGGGAATAGCCCAACAGGAATTTTAATCCATGATCTGCTATTTTGAGCGAATAATTCAGGAGGTTATTTAATGTATATTCCCGGGCATTATCCCTGGATTCTGTAAGATTGTTAATAAGGTTGCGTTTTCTTACAATAGAAGAATCTCTTGTTTCCCAGGTGTTCTGGTATAGTTTTCCGCTAACATTGGTAACCCGGCCTGCAAACTGTGTGGTAAAATTCAATCCTTTAATAATATTCCAGGTTCCTTTAAGATTTCCTACAAGATAGTCTGAGGCCTGCCGGTTATACCCCCCTTTTCTATCAGTAACAGCGGGTTATTGCCCTGGGTACCGCCTCCGTAATCCCCGTTGGGATATTGGGGAACTGCCCATATGCCGTTCTGCGTCATAAACTGGAAGATGTTTGCCAGGCCATAAGGATTCAGGTTTTTTTCATACCGGTAATCCAGGTCGGCAGATACCGTAATTTTTGGTGAAACGGCAAAGTCTGTATTCACCCTCATTTCAGTTACATTGGAATGTGTATTATCAATAATGCCTCCCTGGTCCAGGTAGCGGAGGCTCATCCTTCCCCTGAACTTTTCATTGCCACCGCTGACGGACAAGGTATTGTTGATCTGTGGTGCCGTATGAAAAGCATAATTGTACCAGTCATACGGCAGGGGATAATGGATCGGATCTGCGGCATGGCCCTGAACATATGCATCAATGTCCTCATCCCGGTAAGGTTTGGGCGGATTGGAGCCTACATTTTTATAGGCCAGGTTTTCCAGCTTCAGGTAGCTTTCCAGGTCCAGCGGCTCCGGGTTACTGACTGATTTCTGAACCGCATAATATCCGCTATAATTCACCACTACCTTTCCGCTTTTTGCCCTTTTGGTAGTGATCAGGATCACACCATTGGAGGCCCTTGATCCGTATATAGCGGTGGAGCTGGCGTCTTTTAAAACAGACACGGATTCTATATCTGCCGGGTTAATATTACTGAACGGCTGTTCAATACCATCTACCAGAACCAGCGGAGCCACAGCTGCTCCGGAAAGATCTTCGCTGCTATATAAGGTATTGACACCCCTTAATACAATCGGCGTATTATTATTGCCCGGCTGCCCGCCTTTGTCAAGGATCGTAAGGCCCGGCAGCTGCCCCTGCAGCGATTGTTCCAGGCTGGTTACCGGCCTTCGTGTAAGGTCTTCACCGGAAATCTGGCTCACGGCACTGGTAAGGCTTACTTTTCTTTGTGTTCCATACCCTACCACAACCACCTCATTCAATGCATTTTCCAACGGGTCAAGCCTTACCGTTAAAAACCCGCCGGTAGCCCGCAATTCCTGATCAGTATACCCTATAAAAGAAAAGACAAGCACCGTTTCCCTGTTGGGAACAGCAATTGAAAAACTACCGGTACTGTCCGTAATGGTACCGGAGGAGCTGCCTTTTACCGTAACGCTTACGCCGCCTAATTGTTTCCCCTCATAATCTGTTACCCTTCCATTAACTACAATGCGGGATTGCGCGGCTGTAAAGGCTTCGGGAAGCACCAGCAGTAATAACAGTACCGCAGCAGCAGGTATTAATTGTTTCATACACCATTTTTTAATGAGTACCATTCCGGAAACGTCAGCACGCTTCCGTTTTTATTTTTCAGGGAGTGCGCTCATGAAGCTTCCCAATAAAAACTTGCTAATCTTTTTATAAGTCCGGGGATTAAAAAATCAAACAGTTTCCTTGCTAAAAAAAACACCTGCAACATCGGTCATCTTTACACGACCCAAAAGCCCAGTTCATCATTTAATACAGACCTGTTTAGTTATTTATAAAAGTTTTTTCCAGTCTTATTATGCCTTTGTACTATCCGCATATCAACCAGTGAAAAAATTTGAGGCTACAAAAATACCATTCCCATTTAGTCTACAAAATAAATAGACTAATATTTTTTTCGTTTCCCGGATCAATGCTTTATCATTTTTAAACAACGCTTTTGCAGCGCGGCCTCTGTTCCTTTCTGTTTTTTGTATGCTATTTCTTTTTCATTATCCCCCGGCAAGATTGTTATACTGCAACAACTTTTTTCAATACGGCAACCCGGTTTCTGCTATTCCTGCATCATCACGTTTCCTTATCCACGTTACTGTACCTGCCGGGTTGCAGTTCCTGTGCAATCAGCTCTGTACGGTATGGTATGGAAGCTTGCGCCCCCATCCGTGTTACGGAAATAGCGGCGCCCCCACAGGCAAAATCGACGGCCTCCTTAAGGCTTTTATTTTCCGAAACGGCTACAGCCAGCGCCCCATTAAATACATCCCCTGCAGCTGTTGTGTCAATGGTTTCCACCTTTCGTGTAGGCACCAGCGAGCAGGCACCGTTTTCACAGATAACGGCGCCCAGGGCACCCATGGTAACCACTACATTTTTTGCGCCTTTTGAACAGATCCGTTTTGCTGCTTCTTCCGCAGATGCCAGGTCGGTTACCGTTATACCGGAAATCATAGATGCCTCCGTTTTATTGGGCGTTAATATATATACGGCTTCCAGCAGTTCCTGGCTGAGCACGTTGGCGGGAGCGGGATTCAGGATCACTTTTACCCCGTTCTGATGCGCGAATTGCACAGCAGCAGTTACCGTATCCATCGGTATTTCCAGTTGCACCAGTAAGATAGCCGCCTTGCTGATAGCATCCCGGGCACCGTCCAGGTCTTTGACCAGCAGGTTGGAGTTGGCCCCGGAAGCCACCACAATGCTGTTCTCTCCCGCATCGTCTACTGTTATCAGTGCCACGCCGGAAGGGAGCTCTTCATCGGACAGGATATACCGGGTATCAATACCCTCGTCACTGAAAAGCTGTATAAACTGCTTTCCAAAAACATCATTCCCCATCTTTGAAATAAAGGATACTTCTCCGCCCAAACGCGCTATGGCTACCGCCTGGTTGGCCCCTTTGCCCCCGGGGTTCATAAAAAAGGAACCAGATAAAACGGTTTCACCGGGAACGGGTATGTGGTTTGTTTTTACCACCATATCCATGTTGGAGCTTCCAACTACTACAATTTTTTTCTTTTCCATATGCCTGCGATCGTTTACCAAAAATAGCGATCTGCCAGGGCGGTTTTCAAACCATTTTTTGAGCAATTATTAGTTCCTGATCAGGTTCTTTAATAAAAACCGAAACAGTAAACGATTAATTTATAGCAACTTATAACAACATAATTTTTAATTAATTTTGAAAGACAACTTTATTTATGACGCCCATTGCGCTGTTAAAACTGGTCAACTCTCTCTCTGGTGCCGAAAAAAGATATTTCAGGCTATACGCGGCATTCCAGGAGGGAGCAAAGGAATACGTACGCTTATTTGAATTAATGACCAGGAGCACAGTACCGGATATACGGAAACTGAAACAGGCTTTTCTGAAAGAAGCCCCGGAGGGCACCTGGGAAAACACCTGCAGCTACCTGGGTAAAACCCTTCTGGCTGCCCTGGTAACTGCAAAAAAAGAAAAGGACGTTTTTATAGAGTTGCTGCAGCGGATACAGGAAGCCAAAATTTTAAAAGAACGCTCCCTTGAAGAAGAAGCGCTGAAGGTTATAAAAAAAGTGCACCGGAAAGCGGTGCAATACCAGTTGCCCTGGGTGGAGTATTATTGCCAGCGCTATATACTGAACCAGTATGCAGACAATAATTTTTCTGAACTGTCTGAAGCGGCCCTGGTAAAACTTCAAATGAACGGAAAGCATATTTTAAAAGGGTTTCATCATATCCATGATCATTATTCCCTGTATGAATTATTAAAATACCGCCTGATCCACGGGGGAAAAGTGATCTCCGAGGAGGGCAGGAAAAAGCTCAATGATCTTATGCTGAGCGAAACGGTTCTGATTGCCAGCAAGTCAAAAAGCTTTACTTCCCAAAAACTGCATTTATTGTTCCAGTCGTTCTTTTTTACGGACATCGGCGATTACACATCTGCATTAAAATCCTTTTATCAGCTGAATGCGCTTCTTGAAAAAAACGAGGACCTGCTTGATAAACCTCCGGTTGATTATCTTGAAGCCCTTAACGGCATTATCGACAGCCTGCGGATCCTGCACAATAAAACGGAGATCCGTTACTACATCAGCAAGCTCAAAAAACTGGACCGTAATACTTTCCCGGAGTATTTCCGGTACCTGGTAAGAAAAACAGTGGCCCTACAGGAAATGGCCGGTTATTTATTGGGGGAGGAATGGGAAGCCGCCCTGCATTTTTTAAAAACCATCCCGGCAGATATCTTTCATCATTACGCAATGGTTGATGAAGAGAAACAAAGCGCGCTTTATTTTTATGCCGGCCTGGTCCATTTTAAGAGCAGGGATTTCAAAAAAGCGCATCTGCTAATCCGGGAAGTGATGACGCAGTTCAAGCTTCCCAAACAGCTCATGATCAGCCGGGCCATACGGCTGCTGAATATTATTACCTATTATGAAAAAGGAGAGCTGCTGCACCTGGAGTATGAAATACGCTCTTATAAACGGTATTTTATGCAGCTGCGCCTGTTAAAAACAGAAAAGCTGTTATTCCGCATCATTGCGCTGACATCCGTGGGCAGCAAACGGTTACGGCTGATGGAACCTGCTGCCAAAAAGATACTGACGGAGCTGCAGGAGCTTACCGCAAACCGGTATGAGCAGCAATTGCTCAATTATTTTGACTTTACCGGCTGGATGAAAGAGCAGACCAATAACCTGCTGCAGCCGGTCATAACCGGGCATTAAAGACCCGTCAGGAAAACGGGCAATCTTTTACCTTCCAATAATTAATGATGCTGTTTAAAATACTGTATTTCCCTTTCGTGGTTTTTAGCCGCCTCCAGGGTATCAAATGTGCCCAGGTTCCTGCGCTTGTTTGTTTTCTTATCCGGGGTTCTTGAATAGATCCGGTATTTGCCTGATTTGAGTTTGCGTATCATAACTGAAATAATTTAAAGAGTATAGTTATCAATAAACTTTTATTCTGTGTATAAACACACACTTTATTATTTACAATAAGCAAGCCGGAAAACAGCCCTGTACCGTCTTGTTTTATTAACCATCTGTTATAATTAGAGTTGTTTAAACTTATTTATAGATTGCCCCGGGTTGGATTGCCCCGCAGGTCGCCCGGCTGAACGGCGTTCAGCCGGGGGCAAAAAGCCTGGTAAAAAAAAACAACAGCTCCTTAAAACGGCGCTCCATAGGAGCGGACTGTTTGTTATTAACGCTAAACGTTTAAACAAATTCAATTATTTACAGCATAAGCACACGCCGTAAATGCTGTATATTTATAAAGAAACAGAACCTGATGAATTATTTTGATCCAAAAACAGCAGCAGAACGGTATGCCAAAGGAAGACCCGATTTTCACAGCAATACAATTCAGCATATAAGAGACCATTTAAAGATCAATCATAAACTCGATACCGCGCTGGACATCGCCTGTGGAACTGGGCTTTCCACCAAAGCGCTTTTAGCAATTGCCACCCATGTATATGGAACAGACAGTTCCCGGGAAATGCTCAATCAGGCACTGCAGCCCGATAAGATCCATTATACTATTGCCCCGGCAGAGGAGCAGCCATTTGCTGATAACTACTTTGATCTTATTACTGTAAGCTCCGGTGTGCATTGGTTTAATATTGACCGGTTCCTGGCAGAGGCCCACCGTATTTTAAAAACAAGGGCCTGGCTGGTGCTTTATGAAAATCATTTTATTGCTGAAATGGAAAGTAATAAAGCGTTTACCAGCTGGTTCTTTACGGTCTATTTAAAAAAATATCCCTCACCGCCCCGGAACAACAGCTATGCCTGGACCAATGAAAACCTCAATCCAAAGAATTTCAATTTTATAACAGAAGAGCGTTTCAAGAATGTTGTTCCGCTGAGCAAAAAGCAGCTGATCCTGTATTTCACCACACAGAGCAATATTATTGCCGCTGTTGAAAAAAAGGAGGTCACTTATCAGCAGGTTGAAGACTGGCTGGATAAGGAACTGGCGGTGTTCTTTGATAATGACGACATCTTACGCTCCATCAACTACGGAAACTGGATCAAATTCATTCAGCGGGCAAACTGATGATCTATAAGTTGCGTTATTAATAAATTGGGGGGCCATCTTGCGGAAGTCTCCGGCCTGTACATGCCCGTAATTGAACCACTGCTTTAAGTGACCAAACCACACAGGCCCCAGGCCTGCGCGAAATAAGCACGCCTGGGGGTTATGACCCTGCGGGATCAAAAGTAAAAAGGGAGCAGAAGTTGTAAAAGCATTGGAAGGGAGTTACAATGATACGTACCTTTTTATGCTAAAACAAAATCTTGATATGTGGAAGCAGCATCAGCAACAGGTACATATCATAGACCAGCGGATTGCCTTACTGTTAAAAGATCTTGTAAAGGATAAGCCGGAAGTCAAAAAAGATGCATTGGGTAAAACTAAATCGGTACGCCATCATAAACCAGAAATAAAGAATCTGCATGTAATGATGGTTCAATTGTTTGGAGTGAATGTAAGCAGCATAGCAGGTATCAATGATTATACGTTGTTAAGATTGATAGGAGAAACAGGAGTAGATATGAGTCGTTTCCCCAGCATGAAACAATTTACAAGCTGGTGTAGTTTATCGCCGGGACATCATCAAAGCGGAAAGAAAAGTAAATGGATAAAGCGGGCACCTTGCAACAAGGCCGGTCAGATCTTTAAAGAAGCAGCCCAATCGTTAGAAAATAGTAAGCATAACGCGATAGGAGCATTTATAAGAAGATTAAAAGCACGCAGAGGCCCTGCTGTGGCTTACAAGGCCGGCGGAAGAAAAATAGCTGAAGCCTTTTATAACACACTTACAAAGGGAGTGGAATATGTAGAACAGGGTGTTAAAAAATATGAGCAACAACTTAAAGCGAAAGAACTATCATTACTTCAAAAGTTTGCTAAAAAGCACAAGCTGCAAGTCGTTGATAATTAAATGTCTAAAAAACTTGTCATTAACAACTTGTCGAACCATGATTGTGTTGGTCGCTCTTAGGCAGGCTCAGGGTGACAATAGGATCATCTTATTGCTATAGGAAGCTTGTCACTGTGAGCCTGGCACCTGCCCGCCGTGGAGAGAACCCTGATTGTATTAGCTCTCCTTCGTCAATCAATATGACAATCAGGGAACCTTTTTAGTTACCCACACACGTAAAGAGAGACATGGTAGTTTGTATATTAAACGCCTGGCTAACCGGACCAACCTGGAGCGTACAATCTTTTTTGCTTATCTTTCAATATACCTAAACGGAGGTTATGAAAAGGCTCCTTATATTTTCCTTGTTAATTAGTGTTGCCATTGGGCTAAATGCGCAAACATCCTTGCAGCAGGATTCAGCCAAGAGCCGCTATCTGGAGGAGCAAAAGATACTGGGAAAAAGGTTTTCAGGTGTCTTTTATCCTAATTACACAAAAGTACATCAGCTTGGCGAAAAGGCATTTGTAGCAAAGATGGATTCAGCAGCCCGAGGGTTTTATACATTGTTGCGCCAGTATAAAAAAGCGCTCCCGGCAGCATATGCCGATTCTCAGCGCCTGGAGATCAAACTCTATTTTGATAAAATACTGGCGGAATATCCAACCAATCATGAAACGTATTCCGGTGAGCGACCCAAAAGCTACCCCATAATTGAAGCAAAGCTCCGGGACAATCTGCCGTTATTTAATAACCCGGAATTGCTGGGCAATACGGACCTGATGTCTTTTATCCAAAGTTATCTGAGCTATAAGATCGAAATTGAACTAAAGAAAACGGCATATAATGGTCTTTATAATAAACGATTGTATGCAATGTGGCACCTGCTGCCAAAATATATAAACGAGGAGCATTGCAGAATCTATCATCAGTATCATTTGCTGCTCGATCATATTACCAGTAATGGCTTTAAACACACCGAAGAACTTTATGATGCGTTTAAAAAGCATTGTCAGGACACCTCCTATACTAATAAGCTTGAGCAGGTCTATCGCAATGCCCGCAACGATCTGAAAGATCACCAGGTTCTGGAATACAAACAGATTGGCAATTATGGTCTGGACATTCATTTATTTAAAAATGACAAAGAAGGTAACAAAGAAAAGAAGCCGGTTATTGTATTCTTCCATGGGGGAAGTTGGTCAGAAGGGCAGCCATCATGGCATTTTCAGGCGTGTCGAAATTATGCCGCAAAAGGCTGGATAGCCTGTTCCGTGGAGTACCGCATCTACGGGTCACAGAGCACCCTGCCTTTTGCTGCTGTCATGGATGCGCGATCCGCTATTCGCTGGCTGCGGGAACATGCCAATGAATTTGGGATTGATACCAGTCGCATTGTGGCAACCGGTAATTCCGCTGGCGGCCACCTTGTGCTGGCTACCGCTCTTGCCACTGACTGGAATGAAAAAAGTGATCACCTGCAATTTAGCCCGGTGCCAAATGTATTGTTGGTAAATTCCGGCGTTTACGATCTTACCGATGAAAAAACGGCCTGGATCAGGAAAGAGCTAAAAGATAAAAACCTGGTAAAGGGAATTTCACCAAATAATCTGGTACGCAAACACCAGCCACCCATGCTGTTAATTCATAGTAAAGCAGATAAGAATGTTCCGTATGAATCTGCTGAAAAGTTCTTGTCACTCATGCAATCTGCAGGCAATCCTGTTATTCTAAAATCGCTGGATGAAGGAGGACATTTTATTTTTGACAATCCACAATACACACCCACTGTTTTCGCCTGGCGGAAAGAATTTTTAAATGCCCTTGGGTATCCCACGAATGATGGCGAATAAATACCTGTCAGCACCGTTTCACGAAACACTCCAAAACACACCGATGGCGCCTTTTCTGGTCTTCTGACCAATGAACCAAACCAACTTACAACCTCTTCCTGTTGTCGGTGAAAATTTATCTGCCGCAGGCATAACACCGGCAAAGGAAAAATTTTCGAATTAACTTTGGTCTTTGACAACTATAAACCATTTGGCCAATTGATAGACTCTGGTTGTGAATTGCTTTCTCCCGAACAATCGGGATTCGAATTAACTTTGGTCTTTGACAACGTTGTTGGCCTTTCGCCCAATATTCAGTTCGTTGTGAATTGCTTTCATTTTTCGAATTAACTTTGGTCTTTGACAACTAGCGGGGTATCAGGTTCAGCCATTCGCGTTGTTGTGAATTGCTTTCTCCCGAACAATCGGGATTCGAATTAACTTTGGTCTTTGACAACCTGGTGTGTTTTCCACAAGTACAACACCTGTGTTGTGAATTGCTTTCATTTTTCGAATTAACTTTGGTCTTTGACAACGTCATCTCATCCTTATCCTCAGAATATTCCGTTGTGAATTGCTTTCTCCCGAACAATCGGGATTCGAATTAACTTTGGTCTTTGACAACTAATAGTCCTGGCTTTGCTGCAGTGCATCGGTTGTGAATTGCTTTCTCCCGAACAATCGGGATTCGAATTAACTTTGGTCTTTGACAACTGCTTGGCAGATGGATGTTTTGTGCCATTCGTTGTGAATTGCTTTCATTTTTCGAATTAACTTTGGTCTTTGACAACCAGCATGGCGCATTTGAAGGCAACCGATTGTTGTGAATTGCTTTCTCCCGAACAATCGGGATTCGAATTAACTTTGGTCTTTGACAACTAAGCACCTGCACTACATTGGAACCGGCGCGTTGTGAATTGCTTTCATTTTTCGAATTAACTTTGGTCTTTGACAACACACCATCATTTTTGAACAGGACTGTATTTGTTGTGAATTGCTTTCTCCCGAACAATCGGGATTCGAATTAACTTTGGTCTTTGACAACTCAGGTTCAAGGCACGCCGTCCCAACTTCGTTGTGAATTGCTTTCATTTTTCGAATTAACTTTGGTCTTTGACAACCGCGGCCAATACGCCGCCTTTTTCCCGCCAGTTGTGAATTGCTTTCTCCCGAACAATCGGGATTCGAATTAACTTTGGTCTTTGACAACCAATAGCGATTACGCTGGTGACGCAGAAGTGTTGTGAATTGCTTTCATTTTTCGAATTAACTTTGGTCTTTGACAACTTCCTGATCATCATCAAGGCCAACAATACCGTTGTGAATTGCTTTCATTTTTCGAATTAACTTTGGTCTTTGACAACCTCGCATACCGGTTCTGTTTTGCTTATTATGTTGTGAATTGCTTTCATTTTTCGAATTAACTTTGGTCTTTGACAACATCCCAGCTGCCGTTTTTACCAAGCAGGGTGTTGTGAATTGCTTTCATTTTTCGAATTAACTTTGGTCTTTGACAACATTAATAGCCATATCTTTTTAATTCTACGTGTTGTGAATTGCTTTCATTTTTCGAATTAACTTTGGTCTTTGACAACCCTCTACGTCTGCGCATAGTTTATGGTTTGTTGTGAATTGCTTTCATTTTTCGAATTAACTTTGGTCTTTGACAACAGCCACTCCACAAAAGAGGCGGTATTAACAGTTGTGAATTGCTTTCATTTTTCGAATTAACTTTGGTCTTTGACAACGTAATGTATTTAACCCCTCCTTCGATGTGTGTTGTGAATTGCTTTCATTTTTCGAATTAACTTTGGTCTTTGACAACCATTTTGCTATGTTTTATAGAGCCGAGCTCGTTGTGAATTGCTTTCATTTTTCGAATTAACTTTGGTCTTTGACAACTTTTATAATTTAAAATCCCAGTGTTATTATGTTGTGAATTGCTTTCATTTTTCGAATTAACTTTGGTCTTTGACAACTTTTTCCAAGCCTATCTGCTAAATCCTTTTGTTGTGAATTGCTTTCATTTTTCGAATTAACTTTGGTCTTTGACAACGTTTTTATGAAAAATATCGTGTACCATCAAGTTGTGAATTGCTTTCATTTTTCGAATTAACTTTGGTCTTTGACAACAAAATTAAAACACTAAGCAAAGCATTGTCTGTTGTGAATTGCTTTCATTTTTCGAATTAACTTTGGTCTTTGACAACGCCGGATGGCCATGTTCATGTAAGCGTTTTGTTGTGAATTGCTTTCATTTTTCGAATTAACTTTGGTCTTTGACAACATGAACACCTTCGGAGAAGCGTGCAAAATTGTTGTGAATTGCTTTCATTTTTCGAATTAACTTTGGTCTTTGACAACTCGTATTATCCAATCACACTTTTCCCTGCAGTTGTGAATTGCTTTCATTTTTCGAATTAACTTTGGTCTTTGACAACCAGGCGCAGGCCCTAAGCACAACAAGCTTAGTTGTGAATTGCTTTCATTTTTCGAATTAACTTTGGTCTTTGACAACAGAAGCAGACAGCAACATAAAAGAGGCGCTGTTGTGAATTGCTTTCATTTTTCGAATTAACTTTGGTCTTTGACAACTATAGCTACAATAGCCAACGAAATTATTACGTTGTGAATTGCTTTCATTTTTCGAATTAACTTTGGTCTTTGACAACTTTCTCATTGATAAACTCCACGAGCTAACCGTTGTGAATTGCTTTCATTTTTCGAATTAACTTTGGTCTTTGACAACATTGAAGTATTCCCAATCTGCCGCCCATTCGTTGTGAATTGCTTTCATTTTTCGAATTAACTTTGGTCTTTGACAACCCGGTTCCGTATAATGACAGCTGTATAACGGTTGTGAATTGCTTTCATTTTTCGAATTAACTTTGGTCTTTGACAACCTGTTTCTCTTTTCATTGTTTAAAGCTTTAAGTTGTGAATTGCTTTCATTTTTCGAATTAACTTTGGTCTTTGACAACTGCCCTATTGGCGGCGCTAAGGGTAAACCCGTTGTGAATTGCTTTCATTTTTCGAATTAACTTTGGTCTTTGACAACAAGGAAAACAACCGGTTGCGCAAGTTCTTCGGTTGTGAATTGCTTTCATTTTTCGAATTAACTTTGGTCTTTGACAACTCGATTTGTCAAAACCCGCAACAGTAAAGGATTTCAGGTTGTCAACAGGATAAAAAAACGGGCTTTACGCCCGTTTTTTTATTGCTGATACCTCAAAATGGCTGTTTCTGTTATTATACCAATCAGATTTTTAAAAAGGATTGTCGCCCTGACAAAGGATATTTTTCAAATGAATCATGGTTCGTAGTTCGGCAAACTCACTATGACAGGCTCACCATAACAAGAAAATTATGCTGTCATGCTGAGTTTTCAATTTACGTTGTAAAATCAATGTGCCTATGGCATACTATTCTTTCGTCACCCTGACCGCAGCGAAGCGGAGCGGAAGGGTCTCTCAATTCTCGGATAGTCTGGTATCACAGGGAAGCCTCGGCTCCACTTTGTTGCGCTCGGCATGACGAAAGTATAATTGGTTTTCAATACATAATGTACTCTGTCATTGGCAGCCGGTCAAAGGGATAAGCTCACCAGGACATCTCTTATTACGCCGGTTTTAACCGGTATTAAAACAACTCCAATTGCTGGGCCGGTAGCAGGGCTTCAGCCGCTTCTTTCCCGTTAAAGATCTCCATTTGCCCAAATTGTTTGTCGGTAATGCACAAAATGCCGATATGACCTTTTTGCGGCAGGATCTTTTTTACCCGCTGTACATGTACCTCGGCGTTCTCCCGACTCATGCAATGACGGATGTACATGCTGAACTGGAACATATTAAAGCCATCGTCCAGGATCTGTTTCCGGAATTTTGCATAGCGCTTCCGGTCGATCCTGGTTTCCGTAGGCATGTCGAACATCACTATCACCCACATAATCCGGTAGGCATTTAACCGTTCAAAATTCATTTTTAAACAAATGAAGGAGGCAATACAGGATACAGCAGCTTACGGCTGTTTCCTTCAAAGCATTTAGCCAGGCTGGCCGTCGTCCGCTGCACCGCGTTCATCAACGGGCTTTTTCCACCATCAATCACCACATCCATAGCAGGAATGCCCAGCAGTTGCTGCTTCATGGAGGGGGTCAGCTCCAGGAACTTCCCATTACCCCGTATAATATCATACACCACCTTATCCACATAAGGCCGGTAAGGCTCCATAATATCATCCGCCAGGCAATAGGCATTGTACTGGTTCCGGTGAAAAATACCCAGTGTGGGCAACAATCCGCTACCTACTAAATTGCGCGCTACTATAGCCCGCAGCACGGCATAACCATAATTCAATAAATTATTCGGTGGCTCCCCCTCCCGAAACCGTTTAAACCCGGGGAACAGGGGAAATACATTTTTCCAGTAATAACCGGCGGCCTGCGCCTCGCAGTTATCACTGTCACCGCTTTTTACCCGGGCTGCCAGGTTCAGCAAGGTTTTATTGGGAATACGGTATTGGGCCAGCAAATTTGCCTGGTTGGTGATTTTAGCTGTTACCGTCTGCTGCCACAATTGCTTTTTCAGCGGCACAGATGCATCCACCTGTAGCTGGAAGCGCTGGCTTTGCAGGGTATGCCCGTCCAGGTTCAGCATGAGCCCGGTAGGCAGGTGAATATCATCGCAGGTGATCAGCGCCACATTGTTTGCCAGCAGCTTGGCAATAACGCTGTGTGTAATAGTGATCTGCTGGTGATCTAAAATCAGCACGCCTATATCTTCGATGGCGGCTGTTTTTACCTCGCCGGTATCAGCCAGTTCCACCAGTAACTGCTCGTTTTTGGTTTTAAGATAGGCCGGGTTGCCGAAATAAAGGGTGCGTTTGATCATGGCAAGCACATTTTAATACTCTCCTACACTAATAATCTTCCCCAAATGATTGATACGGACTTTGACGACATCTTTTATTGCATTTAATCCTAATTGAGGCTTATATACAATATCCTTTAACTCCTTCCTTTCTTCAACATTCGTTTCCAAATGATGTCGAAAGAAATAGTTTTTACTCGCTATTTTCTGTACTCTAAACAAATTAGGACTAATCAACTTTCTATTATCAGTATTTAATAAATCAATTTCCTTAGGATCAAACCCTGTTTTTTCATTTGGGAATACAAACATTTCATTTTGCTTCATTGTAAACAGGAATTGCCAGCCTATCCCTTTGTTATACTCCCTATCAATCACTGCCTCTCCGGCATTTACTAATTGCACAGCATCAAATAATGAAACAACCCTTTCCTGCAAATTCCCCTCTGCATCCCGGTAAATAGCTACGTGATGATTGTTGCCGGTACTTACAAAAGAACTGGGTATCAGCTTTCCGTTTTCATTTAAAATAGCATTCCCAAAATGGTCTTTTTTATAATGTAGCGCTTCTGCATTTTTAACACCGCTGATGGTTACCCGTTTTATAGTAATTCCTTTGGCCTCATTCAACCATATTGGGTTTTTATCCAAGTCGGAAAAAGCTTTCTTGGGATCATTGCCAAAATCGACAAGACGCTTCAACAGTATTTTTTTAATCCCTTCATCTAAGACTTTTTCAATTGTTTTTACATCTTTCAGGTTTTCAGGAGTTACATCTTTGCGAATGGAATAATCATCATTCAGCCAACGCAATAAAATTTTTTCGGGCAGTAGCTCTTGCTTGGCCTCATCAATATAAAGAGGATTTTTGCTCAACGTATTTTTACCCCCGAAAGCCTTTTTAGGATCGTTTCCATTTGTTGTAAGTCGTTCCAACAGAAGTTTTCTATACTGTGGGTTTACAACCATCCCAATCGTTTCCGCATCAAACTTCGGTCCTACTTTTTCCTCTTTGCTTTCATAATAGCGATATCTGCCATAAATGGTTTCTTTGTGCAATTGTCCACGCGGAGTAAGTTCCGTTTTTATTTTCTCACCTTTGGCTGTCTTTATTTTATTCTTATTTTTAGTAACTACTTTATTCTTAGCCTTATGTGAAATCAGCACATTTTCCAGATGTTCTTTTACCACTTCCCGAAAGTTGGGCATTGGAGCCTTGAATCTTCTTTTTCGGTTCCCCAGATCATCATACACCAGGTCTGTTTCTTTTTCCTCAATCTTGCTCACGACAGGATGCCATTTGCTGGCCTCATCTTTACGTGCGTTCAGGTGATTTAAATACTGAATATGGCTATGTCGTGTAAAAGCGATGGTCAATGCATCCATCGCATGATGACGATGATCGTTGCGCTTAGTCCAGTCAATAATACGCTCTTTTTGACCACCATCCTTTTTCTCAACCATTTCTGTTAAGCCCAGGGCTCTGAATTTTGGCAAATTAATTTCCTGCATCACATTTACCAAATCCCAATCCTCACGCAGTCTTGCCGTAATTTCACCGCTGGTAGCAACCACACTACGGCAGATTGCATAAAGCATATTCTTTGCTTTTTTAGCTATATACTGGCTCTCCCGGAGATCTTTTTCAATAAAACCATCCCCTATATCAATAAGGCGCTTTTGTAATTTTTGAAACTTCGCCTTGTTAATGCCCTCTTCCTTATTTTTCTTTCCCAATTCAAAAAGGCTGGTTATCCGGGAAATATATTCTTCCAACGCCAGTTCTCCGTATTTACCAAGGATATAGTCGTAGGCGGTTTTATTTCCTTTATCCTGATTATCTTTTCTAAACACAACCGTTTTGTTAGAAAAACTATCATCAAATAAACTCATTTGCGGAATGATGTGGTCTATATCAATCTGCTTACTGAACAAGATGTCGGGGGAGATGTAGGTATTAGTGTATAAATCTTTATAGCCGTTATTCTTTAGCTCTTCGTACAGTTTGTAGCGAATAATATCATTTCGGGAAGGATTGGACACTCCAAACTGGGTTTGCAGGATCTTAATTATTTTCTCATGTAATTGCTTTGCGGCGTTAATATTTGTTGTCATCTCAGCCCTCTCTTTTGCGTTCTTTTTTAATTCACGGGCCAGCTCAATCCGTATTTCATCAAAATGAAAATCATCAGATAAGCCCCGGGCTTTTCGCCGTTTATTTTCATCATCAATCAGGGCATTGACCACATTAACCATTTGGTTGAGGATTTTCTCCACTACCGGGCTGCGCAATTCATTCTTTTTCAATAAACCCAGTCGCTTTTGCAAAGGCCGGGTAGCTATCTCTTCTTTTGAAAGTGAAGAGGCGGAATGTCTATAACCTGCTTCCCTACAAGCTTTGTCATAAGTAAGCTCTTTGATGAAGGGATAAATTTTCCGCATTGCCTTACTACTCAAACTACCATAATCCCCACTGAAAGCAACATTCACTAAAATCTTCGTATGCTCTGGCCTGAATCCAAACCTTTCGCACAGCTTCTTTTTTAATCCAATATTATCATGTCCATATATAAAAATATCTTCCTGTAAATATTTTTTATTATCATCCTCCGCTGAATACAGCAAATGCCATAACCGATATGCCGTTTGTTGCTCAAATGCCTTACCATCTGCTTCTGCGTCAAAATCTAAAATTGTGCTATTAATACCCAAAACTTCAAAAACAGCATGCACCATTTGTTTAATTTCTGATGCGGACTTTTCGATTTTGGAAACATCAATATCATCGCTGCCGCTTAATTTCAACAGATCTTCATCATATCCCTCCAATTCCAAAATTTTCAGATAGGCATCGTACAAAGATTTATTGGTGCGATTCCCCTCCAGCGTATGATAATTGGCTTCCCAATCCTTCGTTTTATAACCCAGAATTTTTATGGCTTCACTTGCTAACAGGTTTCCTTTAATATTAAGCTCGTCAAAGAGTTGCTGTTTAGCAGTCATATCCGGCACAAACACTTCTTTGGAACTTTTGTTGCGAAACTCCAGGTTATTTAATACCTGCCATATTTTAAACTCCTGGAACAATGGTGATGATTTAGGTGCAACCCGCAAGCCTATCCGCTTTTTTATCTTTAGTCCGTTCTTTTCAACTTCTATTTCCTTACTCTCAAATTCACAAAAGCTGATCAGCCCTTTTTGAGACTTCAATTTTCGCTGATAAAAAATAATAACGTCACGAATTTCTTCTTTTAATGCAGCAGTCAGTTCTGGATGAAACTTTGCCTGCGTTTCCCAAATGGTTTCAAACTCATCCAGGTAATCCTGCCGGTAAAAAACCTGCCCCTTCAGGCGGGTGTGCGGATTTTGTTTCAGTTGCTGATATAAATACTGGCCAACGGTTTGCTTGTTAAAAAACAATTCTTTGCTCCGGTCAGAAATAGCCCCCAGGTAGCCGCTGGATTTATTAAGGTCATTGTTTATTTCAGTAATCACGTAAGCCACTTCCTCTTTTGTTAATTGTTGATCAACGGCTTCGCTACGCCATTGATAGGCTTTCAGTTTTTTTTCCTCCCTGCTGCCTTTATTTTCTGCTGTATTAAAACCATATTGTCCCCAAAATGCGGCTGATGTAGCCCGCTGTCCTTTTCCTTCCAAATGTTTTTTAAACTCTTCCGTTAATATTTCAGGATAAAATTGCTTTTGAAAACTCCACACCTTATCCAACTCTGCATTCAGATCAGACCGGTAAAAATCGGGCAGGTATTTTTTGCCCTCTTTTAATAACAGGTAAGAGAGCTGACCGGGAGTAAGGTTTTCTTCATATAATCTTTTAGCTACAGCCATTCCGTCAATCAGCTGGCCCTCATCTTCGTTCTTGGCTTTCCGGCTGCTTTTATAGCCCCGCTTTTTATTAATAGCCAACAGGACCCGAGCAAAAGCTTCCAATGGAATTTCAGCAGTAGCAGCCAATGCTCTTACCGCATACGTAGCATGTGTTGTATTTTTGCCGTCCTCAGCAAGTTTTGTATCCACTGTAATAATATGATTCGCTTTCAGTACCTCAATTAAATGATGCCGCCGGAGCTGGTAACGGTCCAGATTACGGCGCATGCCTCTTTTAAGCGTTCTATCAGCATTTACAGATACCGGCCTGCCTTTTTCAAAATTGGTTTGTTCATCCGTGGTCAGGGGGTTTACACGAACACCTATCAGCTCAACAGCAGAGTTTTGATAATCTTCATCTTCAATTACTTTGGCAAAACCGATGGAAGTAGTGCCCAGATCGAGGCCCAAAATATTCCTTCTCATACGTTTATTATTGATCCTGGTAAAGTTAAATCCTCATAGCAAAATATTTTACGGGTTCCCGTAATAACTACAATAAAAACTAATTTATATTTGCTTTTGAAAGCAATTCACAATAAGGATGATTCCGTTGTGAAAACATTTAGCGCCTCGCCTATCTGCGGGGCATTTTTGTTTTTAGCTATCAGACCTCTATTTTTAAAAGAGAGGCATTGCGCCTCTCTTAAATTGAAAGCAATTCACAACTCATCAATCAACCACGTATTATCATTATCAATGAGTTTCAATATTCATTTTGTAAAATTAATAAATATACGTGGATTTATTGATGACAATTTTAAAAATAAAATTATTTTGTACTATCTTCGTTCCTATAAATGCGAAACGCCCCGTTTCCGGAGCGTCAATCCTGAGATGCTATCTCAGGAGCTGTTCTTGTATTATCAAAGATAAATTGAAAAATGCAAATAACCAAATATGGAAAGAATAATTGCTTATATTGACGGATTCAACCTTTATTTTGGGATGAAACAAAATGGCAACGGCACGCTATGGTTGAACCCACAACAGTTGGTTTTATCTCTATTAAAATCGCATCAGGAATTAATATCGATAAAATATTTTACCTCCCGGATACGTAATAACCCTGATAAAGAAGACCGGCAAAAGACCTATTTAGAAGCACTCGAAACTCTATCAAACTTTAAAATAACCTATGGCCACTATCAATCACATATTGAAACATGTCGTAGATGTGGGCATAGTTATCCATACTCTAATGAAAAAATGACTGATGTAAATATTGCCGTCGCAATGATGGAAGACGCGCATAATAGCCTATATGATACAGCGATTTTAATAACAGGGGATAGCGATTTGGTTCCTCCGATCAATTCCATTCATAATATTTATCCAAATAAAAGAGTATTTGTCGCATTTCCTCCTAATCGTTCCAATCTAAGCGTAAAAAATGTAGCTAAGGGAAGTTTAGTAATTGGCCGAAAGAAATTAGCAGAGGCTCAATTTCCTCCAGTTGTTATAAAAGCAAGTGGGTTTAGGTTAATAAAGCCGAGTACCTGGATATAAAACCTGCTCCTTATACGATTTTCTTATCTTTTAATCAATCTGAAAAACTCCTCAAGCGTTAAATCTCTTGCAGTATAAATTTTGTGCAACGTATAAAGGCTGATTTTATACGCTGTTTTTTTAAAATCAATAATTTGCCGTATTGTTTTTTCATCTACCTCATGTTCATCAGCAAAAGAACGCATAGAACCTTCTCATTGGGCAATCCACTCTTTATTGATGTAGTTGCAAATATCGGCACTGAGGCCATGCATTAAATTATCGATCCTCAACCCCGAATTCAAAATCCAGCAGTTTTTTAGGATGAACTTTCAGTCCTTTTGCTATGGCTACTAAAACTGATAAAGTTGTACAGTCTCCTCCATTGATGATTTTATAACCACCTAGGTTAATTCATCCGCAGCTTCTTTACAGATTTTTAATAGTTCCAAAAATTAAGTATATTTAGCAAAATAACCATTTGGAAAATTGAAACTGCTAAAGCAAAATAACCAGAATTATTGCAGAAGAAAACAAAATTTTTAACTAATAAAAACTATTGCACAATCGTATTTTAAGCGTTACAAACAACTGCAAACATTTTGTAATTTCGAAAAATCAGCTCGTTGGTGACAAGTATAGCAGATACCCTAAACAGATGAACGATATAGCAACAAACTATTATTTTGGGGGTTACTACTTGACCAAACTCAGGCCTAAAGGTTATGGGTCTGGCTTGGGTAATTTGATATATACTTGCAGCGAGTGCATTAATGACCCCTTACTTGACACCTGGTCTTATAGTTGGGCAACGGACAACAACAAACAAATAGACGAAATAAAAAGTAATTTTAAGCTGTCGGAAAACCAAATAGACAAGATTAGAAATTGGGTAAACGACAAGATCCAGGACAACAAAATTGGATTTTTAAATGTGTTCCAGGACCTTGAAACCGCACTTGATTATAAAAGCAGGTTCTTTATTCATTTAAGTGACATAAAAATTTTTGCCCTCTATTTTGACGCAAACGAAAAAGAGGCTATTCTTAAAGAGTTCAGGCCACAATCCGAAACCATGAGAGAAATTGGATTGCGTTTGACACTTTTGAAGGAAATACTAGAACCGGAAAACGAAATAGTTTTAGGATACGACTATATTGGAATTGAAATTGACGGCAGTTTTCATAGTTTTCATTGCCACGACATCGGGAGGGAACTGGCCGGCAAATTTGGTTTGGTTTTAAACGAATATGGCTTATTTGACAGCAACTTAAATTCAAAACAAGTGCTCGACTATTTGAACGACGAAAAAAACGGTTGTGAACCCGTTCCCTGGTTTATTGTAAAGACAAAACTTGTGCGGGATGTATAAAACACAGGCCCCAGCAGGCGATTTGGCAATAGGGCGGGGCAACGAAAATAAATGTATTTAAACCAGTAAAAGCAATTATAGATCCCTGTTTAAGCGTTTACAAACAATTATAGCCGTTTAATGGCCTCAACAATCGGCGGGTTGGAGGCAACCTTTTCACTCATACCTTAAGACTTTGAAATGAGAAAAACTATAAAATGGATTTTAATAATACTTGGTGGCGGGCTTTTACTTTTCTTTGGTTGCGTTTTTTACGTTTTTTCAACTTTCAGATTTGACGACGGAAAACATTATTCAACTCAAGACCTGATAGACAATTATAATCAAAAGAGCAACCAAATTACTGACTTAAAAACATATGTCAACAAAATTATACCTACGAGCAAATCTGTGGACATAGAATTTGAGGGAAATAAAAAATTGTTCATTTTTCATTTGAAGGATACGAACAATTATGACAGCAATTGGGATTTAAACTTAAACTCAGCAAAGACAGACACACTTTTGAAAAAACTGAACTGGACAAAAGAAACATTAAAAGTGCTAAAAGAAAAACTTGACGCAGCAAATTGTATTTCTGTAAAAAGTGGCGAACCTTGCAATATTGGCTTTCAACGAAGTGGAATGGGAAAATTTTACTATAACATATTTGACAACCCGATCCCAGACAGTTTAAAAAATAAATACAATGACAGTTGTACGTATATTCTTTATACAGACAAAGTCGTTTTAGAGTATGGGGGTGGTGCAATTGGGCCACAATGCTTTCCAATAAACTAATTGGCGGTAAGAAAAGCTACCGCTAACAAGCAGGTTAGCAATACCGCGAGGCAACAAACACCCTTCCCCTTTACGGTTTCCCGTAATCACACCATCTTAAAGCAAAATATATTTGTCCTAAGACACTAGAATTTTTTTTAACAATTAAAAAAAGAAGTATATTTAGCAGTACAACCATTTGGAAAATTGAAACTGCTGAAGCACAAAATACCAGGACGGTTGCGGAACTAAACAATTTTTTTAACTAATATACGCGATGGCATAGCCGTGTTTAAACGTTTAGTAATTGCGTCAATTGGCGAGGTAGTGGCAACCCTATGAACCGAGTCCGTGCAAAAATTGAAGAAACAATATAATTATTAACAATCCGTAAAAGTGAAACGCATTTATCAACTTTTTCTAGCTTTCAATTCAACTTGGTTAATTGTTGTTGTTTATCTAGTAAAAGAAAAATATAAGTTCAATATTTTAGACAGTTATCCGATGTATTATTCTTGGGCAATATTCATATTAATTCCAATTTTTCTAACTGCATTAAGTTTTTTAATTGCTTTGAAATTGCCAAAAGATAATTTAAGAAGCAATTCTGTTACTGAAATAGAATTAGCCAATAATAATTTTTTGCCAACCTATTTAGGTTATTTTTTTGTATCGCTTGGTGTTAACGATATTTCAACTTTAATAGTTGTTTTTGGAGTTATTTATGTGTTTACATACTTATCACAGACCCTATATTTCAATCCAATTTTTCTACTTTTTGGTTATCATTTTTATTTCATAAAGACGACAACAAATGTGAAAATATTTTTGATTACTAGAAAAAAACTCAAAGTTCCGGGTGACGAAGAATTCGAAAATCTTAAGAGAATAAATAATTATACATTCATTGACTTATAACAAATTAATTATGGCGAACTATATATTTGGTAAAGTAAAAAGGAAACAAAAAATGTTTCGAATAATTGAAACTGAGACTCAGGTTTATGATATAGCAAACCTTGTGTTGAATGGAATTGATTATAACCCAGCAACCTTAATCGAAGATGAAGAATTATACAAATTGACAAATTTTTCTGAATCGGATTACTGTTTAGACTTCTTAACAAACGAATTAAATACTGTTGAACATGACCAAATTTCAAAAGAAGATTTAAAGAAATTATCATTTATTTGTACTGTTCAAGACAGTTTATATTTTTTCCAAATAATAAATTCAACCTTCTTTATAAGTAAAAAATGGTTTTCAATAGATGAATTGACATTAGAAACTGAAAAACCAATAATAACTATTAACTCTTTTGCAGATGCCATTTATGATAAGCAACAGGATATCTTGTACTTTAAGAAACTTACATCTGCTCAAAAAATCTTTAAAGGAATGGACCAATTGTACAAGGAAGCAACAGAAGCTGAAAGCGAAACATTTTTAGAAAATGACTTCCTTGAAGTATCACAAGATTTTGTTGTAGCCCAAATTTCTATACCCAATAGAAAGCGAATAGCTTTAGTAAATGAAACCTTGAACAGACTTTCCGATGAAGAAAAATTAGCTATCTACAACTATACAAATCAGTATGGCCAAGTTGTATATGAGAATGGTAAGTTCAAAATTGAAAGTGATGATGATTTGAAATTTGTTTTATGGGGAATCGAACAAAGATTTTATACAACTCAAGTTGGAGGAGAAAAAAGAGTAGCAAACTCAATAATAAGTATTTAAGGCAGCAATTAACATGGTATTTATAAAAGATGGGCTGACATCAGTTATTAAATTTTTACCAACTATTTTGCCTGTGCCTTGCATAGGTACCCAAACTATGACACAAGGATAGAAGCGCTTCTTTACGGTTTCCGCAATAATGCTCTGCGATTGAGAATGTTTTTGTATAACCAGGGGTAAAAGACTTTTTATCAATTGTAAAAAATAAGTATATTAGCAAAGCAACTAACTTTGATGAAACAGAAACTGACTGAAAAAAAAAAGAGATTGCTAGACAATTGTAAGATATATACTTAACTATTTATGAGTAACATACCCATACATACAAAGACAGGCGACAGGCATATTACAGGGTTGCCAGACAAATGCCCATATTGCCATAAATCAATTACGCCGAATCCACTATACGGGCATAAGCATAAGGATAATTTCGATGTGTTTTTCTTTTGTCCTAATGATCAATGTAAGAGATCTTTTATCGGCTACTATGATTGGGGTCCAGTGGCATCTGTATCTAACTATTTGCATAAAACAAGTTTTGGCTCATTAACTGAAAGAGATTTTTCTAATACTATAAAGGGTATATCAGTCCAATTTGAAATAATATATAATCAAGCTTATTCTGCTGAACAGCAGAATCTGATTGAAATATGTGGCGTTGGTTATCGAAAGGCACTTGAATTTTTGATTAAAGATTATGCAATTCAAAATCATCCTGATGATAAGGAGAAAATTGAAAAACAGTTTTTATCAGCAACTATTGAAAGATATGTAACTGACAGTAGAGTAAAATCGGTAGCGAAACGAGCTGTATGGCTTGGAAATGATGAAACTCACTATATAAGAAAATGGGAAGGCAAAAACTTGGAGGATTTAAAAAAACTCACAGATCTAACAATACATTGGATTGAAATGGAAGCCTTGACAAAGAGTTTTAATGAAGATATGCCGGATTAGTAGTTAATTACAAATACAGAAAAAGACTATGACAATAGCAGTAGTATAATTTATAATAGAAATCAAAGTATGTAACGGATAAAGCCATTTGTAAATGTTTACATGTTATACTAATTGGCAACTAACTTCGCTTGGTGCTTAATTAATTGAAATGACGACAAATCAAGATGTTTTAGCGTATTTAAAGTATTACGGGGATTTAGTCGAAGATGGGTATTTAGATGCAAAGAAATCAGCTGATGCCCTTTATGGCTTCGACAAATCTTTAAGATATTTTCTTTATCAAGAAAATTCAGATATTCAAGATATAGAATTTGAAATTCCTATAAAAATTCAAAAAGGTAGTTGGGAAGCATTAATTCCGGAAAATATTGAGCAATGGATTAAAACTATTGCACTTATTAGTGCCGGAGCTTATAGTAAGAAAGCATTAGAGAAGATGGCTGAACGAGATTTTGAAAAGATAGGCTTTAAGGATATATTTAAAAAAGCTTTTCAAGCTTTTTTATGGGTAATAAAAATAGCTAAACACTTAAAGACAATGCGGAAGCGAGACTTTAAAGATGTTGAGTTTACACAAGACAATAAAATTGTTATAATAAAAAATGATGAGAATCAAAGTCTTTCTGTTCCGATTGAATATCTAGAAAAATATGCAGGTTGTCCCGAAAATATATTTGCCCAAATAACAAAAATTATTGAACCCCAAAGAGAATTAGAAATAGGACTCAATGATACTGACGTCAAAGATGACGAAAGAAAAGTCCGCGTAGCCATTAGTGAAAAGCAAATATTTTACAGTAAGGATGAAGATGACGAAATTTTATTCCCAGAATTACAAGACGGGCAATATATTGAACTTGGAGGACACATTACAAGAGGAAATGAAAACTCAAATACTATTGGATTCTTTTATAAAGGACATGTTCTTACATGTTCTCCAGAAAAAGGTAATATCAACGAGCACAAATCAAAATTATTTTCAAATTGTTTAATCAAAGGGCGCATTGATCGGATTTCAAAAGAAGGGGAATTGATAGAAAAGAGACCAAGAATAATATTTAGCGAACTTATACTTCTTGACAAACCATTTCTTGATTTATTTTCAAACGAAGAAACGTAATAGCTAGCAATTTTAAAACAAACGACGCAAACGTTAATACTATTACCTCTTAACCAACCTGAAAAACTCCTCAAGCGTTAAATCTCTTGCAGTACACATTTTGTATAAGGTATAAAGGCTGATTTTATACGATGCATTTTTAAAATCAATAATTTGCCGTATTGTCTTCTCATCTACATCATGTTCATAAGCAAAAGAACGCATAGAACTTTTTCATTGGGTTATCCATTCTTTGTTGATGTAGTTGCAAATATCGGCACTGAGGCCATGCATTAAATTATCACTCCTCAAACTCAAATTAAAAATCCAGCAGTTTTTTAGAATGGACTTCCAGTCCTTTTCCTGTGGCCACTAATACTGGATAAAATTGTGTTGTACTTCTCCATTGGAAAATATGTGAAGAAAATCAGTCAGAAAAAAAATCCTTTATTTCTGCATCTAAAGCGATAGCCAGTTTAACAAGGGTAAGAAATTCAATATTTTTTTGCCCGTTCTCTATCCTGCTAATTTCCGTTCTGTTAATTCCGGAAGCAATTTCCATATCGAGCTGTGTTAACTTTTTCTGTTCTCGGAGTCTTCGAAGGCGTTCACCAAATAGACTTATTTCCTGATTATATCGCTTTTCAAGTTTATTCACATTTCCAAGGTCTGCCAATGTTAAAAAAAATAAAGTGAGTTATAGCTCACATTTTGATTTATATTACTATATTTGTGCTGAAATAATATTTTTGCGATTACTTCATAAAATTATTTGAAGCATTCGCTTTCAGTCTCGACTTGAAAACTGGTAATTTTTAAACACACGAGACGATAAGCAGAATGGCTCACGACCTAGGCGTGGGCTCTCTTATCCGTGTGTGGGTGTACCAGTACCTCAAGTCGGTAAGTTGAGCACCACGCCTTTTTGTGCGGGTGCCCGGCCTAAAACTTTTTTGTTATGAATAACGCCGTTACTACACCAGTGCAAAACACCAACCCCCATTTTAATGAGGCCCAATGGCTGCAGGCCCTGTTCCTGCTGGCAGAGGCACAAAGCTGGCTGCAGCAATTGCAGGAGGCGCTTATCTGGCAGCTGCCGGTAAAGCACCGTAAAAAGCTGCTGCGCCAAAGCTGGTACCTGAGTGCCAAGGCGCTGGCGCATATTTTAGAGCGGCATTATTATAAAATACCCGGCCATCCGTACACGGCCAAGTTTACTATAGCTATACCGCAAATTGTAGCTTGTATAAAAGAAGCAGGGGCGCAACAGGCCATGCCCCTGCCCGAACCCAAAGGGGCTGGGGTGCCCCGCAGCCGCCACCTGCAACGGGTATGGGATGCGGGTATGGCTGTGGGGTATGACCCGGCAGGGAATACCGTAACCGTCATTACGGTTATAGCCAGCACCAGCGGTGAAATCATCACCGCCTTCCCCGGCGCCATGCCGCCGTAAGATCTATGAGGTCTTTACCCGGCATGAAACAGACCTCATAGGTCTTGCCACGCATTCCGCGGAAGGAGCCGAAGCCCGCCCGACTGAACACCGTTCGGACGGGGGTCTCCCCTGATTTGTAAGAGATGTTTCGACTGCTCCCGCTACCGCGGGATCCGCTCAACATGACGATTAAAAGATAATGCGTAAGCAACTGTTCAAAGCTCATTTGCCAAGCACACCGCTCAATAGATATTCCCCCGACAATCGCCCCCGCAACCGATTGTCGGTGCCCTTTTTTATTCGCTTATTTTTTTATTGCTTTCAGGTGCTCATGAGCTCCCTTCGGTCGGTTGCTCCACTTTTTTGGGCAAGCAAAAAACGTGGAAAATGATAATTATAAACCCTGTGATTGAACCTTTTATCTTTTTCTTAAGGCACCTATGAGTGCCAAGCATTTGGACAGGAAAAAAGAGATGCCTCGGCTACGTTACACTCCGCTCGGCATGACGTAAAAATGATGCATTATAAAATAAAAAACATATGAAAAACAAAACCCTTAAGGACCCGTTTAAAACCACCCGCTGGCAGGGCGAGGCTGTTACAGACCCGCGGCAGGTATTTGCAGAACTGTTCCTATTTGCAGGGCTGTGCAGCTACCGCCATTTTATAAAAAAGCTGCTGCAACATGCCGGCGCTGCAAAACCCTATAAAGGAAAACCACGGGAGGATGTATGGCTGTATGCGCGCATGATCCGCTCCACCCTTATTGCCGCTTATGCGCTATCCGCCGTAAAACGCAACCCCATAACAGCGGAAGAAGGCAACCTGCTGAACAAAAAATTCTATTGCAGCGGCTATAAGAGCGCCAGTGTATGGACAGATCTTCCGCGGTTTCTTTCCAAAAAAGAATACCGCAACCCCTACCGGGCCTTTGCTGCTTTTTTTAAATACCAGTCCTTAAAACAATGGCTGAGAAGCTGGCACAGGATAGTAAAGGCGGCCCTTGCTGCAAAGCCCCTGCGCCGGGCACCGGATGTGCTGGCGCTGTATTGTTACCTGGCAAAACTCATAGAAGCCGCGCATTTAATTGATGTAAGGGAAACCATGCATGTAGATGGCGCCATTAAAGGGCTTAACAGGGAGTAAACAAGAGGCGGTACTCCTCTTAGCATTGATTAAAAAAAACTCCTGTTGTTTTACTCCAAAATAAAAACTTATGAACATCATAAAAACAATGGATCCCTTTCATACAGAAAGCTGGTGCCAGCAATGTACTACCGACCCCTACCGGGTGTTTGCGCTTTGTTTTGAACATGCCGGCAGTATTGACCAGCTGCGCAAACTATTGCTGTACCTGCCGCTTTTTATTGACCAGCCAAAGCCCGCCGGCAAAATACCGCCTTACACCATTTGCCAGGCCTTTATGGCCATTAGCTCCGTTATTGATGCGGCCTATGCCATTTATACAGGAGGCAGCCGGCTTCAGGTAAAAAAGCCCGGGGGGTATCAATCCGTTTTTCAAACAGCCGCACCGCCCGGCCAGCGCAACTTTGCTGCTTATCTTATTACGCAAGGAGAGTATGCCCGGCTTTACAAAGTGCTGCGGAAATTTTTTAACTACCAGCCCCGGGAGCGTTGGAAGGCGGCCCTGCATGCACTACTGTACCACAGCTTAACCGGCAATGCCATTGGCATTGAACTAAATGTGTTTGCCGTATGGTTTTATCTTTCCAAACTGCTGGAAATGGCATGGCTGGTGGCAGCATGCTGAGGTGGATTGCAAGGCCAGTGCCTGAATTACTTATTGCGCAGCTGGTGAATCCTGAAAACGTTTGCAGGTGAGAACACCTGCAATGGCAAAAAAATCAATTGTAGACAAGCAGGTTGTAGACATTTAAAAAATCTACAATATCTTTGTCTACAACCGGCATTTGCACCAGGCGCTTTATAAAAGCATCCAACTAAAATCCGTCCGAACGGCATTCAGCCGGGCGGGCATAAAAAACAGGATGATGAAACAATTTATGAAAGAAACCGGCTTTACCATCCGCGAACTGGCGGGCCTTTTTGGCGTTTCGCACAGCGTGGTAGGGCATCACCTCAAAGGCAACCGCTCTTTACCCACAGCCGCACTGATACAATTTACCCAACTGCAGGGCGACTGGCAGGCGTTTTGTAAAAGCGACTGCAAAGAAGCAATTCCCGTTACACATGCGCGCTCAAAAATACGGCAGCAGGCAGCCCGCTTCTGGAAGCAGGAGGTAGCCACCGCAAGCTTTGAGGTAGCCCGGCTGAGCCGGCTGCTGGAGCAGCAACAACAACGCTACCGGAAACTGGAAGCCAAGCTCCGGTTTATTATTTTGCAAAGAAAGATTTATACGGATAAGGGGCGTACCCTGTTTTTAAAAATACGGGAAGACGCCGTTTTACAATCCATGAACAATTGCTGCCCGGAAAAGCAGGCAATACTGCAATACCGGCTGGAGCTGGCCAAACAGCGCGAACAGCTGGCTATTGCAATGACAAATTCATTGCAATAGGAGCAATTACGGAATTGCCCCTTATGAAGCCTTTCTCACTTCTATAATGGGGGCGCCTAATTCAGCCTCCAGTTTAGCAATCGTTTTCAGCGTAAGATTATGATTCCCGCTTAACCATTTATTAATTTCTGAGGGTTTTTTATTCATACGTTCGGCAAGCGCTTTTTGCGTGTAGCCCTTTTGCCGCATCAGCTCATTGATACGCACAACAATATTGGTATATTGCCGAACAAAAATGCGCACTTCTTCCGGGGTTTCATCCAGAATTCTCTTTGCAACCTTACTTCTCATCTTTATGAATTTATAAAATAATTTCACTGCTATTATCTGACGACTTCAATTTCCTGTTTTTTGCATCCACAATTATTTCCCTGGTTCTAAGGGCTTCCTCTATCCGCTGAGCAAACCGGCAGGCTTCTCTCCATTTAATATTCAAGCCACTGCTTGCCTGGTTGGTTTGGGCAGATTTTACACCTCCATTAAATAAAACAACCAGGTCTTCCCTGTTTTTAATACGCAACGCGTATAACCGTAACGGAAAATTGGGATATAGAAAAACAAGCGCTCCAATTTGAACCCGGCCTTTATTGGGCAACCCTGTTACTTCATTTTCAAAACGGTTAAACAAGGCATCAATAGCACCATGCTCATCTCCAATACTGTCCAAAATAAAACTCAGCAATTGCTGAGCTGCCCGCTTATATTCGGGTAACTGATCGTATTTATTAAAGAACAGATCTGTTTCATTTTCCGATGCATGAATCCTGCGTACACTGTAAAAACTGCATTTACGCCCTTCATCATCCCATATTTCCAAAGCAAAGGTATTCACTTATAAGTTAATTAGCAAGTTCATTATTCTTCCCAGCAAAATTTTAATGAAACACCTGGTTCTGAATGCATTAGTGTTTTATAAATATAGACTGCGGTGTTTTCATTAGTATTTAATCCCTTTCTATAAAATTACACAAATACAAGCTTAAAATGCGGTATTTCTATAAAAATATTTGATGGTAAAGCCCATGGGTATCTTTATTCCCAAACAGCATCAGCCCAGACTTTATTTACACTCATTAATGATAGAACGGAACCGGAACAGCCGGAACAAATACCCTAAGGATCATTTCAAAAACTGGCAAAAGGCAAATGATAAACCCTATTAATACCATTCCCCTTACAAGAAAGAACATAAAATTGCCGGCAGCAACTTCTTTTGCTCCGTTTCTTTTTCCGGTAACCATAACAAACAGCATATTTGCAATGAAGTACCAAAGCAACAACCATACAATGCTTAAGCCGGTAAACAATGAACCTGTTTTAAAACATTCAAACAGGGCCGTGGCAGAATTTATTTTGTAAATATTATCCACGGCTTCAG
The DNA here is from genome assembly GCF_001654455.1 of Niabella ginsenosidivorans. Lineage (NCBI taxonomy): Bacteria > Pseudomonadati > Bacteroidota > Chitinophagia > Chitinophagales > Chitinophagaceae > Niabella > Niabella ginsenosidivorans. The sequence continues at coordinate 4,951,312 of NZ_CP015772.1, forward strand.
CAAATACAGCAACTTCTTTTGCAATGATGAACGCACCGGATAAGAACAGCGTTGCAAACCAAACTCCAAAGGCCGGTTCTGTTTTTCCATCTTCGGAGTCTCTGTTTTTTGCCTTGCGCAGCAGCAATTGTATGCTCATTAAAATAATAGCCAGGGCTATTATTATTGCTATACTTAAGGTGATTGCTTTTGCCGTTTCCATATTATTCTGATTTAAGTGATATGCTCCAATAATTTAAGTTGGTTATTTTGTTGGGTATTATTCCCGGTTTTATAGCTGCTGCCGTTGTTTCCCATAATACATACCGCTGTGCATTATAAGTATATGCAATACCGCTATAGGGCAGGTTTATACCGATTAATGAATGGTTATAGTAGTTGCTGTTCAACATGGCAACGTCATAACTATAATGCGAAAGCATGGTGTAGAGTAATAAAGTGCGGGTATCGCAATCGCCGCTTAACGTAGCCATAAATTCCACGGGTGTATTAATGCCAAACCGTTCATACCCATCGCACCGGGCATCATTGCCGGATAAATAGCTTTTGATAAAATTGTCGGCATACAAGGAACCATCGCAGGCATCCGGCAATACAACGGTATAGGGGATATCCTGCACAAAAGAAACAATGAGCTCTGCAAATTTATCTGCAGGTAAATGCTTTACGGTTCTAATGCTGTCAAATAATTGATAAACACCCGGCAAATTATTTTTATCGTTTTCTTTTAAACGATACACCATCTCCTTATAGCTATCTTCTGTATTACCCCGGCTGTTTAAATTGTTCTTAAAGGAAGAAGCATTCATAAGCGCAGATTTCTTTACCCAGAATTTCCCCGCATATTCGTTGCCGTCATAATCCTTCCAGCTCCGGTAATGTGTAATAAGCGAATCCTTAACCGATGTTTGATTAACGGTATCTGTTACCGGGTAGTAGTGGCGTTTCCTTTCTTTGGGTTTATCCTGAACGATGGATTTTGGAACAGAAGGGTGTTCGGAACGCTGGCTTGTATTAATAATTGAAACAATAATTCCCGCCAGGAGCACTGCACCGATGCCCCTGAAGATCCATGTCCAAAACAGCTCAGGGACCAGCCGGAAAATGACTGACAACAACAAAAAAGGCAGCATGATTGCAATTTTGGGCAGCAGTAACACCAGGAATACCAGCCCGATAATTCCACTTAAAACGCCAACCGAGGAAGACAGGCAACCCTCGCCCACCGGTGTTGTTAAGGGCCTTTTGTATTGCCACTCCCCCCAGTATTTTGTCTTGTAGTTGGAATAATAATATTCTGTTCTTTGGTATCCGTTTTTAAACTCAATATTCCCTGTTGGTATAACCGTTTTTACAGGCCCTGTTGCGCTTTTTACAGGCTGAGCGGTTCCTGTTTCCACATCTTGCAAATATTCCTTTTCCTCGTAATCCTCTGTGCAAAAATCAAGTAAGTAGCCTGTTATTCGTGCTTCAATAGTACCAAAAACTTCATTACCCTCCGTTTGATGCAACGCTGCTATAAAATGAACATTGGCTATTTGTGGTTCGTGGATATTCAGTTCATATTCTTTCCCATCCTTTTCTACAATAACGGGGAGCAATTTTGGCAATCGTTCTCTTGGAAACTGAACATCAGGCGTAAAAGTAAATGGAGTCCGGCTAATGGCGGCATTGGATACTTCCGCTTCATAAATATGGAAATCATAAAACTGAGCCTGCTTATATTCCAATTCTTTCCTGCCATCCATTTCGCCCCAATACTTCCCGTACAATGTACCCAACAGATAGGTTCTCCTGGGTACTTCCCTTGTTTTGTTGACCAGCCTGTATTTCCGGCCCTTTTTATCAAGAAATATCTGTTCTTCCATTATTCATTATTTTCCTGATAAAAAGTCCGTAACAGTTCCGTTTCAGCAGTCAGCTTCCTTGTTGCCGTTTTATATTTGGTACGAAACGGATGATCTGCCCAGTATTCATATTTTTCAAACGCGCTTTCCTGCACCTGTAAGTCATTTTCCAACTGTGCATACAGCAGCTGATATTTCTCCGGATTTATGTTCTCCAGTCTATTGAGATGTGGCATTAAGTTTTCCCAACAGGTCCTGTTATAATGCCTGTTCCTTTCAACCAGCCGGATGGTGTATTCTTTTTTAAATTGCTCATATTCTTCAAGTATGATCCTATACTCAATCAGTGATTTTTGAAAATAAAAATCCGCAGTGCGGATGGAATTGATATTAACAGAAAGAATCTGTTTAGATAAATTATCAAAGTCTGTAATATTCCCCCCTAATTGTTCCCTCAAATGCCGCAGCCCTTTTTCCGTATCCCTGCTTTCAAAATCATCCCTGAAACTTTTTACTGAAATTTTCCTTATGCCATATTTAAAATAAACAGGAAGCAACAGAATGCTGCAAACAAAAACGGTTAGCATCCAGGACAGCGGTTGATTGTTGAGAATGGATTTTAGTATTTCGGCAAACCGGTCACCTTCCTCGTAATTATGAGAGAAGATCCACACATTAACGGGCTGTGCTACCACTACCGCAAGAAAGGTTATTAAACCCAACCTGAATAAAAATGAAAAGCTCAGCAACAGTCTTTTCTCTTTTTTCTTTTCTTCAATAATGATCTTCTTTTTTTTGCCATTCTGAATGATCGTTTTCTTTTGTGCTACGGGCAATAACGCCGGAGAAATGGTGTATAATAACAGTAAGTAAAGAAGGGTAACCAAAAATGCCCAAACAACGGCTACAGGAATACTGATCCACCGGGCATTGTCAAAAATATGCGATACAAAAAGCCCTGCACTCAGCCAGCAACCAACAAATATCAATAGCACAAATGCTCCTATCAACGCAAACCGGATTTGAATACCGGTACTACATTTCCGTATTATAAAATCGTCTTCGCCTGAAAAAGAACAGAAAAGCAGTCTTAAATTATGAATTGCCTGATTCATCAGGAGGTATGTTTTTTATATAGTCATCAAGGTTTTCATCAATTCGTTTCTTTTCCCTGTTTTTATATTGCTCCACTGCATAATTTGTAAGCTCCTTTTGTATATCCGTTAGTTTTATTTTTTCATAAACCATTTTATCTGCTTCATGATTCATTACCAAATGCCGTTCCTGCCCTGCTTTATCTTTATAATAATCATACCGAACTTCAATACCGTTTTCTGCTTTTATCAGCTCATCCCGGTTTTCGGCCAGGTAATCATACGGCGTTTTTATAAGCATCAGCTTAAAGAAAACCGGTGTTAATTCTATTGCCATAAACAGCAGGGTAATAAAAAGGGAAATAACCCAGCCCGCTATTTCATGGGCTTTCTGTATCCTGATCAGCAAGCCGTCTAATGTAGCGGCCTTTTGCTCGGCACTTGCTATGTCACTTTTCTTTTCGTCATCAAATTTTTTCATATCCGCTAATGCAGCAAGATATTCCGGAGTATTCTTCAGCTCTTTCAATTGGTTTTCTATAATGCCCGCCTGGCGTTCCAATTCTTCAGCCCTGGGTCCAAATGCTGCTCCGTTACCATTTTTACCTGTTATTTCTTTGGAAATTTCTGAACGCAGATCGGTAATAGCGGCTTCTTTCGCGTCAATATCATTCTGAATTTTTCCCAGCTTGGCTTTTGTATCAGCCACTTTTTTATCATAATTTATTTTTGCCTGTTCAATCCCCGCTTGTTTTTCTTTTTCCTGTTGTTTTTGCACCGCCAGATCAATTTCCGTTTTAAACATTCTTATTTCAACCGGTTTGGAAATGGTCAATGCGATGATGGCACCCATCAGGATACGTGGGATGGCCCCTTTTAGTTCTCCCCAGGTTATGGCTTCTGTACCATCGCCTTTACCCGTGCTTGTTACTATAAACCGGTCAATATTAAAAATGATGAGCCCCCATATGATACCGAATAAAACAGATAGTATCACCGTTTGGGGATCTGTAGGGATATAGGTTGTATTTTGAACAACCGTTTTTGTTTTATCAAGAACATCCGCCGTTTTTGGAGAAAAGATCGTATAAAATGCATAGCCGCCTGCAAGGCCGGCCATTGCCCCGGTTGCAAATACAATGCCGCCCAGGCACATATACTTTACCTGGTCGCTATAGGTTGCCCGTTCCAGCAAATACCGGTCGCCACCCGCGGCCTTCCATAAAAACCGCATGACACTGCTTGAGGCCGGAGTTACATAATAGTCTCTTACTTTCATATAAAATCAGTTTGGCTAAATAAGGAATGATTGAGTTGTATGTTCGGGTACCTGAGTTTTACCCGGGAATGTTTCAACTGGATGTTTGGAGTAGTAACCGCTAATTTTGAATAGTTGGATAGTTGCGCTTTAATAACTTTGCCCGTGTCATTCAGTTTTCTTAATTCTATTTTAAACAATTTGCTTTTTACGGTTTTCTCAGCAATTACAGAAATGAGAAACTTTTTTTTCTTAAAAAATCCATGTACCACCAATTCAACCGGTATTACAGGCACATTTTTCAGGTTCAGAATAAGAATTTCCTGTTCTGTTGTTCTCTTAATATTTTTAAAGTTGTACCAAAGCGCGTTTCTGAACCGGTAACGAATTACCAGGTAGCTTTTGTCAAACAGGTACCTTTCTGCATAAGAAAGTTGTAAAAGCGTAATGGCTTTTCGCCGCCTGAAAAGGACCCTGAAAAACCGCCCGATAATGATAAATACGAATTTTATCTTTTTTCCTGCAGGCTTAATATAGTCGGAGAAATAAAAAATCGTCATTACTTGTTTTGATACTTGCGATTATTAAAGAAGATCCTGTTCCGATACAAACCGATGCAACAAAATACAGGGATACATTTAATTACACAGGCTCCGGTCTACATACACTTTATTACCGCCGGATGTAAGATAATAGCAGCCGCCTCTTTTTCCCCGGTAATATACCCTGCCGGCGGTGGATTTGCGGGTAGTTGTTTTCTTTTTAATTGCAGTACTGCTTTTGCTAAAATCAGAGCTGTACGCGTTATTAATCCCTACATTTTTGTTATTTACAGATGGTTTTTGTTCACTGACATACTCCCAGGTATAATTGCTATACAGCTTTACGGTGGCCCCATCTGTAGTCTTTACGATATGCTTCACTTTTTTCTGAGCGCAGGAAGCATGAGTAAACAAAGACAGCATTAAGAACTGGATCACCCGGCTCATAGTGTAGCATTTAGTTGTTCCTTTTCACTGTTTTTCTGATAATTACTAACCGTAGCCAGCAATTCCTTCCGGTACTGGTAAATATCATCCAGCGATGCCAGCAGCTTCCGCTCGCCATTATCTTTCCCCTTGTGAAATAATTCCAGGTACTTTTTTGAAAAATTAAAATGCAGTCTGGCCAGCGGTTTGCGGTTATTATCGTCCAGCAAAATGCCAAAATAAGACTGGGTGTCCCTGAAGGAGATACGTGCGGCCGGAACCACTTCCCGCAGAATAGCTTTTATGATCTGCGAACCTTCTATTTCCTCTTCCGTAGTGATCAGTTTTGGTGAATCCGGGTTCTCGTCAATGGGTGCAACTTCCCTTTGCTCCTGTTTTGAAGGATTTTTCTCATTGATGTTTAAGGCATTCTTCAGCCGGAAGTTGATGGACTCATTAATAGAATTGGAGATGGCCCTTCGGGCATATTCTTTAAAGCTGGCAAGCCGGGATGCTGTTAACGGCTTTTCAAAAAATCGGTTCACCAGCAACTTTACCAGCTCATCCGACGGATCTTTGAGCTCTTTTTCAAACTCGTTCCGGATGGCCTTTATATACTTTAAGTCCTCCGCTGAATCCAGGATGCCTTCCAGGTTGTAGCCGTTCCTGGTAAATTTTTCCAGGATCTTGATACCGGAGTCTTTAAGGTTGGAAAGTTCCAGGGTAAAAAAGGGTTTATCATCCATAATGTTCGGGCGCTCCAGGTCTGCATAAAAATTATATACCAACCCGTTTGTCAGTACTCCAAAACGCGATTTGGAAACATGATAATACCGGTGCAGCTGGGAATTGTGCGCATCTGCATTTTCTTTCCAGTGCTTACATTCAATGATCAGGATGGGCTTGTCCTCTTTTTTGATCACATAATCGATCTTCTCTCCTTTTTTTGTCCCGATGTCGCAAATGTATTCGGGGATCACTTCGGTCGGGTTAAAAATATCATACCCCAGGATCTGGATAAAAGGCATTACAAAGGCATTCTTTGTAGCTTCTTCTGTATGGATCTGGTCTTTCAGCGCAGCTACCCTCTGGTGCAGCTGCTCCAGCTTTAGTTTTAAATCATTTTCCATTTTACGGCAGTTATTTTATGAACAGCAGTTTTTTTGATAACAAAAACATTTAATAATCTACAGCTAAGGTAACCGGCGATCCTTCACATCCATTACGGGAAACCGTAAACAGTAAAATTTTTTATCTTAAAAAAACGGTGCTTTTCAAGCAGGCTAATAGATTATATACATTTGGTTGCACAAGCTTATAACCCCCTGGTACTACTTTCCGAAGGGCTTTTTGCGATGCCGCCAGTTCCAAGGTGCCACCGGCTTTTCGTCTGCCCAAAGCCCCTTTTTCTGAAGCCGGGCGGCCGTTTCCAGTGCCGCATATTCCCTGCTGTGAGAATATCTTTTAAAATGCCAGGCGAGGCCATTCTTTACCAGCTCTTTGTTGAGGTTCCGCCCGTCCTCCAGGATCACTTCTGCGATCAGCCGCTTATTCCGGTCGTATTGATGCTGTTGAATGAGGGTCACTTCTTTACCAAAGCATAAGCCGGCAGCAAACTGTTTGGCCCGGTTTCCAAAGGGCTGTTTCTTTTCCGGGCAGTCAATATGCGCCAGGCGCACCACCTGTTGTTTCCCCCCGATCAGCAATACAAAGGTGTCGCCATCCTTTATGCCAATTACCTTGTAGGCTTTTTTGTTTTCAGCACCGCTCAGCCCGCTGTTATACGTTTTACCCGATAAGCCATTACAGGCAATCAAAAGCAGCAAAAGAATGGTTGCACTCCAGCGGATCATTTATTAGAAGAGTTATTGCTTTTGCACAAACTTATCATTGCAGGGAGTATCCTCATTACGGAAAACCGGAATGAATGGATGCAGCATGGGTATAACCTTTTTCGATTCGTGAGGACGCGAACCGGGGCAATCAGCCGTAAATACCAACAACAATTTAATTGCCCGGAGCATCTTTAAAATTACTTACACACCCCGCAACTGCCCCCGTCTTTTGAACAATGCTTGCAATACCTGCAATTTTTACAGGCCCTGCATGATTTGCTGCCGGTACAGGTTGCCATTTCATTTTTGTATCCCGCTTCAGCAACATACAGGCGCTCATTACTTGCGGCGCTGCAGGAGGCCAGGAATAAAAAGATAAAAACGCAACGCTTAGAGCGATTAAAAGACTTCATCTTCTGTTTATTTCTGCAAATGTATCCGCACGGAGAACCGGAGCATTACGGAAAACCGTATTATTCCAGACCAAAGAAAGGTAAACCCCACACTGCTAATTTGACTTTACAGGCAGCGGCTGCTTTTTTAAAGGGAGGATATGTTTTTCATAAATATACCCGGTCAGAGGCTTTAGTGTGCGTTCTGTATAAACAGGATGTACACCCCTTTCTGTATAAAACTCAATTTTTCTGCCAAACTTTATGTAAAATACCTTGTTAATATCTGCTTCCGTAATCGTATCCGGCCGGGTTATCTTTTTAAAATAAACCAGCTTTTCAGAATCCAGCGCAATTACTAAAGCGCCATGCACTTTTTGGCTGCAGGATATTTGCTGGTAATGATCACCGGCCCAGTACATACAGGAACCTTTCATTGAGCTCGCCATAGGACCAGGTACACTCTTATTTGTTCCAACCCAATAAATAATGATTCCTGCCAATACTACTATAATTGCCGAAAGAGCAACAGGCCCTTTTTTAATATGAAAACCGGTCTTTGAAAAATTAGTTCCAGACCTGGTAACCGCTATCTGCAGTCCTTCATTCGGATTCGTCAACGCTTTGTCCGGTTGGTCGGATCCATTGGAGGTCTCCCCGTTTTTTTCTTTGTTACAGTTATATTTCTCCGTTCCGTCAATCGTTGTTTCTGAGTTTTCAGGATGATCGTAATGTCTTCCCAACTCAAAAGGCCTTGGTTCAAAACCGATCAACCAGGCAAGGAGCTCAATATTTTTTTCGTCTGTTGATGCGGTTTCTTTTCTCAGAAATTTTATCAGTGCTTTGAACTTATCTGCTTCATATCTCTTTATCGCCTTCAGTATTACTGCCTGGTCATTCCCTTCTCCAAAAAAAGCTTCCAAGACTCTTCCATCTTTCCTGGAAAATCTTTTTGTACAAGCCCTCAAACATGCTTTTTTGATTTTTGCCGGCGTTGGCTGCATAAGATCTAACGGCAGGTCATTTTCACGCTGCTTTTTCTCATAAAGCTGCAAAACAAGTTCCTGGTATTGCTCAAACATGTTACAAAGTTTGTGCAATAAAGCTACGGAATTTACGGAATCCCGTAAACATTACCGGAATTCAAATGGAAAGACCGGAATTATCGGAACCGATTAATAATCAACCTATTACATCGATCTATTTTTGTTGTGCACTCAGTTGAATGGCTCCTTTGCTAAGAGCGCTCCTGTACAGCACTGATTGCTCCGGGATGTTGAAAGCGGTTGTCTTTAAATGGTTTTGGGAAGCGTTTACCGGCTTCCGCAATCAATATCCTCCCCACTTCCCAAACGCGTAAGAAGCGCTTCTTACTGCACTGACATCCCTGCGCCGGAACCGGCAGCAGTATTCCTAAAATTTAAAATCATAAAAAATGACAGAGTTCATACTTGCATTTTTGTTGTCGTTAATGTCACATCATCCATGTCCGACAACAATACATAACGGCACACAGATAACCATCATGGATGATATAGGCGGAGAAACAGGGCATATACCTCCTTCACCACCACCGCCCCCACCGCCCGCTGACCAATAACAAGGTCCGTTTAATAAGGCAAGAGCGCATCTTGCCTTATTTTTTTTAATCCTGATAAAATGGATCATTAAAAAACAGGCAATTTTTTTTATTTTTAAGCTAAATACCTGTCTTGATAAAATTGCACATTTACCAGCTGCTAATTGCCATTGCCTGTTTTTTTGGATGTACCCGGCAGCGTAACACAACCCCGGTTGTTACATCTACCGATTATAAAAAAGGGGAATCCCTTTTAAATATAAAGAACGATTCCGCCTTTTATTATTTTAACAGAGCGGCATCTGCTTCCACGGATAGTTTGCAGATTGCAATGGCATATACTTATATGGCCATTATTCAATCGGATGCGGGGGATTATTTTGGCAGCCAGGAAAGCCTGCTGCAGTCCCTAAAGCTCCTGGATGAACGAAAAGAAAAAGATCAGCAATGCCTTTTATCTGATTATAATGAACTGGGAAGCACCAGCCTGCGCCTGAAGAATTATGACGCAGCGATTGATTATTATAACCAGGCATTAAAGTTCACCAAAGACAGTAATTACAAAAGAGTTACCTTAAATAATAAAGCAGTTGCCTGTCAGGAAAAAAAGGAATATGCCCAGGCGCTTGCAATCTACAGTTCCATTATAAGTGAAAGCAGAACAGATAATAAGGAGTTTGCCCGCATTCTATCCAATATGGCCAAGGTAAAATGGCTGCAGCACCCCGGATATAATGCTGCCCCTGAATTTTTAACTGCCCTGCAGATCCGGAAAAATGAAAATGACAACTGGGGCTTAAACGCCAGTTATGCACATCTGTCGGATTATTATCAACATGCTCATCCGGATTCTGCATTGATCTATGCAAATAAAATGTATGCCATTGCCCGGCAGCTAAACAGCCCTGACGATGAATTGTATGCCTTACAAAAATTAACGCTGCTGAGCCCGCCGGAAGCTATAAAAACATACTTTACACGTTACCAGCAGTTGAGCGACAGCTTGCAAACTGCAAGGAATAATGCCAAAAACCAGTTTGCGCTCATCCGCTATGAAGTGGCAAAAAACAAAGCCGATAAACTGGCCCTGCAAAAAGACAATACAGAAAAAAAGATCCAGATCCTGGTTCAATGGGGATTGCTTTCCGGCACCATCATCCTTGCCATTGTTATTTTCTTTTGGTACAAAAGGCGTAAACAACGCATGATCCGCGAACAGCAATTAAACACCTCCCGGAAAATACATGACGAGGTGGCCAATGGTATTTACCGGATCATGTCGGAAGTGGAGCATGCTGCATTTGTAGAAAAAGAGCCCCTGCTGGACAAGCTGGATATCGTTTACGAACGATCACGGAATATATCCTATGAACACCCTGAAACCGTTCACCCTGATTTTCAGCAATCGATTACCGAATTGCTGGAATCATTCGCCAGTGAAACCACCCGTATCCTGATCGTGGGTAATACCAAAGAAATATGGGAGGGCCTATTACCAAAAGCTAAAACTGCATTAAAACACGTTTTGCAGGAACTGATGATCAATATGAAAAGACATAGTGCAGCCGGGAACGTGGTGGTAAAATTTGAACGGTCAGAAAGTTTGTTAAAGATCCTATATTCCGATGACGGAATTGGCCTTCCTCCTGGTTTTCATTACGGAAACGGGCTGACCAGTACGGAAAACCGTATGAAAATGATCGGGGGCAGGATTATTTTTGACAGGACAACAACAAAAGGATTAAAGATCCAACTGTATATACCAATGTTTCAATCAAAATGATTAAAAAAGTACTGATAGCCGAAGATCACGAAAGCGCCAACATTTCTGTACAGAAAACGCTGGAAGAACTGAAAATTGCACATACGGATTATGTATATTATTGCGATGATGCACTGATTAAAATAGAAAAGGCCAAACAGGCCGGGGATTCCTATGACCTTCTTATTACTGACCTCTATTTTGAAAAAGACCACCGGGAACAACAGCTTTCCGGCGGCACTGCGCTTATTGAAGCTGCACGGAAAGCACAACCGGAACTGAAAGTGCTGGTATTCTCCGCTGAAAACAAACCCGCCATCATTGACGGGCTCTTTCATAAGCTGGAAATTGACGGGTACGTTCGCAAAGCCAGGGGCGATGCAAAAGAGCTGATGACGGCGATCAATGCCATCGCTGGCAACCAGCGTTATTTTCCCAGGCAAATTATCCAACACACCAAACAAAAGAATGCGCACGAATTTTCGGATTTTGATATAACCATCCTGTCCTTAATGATCGAAGGAAAGCGGCAACAGGAGATATCGGATCACCTGAAGAGAAATAACATTCAGCCTTCCGGCTTAAGCAGCATTGAGAAGCGGCTCAATTATATAAAAGAAACACTTAATTTTTCTACCAATGAACAATTGATCGCGCACTGTATTAAAATGGGGATCGTCTGATGGAACTGAATGGCAAAAAGACGCCGTATCTGCTGTTATTCAAAAGAAATTCCGAATAAAAATTTCTCTGATAATAGCAAATGCCTCTCTTAAGCAGGAAACTAAAAAAACCGGCCGTTTTTCTGTCGCCTGGTGCTGTTCATTATTTTTTCCTGTTTTAAAATAGTAAATTGCTAAGGTTGTTCCTGAGAGTCCCGTTATTGCAGTGACTGAGAAAACTTTTAATAGCAACCCGTAAATATTGAATGGTGAAATATTTTGTTTTGCTGGTTATACTACTTGCAGGGATCAGTTATTTCTCTTTTAGATTTATAAAAGGTAGTATTACCCGGCAGGCCACCGTACCCCATCAGGATTCACTGCCTGTAAATACGGAGTCGCCACCCCATGATTCACTGTCCGTAACAGGAGACAGCTCAGAAAAAACAATAACGCCCTGGAGCCAAAAAATTGCGCTTAATGATATCGTAACCTTTGCTGAAAGCTTAAAAGGCACTCCTTATCTTTATGCCTCAAGCGACCCTGCCAGGGGTTTTGATTGCTCCGGATTTATTACTTATGTATTTAATCACTTTGGGTTGCAGGTTCCGCGCTCTTCCGTTGAATTTACAAACCGGGGTATCGCTGTTCCGCTGTCCAAAGCAAAACGCGGAGATCTGATACTATTTAAAGGTACCGACTCCCTGGCTACTGAAGTGGGACATATGGGAATTGTAACTGAAAACACGGACAGTTTACGGTTCATTCATTCAAGCTCTGGTAAGGCTGATGGCGTTACCGTTACGGCACTAAATGCATATTATTTAAACCGGTTTGTGAAAGTAATAGCCATTGACAAAGGGCTATGAATTTAAAATCCTGCGAAATTTTTTCTGCTGCAGGACCTACAGGATTTTAGCAGCATGCAGGCAAGCACGTTCTGCGGCATACCAACGGCTCATTTATTTATTAAACCCCGGCCGATGCTGGTAGGGCCACGGAGTGCCCTTACCCGTTTCACAAAATAACTTCAGGCTCCGGAGAAACTGTGCCCAGGTATAATTACATTCCGCATACATCAATGTAGCTGCTCTCCAGCCATCATGATGAAAGAGCAGCAGGGTTCCATCAGCCCCCTCCAGCTGTTCTGCCTGCCCCAGTATTTCCGGGTGGGTATTGAGCAGGATATTTTTTGTACCCGGCTCAAGATGAAAAGAAATACGGGTGCCAACCCATTCATCAGCCCCCGCAATGCAGGTCCACCGGACCAGCCGGGAAGGCTGCAGTTCTGTGATCCGCATTTCCTTAAAGTAAGGTGGGGTAAACGGAAAACGCGCAATAGTACCCGGCTCCGGCTTTGCGGTGGTGCCGGGCGTCCACCAGGCGGATAAACCTTCCTCCGTAGTGAGGGCCTGATAAATTTTTTCAGCCGGGGCTGCAATGAGTACTGCGTGGTAAATATCGGGCATGGACAAATAATTAAAATGGATCAGTCATTTAATTTATATTTTCAATATCGGGTGCGCCTGACGAATTCATAAATCAATCTTCATAAGACCGTCAATGATAAGCTTTTTAAAATATTCATTATTAATAATAAACAACCGATTATCTGGAGATGCTTCGGCTGCGTTACACTCCGCTCAGCATGACGACACTTTATTTACTTGTCATCCGAATGATCGGATTCAATGAACTCAAAACTGTTTTTGTTTATTTCAGCAGTGCAATGACTTCCTGTTTCTTCGACTGGACAATTATTTTTTTCCAGCCGTAAAAGAGCAGGTCATTTACACAGGGCTAAATTAGTTATTTCCCTGTTTAACGGCCCGCATCATTTCTCAAAATCAGGATAAGGTGCGCCTTTACTGGTTTCGCACAGCAACCGCAGGCTCCTGAAAAAAAGCGCCCAGGCAAAACTGCATCCTGCAAATTCGGTTGTATAATCCTTCCACCCATCGTGGTGAAATAATAAAACACACCCCTTCTGATGCGGCTCCAGCTCAAAATCAAGCGTAGTGCCGATCCATTCTTCAAAGGCCCTGATACAGCGCCATTTTACAAGGCTGTAAGGCTTTAGTTCCGTTACTTCCATTTCTTTAAAATAATCCGGTCCAAAGCCGAACCTTAAAATACTTCCCACTTCCGGTTTTGCAATGGTATCCGGCGTCCACCAGCCGGCCAACCCCTCCTGTGTGGTAAGGGCCTGATAAACTTTTTCTACCGGTGCGGCGATCAGCAACCGGTGGTAAATACTTTTTGTAACAGGTTTATCATTGTGCTGCTGCTCATCTGTAGCGGAAGCCACTTGCCCCGTTTCTTTGGGGGTGGCATTGCCTTTGCCCGTTTCAATAAATTTTTTCAGGCTATCGTGTATATAATGCGTCCATGCATCATGACAAACCGGGTAGCATTCGTATTCACGTACCAATCCGTGGTGCGTAAAAACAACTGTGGTTTTATCATTTTCAGCTAAAATGTCAAAAACAATTTTTGTTCCCTTCCACTCTTCCTTGTCTTTTGTAAAATTGAAATAATTGTCTTTTACAAACCATACAACCTTTTTATTGGGAATGAGGGCTGCAATTTTCATTTTAGCAATATGAACATCCTTATAATGATAGGTAAATTCAGCATCAGGTATATCCGTTGCCCCCTCAATATTTTCTGACCACCAGCCACGTACATTATTAATGGCATTAAACACAGCTGCAGGCGACTGATTCACGACAAAGGAAGTGCTGTATGATTGCTCATCTTTAGAAATATCTTTCCCCTTTCCGGTAAGTATCAGATTTTTAAGACTGGTTGTAATAAAATAATCCCAGGAATTAGAGCAAACGTTGAAACATTCAAAAGCAGGTGTCAGCCCTACATGTGTAAACTCAAGACGGGTTTGTTTTTCATTCCCTGTTATTTTAAAAACAAGCTTTGTTCCATTCCACTCCGTTTTGTTTTCAAAGAATTCATTGTTTGTTTCTAAAACACTCCAGACAATTTTTTGCGGGGCCAATTCAGTAATTTTCATCTTTGCTGTAAGATATTTATCACGATATATAAATATGCTGTTCAGTGTATCCGTTTCCCCCTCAATATTTTCTGACCACCAGCCGCGCACATTATTAACGGCATTAAATACCTGCTGTGGTGTGGCATCCACCGTAATTGTTGCTGTAAAATTTTCCTGTTTCATAATTCAGATTTTTTAATTGAGGTTATTACCGCCGGCTGCTTACAGGTTCAAAGATATTAACAGATACAGACCTTTAAAGGGTGTAAAATGGACTTTGTGATGGGTTGATTTAGACATATTATTTTTTTAACTTTGCAGAACAGGTACAGCAATAAAATATTATTGAATGAATTCTTTTCACTATTAAACCCCGTTGTATGAAATGAGCCATAAGAATATTTCATACCCGGAAGGATGATTTTCTTGGCGAATTCCATCTGGCAATTAAAAACAAACAGATGAAACAGCTTACCATACTGGTTCCCGATGCTCAAACAGGGCCCAACACCTTATCCTGCATTGTGGGCGCCTATCACATTTTTACGGAAGCCAATAACCATTATACACGGCAAGGCAAAAAACAGGTGTTCCGGATCGAGCTGGCGGGCGTATCAGAGCGATCCGCTTTTGTAAACGGACTGTTAACGATTATGCCACAGGTGCATATCCGCGCTGTTCAAAAAACAGACCTGATCATTATTCCTGCAATTACCAGCAACTTTAAAAAAACAGAAGCAGCGAATACCCTGCTGGTAAACTGGATCCTGGAACAATATAAAAAGGGCGCCGGGGTTGCCAGCATGTGTACCGGGGCCTACCTCCTGGCCTCAACGGGTTTGCTGGATAAAAAGAGCTGCTCCATTCACTGGAACGCCATAGATAATTTTAAAAAGCTTTTCCCAAAAGTACATTTAAAAGCAGAAAAGCTTATTACTGATGAGCAGGGCATTTACACCAACGGAGGCGGTTATTCTTTTTTAAACCTGCTGATTTACCTGGTTGAAAAATATTACGACCGGCAAACCGCCATTTATTGTTCCAAGATCTTCCAGATCGATATTGACCGGCAAACACAATCGGATTTTATGATCTTTACCGGGCAAAAAGCACATGGAGATGAGGTGATCAAAAAGGCGCAGGAATATATTGAAAAAAACTTTTACGAAAAGATCTCTGTGGAACAGCTTTCCAGGAAATTTACTATTGGAAGAAGAAATTTCGACCGCCGGTTTATAAAGGCCACCGGCAATACTCCCATTGAATATTTGCAAAGGGTAAAGATAGAATCTGCCAAAAAAGCGCTGGAAACCACGCGTAAAACCATTAACGAGGTGATGTATGAAGTGGGATATGCGGATGTAAAAGCCTTCCGGGAAGTGTTCCGGAAAATAACCGGTATGTCGCCACTGGAATATAAGAACAAATACAATAAAGAGGCAGCCGTCCTGTATTGAACCAACGGCAGTTAAATACGCTAATGCCAAAAACGGAACCGCAGCTATGGAAAGATACAAAAATACAGGCGGGAATTCCGGGATCTCTTTTTTTGAAACCGGTACTGATTACATCCTGGTAAAATTTTCAGACACAGCCCGGCCCTATAAGTACAGCTATCAAAAGGCCGGCTGCTGTCATGTGGAAAAAATGAAAGCATTAGCCAGGAAGGGGAGCGGTTTGAATACCTATATTAACCAATACGTGAAAGACCTTTACGATTAAGAAAAAAGTATACAGGATCCGCTATCCGGCAGGTTGTTCTTCTAAAATACAGCTTCTGCAATAGCTACGGCCCCATTACAACCTTTTGTTTACATGCGATGGGGTCATAAAGCAGGAATAATGCCGTGGCCTGCAGGCCGATGGCGCACGTTTTTCCCCCGTGTATTTTATCGCTGCTTACAAAGCGGGCAGGAGCACAAGGGTTTACGCTGAACGGTACTGTCAAGCACCCTGCCACAGGAACAGCACAGGGTATGCACCACTTCATGCGGCTTGTGATCGTTAAACTGATTACGTAAATAATAGCTGCCTTCAAAAAAGGATCTGGCTTCTGTAGTGGCGGTTCCCCCACAGGCCGGGCATTTTATTGTTTCTTCTTTCATCAGATTATCCGGTATTTATTATAGTGAGCAAAAATATCTGTTTTCTGCAGAAAGGATCTGATCTGTCCTGCATCTCCCTTAAAGACCAATAAAAACAGGCTGATCCATACAGCAGCTTTCTTTACCTTTTCCCGGGTTACCTTTTCCTAAAAGCGGTATTAATCCCCCGCTATGCGTGTACTATATCTACCATATTGAAACTGTACGAGTGACGGTATTTTATGACTGCCGATCTCCTATTTTAAAATAATTTTTTACTGTGTAAAACTATTGCACAGTATATACACCATTTTACATTATAATCGTGTGAGGGATACCTGCCTGCCGGCAGGGAAGCGAAAAGTCCACAGCGCAGCGTAGTGAGAACTTGCAGCGATAGCCCGGTCCGAGTGAGCAATGGTCAGAGTGGCCGGGCTACGAGGGGCACGACCTGACAATAATTTTTTATGAGCAAACCAAGCTTAACAGGAAAAGAACTAAGGGCAATAGGATACCCGGAAGGACCGGTGATCTCTGTTGCTATGAGCACCATGCAAAAAGCATACAGGCATGAAAGCAAAGAGTATGCGCTGAATATTTTAAAAGAGCTATTAGCTGCTCCGCATGATTATGTTTCAGATAAAACCCTGGGCATTATTGCCCAACAGCTATTGCCCAAACCGGCAGCTATGGAAGGCGCGGACATATCACTGAATCAAACCGGTATCCACTTTAATATATTCGGACAGGAGCATATTGAAGAAGGAGCCCTGCACCAGATGTACCAGGCGGCAAAGCTGCCTGTAGCAGTGGCCGGCGCGCTTATGCCTGATGCGCATAGCGGCTACGGGCTACCCATTGGCGGCGTACTGGCAACCGATAATGCGGTCATCCCTTACGGCGTGGGCGTGGACATTGGCTGCCGGATGTGCCTGAGTATTTTTGACCTGCCCCCAAAAGAGCTGACGGACCGCGAAGCCTTTTTTATACGCGAACTGGGCGCCGCCACATTATTTGGCAGCGGTGCGCAGTTTGACCGGTCTCCTGATCATGCAGTAATGGAAAACAGATTGTTTTACGAAATGCCCTTATTAAAAAGGCTGCACGGGCGCGCCTGGAAGCAGTTAGGCAGCTCCGGTTCCGGAAATCACTTTGCTGAATTTGGTATTGTAACCATTACAGAAAAAGACGAAGCCCTTGGGCTGGATGCGGGCAGCTATATCGGCTTCTTGACCCACTCCGGATCCCGGGCCTTAGGCGCTACCATTGCCAATCATTACACAAAGCTGGCCATCAGCAAACGCCGCCTGCCACAGGAGGCAAAAAACCTTGCCTGGCTGGGGCTGGATGAAGAAGCAGGAGCAGAATACTGGCTGGCCATGAACCTGGCCGGTGATTATGCAAGTGCCTGCCATCATGTGATCCATGATAAAATTGCAAAACAACTGGGGCGTAAACCTGTAAAGCAGGTAGAAAACCATCACAATTTTGCATGGAAGGAATTGTTGGATGGCAAAGAGGTTATTGTGCACCGTAAAGGCGCCACACCTGCCGGTAAAGAGGTACTGGGCATTATACCGGGCAGCATGACAGCGGATGGCTTTATTGTAAAAGGCAAAGGCACAACCGCAGCGGTGAACTCAGCATCGCACGGGGCCGGCCGCAAAATGAGCCGTACCCGGGCTATTCAATCAGTTACCGATAAACAGTTCAGGGATGAGCTGAAAAAATTTGGGGTGAAGCTGCTGGGCGGCGGGTTGGATGAATCGCCCTTTGCATACAAGGATATACACACCGTTATGCAATCACAAAAAGCATTGGTAGCCATTGTAGGTTCTTTTACACCAAAAATTGTAAAAATGGATGGCGCCGCGCACCGGAGCTGGAAGAAAAAGAAAGATGAAACTGTGGCTGAATAGGCGTATAAAAGCAGGAGCATTCTTTTACGCTCCTGCTTTATTTTTTTGATGCCGGGTATCTGTAGTATGCCCGGCTTTTTATTTCCGGAACAGCATTACAATTTTAGTTTTAGTCCCCCATTGATCACAAATCCATCTAATGGTGCATAGACATCCCTGAATACCGGGTGCGTAACGGTACCGGTATAAATACGATCAAACCGTGTTTGCCGGGTATCAGTAAAATTCTCAAAGTTGATGAAGAGCGAAAAGCGCTCCCAGATCTTTTCCGCCATAAATCCGCAGATCCAATAGCGTTTTCCGGTTGCCCCGTCATTCAGCAGTTGTTTGCCGTAATAGTACGCTTCCAGACCTATTTTCCATTTATCTTCTATTTCATATAGCAGCACGTTATTCAGCCGGTGCCGCGCGGTTAGCGGGTTCTGTTTTTTGCCGTTCTGTGTATGCAGACTGGCATCTGTAAACGTGTACCCGATAAACAATTTGAAATTGCCATAGCCGAGCTTCACATTGGTTTCCCACCCCCTCGTATCTATATGCCCGTTGGCATTGGTAAGCCGGAACAGGTTGCCCGTAATACTATCCAGCAATAAAGGATTATTGATGCGGGTATAAAAGAACAACTGGTTTACGCTCATACTCACCTTATCCAGCAAAAAGGTACGGTAATTAATATCAAAATTGACGCCATAGGATCTTTCCAGCTTATTAATAGCTGCGCTAACAGGCAATACGGAACGGAACTGTATACGCTCTGATTCTTCAGTAAAGATAGTGGGCGTTTTATAGCCAAAGCCGCCGCCCAAACGGGAGGTAAGCCTGGGGGATAGTTTAAAAAGCCCGGAGATACGCGGCAGGAAAACAAAACCGTAATTGGTAATATAGTCTCCGCGGATGCCGCTTTCGACCTGCAGCCAGCCGGCAGCCTTCCAGGTGTTTTGAACAAATCCGCCGATGGTGTTTTGTTCATAACTGCGCGCGGGAAAGCTGTCTTTCGGGTATTCCCTGAATTGATCCGTATATAAATTCAAACCCGCTACCCAGTCTGCGCGCTCCCCGTTATTATGATAGGTAAGCTCTGAATAGGTAGACCATTGCTTTCCATCAAATGTATACCCGGGTATGGTAATGGCCCGGTTAAAATTGCTGACTGAATTTTTTACTGTCAGCCCGCTGTGCTCATTCAACTGATGCTCCAGTGAGAGCTGCGTTGAAAAACGGCTGCTTTTGTTTTTTTCAAAATAACTGTGCGTGCTGTCACCCCTGCCTTTTATGTATCGGATATCCCCGCCGGTACGCTCCTCAAAGAGCGTATTCACACCAATGTTCAGGGTTGTTTTAGGGCTGAAATAAACAAAGAGTTTTGGGTTGAACACATACCGTTCTGCCCAGGGTATAGCGGTAAACCCGGTGGCAGACGGGTCATATGCCCTGCTGCTGTTCCGGGAAGCAAAAACGGTCAGGCCCAGCTTTTTAAATTTTTGCCCATAGAACCCGTTCAGATCCAACCCGCCTGCAGAAGTGCCATTGATCAAAAAACGCAGTTCTCTTTCCTCTGTTGGTACTTTGGATATAAGGTTCACCAGCCCCGCAATAGCACCACCGCCGTATAAGGTGGAAGAGGCGCCTTTGATCACTTCTGCCTGCTTTAAGTCCAGGGGTGGTGTTTGCAGCAACCCCAACCCGCCGGAGAAACCGGCATATAAGGGAAAGCCATCTTTTAGCAACTGTGTATAACGCCCGTCCAGCCCCTGGATGCGGATGCTTGCATTGGCGGAGGTGGCCGATACCTGCTGGGTCTGTATACCGGTACTTTCGCTCAGCAACATGCGGATGTCGCCCGGCTTCATATTTGCTTTCTCTTCCAGCTCTTCCCCGCTGATGAACTCCACGCGCGTTGGTGTATTTTGTATGGTTCTTGTGCTTCTTGTAGAAGAAACAACGACCTCATCCATATCCTCATCGGCTGCGCTCAGCAAAACAGTAACCGTATCATCAGAACTTGGATACAGCCGCGTTAATGTATGTGTACTATAGCCGGTAAAACTAAACGTAAACTCCTGCTTTCCATCAGGTATATTATCAACAACCGCCACCCCCTTTTCATTGGTTTGTACAGATCTGGCTGTTCCGTTGAGCGTTACGGTAGCGCCGGGTAGCGGCTCTTTTGTATCTGCGTCTTTTATGACAGATGTAAATGTATGTTGCGCCATGCACCAATGCCCTATGCACAGTAATAGTAATAAGCCTGAAACTTTTCTCATTTTATAGAATAAAGATTATAGAATAGCGGGGCTAACAGGAAAGGCTCCTGATTGTATTCTCAAAGCTTCGGAGCCAGACGAAATACAGACAAACAAGGAGTTGCCTTCATCAACCCGGATAACCATCGGTATCGGGGACAGGCTGACATTCCTTTCCGGTCAGCCCCATTTAAAAATCATAAAAAGGTCAGGCTGTTTTGGGCGGTTGCCAGATAGAAGGTAAAAAATAAAAAAGAAATTGCTCTGTATAAACAGCGTGTAGCTGAGTGTTAGCAGGTAAAGGACAGGAAAATTCGATATGATATCGGGGAAGGGTTACACCATGACAGGCACCACAGGCAAAAAAGGGCGAACAGGGGCATGCGGGCCGGGGGGCAGTATCCGGTGCTTGTTTTTTCATTGGGTACATCTGTGTTATTTCTTCCATGCAGCAACCATCATCTGCTTTACAGGGAATACCGGATAGCAGCAGCACATAAAATGCAAACAGGTAAACAAACCACTTCACAGGGGCAAATATAAACCTTATTGCTGAACCCGGATTGCCACAATCCGGGGCTGAAGCGATGTTTACCGAGTTGGCCTGTCATAAAATTGTTTCTTTTTTACCGGGCAGGGGCACAGAATAGTACTGATTGTTTAATTTTTTTACCTTCACAGGGTGCGCAAATCTGTTGAAGATGGTGAAGTTCATAAAAAACATATTCCTGTTCTTCATTATTGTAAGGTTGATCCTGCCCAACCCTGTATTGCTTTATGTGGTGCACATTCCTGACCTGATCGATCATTTTCAATTACACCAAAAAGAGTTCGGGCAGGTTTCGGTTATTGATTTCGTCATGGAGCATTTAGGTGATGAGCAGCACCATCATCATAACGCGCATGCCCACGACAGGCTGCCTTTTAATCACCATACCATCAGCCATTCCCCAACCCCGGCTTTTTTTACCGGCTTCAATGATTCCGATTTCAGGTTACAGAAGCCCGTTGATGTTTCTCCGAAAATTATGCCCCATCTGCATTTTTATAGCACCGCTTATATCCCCGCTGTCTGGCAGCCCCCCAAACAGGAACACTGTTAATTCTTTCCCCCGAAGATTATTAATCTTTTTAGACAGCAGCAACCCTGCTCTATATCCCTTTTCGAAAAAGGGAAAGAATTGTATACGGATTCCGGCTTTTTTCTGTCAGCAGAAAAAGAAGGATCCGGCTGTAATCATTCTCCTTCACTATTAAAAAAAGAGAAATGCAACAAACCAACACCCGAGATCACCAGGACCATAGCCATTCACACGAGGAGCGAACAAAATGGGTTGTTCTACTCACGGCCGTTACGATGGTAGCGGAGATCAGTTTTGGATACTGGACCAATTCAATGGCCCTGCTGGCAGATGGCTGGCACATGGCCTCACACGTTTTTGCTTTGGGCTTAACGTGGGTCGCCTATTTTGTGGCAAGAAAATATTCCCAAACAGAAAACTATTCCTTCAGCAAATTGAAGCTACTGGCATTATCCGGCTTTACAAGCGCGGTTGTATTGCAGATCGTGGCCATCATCATGGCAATAGAATCGGTGACCCGTTTGATGAACCCGGTAAAAATCCTTTTTGCAGAAGCCATTATTGTTGCCGTGATCGGGCTGATCGTAAATGGCGTCAGCGCGCTGTTCCTGCACCATGATCATGAGCACTACGACCATAATATCCGTTCCGCCTACCTTCATGTTCTGGCAGACGGGTTAACAAGCATAACGGCCATTCTTGCACTCATAGCCGGAATGTACTGGAACATTTACTGGCTGGATTGTCTAAGCGGTATCATCAGCTCTTTTGTCATTACCAAATGGGCCTTTGACCTGATGAAAGGCTCGGGGACCGAGCTGATCGATTTTATCCGTACTACCGCATCTTCAACCATAGCAGCACAACAGGGCCTGAACATAAAGGCCGCCGAAGTATTGAATGAGATCATCAAAAAAAGAAGAAGCATTTATCCTTATCAGTATGAAAAAGACAAACCCGTTCCGGACGCGGTTATCTGGCAGATCCTGGAAAACGCCAGCCGTGCGCCCAACCATAAGCAAACCGAGCCCTGGCGGTTCAATGTTTATTCGGGCGAAGGATTAAAACAGTTTGGCGAGCTGCAGGCATCTGTTTACAAACAATATGCAGGGCAGGCCTTTAATGAAGGCCGGTATCAGAAGCTGCTCCATTACCCGTTACAATCATCGCATGTCATTTCCATCGGAATGAAAAGAAATGAGGACGACAGGTTACCTGAAATTGAAGAGGTGGAAGCCGTTGCCTGCGCTGTGCAGAATATGTTCCTGAGCGTTACCGCCTATGGCCTGGGCTGTTACTGGACCACCGCAGGCATTACCTATTTTGAGGAAGCAAAAGAACACCTTGGGCTGGGAAAAAAGGATAAGCTGCTGGGCTTTTTTTATATTGGTTCTGTGAAGAAGCCGGTTACTGCGGTTTCCAAAAGAACACCTGTTAGAGAAAAAGTAAACTGGATCAACCATACACCAGGGATAAAGTAAATCATTAAGCCCCCTTTAAACAGATGAAAAAGCTGATGCATCTCTTAGCAAGCCTCTTCCCGGATTCGGCAACAGGAGAAAATCCTGCCGCCGTAAAACTATTTTACCAGATGCTCTCGGTAAAAGCATTTTTCAACCGGTTGAAAAATATTTCCGGCAACCGGTGGCCACCGTATCCGGGAAATTACCAGATAATACACCCGCAAGGGCAAATAGCCCTTTGCACGCTCACATCTGATGAGCTGATCCCGGTAGCAACGCTTCCGGAAAATGTAGCCATCACAGGAACATTGATGACGCCCAATTTAGGCATTGAACGGATGATCCTCAACATCCTTTCTAACCCGAACATCCGTCATCTGATCCTTTGCGGAAAAGAGTCTCCGGTCTTTAAGGCCGGGCAGGCTATCGAATGCCTATTCAGCTATCGAGTTGACCATGAGAAAAGGATCATCAATGCAGAGGGTCATTTCCCGGTATTGATGAACCTGTCCGAAGAAAACATCAGCCGGTTTCTAAAACAAACCCGGTTAATATCTATTAAAAATGAAAAGCGGACAGAAGTGATCCAGCAAAAAATAAACGAGTTAGCTCTTAAAACCGAACCTTATCATAAAAGGCTTCTGCCTGAAAATAAGGTATCTGAAGACGCCTCTTTTACGGAGCTGAAACCGGGCGGAAAAAGGATCCCTCTGGATTATGACCAAAAGGGTTTCTTTGTGATCACAACTGATTCCAAAAGAAATGCAATACAGGTAAAGCATTATTACAGGGGTAACCGGCCGGGGTATTTTATTAAAGGGCGTTCGTCCGAATCCATTTTACTGGCGATCCTGGAAAAGGGTTTGGTGTCACAAATGAGCCACGCAGGATACCTGGGCGCAGAGCTGGCAAAAGCGGAAACAGCCCTGAAGCTGGATCTGAAATATACGCAGGACCAGCCGCTTAAACGTAGCACCTGATCCATAAGGGTCAGGTTGCGCAGATTTCCGCTTCAGGCCTTTTTAAACAACGAAAGTCCGGCAGGTTTTATAATACGCTGCTATCAATTTTATTAAACTGTCCACAAACACAGGCAGTTTGTGCGGATATTATTGCCGTCAACTTATGACCCCGAGCCTACAGCTCTCAGCTTTTATTACTGTCATCATAACAACGAACTGAAGTTCTTTGTTAGCGCATTCAACCGAGGCTACGCCTCTGTACGCATCATTATCGCAATTCCTACACAATGTGCTGCTGCTCTTTTCCGACCCAAAGGTCATCGGCCTGATTCATGAAACAACTCCGGAATTGATTCCGGGGTTAAAGAATCTGTATAGAACTCTGAGTGCCATCAGTACGATACATTTTTTTGACACCAGGAAGTATTCCTGATAGCCATAGTCAAAAACAGTGCATTCTCTGCACTGATCAGGAAGAGCGGTAATTCTGATACCGGTTGATTATTATACGGAAGTGACCTTTTAATCAGACCAAAAAGTTTCTCACAGCAATACCCCGAAAACCGGGAGAGCGGCTGCGTAATATTTTACTTTGACCTGTTATATAGCAATGAATCATTCCTCCTTTTTCCGGAACAACTGCGTAACGTTGTCAAACAGGTACTCATCATAATACACCCGCTGCTCATCCCGATTGGTTTCAATACGGAAGTCGGGAAGGCCATCGGCATTGTAATCACCGGTCTGAAAGAGGGAATCAACAGCAGGATACTGCACACCCGTGATGATCTGCATGGGCTGCCGGGCGGCTTTATTTAGAATCCTGATAGCAACAATGGTATTGGTATCAGCTGCTTCAAAACGAAATAGCAGGGTTTCTGATTTTAGCTGTAATGAGAACCCGGGAAGCATCGCCTCTTTTCTGATCCAGCCTTTTATATCTTTTTGTGTATTACTTACAGCTTCTACATAATACCAAAGCGGGGTTTCTTTTCTTATGAAGGCATAGTCATCTTTTACGAGTTTCCCCACAGGCTTTTTTATATCCACCGGAAAGTTATAAACAGCGGAAGAATCAGCAAAAATGCGCCCGCTCGGATAAACCTCTTCAACCCAATTACCGTTTACCAGTTTCCCCGTTCTGTTTTCCGCAAAATACCCGCTAGCCATTTGCTCCCGGCTCCAATAGAATACTTTTTGAAGTGTATCCTTCACAAAAATATATTGCTCTCCGCCGTGGTATCCGGCCCCGCCCCGCCAGTCAGTGGAAATACATTTGCGTGCCGGATCAATTTCAACATTTGAAAGGTTTGATAACTGTTTATTATACTCAAACTGACCGGAATGTGCATTATAAATATGATAATCGTGACTGATATTTGCGACATCGCTTATATAGCGCGCGCTAAGCCAAATATCGGGGTGCCCGTCAAAATTGCAATCCCGCACCTGAACCACATCAGCCGGATCCTGTTTGAAGAATGCCTTATTAAAAATAACCTGTCTTTTCCCGGTTCTTTTATTGATGATTCTGATCGCTTCAATATTAGCAGGCTCATCACCCGGGCCAGCGGAAGTACAGGATATTTCAAACCGGAATTGCCTTGTCTGCTGTTTTTGCTTTATCCACGGATTGGTTACAAGATCTTCTTTTTTTACCCATCCCGATTTTATTTGCAGCTTTGAATCGTTGGGCGGCAGGCCGGTATCCGGTATGTAATGCATTGCCGTATCGGGTTGAATGATGATCCTGTCTGCAAAAAGCCAATCTGCAGAATCCCTGCGTACGGCAATATATTCTCCCCGCCGGAAGCGGCTCATCACCGGAGTATGCGGCATTGTGCTTTTATACAACGGGATACCATCATGGTCAAAAGTGAATATCAGGTTCCGGTAGGGCGCACGCCGGTCATGCGGATAAAAAAAACTTTCTTCAAAGGTAAAGCGATTACCGTAACGGGAGGAACGGGAGGAAGAATCATAGCGTTGCAGCTGCCCGCGCAGCGGCGGAAGGACAATAAAGGCCAGCAGGTTGCTATAGCCGGTAAATGACCGTCCAAAGCGCCATTGCCCTTCAATATCCGGATGATCGGGAAAAGCCCCGTCCATGACGGGTTCAGGGGAAACGCAGTCTCCGGTTACCGGAAACGCCTGTGCAAACACCGGGACTCTGCGCCCGTTATAAAAACCGCCGGAGACAAGCTGCTTCAGTTTTTCTTTGCCGCTCTTGCTGACGGTATCGCGCAGCAGGGCGATCTTCATTATCCCGGTTGCCGTATCTATGGCGGCCAGCGCATAGCGCAGCCCATATTGCGCAATGCCTTTATGCGGTACCAGGTTTACTTCATAAAAACGGCCCGGATTTACCATATACCGTGTATAGTGTTCCATAGGGAAAATATTATCGGAAGTAGGGAACAGCCGATAAATGCACGCACCCGGCAGCTGGGCCTGCATCATTGCCGGATGCGCTGTTATTATAGCTACAACAAACAGTATCCTGAGGCGATTACATTTTCGTTTTAATTTCTCGGATCGTTTTTTCATAAAGCGCCTTTTTATTATGATTGCACATTTCTTTAATAAATTACTCTCCCCCAAAAGCCTTAACTAGTAATTTGTACTCATAAGAAAGCTGCGACAATGCGATCAGCCCCGTTATCACAAACAAAATGATGCGCATTTTTCTTTCTTTGAAAAGAAAGGGCAGTCCCATAAAAATAACCAGGGACAGCAGGGAGAAAAGATTCAGCAGGCTCATAAAGTTTTGCTGGATCTCTCTAAAGTGATGGTAGTCTTTATCAGCCATAGCGGAAAGTTTTTTGTCGGCCAGGGACCAAGCAACAACAGCAACACGGGAAATACCTTCTACAATGATGAGCAACAATAATAAGGTTTGGGTAGCATAGGCTTTTGTTTCGTGGTATAGTCGTTCTCCATACCTGTTTATACCCCGCGTTCCTTTTTGCAGCAAAACAATTGCAAATACAACCATGCCCGACAATAAAAAAATAATTGCCGTAAGGGCCCAGCCATAAAAGGCCGTTCTTTCCAGCCAGCCGGTCTTTTTTAATGCCTCAGCAAGGCATAAGTAAAAGGTTCCAACGGACACAACGGGTATTAAAAGATACCAGCCGCTTTTATTACTATCATGTAACCGCCGTATAGTAAGAGCCAGCCCCGGAACAAATACCGCCAGCGAATACATTGTATAAACCCACCCAATGACCAGGCTCTGGCCATTACTTGTGAAGCTGGTTTTAAAAAGAACATCCAGCACAATGGCGATGATGGCAAAAAGAGCATTGAATAACGCGAAGAACCAATATTCCGCTCTGCCGGCTCTTGCATTAAAATTTGCAAAATTTTTAAACGCAGATAAATACCCTTTCATTTTTTAAAGTGTTTTGTGTTTTATAAACGGCTTTCCTGAAAACCCGTGGTTATTAATCATACTACTGTTTCATCCTGTATGCGCTCTATATTTGTAATAAGCTGCACAGGAATGGCTTTTGTATTGTTATCAGCAAATGAAAAACGCACTTTTTCACCACAATGCGCTTTTGCCTCAAACCCCAATACATACCATCTACCTCCTATAATAATTAATGTGTAGTTAAGAGAATTACGGGCGCTAACGCTATACCGGATAATTCCGGTTTGTGTAATAACACCGCTTACTTCCGTTTTCTGTTGCAGGGCACTCCTTCTTTTCCTGTCAGTACGGGCATCCTGATGAATGACCAGGTACAAGATAACGCCGATCAACAGCAGAACAGCTGTAAGGGAGCCCCAGAGCTCAAGATCTCCATCAGCAGCAATAGAAGCAAAGACAAATAAGACCGCAAGGAAAATAGCGCCTCCCCTTTTGAATAACCGCACCATCCTGCCGGAGGTTGCCGCTAAAGAGCGCCGGTCATTATCAGTAACCGGCTTTTGCAGTGCCTGCCCCGGAAAAGAAGGGCAGAGGGCTTTGAGCAATATATTCTTTCCATTGGGCAAGGTGAAAAAATGGAGCGCTATTTCTTCCCCGGGAATACAGTCAGATGTGCGGAAGTAATAACTGTCATACTTGAAAAATTTTTTACTCCCCAGCGGGATCCACACCCGTATTTTAAGATCCCCGATCTCATATTCATGATCCTGGTCTGCAATCCCTAACGCCCGTAGCCTGCCGGTAACCACTGTTTTGAAATTGCCCTTCAGCAAGCTACGGTAACAGGCACATTCCTGCCGGAGCACTTTCCGGCCGCTGCGGATAGAAAAGTATCCTATAACAAGCAGAAACAGCGCAGGCGGGTATAAGATAGCAAGGTCTTTGAGCAATGCCGCCATAAAAATAAAACCCAGCCCCATAACCAGCAGCAGGCTGCCACCCGTTACGGGCAACAAGCCACGATAGCGGTACGCAAAACCCATCAGCGCTGCTATCAGCTCGCGGTCGTCCGCATCCGGCATCTGCTGGTTTTCCCCGCTTTCCGGTATATTTGTTAACGTTCCCATTTATATTCATTTCCCCGGATATCCACATAAAAATAATGCGCTTCCTGTTGGGCCTGCAGCAGGTGCGGCGTCTTTTCCCAAAGGTAATTGTACCGGAAGGGCACCAATATATGGCCTCCGGTACCCAGCACGCCGTAGTTTTTACCTCTGCGGCAGGAAAGATAACCGTAGTTGTATTCCATTTTTGTATAAGCAGCATCGGTAAGGGGCTTGCCGGCCGTTGTTAGTAACTGGTAAAAATAATCATTGTCTTTTCTTTTGGCTACAATAATAAAGTGGTCATAAATTCTGATGATATCATATTCCGGCGGAATGATTACCCCGGTTTTAATATTAAAGACCCCGTTATGCTGCCTTGCCGTGTCTTCTGTTTGCACCCAGCCCAGCTGAAAATCTTCTTTCCGTACAGATACAAAGCCATAATCAAAGGGGATCAGCATTTGCCCGTTCCGGTCAAATAAAGCCCAGCGATTTTCTTTTTCAACCGTGTAAAAAACAGCATCAGTAGAATCGGTCTCTTTGGTATTAAAGATGGTATTATACTCCGCAGGGATGATCGTTCTTCCCAGCGTATCAATTATCCCGCTTTTCCCATTGGTGTAAACTCCGGCCCGGCCGTCAGTGAAATAAAAATAATGATCATATTTAAATGCTATTACCGGTTTGCCGGAGATCGTTGTCATTCCGTATTTCCCCCCCTTCTGCGCCAGGAAACAATGCTGTGCCGGCATATAATCCAGGCTTGTATAAGTAAATGGAAGCAACACCCTGTTCTGCAGATCAAGAACTCCATATAAACCGCTTTGGGCATCCTGCGCTTTTATATACTGCGTGCCTGTAAAAAAATCCAGGCTTGCATATTGCACTGGAACAATCGTTGCCCCCTGGTTATTCTTCAGTCCGTATAATCCCCCCTGCTGTATGATCGTGCATCCGTTTAAATACCGGGTTCCCGGAGCGGCCATTTTGTGACCGGTATAGAGGTTCATATAAAAATCCCGGCCGTTATAATCATACTTTACAGTGCTGTCGTTTATAATGACGGGTGTATGGTCTGCATTAAAAACAGTGATTGTTCTTCCTTCATAATTCATTAAGGCCACTTCCAGCTCCGCTGCCTGTTCAGACCGGGCAGCATCCGTTAAAACGTCGGCAAGATCCCTGACATTTTTTATAGCGATCGCCAGGATGCGCCGGGCTTTGGGCTGGTATTGTACTTCTAAAAAAAGAGGCGGCGCCAGTATTTTTCCATCCCAGGTACAAAGCCCGTTATGCAATTCGTCTCCCTTTTGTATATCAAAAAGATGCTGCTCCCTATCCACATTTGTAATGGTACATCCCCCAGGTGCAGTATACTTTTTATCCCCGGCAAAAAAAATGTTATGGTCGGCAAGGAAATGATCCCGGTCATAAAAATAAAACTCGCTGTATTGCCCCGGAGGCACGATCCATTGGCCGTCCGGCAAAGAAAGAATACCGGTTTTGCCCTCTTGGGTGATCACTTCTTTTAATCCGGGTATCGGTTCACTGCCATCTATACTTCCATATTTTCCCTTTTCAAATACTTCCGTAAACTGCGGCGCAAAAAGCACTTTTCCTGTAGTATCGATCCAGCCGGAGAGCAGGCGGGTGTCCGGTTGGGTAGCTGCTGGATTACACAGATACACCTGCGCAATTCCTCCTTCAAACAACCCGGCATCATCGTATTCAGGGGCGATCACGATCTTCCGGGTGGCTGCATTCATATAACCCCATTTGCCCTGCGGATTGCAAACGGGAATAAGGTTTTCGTTCAGCTGGTTTTGGGCTTGTGTCATCATTGCGGATAACAGGAATGGGAGTATCAGGTCTATTTTCATTTTTTACCGGTTAATAATTTCATGCGATCTGTAAATACAGGATCAAGATAGCGCTTCAGCTTTTCGTAGGGGATCAGCACCGTGATCTCGCCTTCCGCATAAGCGGCCACCTCGTACGGACTGTAAGCAAAGCCCAGCCCCTTGTCTGTAAAATAAAAATTGGAATTGGGTGGCAGCCGGTCTTCCAATAAGATCTTGCCAAGTGAATCAGTGGAACCCAAACCGTAATCTTCACGGAACTGTGCCTCCAGCAGGCCCCGCAGCGTGGCGGAATCTGCGCTGACGATATCACTTAACCGCATCCGTTTTTGCTGCTGTACATCAAAGCAGTCGTAATCCACAGCATAGTTGCCATGCGCACCGCCGGAATATTCGCTCAGGTTGTCCTGCAGCACCACATAACCATTGCCGTTATAAGCTACCGAAAGCTGTTGCGTATTTTCCCAGTTCATACTGGCGTTGTACGGTTCTTCCTTCAATCCCTCCATATTGTCCCGGTAATTAGCCACATACTCTTTTACCTGCGCCTTCAGCCCTGCATCAATTGATGCGCCGTCTTTCCAGCCCATGAATGTTTTTATTTCTTCGTTGAGCCAGGTGGCTGCATCACCGTTCCCGGATGCCGTAAGGTAGACTGCCGTGATCTCGTACTGAGGCGTGGAATCCTTACCCGGGAAGGCATCAAACACCTTGTTGTAGGTGTGTACGTCAAAAGCGTAGGCCCCACCGGAATAATCTTCTTTCAGCTTAATGGGGTAGTTTTTAGTTTGCCGGGCATTGGTCCAGGTGCCGGTAAGCCGCCCGTTCTCAAAACGGCATTTCCAGCCGGGAAACTGTTTCCCCGTTTCCATAGTTGTATCACCTTCCAGGAATAAAAGACTATCAGCATCAGCTGCGGGCGTATAGTAAAGCCCGATCGGCTCCCGGTGGCGGTTATAAGCATACCAGGCCGTAACCTCGCTGCCGGTGCGTTGTATATACGCCGTTACCGGCTGCCCGGCAACCGTGCCGGTAAAACGTTTGTAATATTGCTGCGACAGGTGATTGTCTTGCGCGAAAACAGCCGGGCTTACTACCAACAGGGCAATACCGGTAAAGATCGGGCGCAATTGCGGGATATGATAAAATCCTTTCATTGTTTATTTACAGTAATGAGTCAACCAGCTTAAAAGATAACAAGGTATCGGGCATTGTTGATAAGAATGAAACAATTACATGTTTGCCAACATTTTTTTCCGTAGGTAACACGTACCCTGCATTGTGTAATTGCAGTATTTTTAAATTATCTAATGAAAAGTCAATACAAAGGCTTCCGTCATCAATCGAAAACAGGGTATGTATATTAGAATATCTTACACTATTGCTCATATCCTGTTTATAACATTTTGTAAGAATCCCGTCAAACACCACCTTTACATTATCTGTTTTCAATACGTTTTTGTAGGTGCTATAACCAGAATATTTACAGAGGAAAACAATAGCCAGTACAAACAAAAGAAAAGCGTTTGTTATCAATAAATATTTTTCATGAAGAAGAACTGATATCATCAGCGTAACCGGTATCGTAGCAATTTCAAATATACTCTTAAACTTTTCTGATTTTAATCCGAGCCAAATGGGTAAACCGAAGCCTGCTGCACCAGAAAAGATGAAGAAAACGATACTCCAAAACGTGGAGACCTTTGCTCCAGAAAGCAGGAAGGTGCTGACCGAACCTATTATGGTCAGTAATAAACATACCATGGAGATAAGAAAGACGCCAGTTTTCAGGCTAAACGCCTGAGTGCGGATGTACCCTTTCAGAAATGTTTGAAGATCTTCCTGCGTAACAGGTTCCTTTCGAATCATATTACTAATGGTGTATGTTTAACGGATTCCGGATAACGCCTGCTTTTCCCTGCGGGGTCATCACCACGGCAAACCCTTCATGAAAATCCCCGGCTGATTGGAATTGCGGGCGGATAACTACGCGCCCCTTTGCATTTATATAGCCCCAAAGATCACCGATCTTCACTGCTATCAACCCCTCATGAAAACCCAGGTTGGAATCATATAAAATGCCATACGGCGTTTCTAAAGAAAATCTGGCGATGGTTCTTCCTAGGGTATCCAAGGTGATCAGGTAGCCGTCTTTATTCCACTTGCTTTTATCGCCATCCACCTGCACCACGGATACGCCATCGCAAAAGGGCAGCGGCTTGTTGCGGTACTTAGGAGCTACTACCACCTGGCCATGCGTATTCATGATGCCCCAGTTGCTGCTATCGGCAGTTTCCAGGAGAAACGATATTAAGCCGTTAGAAAAGTTCCCGTTTAGATCCAAAGTAACATTGCTGTCTGGCCGACAGATGGTTTTTCCGTCTAGATCAATCAGCCGGTAGCGGTATTGTGGCGGGCCGGGTGGCAGACGGTTATACAGCCGGCTCAGCGTATCATCATCTTCCATCACAGGGGCAGGTATTGTATCGGCCACCGCGGCCACGCCATCGGTAAAATCACAGGCATAGTCAACCCGGGCCGGGATGACGAACTGCCCCAAAGTATCGCGGTAACCATAATGGCCGTTCTCATCCCGGTACAGTACCCGTCCGCAGGCAAAAGCCGGTGGTTCAACGTCCTCCATTTCCTGTTCCTGCTGCAGATTGATCACCGGCATCTCGGTAATGACCCAATCATCGCCAATTACGGTTTTGCCCTCCCTGTTGATGTATTTCCAAATACCATCCTGCTGCACGGCGGCGCGGTTACAGGAAAAATCTTCCACTTCATCATATTGGTACGGGATCACCAGTTCCCCGGCTTTATTGATAAAGCCATAAAGTGTTTTGCCATTTATTTTTTTATACACCCATGCAAGGCCATTATGAAAATTGCCGGCATCGTCAAAGGGCTCCTTCCAGGACTTTACCCTGCCGGAGGTATCTATAAAACTTACACTCCGGCTATCCCGGAAATCTACATGGGCCAGCCCTTCAGAAAAACGGCCGATGCTGTTGAACGAATCTCCGGGCGGCACCAGCCAGGCCGGTTCCTGCGCCAGGCAATAGTTCGCACAAAACAACAGCGTCAAACCAGAAAAAAACAGATATCTCATAAATTATAGCATTGTTATTTTAATCGTGTTCAATAATATTCAAATTTGTACCTGCGCATTTCGAGCTTATTGTCCTTGCCTGTATGGGTAAGAACAGTCTTTTGCGGATTGCCATATCTGTCAAAACCACTGTAAATGATGGCTGTCTTTTTCTTTGCCCCGTTATCAAGATCAGAGAAGCTGCAAATTGCTGTATGGTAAAAACCGCTATTGTCTTTTTCACATATTTCATTAGATTGAGTGAGTACAGGCTTTTTATTTTGATCCAATACCGTGATCTGTGTTTTATAAACCCGGTAATCTTTGTCAAGATGAAATTCCTGAAAGGTTGTTTGCCCCCCGGTTTTACTGGTAAGATTTGTTTTATAGGTGCTGTCATTTAACACCATCCGCTGAACAGTATCCGTTTCCCCGGAAGTATAATTATAAACGACCTCTGATCGCCTGCCATTTCTGTATGTTATCGTGGTTTTCTGCTTTTTTATTAACTCGTCTTCAGGGCCGGAACCTGTAAATGATAAAACAGAATCAGTATTTCCCTGCTTATTAAAATAAAAGATCTCTTCATCATACAATACAGCGCTGTCCTTATTTAAGGAAGCAGGCACATTCCAATAGTTATAAATGGTTGCCTTTCTTAGATTTCCTTTTAACCCGTATTCCTGTAAATCCGTATGCTGCTGCGCGCTGCATATATAACCGGGGGCGAATAAACAAAATATAAAATATTTTAATTCCATAAATGATCAAAGATGATACAAGAGCCTCTTCTGCTTATCAAAAGTTTTTATTCCTGTCTGTTCGTTTTTTGCCGGGCAATAATGGCACTTTATAATAAATGCCTTCATATGTTGCATTGTGGCCAAATGCATTCCTGCAAGCGTCCTCGTCAGGATAGCTTACAACAACGAATTGTTTAAAAAATTGCACTTTTATCCTGCAACCGTCGGTATCGGGAACCTTATAGGTAAAGGTGGCCGCGGGTATGGGAATTGTGTCATTGTCTATTAGGTCGGCCATGTTTCTTGCAGGCGCGCTGGTCACTGAAAACATATAAAACAGGGCAATCTGATCATTGATCTTTCTTAATTTAAGCTCGCCTGAATATCCTTTTTCTCCGTACCGGTAATAATAATTGCCAAAGATATCCTCGGGGTTTGTTGTAATATCCTGTGAACGAATTAACGTGTCACAGGCTTTTAGTTGCAGAATGTACGTTTTCTCTGATGAGGGTTTTGACCAGGTTCCTTTAAGGGTTTCCTTATCTGCATTCGCGTAAATAATGCCGGTGACCGCTCCATCCTTTGCGTATTCTGACAATAT
This sequence comes from Niabella ginsenosidivorans, assembly GCF_001654455.1. Lineage (NCBI taxonomy): Bacteria > Pseudomonadati > Bacteroidota > Chitinophagia > Chitinophagales > Chitinophagaceae > Niabella > Niabella ginsenosidivorans. The sequence continues at coordinate 4,986,251 of NZ_CP015772.1, forward strand.
AAAATGCTTGCCGGAGTCTGTATAGCCAATGAGCGGAATCGGTTGCTGCTTCTTTGTATTAAGATAAATAATTTCACCGGACACTATGTTCCCGTATTTCCCGTAACGGATGCTGTGGGAACAAAAATGTATAAAAACCGGGATCCCGGACCCTATAAATCCCTTCCAGCAATGGTCGTATTGTTCTGTTGCTTTGTTCAGAATGCCGTTTTTAATTCCACTTTTCTGTTTCCCGGTCCGGGCTGGCGTGCCTTGTCCGGAAGATAACAGCGGGATAAATATCCATAATAGAATGATGCTTTTCATTTTCATCCTGCTAACAGTTGTACCCTTCCTGCCCATAAAATCCTCCTTTTTGTTAATCGCTTTAATACCCCATTTTTCTCAATCCTTCCCGCACGTCCTTTGCTGTTTTATATTTAGCCGTTTCATTACGCCCATCGCGAAAGCCGCATTCACAGCCAAAAAGCTTATCGCTTAGTTTTTCTAAATAAGTAAACCGGTTGCTCTTTTTGTCAAAATCATAGATAAACGTTTCATAAAAAGCGCCCCCGTAATCATAATGTCTTTGTTCATATTTGCAGAGTACGGCTAATTCTTTATCAGTATCCTTATCTGCGTTCACATAAAATACGGAAAGGATCTCCGGGTCGCCGCCATCCGGAGGAATCGTATCAATCAGTATCCTCCGGTAATTATTCTCCGTGGACGGCAGGTATAAATAACCCAAAATAATATTATATTGATCATGGTCTGTATACGTACCCGTTTGATAGGTTTCAGTGATCGTCTTTTGATAAAAGGCCAGTATAGCATTTTTTGGATCAAAATTTTTTGTTTCAAAAATCTGGTGCTCAATGAGCGTTGAAGAATCCGGCCGGATGCGGTCCGCAAATTGTTCTATGCTCTCATTCTCCTGCCGTTTTATTGTCTGTGCGAATGAAAACTGCGCGAAAATAATAATTGCCAGGAAGCTTATTATAACTGTTTTATTCAATCTGTTTTCTTTTATTATTTTAACGGATCTTCTATTGCTGCCATCCACCTCACTTGTATCGTAATATTCATTTTTAGAAGTGTGTTGCGGTTAATAATATTGATATTCATAAATTTCCATTGTCTGTTTGGGAGGCTCGCCTTTACTGGTGCCTGTGTATATTATTTTTCCTGGATTTCTATGTTTATCAAAGTCAGCGTATGTACTATGGAATATTGTTTTTTCATTTTTATCCAACTTGTCTGTAATTGTAACAATGCATCCGGAATAGAAGCCATCACTTCTTTTCCCATAGTACTCGGTTGTTTGAGTTAAAACGGGACAGGTGCCTTTTTCAAATACTGACATTTTTATTCTTTTGAGTTTGCCTTCACCATCTATATTGCATTCTGTGATGATCATTTGTTTACTGCACTTTTTAGTACTGCTGGTTTTGTAAATACTATCATTTATCAGGATTTGTTTTGTCGTATCTGTTTCATCACATAGATAATTATGGGTCACCTCCAATCTTTTCCCCCTCTGAAAACTTATGTACGTGTCATACAACTTTTCTAATTTACCGTTAGCGCGCCACTTTAAGTATTGACTCGAAGAATCCACATTGCCCACCCTGTTATAATAAAAAACCACTTTCCCTGTTAATCTTAAACGATCAGCCACAGAAGCAGAATCTTCTGAATAACTGTAAATAGTAATCGTTTTTACATTGCCCTTGTATCCGGCTCCCTGTAAATCATTATACGTTTTTTGTGCATGACAGAAGGAGAACAGGAGCGGTAATAAATAATTCAGCTTCAGCGGCATCCTTTTTATAGCCCCGGAGTATCCTGATTCTATTTGATCTTTTTTCAAAAGCATTATTTCTTTATATTCTTCCATTAAAGTGGATCGTAAAATTTACATCCATTTTCTTTTCCGGGATAGATGTATAATAATGATTGAGCTTTTTTATTTTTCTTTATGTTTTTGGGGCATCTGCTGGCCTATAGTTAAACATCAGGGGCCGCTGTCGCTGTTTTATTTTTCTGGCATAAATATTACAGGAATGACCCTTCTTACATTTACGGTTGCTCCGTTCTGTTTGCCAGGTATCCAATCCGGCATCGTTTGTACAACCCGTACTGCTTCTGCCGCGCAGCTACCGCCAATATCATTTAATGCATGCGCTGCTCTTATCTTTCCTTTTTTATCAACAATAAACGCTACCAGCACGTTGCCCTGTACAGCTTTTTGGGGTCTGAGGTGCGTTTTAATATATTGCTGCAGCGCTTTTTCACCGCCTGGATATTGCGGCATCACAGCCACAGCTGTGTATGCCGGCTCCTTACTGACTGCCGGTGGTGCTCCCTGTTCATTGACAGCTGAATCTTCCGGCAGTACGTCTTCAGCCGAAACAGGAGGTACTACTGCTGTTCCGACACCTGTTTTGTTGACCGTGCCGATATTGCTTGCTGTTGTTGTGTCCGCAGCTGCAAGCGACTTCCATTCATCAGATTCCGTTATAGAAAGATCTCTAACATCGTAAGGAGGTGTAAAGTCTATAGTTCCTTTCAACCGGCACGGTAACGGGCGCCCCATCGCATCATAATAGCGATATACACCATCCTTTAAAGCGGCTACAGGAAAAGTGATAGGGGCTGCATCACCCCAAAAATTCTGCCCGCTGTATAAAATACTGTCAAATTCCGCCGGTAGTATGGTCTTACCACGGGCGCTGATGATGCCGTATTTGTTGTGCTTTATTACAAGGTATCCTTTCTTATCTTCTGTTGGGATTACTTCTTTATATTCCGCCGGCACAATAATTGTTCCGTCTGCAGCGGCGCAGCCTTTCAGATATTGCCCATAATCATTGCTGTCTTTTTTCAGCAACAATAAGGTAGTGTCGTTATTAACGTAATCCCTGATATTTATCCATTCATAGGTATCGTATGCTAAGGGCACAACCAGTTTACCGGTACTGTCTGCAAAACCATACACATAGTTGTATAACCCGTTACCTCTGGCTTCGGTGATGCGGGGTATTGAATCTACAACCGCCGGATCGCCGATCCTTACTTCTTTTTCTTCCTGTGCTTTTTTATTGGCAACCATAATAATGCCCGGGGGAAACAGTTGCACAAAATCATATTGCAGGTGAAAAAAAGTGCTGCCGTCTTTCCGGATTATATCCCATTTGCCGTCTTTCATGACCAGTGCATTGTTATTATACGGATATACGACCTCCGGGTAACCGTTTTGTGTATACGCCCCTTTTACTATTTTACCCGCAACGGCATCATACAGCGCATACCGGCCTTTGGCGATCTGTACCCCCAGCAGATCTGCATTGCCACCTATTAGTATAGTATCGTAGGGCAGCTGCGTTTGTTCCCGGGTAAGTGCATTGAACAGGGTGTATGTTATTTTTGATGTATGGGTATCCCTGCGGGAAACCAGGATAAAGCGATTAACGGAATCCATCACTTCTATTTCCTGGTAGGGCACCGGTGCATAAAGTACCTTGCCGGAAAAATCGATCAGGCCTTCGCATTTATTATTATCGTTCCCGTTCTTACCCTGTACCCAAAACAGGCGTTGCTGCAATACTGTTACATCCTGGTAAATTGTTGGAATGATCAGTTTTTGCTGGGATATCCGGTATATTCCCTGGCCTTCCCCCCGGCTTACGCTTACTAAATCAGAATCAGGGTTATCCTGAAAAACATGATCATACACAGGGGGAACGATTACTTTTCCGTTCACATCAATATATCCTTCTTTTTTGCCTGCCTGTACGTTTATAATGGAATGCGCCTGTTGTGCATCAAAGAAATGGATATGCGTGTATTTTGGTTTTACCAACGTTTTTGTAGAAGCATTATAAAAACCCAGTAACCCATTTTGCCGGATCTTTATGAGACCAGGAGCATCCGGATAATCATCGGGCATATCGGTTCGCTCCAGAGAATCATACCCAGGAAGGATTAAATTTCCTTTTTTATCAAAAAAACGCTCTTTCCCTCTAACCTCGGTATAAAACAAATCCCCCTGCTTCATGTAGCTAAAAGCATTCATATAGATTGGTGGGATAATGATTTTTCCTGTAGTATCTGCCACCCCGCTTTTACCGTTTTTCGTAATAGCAGCAAAGGGCGCAGGCAGGTAGGTACCTGATGTATCAGCATCATAGCGGATGTAATCATATTGATAATCCAGGATTAACCTTCCTTGTGCATTCAGCAAACCATACTTGCCGTTTTTGTTTTTAATCATAAAACCACCTGCCATTTTCTCTTCCTCATTTTCGTTGGTTTCATTACAATTACAGGTATCTGTTTCTTTTGTTCTCAGGTTAATGCTTAGCTGCTTACCGTTCTGATAAAAACATTCCACCCATTCATCGCTGCGCATATTGCTATGCTCATGGTCGTATTCAAAAGGCAGCAGCACGTTATTGTTAAAATCAATAACGCCCCATTTTCCGTTCTTTTTTGCAAAACAATAATCACCTTTTTCCTCGCAGCCATAACAATAATCCATATCCTCATAGCTGCATGGTACCGTCAGGCGATTAGCCTCCCGGTCATACACCCCCCATTGATCCTGCAGCCGTACATTAAAGTAGCGGCCGTTCATGTTATATACTTCCTCAAAACGGAAGGGCAGCAGGAAGCTGGAGGGCGTAAACAGGGATTGGGTGTTTTTTTTCTTTACCACCCATTCCGTACGGGAACGGGTGTCGATGGAATCGTATTCCGGTTGCAACAGCCATTTTCCTTCAGGACTTAAAAGACCCAGCCGTCCTTTGCGGCTGACCAGAAGGGTGTTTTCCGGCAGAAGGGTAGAATCACCCTCGTGCAAACTGCCGTTTTCATCAGACAGGAGCAGAGTGCTTCCGTTCAGGAAGCGGTCAAAAGCGTAACGCCCCAGCGTATCAATATAGTAATAGTCTTTTCCCTTTTCTACCCGGGCAAATCCCAGCACAAAGGGAGAGCCGCCGTCATAAAGGGAATCCTGTGCCGATGTGAAAAGGCCGGCGGCTGTCAAAAAGAAAAGGAATAAGAAGGATTTCATTATTGCTGCTTATTAAAGAGGGGTTTTAGCGGATAAAAGGAAATCTATTTTCAAAAAACCGGCCGATGAAAGGAATTGGCCGCTCAGTTTCATTCAGCGCATTGATCATGCCCATTACTAATAAAATAAAGAGCACAATGCCTGCCCAGGTCAGCACGGCAGCGGCTTCCGGTGCCGCTAACGCCAGCAGGCGCAACACCAGGCCATACAGAACGCTCAGCACGATAAGGCCAAGGGATTGCTTTAAATGGTACTGCAGCAGGTTACTTTTGGCTCCTTTTATAAAGCGGATATAAGAAATTGCCCATCCAATGAATGTGAAGTATGCAAGAATAGATAATTGTTTTGCAGTCATGGGCATTTTACTTTTAGCAAAAATGCCGCGGTATTAACCCCCTTCCAAACTTATAGCACCTACGAGGTGACTACACTATTAAAAATCAGCGCCTACAAAGCGACTACAACCCCAAATATGCATTGATTATTAATCTATAATACTATTCGATTTTTTATCATGTACATATCTTTGCGGCAAACTTTGAAAAAACAGCGGGATTATTACTTATTTTCGCACAGCCTTTATGAACCGGATCCGCCATCTTTTCCTGCTGACCAGCGTGTTTTTTTTCTTCTTTTGCCGGTCTCTTTGTGCACAGTATATGCTGGGCGACACCCTGCTGCGGCAATTGCAGCAACCTGGTTTGCCCATAAGCCAGCAGGCACAGGTGATGGCACAGCTGGCCGCTCTTTATGTAAAGAGTGATTCGCAAAAAGGGCGGGATTATGGACGCCGGGCACTGGAGCTGGCCCGCCGTAGTGGAGATGCCGCTGTACAGTCTTACGTATTTAGCTATCTGTCTAATGTATACTTCAGCACAGAAAGTGATACAGCAACGGCGCAGGCAGTAGACAGCGCACTATGGTATGCAGGGCAAACAAAGAACCGGATGGTCAGAGGTTTGGCCTGGTATAGAAAGGGCTGGCTGCAAAACATTGAAAACCGTCCGGAAGAGGCGGTGCAAAGCTGGCATCAGGCATTAGATTATCTGGAAGGGCTGCCGGAAGGAGCACGCCTGCGTGCAGGCATTTATTACCTGTATTTTGGCATTTACTCGGAGAGGGAGGACCTGGATAAAGAACAACTATATGCCCGCCTGGCACTACAACAGGCGCAGCAGGCAGGTGAAGAAGAGCTCTTGTCTTCTGCCTGGCAGATCAACGGCACAGCTTATCTGGATTGCTATGAAAAAGGAGCACATAAAGATCCGGCGCTTCTGGATTCGGCGCTGTACGCTTTTAAAAACTCCGCTACATTCCTGTTACATTCTTCTTACGGGCCAACGAACCGCGATCCGGCTATATTGTCAGCTTTATTTACTGCGCAGGTATATATGGATCATTTTCCGCCATCAAAAGATACTGTTGTAAAATATGTAAATCTTGCCCTGGCAAATATTACCGATACATTAAGAGAGAAACGCATGCTCATCAACTGCTATACAATGCTGAGCAAATATGCACTGCAGGAGGGAAAACGGGCACAGGCAGAACAGATGCTCCTGCGGGCACAGGCCTCTTTTAATGCTATGGACCCCCCGGATTATTATGTGGCTGAGCAACTATATGAAGGATTGGCGATACTGGCAGAACAAAAGGGAGATCCGGTAAAGGCGCTTGCTTATTATAAACAATACCTGTCCTATTATAAAAAGGAGTTTGATACCCGGCGGATTGAAACAATACACCGTCTGGAAGCGCGTTACCAGGCAGAGAAAAAAGAAAAAGAGATCGTTCTTCTGAAACAACAGGAAGCGTTCCGGCGTAAACAAAATCAGCTGTATCTTGGAATAGCTGCTATAGCAATAGCAGGGCTGAGCTTTCTGTTCCTGGCCTACCATTTCCGTTTGCGCTACTCCCTGCAACGGGAAAAACTGTTACGACAGGAAAAAGAAGAAGCACGCCTGCAGTCCCGCCTGAAGGAAGAAGAGGCAGCACGCCTGCGGCTGGAAAAGCACGAAGCAGAACTGCAATCCCGGCTGCAGCAGGAAGAAGCCGCCCGGCTGCAGGCAGAACAGCAGTTATTGAAAGCACAGCAGGAACAAATGCAAAAAGAATTGCTGGCCGGTGCGTTACAGGTAGAGCATAAGAATGAGCTGCTACAGGGCCTGAAGGAAAAACTGTTGGCACAACCGGGCAGCGAAGCGGCATTGCGCCAGTTGGAAAAGATTGTACATGAAGAAAGCCGTGTGGACGAGGACTTTGAAAAAGTACGCTCGGAATTCAAAGACCTGCACCCGGAATTTTTTAACCGGCTGCAGCAACAGGCAGAACAAAAGCTAACGTCACTTGACCTGAAGTATTGTGCCTATATCTATATGCAGCTTTCCACCAAGCAGATCGCCTCCCTGTTGCATGTAGAGCCCAAAAGCGTACGTATGACCAAATACCGGATCAAACAAAACTGGGACTGGGACGGGAAGAAGGGTTGGAAGAGTTCCTGGGCAGGATACTGTAAAAAAGAAGAAGGCTCTTTGCTGCAACAGAATGAATCATTTAGTACCCAACCTCCTGCTTTCCTAAAATTTGCTTCCTGTGATTGGTACCCCAGCGATGCAGTTCCTTAATTACTTTTTTCAGGGTCTGGGAATATTCGGTTGGCGTATATTCTGTTCTTACAGGAAACCCGTTAATAACCGTTCGGGTTATTAGCTGGTTATCTTCCATGTCTTTTAATTCTTTTGCCAGTACCTTGGTAGTAAGCTTTGGAATGCTGCGCTCTATTTCCCTGAAATGTTTGTTACCGTTCCATATTGAGATCAGTATTAAAATCTTCCATTTTCCGCTAATAACGTCCAGCGTATCTCTTACTGGTATCAGCATGGTCAAGCATTCTTTGTGTTCTTTCTTTTTCATTGCTGTTTTTTCTGATTACCAAAAGGTAACTGATTACAATAAGAAAGCAAAAATAAATAATTTTGCGCTAACAATTTTAATCATAAAAAAACAGCAATATGACTTTACTGGAAAATTTAATGTGGCGCTATGCTACCAAAAAAATGAACGGGCAACCGGTTCCGCAGGAAAAAATTAATTATATACTGGAAGCAGTGCGTTTAGCTCCTTCATCAGCAGGAATACAACCCTACAAAGTTTTTGTAATCAGTAATAAAGAAAAATTAGAACAAATAAAGATCATTGCCAATAATCAGAGCCAGATTGCCGACTGCTCACACTTGCTGGTATTTGCAGCCTGGGATAGTTATTCCTACGATAAGATCGATAAGGTTGCTTCTCTGGTTGTAAGCGAACGCAACCTGCCTGAAAACGCAATGGATGACTTTAAAAAACGCTATTGGAGCGTGTTAGAGCCGTTAGGACAGGAATGGCATAAAAACCATGCGGCCAAACAAGCCTATATCGCATTAGGGATAGCCGTTGCAGCTGCAGCAGAGCAAAGAGTAGATGCTACTCCTATGGAAGGGTTTGACGCAGCTAAGCTGGACATGTTTCTCGGACTTGACCAGTCAGGGTTAAAAAGTGTTGTGATTTTACCACTCGGTTACAGAGACGAGCAAAACGATTGGCTGGTAAACCTGAAAAAAGTACGCACGCCAAAAGAAGAGTTCATTACTGAGTTCAATTAAACAAGGAACAATGAAAAAAGATAAAATCGTTTTCTGGATTACAACAGGGTTATTTTCCTTAATGATGCTGTCCAGCGCATTTATGTACCTGACAGCCTGGAATGGAGGCAACGTTCAGCCACCTGGGTTTTTCCGGGTTATTTCAGGGTTGAACTGGCAATAGCAAAATTTTTAGGCGCGTTGGCCTTGCTGCTTCCATTTGCTCCCAAAGGCTTTAAGCAATTTGCTTACGCTGGTTTTACAATTAGCCTCGTTTCAGCGGTTATTGCTCACGCCTCTTCCGGCAACCCTGCACAAGCAATTGTAACACCTGCTGTTTTTCTGGTAGTACTAATCGTTTCATTTCTCTACTACAATAAATTGCAGTAATCTGGGCTACTTCTTTACTAAAAATAGCTTATACATAAACGAATACTAAAAGCCGGGCTCAAATATTAGCCCGGTTTTTAGTGTTTTAACAGCCCGTAACTATTAATACATCACTGGCCGTTTTTATTTAAGCACACATACCCGACCAACACATAAACAGATCGCGCGTAAGCAGTTTTTAAACCATCAGGTGTTTTTAACTTTTTGCTGCTGATAGAATATCTATTAACCGGAATATCTGCCCGTTCTCCTTGCATTGAAAAACAGCGCAAATTTTATCCCCGGTATTGAATCCGTCCGGTGTATTGCCCGATTTATAGGAACAAACCAATTCCGAGCCAATGCGGTACCAGTACAGAGTGGTATAGCTTCCACCCTTGGTAAATTTTTCTCTTGCTGTGATCACTTCTGTTACAATCCCTTCAATAAGCCATCTCTTATCGGATTGCTTCAATTGCCGCCATTTAAAAATTGCCAGTATCGCGGGGCCTAATATGAACGGGAGGAACATTGATCCGGTCGTGATCAAAGCCGGACCAGGCCCTATAATAGGGGTGATGATGAATAGCATAAAAAGAAATGCCCAGGAAATATAAAACGAGCTGAAAACCATTTCCTGCCCTCCTGCAAAATCTCCTGGTTCTGCTGCTGTTATTTTGTTGCCTGCTGTATTATATTCTGTATAAAAAATATTTAATAAAAGATACTGCTGCTCATCCTGCTTTAGCAATTCCATTTTTACAGGTGTATGCTGCAATGTGGTTATACCAAATAGATTCCTGTATAACGTTCCAAAATATCTTTTATCTCCACCGGGAATAATATTTACATCATAGGTTTGCCCATCAATAATATAATGAAGGCGCCTGTTATCAGGTCTTGCCACTTCAATTGTTCCCTGAACGATCATTTTTTGCCCGGACAAAAGAGCTCTTTTTGCTTTTTTGTTTTTTTGCACAAACCCGATAAACCGGATCATAAAAAAAGCACCGCCACCCAATAATAAGAGCATTATCAAAAAAATAAAATCCAGGGTACTATCCGTAGTTGTTCTATTAGACACTACAACAGCCCATACAGAAAAAACAGCCATTATAATACATAAAATTCCGGCAATAAAAACACTGATGGCTCCGCCACGTATACTGCGCCTCCAATATTTAATTCGTTGAATATCTGCTGGTGTCAGGTTGCTGTAGCTTATCATTTTATTTTTTCATTCTATTCATTAAAGTCAAATGAGGCCGCGGCTGTATTCAGCATCAAAGAAGTATATCCGGATAGATCTCTACTTAACCCTAATATGCTACCACATAAAATGGCAATAATATGTTTTTTATGCCATTTTTAATAAATTAATCTATTACCGGAACAAAGATCCGTTTATCCTTATCTGCCCAGCGATCTATAACAATATTGGCAGCCAACTGGATAAAATGCAGGCTTCTGTTGCCTACCGGTGACAGTTCCCGCTGCCACAGGTACCCTGCCGTCATTCCAATATTCCCGTTGAACTGATACCCGGCTCCTGAATAAACGCGGTTCCTTTTAAACGCATTTTCTTTAGGGCCCAAAAACAACTCATTAAACGCATTTACAAAAAAGGTCTTTGCGATCACTCTCTTCTTATTAACAGGTATTGTTGCGCTTAACCGGTAACGGTATCGCTGGTCATTGGTTCTTTGTGCCGTTTTCAATTGATGGAAAAACCGCTGTTCTGCCCTTAGCCTGTGATCAAAATCTATTCTTGAAACAGCATGACTAAAAGTATATTGCAACCAAAGTCTCAGTTCTTCCTGCGACAGGCTTTTTTGTTTATAGGTAGCATACCGGCCAATTCCGATCAGCGCCTGGCTATTTTCATTAAAGTTATAACCGGTTCCCCCTTTTATTTCGTAATAATCGATGGTCTTGAATTGCTCAATGGACCGTGCCTGCATTTCCATATATGCCATCCATTTGGGAGCGTATTTATAGGTTATCGACGTTGTCAGAAACCCCGAAAGATGCTCAGGGCCCGTTTGTGCATGGCAGAAATCTATAAGAACTAATAAAAATGCTGGCAGCAACAGTCTTCGGATCATGCAGATTCAATAGTTTAAAATAAAAGGTTCAAATTATGTTAGTGCCATTACCAGAAATGCCGGCAGATCGCAAAATTCTATCGGCCCATATATACCATCAGGATCTGTATATCGCTTGGTTTTATACCGGAAATCCTGCTGGCCTGTCCCAGTGTTTGCGGTTTAATACGGTTTAGCTTTTCTTTTGCTTCGTTTCCCAGGGAGCTAAGCTTTGAATAATCAAAGCTTTGGGGAATTGCAAGGTCTTCCATCTCGCTCATCCTGTTTACCAGTTCTTTTTCCTTTTCAATATAGGTTTCATATTTGATATGTATAGATGCCTGCTCCAGCTCCTCTCTTGAATAATTTTTTACCTTTTCCTGCAGATAAGGAACAGCTTCTATTAGTTCCTCTAATTCCACGTCAGGTCTTAACAGGATCTTTTCTGCCCGTTGTTTTTCCTGTATGGGCGAAGAATGGAGATCAGCCAGGAATCCGTTAATTTCATCAGGTTTTAATGCCACTTCTTTCAAAATAGACTTAATACCGGCAATATTTTCATTTTTTTGCCGTACTTTATCCATCCTGTCCTGGGAAGCCAATCCTAATTTATAGCTTATAGGAGTTAAGCGTGCATCTGCATTATCCTGGCGAAGCAGGGTACGGTATTCCGCCCTCGAAGTAAACATCCGGTAGGGTTCCTCAGTTCCTTTATTAATAAGATCATCAATAAGCACCCCAATATAAGCCTCACTACGTTTCAATGTGAACGGCTCCTGTTCATTTACTTTTAAATGAGCATTAATACCAGCCATGATCCCCTGACAGGCAGCTTCCTCATAACCTGTTGTTCCGTTGATCTGACCAGCAAAATATAAATTACATATTATTTTTGTTTCTAATGTGTTTTTGAGCTGAGTAGGAGGAAAATAGTCGTATTCAATAGCATACCCTGGCCTGAATAATTTTACCTGTTCAAACCCGGGTACCATTTTTAAAGCGGCAAACTGAACTTCTTCCGGAAGCGATGTAGAAAATCCGTTTACATAGATCTCAACTGTATTCCAGCCTTCCGGCTCTACAAACAGCTGATGGCGCTCTTTGTCTGCAAAACGGTTAATTTTATCTTCAATGCTCGGACAGTAGCGGGGGCCCACACCATCAATACGGCCGGCATACATCGGGCTCCGGTCGAAACCCGTTTTCAGCATATCATGCACTTTCTGATCAGTGTAAGTGATCCAGCAACAGCGCTGTTGTTCGGGTTTGATCCTGGGGGTGTCGATAAAAGAGAAGCCTATTATCTCAGTATCTCCATCCTGTATCTCCATTTTTGAGTAATCAAGACTTCTGCCATCTACCCTTGGCGGCGTGCCTGTTTTTAACCGGTCACTTTCAAATCCCAGGGAAACCAATTGCTCTGTGATACCCGATGCAGCTTTCTCAGCTACTCTTCCACCGCCAAATTGTTTTTCCCCGATATGTATAATTCCATTCAGAAAAGTCCCATTAGTTAATACTACCGCCTTTCCATGTATTTCATGTCCTAAACCGGTAATTACACCTGCTATCCTATCCTTCTTTACCAACAAACCCTTTACCATATCCTGGTAAAAATCCAGGTTAGGCGTTTGCTCAAGCATTTCCCTCCATTTGGCAGCAAATAGCATCCGGTCGCTTTGTGCACGCGGGCTCCACATGGCCGGGCCCTTTGACCGGTTCAACATGCGGAATTGAATCATAGAAAGGTCGGTAACAATACCTGAATACCCCCCTAACGCATCAATTTCCCGAACGATTTGTCCCTTTGCTATTCCACCCATTGCCGGATTACAGCTCATTTGAGCAATTGTCTGCATGTTCATGGTAACCAGCAGCGTTCTTGAGCCCATATTAGCAGCAGCAGCAGCAGCTTCACAGCCTGCATGCCCTGCCCCGACAACTATTACATCATATTCCGGAAACATAATTTACAAAGTTACACCATTCTACTATTTATAAGAATTTATGCAACAGATACAAAAAAGCGAATCAATAAAAAGAGATGTTTCACGTGGAACGGTCGTAAAATTCCCGGTAAAGTATTCTGATAACTTATGCAACAACTCTGTTTTATTGATTCCTTAGGGATTACCCTGAAGATGTCATCCCGTACCTGTTCCGTCGCATCATGTAATCTGGCATTGGCAGCAATCATAAAAAGCATTTCATTTAAGCTCATTAAAACGACAAAGTTCTGTCAAGGCTGAGCTTGATATACTACTTATAATGCAATCTAAAGGTTTAAACGGTCTTAAATAAGCAATCTCCATAATACTGAAAGCTTTTTAAGTTCTTCTCCTTCTGAAGTACAAATATTGTTTCACGTGGAACAGAATACCCGTTTTAAATTGACAATAATTTTGGTTGTCCACGCAGCCGTACCTACCAAGTCTTATATAGATGTATGTGATTAATACTCATTATAAATTAGGAGCCTTTGCTCTCTTAACAGCATTAATATAGATATGGCAATTCAAAGGTTCATTTAATGGAAAACAATAATTTAATCTTTTATTTTACCTGAGCCAATAAAATAAAAACCTGGCTATTAAGGGTTAATCACTCAATAAAACTCAACCGGTTAAAGCCTCTGGTTAACAGTCAGAGGCCCGCAAACTCAAGTGCAGTTAGATTTGAGTGTTCCCCTAATTGTTTCACGTGGAACAAATGGTTATCGAAAGTACTTTAATAAACATTCATCTTCTTTTTTACGCATAATTGCCTGCTCCTCTTCGGATTTATCATTATATCCGCACAAATGCAATACGCCATGAAAAATAACCCGGTGCAATTCCCTTAAAAAAGGTTCGCCAAGAAATTGCGCATTAGAACGTACAGTATCTACACCAATGAAAATTTCTCCGACCATTGCATCTGTAGATCTTTCCCGTAAGTCAAACGTTATAATATCAGTATAATAATTATGGTTGAGATACTGCTGGTTAATGGCCAGAATTTCTTCATCAGTACAAAATGTATAATGCAAAAGGTCCAAAGGCTGTTCATTCTCTTTAAACAGAGAAATAATAAAAGCTTTAAGCCTTTTCCTTTCAGAAAGAGCGACATTGCCGTTAAAAGAAAACTGGACCACCGGAGCGTTTTTAAGTATCATAATTTTCAAAATTCGTAAATAAAAGACAACCTACAATAGTTAGATTTGCAAGATGGAACAAGAAAAAGACCTGCTTTTGTCTGAATTAAAACCTGGCCAGCGTGCCCGGATACAGAAGTTTACAACAGAAGATATTTTCCTGAAACTGATGGAAATGGGATGTTTACCAGGGGAAGAGATAGAAGTTATAAAGATTGCTCCACTCCATGACCCTATTTCTATATCTGTAGCAGGATATACCTTAAGTTTAAGACTTGATGAAGCTCGTTTTATTGTAGTGGATACCATAAATTAACTGTGAATGAAAATCGGATTATTTTTTGGCTCCTTTAACCCTGTACATCATGGGCATTTAATTATTGCAAGTCATATACTGAATGAAGGGTTTACAGAAAAAATATGGTTTATTGTATCTCCTCAAAACCCTTTAAAGGAGTCTGCCTCACTTTTAAATGAAAATCAACGCCTCCACCTAATAAAGCTGGCTATAGAAGATGATCTTCGCATGCAGGCTTCTGATATTGAATTTCACCTGCCCAGACCTTCTTATACAGCTGTTACCTTAGCACATCTGTCAGAAAAGTACCCACAACATGAATTCTCAGTAATATTAGGCGGAGATAGCTTTCAAAATATAGAAAAATGGAAAAATTATAAATATATAATAGAAAATTATAATATATTAATATATAATCGTCCAGGCTTTATAATCAATTTAGAAATAGCTGATCGTATTACAATACTGGACGCGCCTTTACTGGAGATATCCGCAACCCTGATCAGGAACCTTATCCGTAATAAAAAATCCATCCGTTACCTGATGCCCGAAAATGTAGTAGAAGAAATTGAAAGATCAGGTTATTACAGAAAATAACCTAATGCCAGGCAGGACAAAACCAAAACAGGAGCGGGAAGTTTCGTAAATATCAAAACGATAGCTGTACCTGCCACTACCAGCAGATTAGCACCATTAAAACCCTGAAAGTTAAACAAGGAAAGATCTTTCATAATGTATAAAGTAGATCCAATCATAATACCCATCACTACTGCATTAATGCCTTCAAGCGACCGGTAAATACCCGAATATTTTTTCAGCATATTCCAGATCGGGAAGAAAAACAATACAAGCAGAGCGCTTGGCAAAAAAATACCAATCATTGCAATAATGATCCCCGCCACCTGCCAGTAATTTCCCATATTCTTTAACGCCAGCCCACCCGTGTAAGAAGCAATTGAAAACACCGGGCCTGGCATTGCACGTACCAATCCTATACCCGTAAGCATTTCTTTTTTATCAATGCGAATAACATTGGGGTTCTTTTCTTTTACTTCATCCGGCCTTACACTATATTGTTCATAAAGAATGGGCATCAGTACGTTGCCTCCTCCAAAAACCAGGCTGCCCATGCGGTAAGTATTCTCAAATAAGTTAACGGGCTTCCTGTATTCCCAATCATGCTTACGGGCCATTTCACTGAATACTCCCGCAAGAATAAATATAATCCCAAAAAGCCAGATATTCCACCAGCGTATTTTTCCGGGTTTTATTTCCTCCTGGGGAATCCTTTTCTTACTAAGATTGGTTACAAAACCACCTAAAACAATGAGGACAGGCACTACAAAAGGTCTTCCAAAAAATAAAAAGGTAAGGAGTGCCGAAATGATCGCTATAAAAAAAGTGATCCTGTTATTAACAGAATAAGGAAAAGCCGAAACACAGGCATAAATTAAAAAACCTGCGGCCATTGGTACGATGTATTGAAACAACTTCAGCGATTCTCCGCCTTTGTCCAAATAATTTACCAAAAAAGACAAAGCGCCCATGATACTACAGGCGGGTAATATCCATACCAAAAGCGTTAGTATTGCCAGCAATATTCCCCCGCGTTTAAAA